>NZ_JBFHJO010000095.1:0-1709 GCF_041595835.1 Marinobacter sp. | reverse complement strand
CTGGTCTTACCCACTAAAAGTGGACACGGTTAACTTCTCAAACTGCTGCTCATACTCGTGCGGGCTGACGTTTCCGAGGGATGAGTGGCGGCGCTTCCTGTTGTGGAAAATTTCGATGTATTCAAAAATTCCTGTTCGTGCCTCATCGACCAACTTGTAATTCTCGGCGTAAATGAGCTCAACCTTCAAGCGGCTGAAGAAGGACTCCATCACCGCATTGTCCCAGCAGTTCCCCTTGCGGCTCATGCTGCACTGCAGCCCATGGTTTTTCAAGGTTTCCTGGTACTCGTTGCTTCGATACTGTACGCCTCGGTCCGAATGGATTAGCGCATCGGGCTTGAGCTCTCTTCGGGAAGTGGCCATGTCCAAGGCCTCCAGCACCAGGCTCTCCCGCATGTGGGTATCCAGGCTCCAGCCGACGATCTTGCGCGAAAACAGGTCCATCACAGCGGCCAGATACATCCAGGTCCGCCCAACCTTGATGTAGGTAATGTCCGAGACCCATTTCAGGTTGGGGGCCTTCGCTGCAAAGTCTTGCCGCAACACGTTGGTGTTGACGTTGGTCATGGCCTCGGTGCGGGGCGAGTAGCGAAATCCTTTGCCGTTTCGTGCCCGCAGACCACGCTCCCTCAGCAACTCCGCGACATGATTGGGGCTGCAGGAGATGCCCTGGGCATTCAGTTCCGTGGTCAACCTGGGGGCACCGTAGCGCTTCTTGAATTGGTGATAGGTGGCCTCGACCGCCACGCCGACCAGCGCTCTGCGCTGATCGCGTCGGCTCATCGGCCGATTGAGCCAGGTGTAGAACCCGGAGCGGGAAACGGACAGCACCCGGCACATCATGGAGATTCGGAATTCAAACCGACAGGACTTGATCAGGGCGTATTTTGCGTGTCGGCCTTCGCGAAGTACGCCGTCGCTTTTTTTAGGAAATCACGCTCCTCCTTGAGGTCCGCGATCTCCTTTTTCAGCTTACGGATTTCGGCAAGCTCTTCCTTGGAATAGTTCGTGCCGTCGGCCACTGTAAACTGCTTTTTGGAGAGTTTGTTGAACTGGGTGCGCCAGTTGTAGATCTGGCCGACATGGATTCCCAGTTCCTCGGCAACATCGGCGGCGGTCCTGCCCGGCTGATCGGCTAGCTGAACAGCTTGACGACGGAACGATTCGGGGTACGACTTGGCTCTTTTCCTGGTCATCTTGACACCTCCCGTTCGATCTTAATCGAATTGGTGAGGGTGTCCACTTTTCGTGGGTAACTCTGAAGCCTAACGGTTAAGCTCACCGGCGGCGCTGGGCCACTGGCATAGCACAGACCTTTTATCGAACATCACACCTGTATCAACCGTCCGTGTGGAGCAAATTGTTAGGCAAATTTTTCAATTCTTTGACTATTTCGATTTTTTCTGAACCTGGAACAAAGTAAGAATATCTTAAAAGATAACTTCTATTCATACCTAATTCATCTTTCAGATATGCATAATAATAGTTTTTAGTTTTATATCTGATGATTATATGTCTACAAGAAATATTTCAAATGTCTTGATACAGGCGTCACCTTTGATGATTTTAGCTCTAGGTCAAACTTTAGTTATTTTATCGGAAGGCATTGATATGTCTTTGGGATCACAAGTTAGTTTCACTACTGTACTATTTGTATGGTTTCTTAAAGCTGGTGTACCTATTGTAGCCGCAATTATTCTGACGGTCAT
>NZ_JBFHJO010000094.1:0-1917 GCF_041595835.1 Marinobacter sp. | reverse complement strand
AGCGGGAGGTGCGAAGTGATTAAACAAGCAATTGAAAAGATTTTGAGCTTGGCCGGAGTGCAAACGCTGGTTTTTGATGAACGAAGCTATACGGACAAACATATTTCGCCGGTGTTGCTGCCGGAACCTCAGGCTGTGGGCCTAAATACTCTGACCGGGATCAAGGACTATCTGGGAGAAAATCCGGATGGTCATGACCTGGATACGGTACTGATCCATATTGAGGGTCCAACGATGGTTCAGGTGTTTTCTCGCCTTTCTGGGCCATTTGTTCAACGGATGCCGTATTTGGAGGTTTCACATGTGATGCCGGTTTTTCCTTTCGGTAAGTACATGGACATCGAAACGTTTATCATCGAACTGCAAGCGAAGTTTGTCCAGGACGAATTGACCGCGCAGATCCTGCAGCTAGTGGGGACGATCACGGATGACCTGATTCAGGTCTACGCGGATGATGGTGTGTCGCAGCAGGTGACGGCGAAGAGCGGTATCGGCCGAGTACAACAGTGCTTGGTGCCGAACCCGGTTGTGCTATCGCCTTACCGTAGCTTTAACGAGATCGAGCAGCCTCCTGGCCGATTTGTTTTTCGCCTTAAAAGCGGGAATGGTACGACTACTGGCCGACCGGCTGTCGCGTTGTTCGAAGCGGACGGTGGGGCCTGGCAGCTGGAGGCTATTCAGCGGATTCGGCAGTGGTTGCGAGACAATGTTCCGGAAGAGGTCGTAGTCATCGCGTGAGCTATCGGGCAACCATCTGTGTCCCTTGGGATGGTTGCCCAAAAGTAAGGCTACAGTCTCAGTTATGGGGAATTTATAGTTATGAACCAGAGGGTTGTGTGCGTAGAGCCCGAAGTGGCAGTCGATTTCGCCGAGTTTCGGCCATTATTGGAAAAGGTCTTGGACCTGATCAGGAGGAGCATTCAGATCCATGGGGACTGGTCTGATTATGATGAGGATCGGGTTTTTGATGCGGTGGCTGGGGAGTTTGACGAATACCGGGAGGCGGTTGTTGTTCGGGATGTGAGCGGCCGGCATGGATAAATCGATGAACTGTTTGATATGGCGGTAACGTCTATCAAGGGGATTCGAAGGCTTTCGGCCTTGAAGCAGGGCGTGGGAGGTGTACCGCCTAAGCCATTTACAGCGCAGGGGGTAAGGATAGGAGACTACAAGATACGTCGGCTGCGTGGCGGGAAATTGTGGATGGAAAACGCCGAGGGCGAGGGTGGAGTGTTTCAGGAGGATGGGCTTAGGGCGGCTATTGACAGTTTCTGGGCTGGAAGTTTTTGAGGTCGGGACTCGGGTTATCCGATAAGCTTTCTTGTGCGGTGGGTCAATGACCTGGCTGCTGGTTGCGGTTGCCTTGATCGGGACTGTGCTGAATGTGCGGAAGAACCGACGGGGCTTTGTTTTCTGGGCGATCTCGAACCTTGGCCTGGCGGTGGTTAATCTGGGGCTAGGGCAATGGGCACAGTCGGTGTTGTTTGCGGTCTACCTGGGACTGGCGGTCTGGGGTTGGTTGGCATGGAAGGAATAATGAGATGATTTCTGAATATCCTAAGGAAGAATTAACCGACTGCGGGAGGGCCTGATCATGCACTGTCCTCATTGTGGAGCCAGCAGGAGTCACCTGCAGGACCTTACTGAAAACATTGAGGCCTATGCCTTGCAGACAATTCGCTGTACCCTCTGCGGCTGGCGTAAATCCCGTACAGTGCAAGAGGCCGAAGCTAAATCGGCTCATCGCCTCCAAATCGATCTTGCAGGTAAGGCGGGCCGAGACAGGCTCAAAGACTGTTGCGTTGAGGGTTGCCAGCGGAAGTATTTTGTTACAGCTGACGACCGAGGAATGTGCTGGCTACACCGGACTCGCTTGAAGACCTGGGAGGCGAGCAAGCGCACGACGATCGCGCCCGT
>NZ_JBFHJO010000093.1:0-2014 GCF_041595835.1 Marinobacter sp. | reverse complement strand
CCGTATCATGCGTGCCACGTTGATCAGGCAAGTCCCTGAAAAACAACCAGTTTGATGCGGGGTGGAGCAGTCTGGTAGCTCGTCGGGCTCATAACCCGAAGGTCGTTGGTTCGAATCCAGCCCCCGCTACCATATAAAAGAAAGGCAAATCAGTAACTTACTGGTTTGCCTTTCTTGCTTTCTGCTTCTGAAAAATTCTCCGTGCCCTCACCGTGCCCTGTGCGTGCCAATTTCTGAACTCTGGATTATCGGCGTTTTAGAATTTGGACCGTAAGTCTTTTCGGGGCACGGGACCATATGCATGTATCCCATCCCCAAAGTCGAACAATCATTCCTCACTCTCTGAGGTTTTTGATTCGTCTGAATCTTCTTTGATGTGGGTGATCAACTGCTCTACTCGACAATCGAAGTAGTTGCAGAGCTTATCAATATTGTCTGTCACCGTGCTGTGCCCTGGGTGGTTGATGATTTTGGATAGGGTCATGCGATTGATGCCCGTCTCCTTGGCAATCTCCCCAATTGTGATTCTGCGTTTCTCGGTGAATTCCTTGTCTGCGATCAGTTCCTTCAAATGAAAGCGGATCATTAATATTCTCGAATGATGAAAAAAATAATCAAACGCCTATTGAGATTATCAACAAAGGGCGTATATTGATGATCAGGCGATAACAAATGTTATCAAATGATCGTTAATCTGGCTTAGGGGATATTCTCATGAACAACACATACCTGACAACAGAAGAGCTCTCAGAGCGTATCAAATATGACCCCCGCACCATCCGTCAGTGCTTGAAGGATAGCGTTCTTCTGGAAGGGAAGCATTACATCCGCCCGTTCGGTGGGAGGAAGATCCTGTACATCTGGGAGATCATTGAAGAGGACATGCTTGGTCTGGCTCAGAACAATCTGGCCATTCCCATGGCAAACGGAGGTGTTTGTCATGGCTAAGGTGAGGGTGCGGGCAGACACGAAAAAGCTTTTTATTGATTTCACGTATCAGGGGGTGAGGTGCCGGGAGCAGACTCTCCTCAATGACACCATGCGCAATCGTAAGAAGCTGGAAATGCTGATTCAACGTATGGAGGCAAAAATCCTGGTTGGTGACTTCGACTATGCCGAGTTTTTCCCGGGCAGTAAAAACCTTGAAAAGTTTTCCGCTGCGGGGGGATTGGGCGGATTGGAAGGCGTAGCTGGTGGGGCTGCTGAGACGCCGTTTTTTGCCGAATTCGCCGATCAATGGTTCCAAGAGTCCCGAATCCAGTGGCGGAACTCTCACACCCGTAATGTGGAGTCCATTCTTGGAAGTTCTCTGAAACCGGCATTCAGGAACAAACGGGTCGGTGACATTACCAAGGCCGATGTGCTCGCTGCCCGTAACCGGATGGCCAAGCGCAAGGGCAGGGGAGTTGGTGGGTTGATGGCTCCGAAAACCATCAACAGCCACATGGCAATTCTCAGAATGATCCTGACTGAAGCGGCCGACCGGTATGACTTCACAAATCCCTATCGCAACATCAAGCCGCTGAAGCAGAAGAAAGTGCACATAGCGCCTTTCTCACTGGCCGAGGTGGAGAGGATCATCCGGCACGTGCGGGAAGATTACCGGAACTATTACCAGGTCCGGTTCTACACAGGTATGCGTACCGGCGAGATTGATGGCCTCAAGTGGGAGTATGTGGATTTTGATAAACGCGAAATTCTGGTCCGTGAAACCCTGATCAACGGCCAGACCGAGTACACCAAAACCGATGGCTCCCAGAGGGAAATTCCCATGTTCGGACCGGTGTACGAGGCACTCAAGTCTCAGTATGAAGCTACAGGCAAACTCAGCAAGTTCGTGTTCTGTAACCGGCAGGGGCTGCCACTGGATCACAACAACGTGACCAAGCGTGTCTGGTATCCGTTGCTGGAAGCCCTGAAGCTCAAGAAACGCAGGCCCTATCAGACCCGGCATACGGCAGCAACGCTGCTGCTGGCTTCTGGTGAAAACCCGGAGTGGGTGGCCCGAACCCTG
>NZ_JBFHJO010000092.1:0-2078 GCF_041595835.1 Marinobacter sp. | reverse complement strand
CAAGGCAATAGGAGCGTACGCTTTAGACGAACAACTTGACTGTATTTTTGCGCTATCAGGTAACGGCCCTGGATAGGAAAAGTTATATGTCATAGAAGCTAAGAGTGGCGACTGTAAAAGCGTGCAACCGCCATCTGGATTTTCCTTTTACTATCTAACCAAGCGTCCAAAACTTGGCGTTTCGATTGTTTGTGTTTCAGACGAACCGGTAGACGGAGCGCGTGATTGGCACTTTTCTCTTCAACCGGGTTCTATCGAATTGAAAAGAGCTATTCCAGCCTACTAGATTTTGAATAAACGACAGAATCTCGTAGTGACGTGAAGCCCGAGGTTGTGTCCGGTTTAGCAGGGGCATGTAAACTAAATCCTGTTGTTTAAGTGGAAGATGTCAGGCAATTGTTGCCGAAGTGTTTATGGCCATGGCGAATGTAAGTTGGGAAAGTAATCTCTCGAAAACTTTTGCGTCTTCGGTGAATCAGCAATCTCTAGAGGATGCTGCCGAACTCATCGTGGATGTAAGCCTGGATGATCAGGAGTACCACAGCATTTTTATCAATGCGATTGATCAAGGCATTCGTGCTGCTAATGATGGAGATATAATAGTCATGGGTTTCATTA
Organism: Marinobacter sp.; assembly: GCF_041595835.1. Lineage (GTDB taxonomy): Bacteria > Pseudomonadota > Gammaproteobacteria > Pseudomonadales > Oleiphilaceae > Marinobacter. The sequence continues at coordinate 1,460 of NZ_JBFHJO010000092.1, read as the reverse complement.
ATAAAAGCGGGTACAAAGTCAATATGTAATCCCCCCATTTTAAGAGGACATCAAAAGTAGAGCCTAGGCCACCATGGCCAGTTTCTGTTGTGGGGTAATGCCTCCGAGGGCCATATTTGGTCGTTCATTATTGTAGGTCCATAGCCACTGCGTTGCATATTCCTGAACCTCATTAATCGAGCGGAATAGGTATTGGGCCAGCCAGTCATAACGCACGGTGCGGTTGTAACGCTCGATATACGCATTCTGTTGCGGGTTGCCGGGCTGGATAAAGACCAGTGTAATATCCTGCTTCTTAGCCCAGGCAGCCAAGGTGGCACTGATGTATTCCGGGCCATTGTCGCAGCGAATTTGCATGGGTTTTCCCCGCCACTCGATGATCTGATCCAAAGCCCGGATAACACGCTCAGAGGGCAGTGACAGATCTACCTCAATCCCAAGACCTTCCCGGTTGTAATCGTCAATCACATTGAACAGCCGGTAACTTCGGCCATCCTCTAACTGGTCGTGCATGAAGTCCATGGACCAGCTGGTGTTGATGGTCGTGGGCACCGACAATGGCTCGGGTTTCTCACGTACCAGCCGCTTACGAGGCTTGATACGTAGGTTCAGCTCCAGTTCTCGGTAGATTCGGTAAACGCGTTTGTGGTTCCAGGGATAACCCTTCACGTTGCGCAGGTACAGAAAACACAGACCAAAACCCCAGTTTCTCTGGTTATGGGTTAAGCGCACCAACAGATCCGCGATCTCGGCATTTTCACTACTGAGCTTAGCCCGGTAGCGATAGCAGAACTCACTGACACTGAAGACCTCGCAGGCTTGGCGAATGCTACAACGAGCAGCGGCAACGGCTTTGTGCGCCATCTCGCGACGGAGAGATGGCTTTACCACTTTCCCTCAAGAGCTTCCTTGCGCAACTCAGACTTGAGCCGTTCTTCGGCATACATCTTCTTCAACCGCCGGTTCTCATCCTCAAGCTCTTTCATGCGCTTGATCATGGAGGTATCCATGCCGCCGAACTTTGCACGCCATTTATAGAAGCTGGCGTTGCTCATACCGTGTTCGCGGCATAACTCAGGAACGGGCACGCCGTTTTCAGCTTGCTTCAGGATCGCCATGATCTGGCTATCGGAAAAACGTGATTTCTTCATGCAGAATCTCCCTGCGTTTAGCTTACGGAAAATTCTACTTTTGAGCACCCCGGTTTTTAGGGGGGATTACCCAGGCTGCAGCCTCAGTCCGTTGGTAGTTACGAGGGGGCGGTATCTTCTTTGTGCATCGCTACACCTTAAAACAATTCAGCCAGACGTCCCTGAGCTGGGTCGAGCCCACGAAAGAAGAAGTCATGGCGCTGTGGGGGATGCGCCAACGACACATGGATAAGACCCAGCCCTGGCCAGGCTCTCACCAACTTCCGACATTCACCATGCTTGCCCAGGGCTCCTGGGCCGGCAGCGCTT
>NZ_JBFHJO010000091.1:0-2546 GCF_041595835.1 Marinobacter sp. | reverse complement strand
GCGACAACAGTGAACAGGATGCTCAATAAGGACGCTCCTAACGTCACGCCTATTAGCGCGGCGTTGAGGCTGTAGAAAAAACCCAATCTGACCAGGTTTTTATAGGATCACGAAAACAGATAAGGAGTCGAGCCGTCGGCACGAACAAGGGCCTTAATCGCTTTAGTTTGCGGGGTAATGAGGAAGGTGAAGGGCCAGTGACAGCTATACTGCCTGGTGCACAATATAAAGAAACTGGCGAATTATGGACAGATGGCGGCGTAATGCCGAAGGCGGAGTCCCGGAAAGGCGCCTGTTGGAAACCATCAATGCCGACGTCAGGAGCCTCAAAAAAGGCCGAAGCGGATGGCTGAACATCGAAATCACCGGAATCGGCCAGCCGATGGCCATGATAAAAATGAGAGGAATTAGGGGTTGGGAAGGGCTCGGAATCGAGTTTTTCTACAGCCTCGTTATGTGTATTTCACCGACGGGCCATGGAAGAGATTCTGATGTCTAATTATTTCGGTTCTTGCCTGTGTGGCACTGTGAGCTTTGAGGTAATAGGTGACTTCGATAGCTTTTACCTTTGCAATTGTCAGCATTGCCAAAAAGATACGGGTTCGGCTCATGCGGCAAACCTATTCTCGCAGTTAGCTAAATTGGTCTGGCGGTCGGGTGCAGATGCTGTGACTTCCTATACGCTTCCAGGCACTCGTCATAGCAAAAGCTTTTGCAAGCTCTGTGGTTCAGCACTGCCAAACACTCAGAGTGCAGGCTTGCTGGTCGTACCAGCAGGGTGCCTGGATACTAAAATCTCTATGGTGCCGACAGCGCAAATTTTTTCATCCAGCAAAGCTGGTTGGGATGAGGAGTTAGGGGACGTGCCAGAGTTCGAGGGGCTGCCAGATTGAGCTACCATCACATAACCAGTGGCTGTTGGCGGATGTACCTACGCTGCGCTCCGGCACGCCGCAAAGCCAAGCGTTAGCCCGGGAGAGATAGCACCATCCACCACGTTGCCTAACCTTAAAGAAAACGGTGGGCGGTCTCCATGTAGTGGTTCAATGATTCCGGACACCAACGTAGGTGGTAATATCGCCACCATAAACGAGGTGTCTGATGACCAGAAAGCGACGTTCTTTTTCTCCTGAGTTTAAACAGGAAGCGGCCAGCTTGGTGCTGGATCAAGGTTACACGATTCCCCAGGCGAGCGTGTCCCTGGGAATTGGTGAAAGCGCTATCCGGCGCTGGGTTAGCCAACTGACCGAGGAGCGTGACGGTGTCACCCCGAAGGGCAAGGCATTAACCCCGGAACAGCGCCGTATTCAGGAGCTGGAAGCCCGCTGCAAGCGCCTTGAACAGGAGAAAGACATACTAAAAAAGGCTACCGCTCTCTTGATGTCGGACGACATGAATCGTACGCGCTGATAGACCAATTGAGTGAGCGAATGCCTGTTGAAATGGTCTGCAATGCGTTTGATATCAGTCGTTCAAGTTATTACGAGTATCGCCATCGGCGGAACCACGTTGATGTAGAGCGTATGGCCCTGAGGGCTCAGGTAAACCGCCTGTTCACCAGGAGTCGCAGTTCCGCTGGCAGCCGAACAATCAAAAGCCTGCTCAGCGAGGAAGGCACTGTCGTCGGTCGCTTCAAGGTTCGACGACTGATGAGCGAGCTGGGGCTGATCTGTAAGCAGCCAGGCCCTCACGCTTACAAGCAGGCTACCGTTGAACGGCCGGATATCCCGAACCATCTGAATCGTGAGTTTGCAGTAGAGCGGCCCGACCAGGCCTGGTGTGGTGACATCACCTACATCTGGAGTGGCCAGCGATGGAGTTATCTGGCGGTTGTGTTGGACCTATATGCCCGGCGTGTTGTTGGCTGGGCGATGTCATCAAGTCCGGATGCGGACCTGGTTGTAAAAGCTCTCGATCACGCCTGGGAGCAACGTGGCCAACCGGAGAAAGTCATGTTCCACTCGGATCAGGGGAGCCAATATGCCAGCCGTAAGTTCCGTCAAAGGCTCTGGCGCTATCGAATGACCCAAAGCACGAGCCGACGTGGCAACTGCTGGGACAACGCACCGATGGAGAGACTGTTCCGGAGTCTGAAATCTGAATGGATACCGGCCCTGGGATATCGGAATCTGCCTGAGGCCAAAAAAGATGTTGGTGGCTATCTGATGGACTATTACAACCGGCAACGACCTCACACATTCAACGACGGCATTTCGCCCGTTGCGGCTGAGGAAAACCTTAAAATACTGTCCGGGATTAGTTGACCACTACACCAACTCTAAGTGCAACACCCGAGTTAATGAACGCCTGATGGCGTATCCTGCGTTCGCTTGATGAGATCCATAAAGACTTCCAGCGGCGGCTTGAAGCCCAGACGTTTTCGAGGTCGGGTATTCAGCTGGAAGGCTATGGCGTCCAGGTCATCCTGGCTGAACACCGACAGATCCGTCCCCTTGGGCATGTACTGCCGCAAGAGGCCATTGGTGTTCTCATTGATGGCTCTCTGCCAGGGACTGTGTGGATCGGCGAAGTAGATCGCTGTCCCG
>NZ_JBFHJO010000090.1:0-2724 GCF_041595835.1 Marinobacter sp. | reverse complement strand
TGTGTATTGAGCCTGACCTTGTCGGGGTGCTCAATGCTGCGCTACGGGGTGAGCCTGTCCCCGGACCAGCAAACGCTCCTTACGAAGTGCCCGAAGGTTCCGGCGCAGCTGACTGACGGTACCGGCGCAGACGTGGCCATCGTTATCAAAGAGACCGCATCGGTCTACCACGACTGCGCAACACGCCATAACGGACTGGTTGACGCAGTGGAACGGATCATGGAGTAGGCATGGATACCGAACAATTCAATCAGCTCATTGCAGCGCTTCAGCAACAGACAGACGCAATCAATCGCCTGGCAGACAGCAATGCAGCACTGATCATGGCCATGGCTGATGCCGAAGGCCTGGACAGTGAAGAGACTAAGCCTGAACAGTATCTTGATACTCCGCCATGCCTCTGAGGACTGCAAAGCCCTGCCGGGCAAAGCTGTGCAAGCGTACGACACGGGAGAAGCACGGCTACTGCGAAGAGCATGCCGACCTTGCTAATAGCTGGACCAGAGGCCGGGCAGGACGCGGCAGAGGTGGCAGACCATGGCGCCGGCTCCGTGATGCTGTCCTGAAGCGTGACAAGTATCTGTGCCAGACGTGCAAGCGGAATGGACTATCCGTTCCAGCAAGTGAAGTAGACCACATCATCCCAGAGGCCGAGGGAGGCCCTACAGAGGCCAGCAACCTCGAGGCTATATGCGGCTCCTGCCACAAAGAGAAGACTCAGAGAGAGTCTGCGAGAGCGAGGCAGAAAGCGTGATTCAGATAGGGGGGGTGGGTAAATCTCTGTAGGTTTCGCCTACGGACACCGCGCCCTCAGTCGTTTTTTTATGCGTGAGAAATAACGAACTTTTTTCTGGGGGCCCAATGACCAATGCAGCACCGGTCCGCGCCTCCGGGGGCGGGCGGAAACGGAAGACCCAGGCCGACCATAAAAGCTCGCTGACGAGAATCAATCCGCCGTCCGAGCTGATCGACGAGGTGGCCGTTCGGCTATGGAAGACGCAATCAAAAATTTTGATTCAGCGTGGAACGTTCGAGCTTGAGGACGCGCCGCTCCTGATTGCCTACTGCAATTCATTCGCGTACATGCTGCAGGCCGAGGCTAAGATTGCGGCCCGCGGGATGGTCGAGCCTACTGCTGACGGTAGCGTCAAAAAGTCCCCATACGTCAACGTGCGAAACGATTGCATAGCCCAGTTGACCCGGACCGGATCATTGCTGGGGCTCGACCCGCTAACCCGTATCCGAATGCTCGGCGGAGGATCCGATAGTGGCGGGAACGACGAGGGCAACGAATTCGACGAGTTCTGACCATGGCCGCATATCCGAACGTAAACGCGGCCCAGAAGTACGCCCGTGATGTAGTCGCCGGCCGGATACTGGCTTGCAGTTACGTGAAGGCTGCCTGCAAGCGCCACCTGGATGACCTGAAAGCGGCGAAGGCCAAGAGCTACCCGTACAAGTTCGACAGGGACGCCGGAGAGCGGATCTGCAAATTCGTTCAACTGCTACCACACACCAAGGACAAATGGGCGCGTGGGAAGCAGCTGATTAAGCTTGAACCGTGGCAGCTGTTCATGTTCTCCACCCTGTACGGATGGGTGAAGAAAAAGGACCGGACCCGGCGTTACCGGGAGGCGTACATAGAGGTTCCCCGCAAAAACGGGAAATCGATCATTGCCGCCGCCACCGGGCTGTACGCCCTATGTGCTGATAACGAATACGGCGCCGAGGTCTACTGTGGAGCGACCAGCGAGAAGCAGGCCAAGGAGGTATTCGAGCCTGCTAAGGCAATGGTCAGCAAACTGCCGAATCTCAGGAAGCGGTTCGGGATCATTCCATGGGCAAAGAAGCTGGCCCTGCCTGATGGCGGAAAGTTTGAGCCTGTAATCGGTGACCCCGGAGACGGGTCCAGTCCATCCATGGCTATCGTGGACGAGTACCACGAACACAGGGATTCAAGGCTGTACGACACCATGGTGACCGGCATGGGGGCCCGCTCTCAGCCTATGGTCCTGGTCATCACTACAGCCGGATTCGACATCGCTGGGCCGTGTTATGAAATGCGCGACAGGGCAATCGAAATGCTGGAAGGAACCAGCCAGGACGACGACCTTTTCGCGATCATATACACCATCGACAAAGGTGACGACTGGACCAGCGATGAGGCCATCCTGAAGGCCAACCCTAATGCTGGCGTCTCAGTCAGCATGGAGTATCTGCGCAGCCGGCGCGACAAAGCTGTAGCTCGGGCCCGCATGGCCAACGGTTACAAAACCAAGCACCTCAATGTGTGGGTTTCCTCGAAGGAGGGATTCTTCAATATGGAGGATTGGGCCAAGTGCGAGGACCGGTCTCTGACCATCGAGCAGTTCCGTGGTGAGGAATGCATCCTGGCATTCGACCTGGCGCGCAAGCTTGATATGAACAGCATGGCCCGCGTGTTCACCCGGGTAATAGACGGGAAGACGCACTACTACAGCGTTTCTCCCAAGTTCTGGGTGCCAGAGGATACGGTCTTCGATGGCGAGGATCGCCGCATGAGTGAGCGGTTCCAGGGCTGGGTAGAGTCCGGCCACCTGGACGCCACTGACGGAAGCGAGATTGATTACCGGGAAATCCTGGAATCAGCGAAGGAGGCCAACCTCGAAACGCCGGCGGTAGAGTGCCCGATCGACCCACACGGAGCGACGAACCTTTCCCACAACCTGGACGACGAAGGGCTGA
>NZ_JBFHJO010000089.1:0-2986 GCF_041595835.1 Marinobacter sp. | reverse complement strand
TCTAACCGCTCAACACCTATCCGTTTAAAATCTCCATTCAATTGCAACGTATGACTTTCAAACGGCATGGGCAGGCGCGAAACCATGGCGACAGCCAGATTAGCCGGAATGTGAGTAACCAAATGGTGAAGCAATCCAGTAACAGCCGGGTTGGTAAGGTACTGAGCATTGTCCAGCACCAGAACTTCATGCTGCCCCTCAACTTTCCGGGCTTTGGATACCAGCATCAACGCCAGGTGATCTTCAAAGCTTCCGTTGTTGCGCTGGGGAGAATCCGAGAGCGCCATGGCAGACGCCAACACCGAAAGAAACCTGGAAGGGGCGTTATCAGCCGCACTTAAAGAAACCCAACGTACCGAGGGTTGGCTGTTACTGCCTGATGAGTTTGTCAACGCACTCACCAGTGAGTGCGTTTTGCCATAACCACTGGGAGCTTCAATGAAAAGCACCTTACCAGGGTTAAGAGCATCACGAATTTCACTGTCCAATTCCGGGCGCGACAACCTGTCTATCGGTATCGCGGGTAATTGAAGCCGGGACTCCAGAAGGTCACGAACCAGTTCGCCATGCTGAAGACCTGCATTGGCACTCTGGAATTCATCATTGGCTGCACAGCCTTCACTCAAAGATTTCACGCTCTGCCCCACTCAAATCCGGGTCGGAAATTTAAGCTACCCGGTAAAAGCAATGATTCAATGTTGTATCTAACTGACGGCCTACGTTGAGTACGCCTTTAGTATGAATCGCACAGAGGAAGGGTAAACTAAACGGTAGGCAATCTGCAAAAAATTGACGAGTATAAGAAGTGTATGCGGCGAATTTTCAACGCACGGGCACAATGTTTGAGTAAAACCAGAGTTTTCCCCGGGCAAAAAAAACGGCGGGCCCGATAGGCCCGCCGTTTTTACAACACAAACAACCTGCGACTTAACGTGTACCCGCCCGGCGCAATGCCGCCGGTGTATAGTCACGAGCCTGGCGGTCAACACCAAAAGAATATGGATTATTCTCTTCGTTCGTCAGGCCAAGCGCCAGATAACGGCCAGAGAGCAAATCATACAACACCTCTATGGCATACCATGGCACGTCTTTGTCATAAAACTGCATGCTGTGAGCTTCTGCTACACGCCACAACTCACCACGCCCATCGTAATGGTCGATAACTGCAGCCTGCCACGAATCTTCGTCAATATAGAAGTCGCGCTGCGCATATACATGACGCTCACCTTCTTTCAAGGTAGCGCGCACGTGCCATACACGGTGCAATTCGTAACGAGTCAGGCTCTGGTTGATATGGCCAGCCTTGATGATGTCGCTATACCCAAGGTTACGATCAATCAACTTGTAGGAGTTGTACGGAATGTACATTTCCTTCTTGCCGATCAGTTCCCAGTTGTAACGGTCCGGAGCTCCGTTAAACATGTCCAGGTTATCACTGGTACGCATGCCATCTGAAGCTGTACCCGGTCCATCGTAAGCAACCTGAGGTGCGCGGCGAACCCTGCGCTGCCCGGCGTTATAAACCCACGCACGACGAGGCTCTTTAACCTGGTCTATGGTTTCATGAACCAGGAGAACGTTACCGGCCAATCGAGCTGGCGCAGTAATGGCTTGTTTAAAGTAAAACAGGACGTTGTCATCCTGACCCTTCTCATAATCGTCCAGGTAAGTGTTCCAGGTCAGCTCATCCTGAAACTTCACCACTGAGAAATCACCACTGGCTGTCGGCGTCACTTGCCCTACATTACGCTGGACTGAACCTCCACGGTAACGGGTAATGTGATTCCAGATAACCTCAAGCCCATTCTGAGGAATCGGAAATGGCGTAGCATTCTCATAACCACCCAGCCCGTTGCCGTTCTGGATCAATTCAACAGTCGTGGCATTTTCTATGGTTTCATCCATCACGTCCTGAGGATAGGTCGCCGTACGATGTGTCTTGTACACAGGAATATTGTAATCCGGGTACTGACGAATCATCGCCACCTGGCCTGGTGACAGCTTGTCTGCGTACTGATCAACATTACTTTGATCTATAACAAATTCAGCCGTTTCACTCGGGAATGGATCTACATAGATGCCATCGCCTTTATAGTCGGCTGGCGGCGTTGTAAGGCCGCCCGTCCACGCTGGAATAGCTCCGCCGTTGCCAGCTTTTTCTGCACCCATAGGAGTCAGGGTGTCACCCAGCTTGGCTGCTTCGCCGGCAGAAACCGCACCCCAGGCCTGGCCAGCACAAAGGCTCGCAGCCAGTACACCTGTGGCCAATAGTTTCTTGTTCAGTTTCATTTAAGTTACCTCGTTGAACAATTTCCGTCCGGTTCAGAATGAGTAAGAAACGCTGGCGCTTACGAAATCACGGTCAGTCATTTCATTATACGGTTTGCCACCAAAGTAGTTGGTATAACCGACGTTACCGGTAATTTTATTCTGATAAACACCCGTCAGAGACAGACCTATCGATTTATTGCCTTCGCTAAAGGCACCACCAGGTTGCGGCGCATACCCTTTCACATCATGACTCCACGCAAGCGCCGGAGACAGGTTGATTCCCGCAATCGCGTTCGGGTAATCCCAGATCAAACGGGCACGGTATCCCCACGAGAAATCAGTCACAAAACCATCATTGGTGCAGTTAGCTATATTGATGTTCGCTGACTCACCGGCCTCACACTGTCCATCAGGTAACACACCAATACCGAAGGTACCGGAGCGGCCGTAACGGGCCTCGTCTTTGCCTGGCAGGTCGTGAATATAGGTAGCGCCTACTTCTGCAACCAGCGACATGCGGCTGGCGCCCATGATCTGGTCGTAGAACTTAATCAGCGTCATTTGCGCTTGCGACACACCAAATTTGTCATAGCCGGAAACGGTTTGGTTGTCAGTTGTACCATACAAAGCTTCGAGCCTTTGCGCTTCACGCTGGTACAGCAAGCTTGTATCACGCTGCAGGCCACCGTAAATCAGCTCAAATGCGTTCCACTGA
>NZ_JBFHJO010000088.1:0-3812 GCF_041595835.1 Marinobacter sp. | reverse complement strand
GTTGGCAAACAGGTCTGTTTCGGTTTTCTTATTGTTCCTTCAACTCGCGATAATTCTCACAGGCCTTATCGCGCTCCCTCGCCAATCTGGGATCACTATTGCCCATAGCGGCAACCGTCGCCACATTGCATGCCTGACGCGCCTCATCCAACGGATCAGGCGATTGCGCGGAACCTATATTGGCAATCGTTGGTTTGAAAGAGACAGCGGCATTGCAGTACATATTCTGGATTTTTACCTGTTTCCAGTCGTCTGACCCTGAAGCTGTCAATTGTGAACATAGTGCATTGAACAATTGGGCCGCCTTGACCGTACACCTGGAAAACTGACTGAGGTTTTGCTTGTGGTTCGCACAAACACTTTCCGGACGCACCCGCCACAGCTGGTGCTGGTATGACACCGGAAAACACAAAACTCACCGGGTCCAAAATTCCATACTCCAAAATAAACCATGGTTGAGGGCCGAATAGTCAGGCCAGGTATTCAATACCTGTATCAGAAGCTTCAGAAATTTGGCGGCAACACGATGCCGCGCCTGGTTAAATTACTATCGTTCACCTTCAAGGCCATGCCATACCCGGAGAATGATGATGACACTGGCATGAAGTGAATATCGAACGACGTATTTTCCGAAAACCATATCTCGAACAGAGTCTGGCACCGGTGCCATTTCAACTGGTGTGCCCATTAGAGGGAAGTCCGGAAGCAGTCCGATTTTGCCAACCAGTTCGGCGGCAATCCTGGCTGCCGCCGATGGACTGTGGACTTCAATGAACTCCCTTAAGCGTTTCAAATCTTCGATGGCTTCATCCGTGTAAACCAGTTTCACTTACCTGACCTCGGTGCACTCTGCTCGTTGTCGGCTCCCCAACTATTAAGCCAGCTATGAACCTCACTGGCATCAACAACCTTGCCTTGGGTGGCAGACTCCATTGCCTCTAGCGTTTGTTTCCACCGCTCTTGCTCAAGCTGCTGCTTTTCTATGTATTCCGACAATGCCTGGTTGATTACCCAGCCTTTGCTCCGGTGCAGCCTGCCGGCGATTGCTTCCAGGTGCTGTTCAACTTCGGCTTGAAGGCGAACTGTGGTGACACTCATGACTATACCCTCGGATTTGGCGACTACAATGTATTACAGCATAGTCGATGAGGATGGGGCAATAACGCCTTGGCTTTGCGGCGTACCGGAGCGCTAGCGTAGGTGCGTCCGACAACAGCCACTTGTTAGATTGAACCCTCACGACTGACTGGTATCAAGCTCGGCTGAACCAAACATGTCTATAGGTATACGCTCCTGCGAGGTAGCCGGTTGCATAGAACTCGCGAGAGTCGCTTCGGCAAATTCGACGACAGACCATATAGTTTTGTAAGCAGCCGACAAATTAGCTTCATATTTTCCAGCAGACAATGAGATACACCCACTCCCCTGGTTAAAACTAATATCCCCGCTGGGCATCGCAAACTGTGCTTTTACGTTTCCTCGCGTTATTCCCGGGCGTATGAAGTGAGTTTTCAATTTGAGCGGATTTTCGCTCTCCATGGTGACCCACTTAATAGAACCGAGAACCGATGAATTCAACGCAATAATCTGATCAATCTTTTGTGCGATATGCGCCGACACATTTCGAATATCTCGAATAGCTTGTAACTGAGAACGCACAACTTTTGGGGAAAACGTATTAGGAATAGTGTCTGAGTTCGGTTGCATTTCCCAGAGACACCTAAACCTATCTGCGGCATCAATGAATGCCCAAGCATCAAGAAAAACGTGCGTGAATGAAGACTGTTCTGAAACTCCAGAATCTGCCAATGACAGCTCGGTTAACGACCTACATAACCGGCTATATGACAGATTAACGATCTGCGCCGAATGCCTCATTCCGTCAAAGAAAACGGCCTGTTTCGGATTAAGAGCTGCCGGTAAATTCAGAAATGCTGAGTCTTTTGTGAACATTTTTTCCAATCTAACGAGGCTGTAGAAAAACCCAAAAACAAGCGAGCATTCCACCGCCTACAATCTCGTTTGTGTTAGCCGGCCAGTTCGCCCAGCAATTTCCAGTTTCCGGATTGATTGCCCTTTATAGACCTCAATCCCGCTATTTTAGTGTTCAGGCGCTCGTGGCCTTGTGCCCTAGGGTATTTCTGGGCGCATTGCCTCGCCCTGTTCACGCAGCCATCTGCCCATAATTCGCCAGTTTTTCAATATTGTGCACCAAGCAATACAACTGCCATTGCCCCTGCACTTTTCGCTTTCCACGGAGGCTAAAACGGTTCAGGCGTTTGGTTGTACTGATGTTGCCGAACACGGGCTCCACCACCGACATGCGGTGGCTGTATATTTCTTTGCCTTGCGGGCTATCTACCCGATGCTTCATCCAATCCGTGTAGTTCGGGAGCCGTTTGTTTGCGATGGTGAAGGAGACTTGCCGCCCAGAACCTGTGCGGTGATTGGCTGACGCCGGATTCTGCATGCATCGGTGTTTTTTTGGGCAATGCCTGCACTGGAGCAGACGACCTTCGAATTGCACCCGGGTCTTACCGTTCTCGGTTTCCCGTGTGCCTTGGTAACTGATGGCGTTGCCCGCCGGACAGATGCAAGTGAGGCTCACCGGATCGAAATGAAATTCGCTAGCCGGAATGATGTTTTTCCAACCTGTGCCTGGTTGATTTTGGTGCCGTTTTCCGTATTTGTCTTTCTGGTTCTGGAACTTTGGATCCCTGCTGCGGAAGCGATTGTCCGGGATGTAACCGTTGATCTGTCGTTCGTGCAGGTATTTCATGTTCGCTTCGTTGGCGAAGCCAGTATCGGCGGTGACAATCGCGCCGGTTTGGTAGACGTTGTCGGCAATGCCCAGCTTTTTATAACGCTGCTGAACCGTCTCCAGCACCGGCGTTAAAGTGTGGTGTTCTTGCCCTTCGCCGAAGGCCTGGGCATCGATGATGATCTGGTGTTTCTTGTCCACCGTGGCCACGCCGTTATAGCCCTGGATCGTGCCCTTGCTGGTGGTCATCTTGCCGCTTTCGTTATCGGTGATGTTGCTCTTCACTTCCTTGCGTCGTTTCCCCTGGCCCATCCTTGGGCTGCTCGTCTTTAGGAAACGGTCTACTTTGGACATCGCTTCATCCAGCGAGAGAATGGTGTTGGCGCGGCGGATATCCCGATCCAGTTCCGCTTCGGTTTCAGCCTCATCCCGGGCGTGGTGTTCACGCAAATGGTGGCGAATCAGACGTTTCAGCTTGTCCCGCTTTTCGCCCAACTCTTTAAAGGTGCCCGACCATTCTTTGGCCGCGTTCGAGGACATTTTGCAGCCGTCGATGGCAAACAGCTCATTACCCAGCAGCCCTTGTTCATGGCACACCAACAATACCTGCTCGAACAGTTCTTCGATTTCCTCAGCGTGGCTGCTAACGAACTTAGCTAGGGTGGTGAAGTGCGGGACGGTATCGCAGGACAGGGCTTTAAAAATGATGTTGGTTTCGCAGCACCACTGAATTTCGCGGCTGGAAGTGATGCCTTTGGAATAGGCGAATAGGATGATCTTCAGAAGAATAGCCGGATCGTAGGCCATGCGGCCAGTGTCGTCGTTGCGGTACTTGGGATGAAACACCGACAAATCCAGCTTGTGTTCAATCAGATAATGAACGGCATGTTCAAAGGTGCCAGGCTGAAGCTGTTCCTGATAATTGATGACGACCATCGCATCTTGGTCGTAGTTGTAATGCTTGAAGCGGGGCATTCCGACGACTCCTTGTCTGTTTGCTCAATGCTACCAAAAACGACCTGTTTTGGGGTTTTTCTACAGCCTCAACGCT
>NZ_JBFHJO010000087.1:0-3936 GCF_041595835.1 Marinobacter sp. | reverse complement strand
GGGTGAGTGTCAGCGCTTCGGTTGCCGGCTTGCTCTTGTGTCTGGGTCGGGTCATTTCAGTCTCGTTCAATCGTGCCGGTAAAGTACATTTCGATGCGGAAGATCACAGACGCCTGATCCCTGAAACTTTCCTCTCGGGGGAATTCCAGGGCTGGGATCAGTTCGGCAAATAACCAGTCTTCGTATACCCGGTAGCGCCAGGTTACGTCAGCAAAATAGGAGCTGGTGCGCCAGGTGGGCTGGCTTTTGCCGAGAACGCCAATCCTCGGGGAAATGACGGACCGGGAGTTGAGGCGTTTGCTCAGGCTGAAGATCTGAGCTGCCTCAAATCGTGTATCCCGGTGAACCCATTCCAGTTCAGCCGAAGAGTAAAAGTGCCAGCCATTCCACACTGGCCTGTCGACACCCAGCCAGGAGCGAGCACCCCAGCCAGAGGTGTGGTAGTAATAGATGCGCTGTCTGACATTAATTCCCCAAAGGTTGGCGGCCTGCCAGCCTTTGCCTGCCTGTAAACGCCAGAAGGCTTCAGGGGGAAGCCGAAGCCGCCCCCCGATATCCATGGAAAGGTTGATGGCATCGCCGACATCCGTCAGAAAACGCAAAGCGCCGGTGGTGTCTGTTTCTGTTCGTTCAGGTTCGGTGAGCTGCCTGTCCCGCTCGCGTTCAGACAGAGGGATCAGTTCGTCGCTTTCACTTTCAATAACGAGCCTGAGCTTCTTTTTCGTGGTGGGAATGTCGAGGCGAAAGCGCATTTCAGGCTTGAACTGGGCTGGATCGCTGTATTCAGACTCTGCAGCAAACCCCAGCCTCAGGTAACTTTCGTTGTTCGGTAAGGCTTCTTTTGATCCGGATAAGGTCTGGTCAGCCCAGGCTCCAATCTCTTGAACTGTGCTGCCATGAAGGCGTTCCTGGCGAATAACCCAGTTGCTGAAACTCATCCACCAGGAGTCTACAGGTTCGGCCCAGTAGTCATCGGGCTCAAACGTGTAAAAGGAAACGGGTAAACGATAGGGCGAGAGCACCTCGGCCACAGAACTTTCCCGAATCGTGACGATGGGATCGGCACTGTGTGCGACTGGAGAGACAACCAGAAACAGTGGCAGTAAAAAAACAATAAACGGGAGGTGACGCAGTGGAAGCCCCTTAACTGAACTCAAGCAGGAACCGATTATGCAACTCAGCAACCTGGCGCTCAACCTCAACCAATGGACAGTTGTTATCAATAATGGCGTCTGCTTGTGAGCAGCGATCTGCTCTGGCCATTTGCGCCGCCATAATGCTCTCAACCAACTCCCGGGAATTGTTATCCCTGGCCATCGTGCGTTCAATCTGCACAGACTCAGGCACATCTACCACCAGGATTTTGTTCACCAGGTCTCGTTGGTCTGTCTCCAGCAAAAGCGGCGAAACCAGTAAAACATAGGGCAGGTGATAGTCCCTGGGGTGTAACTGCCGGATCAGTTCCTTGCGAATAATCGGATGCAACAAGGTCTCAAGCCAAACCCGCTCATCGGGCTCCGCAAAAACCCGTTCCCGCAGCCAGGCACGATTCAGAGAACCATCCGCCAAAAGCACATCCTCACCAAAATGCCGGGCAATCGCCTCCAGCGCCGGAGTGCCAGGCTCAACCACTTCCCGGGCCACATCATCTGCGTCGACCCAGTGCACGTCCAAGTCCCCAAACAGACGTACTACTGTAGACTTCCCTGAGCCAATTCCCCCGGTTAAACCAACAATCATCAAGTTAATCAAACTCCTAAAAACCCAAACCAGGCCCCGATAATGCCATCACCAAACCATAAGCAAATGATCCCGGCCACGGCCAGATAAGGCCCAAAAGGAATTGGAACTTCCCGCCCGTGCTTCCGGAACACCATCAAACTGATCCCGACAATGGCCCCAACCAATGAAGAAATTAAAATGACGGCTGGCAGTACCTGCCACCCAAGCCACGCACCCAGCGCTGCGAGCAATTTGAAATCCCCGTGCCCCATACCCTCTTTGCCGGTTACCAGCCTGAACAGCCAGTAAACAGACCAAAGGGACAGGTACCCGGCGATGGCTCCCCAGAAGGCGCTCTCAAAATCAGTTAAAACGCCAAAGTAATTCAGTACCAGGCCCAGCCACATCAATGGCAACGTGATGTTGTCTGGCAGGAGCTGGGTGTCCAGATCTATGACTGTCAATGCAATCAATGCCCAGATCAGTGGTAAGGCCCACAGAGTGGATTCGGACGGGCCGAGTAAACAGACAGTAATGACCGAGGCCGCTGCAGTAACCGCTTCAATGATGGGATAGCGTGCTGAAATCTTCGTTTTGCATGATGAACACTTGCCGCCCAGCATCAGCCAGCTGAAGACCGGGATGTTTTCCCATGGTTTGATCTTGTGGCCGCACGTTGGGCAGGTAGATGCAGGTGTTGAAAGTGTTATGGGGGTGTTGGTTGTGCGTTTTTCTTCAGGTACTTCAAGAAACTCCTCGCATTGGCACCGCCAGTCCTGCTGCATCATTTTGGGCAGGCGAAGGATCACGACGTTCAGGAAGCTGCCAATGCAGAGCGAAACGAAGACAACCGTGGTGTAGAGAAGCCAGGGGGTTGAGAGGATGGTTTCTAGTGTGGGCATTAAATTGCTCGGTTTGTGCTGTGGTGGAATGTTGGGTGGCGGCCCCCTCTGCTTAGAATCAAAAGAGGGGGCTGCTGATAATCCTGAGTGAGGTATGGCGGTTTAGCCGCCAACAACCGAGCCCATCTGGAAGATTGGGAGGTACATGGCGATGATCAGACCACCCACCAGAACGCCCAAAACAGCCATGATCATGGGTTCCATCAATGTTGTGAGGTTATCAACCATATCATCAACTACGGCTTCATAATGGACGGCAACTTTTTCAAGCATTTCGTCCAGGTTACCGGACTCTTCGCCGATGGCGGTTAGCTGAACAGCCATAACCGGGAATATATCCTGCTGGCGCATAGAGGCTTGCAACTGGGTACCACTTGAAACGTCATTTTTGATGTTCTGAATGGCATCACGATAAACCGCGTTGCCGGTCGCGCCTGCTACCGAGTCCAAGGCGTCTACCAGCGGGACACCTGCGGCGAACGTTGTGGAGAGCACTCGGCCAAATTTGGCAACGGCAGATTTGTCCAGAATCTCGCCGACAATGGGAAGTTTCAAAACGTATTTATCAACAATATCTGAGAATTTTTGAGATCGGTACTTGGCTTCTTTGAAAAGGAAAATGGACCCAAAAATTCCGATCAGGACAATAAACCACCATGACTGAAGCCATTCAGATAGCCTTACGACCATTTGTGTGAAAACGGGAAGTTCAGCCCCAAAACCTGAGAATAAACTTTCAAACTGAGGCACCACTTTAATTAACAGGATAGCCGATACGACGATTGCAACCACGATAACTGCTGCAGGGTAGGTCATTGCTTTTTTTACTTTTTTCTTGAGAAGTTCGGTCTTCTCAAGGTACGTTGCTATCCTGTCAAGCATGGCTTCCAGGGCGCCGGCCTGTTCACCGGATTCCACCAGATTGCAGTAAAGATTGTCAAAGTGCCTGGGGTGCTTGCGTAGCGCAGCTGCAAACCCTGTACCTGAAGAAATGTCATTGCGAATCGACATTACAAGATCTTGTAAGCCCTTGTTCTCCTGGCCATCTGCGACGATATCAAAACTCTGTACCAAGGGAACGCCCGCTTTCATCATGGTTGCCAGCTGGCGAGTAAGCATGGCGATGTCGAATGGTGTAATTTTCTTGCTACCACCGAACAAAGGCTTGGGCTTTTTCTTTACCTTGTCTGGAATAATGCCCTGTTTACGAAGCTGGGCCTTAACCAGAGCGAGGCTGGCGCCTTGAAGCTCGCCTTTGGTTTTAGTGCCCTTTCGGTCTTTACCTTCCCAAACGTACGATTCCAGCTTTTGT
>NZ_JBFHJO010000086.1:0-4331 GCF_041595835.1 Marinobacter sp. | reverse complement strand
CCGGTAACTTGTGGCCTGCGGTCAGGGTGCGTTGCGCTGGGAAGGATCCTTTCTGAAATCCCGGACCCTGGTGTGCGGATCCACCTCCGCCCTGTGTGCCTTCGCGGCCTCGCCCCACCAGACCAGCTGAGTGAACGCACGGCCAAAATAGTCAAACCAGGACTCCTGGTCCTCACCCGCCTGAGCGGTTCCGTCTTCCCGGAAAACATCCTGGGCTTTGGGCACATGAATCATCGCGGAAACCGGCAGGCAGCCCAGTTCCGACAGAAAGGTGCGCATACCCACCGCCGCACGCATCCCGCCCCACTGGCCTGCGGAATAGGTCACAATGACACTGGGTTTGTAGGAGAACAGAGAGCTGCCAAAATGGTTCAGCAGGTTGGCCAGGGCCGGACTCATGGAGTGGTTGTACTCCGGGCTGACCATGATGTAGCCGTCGGCGGAGGCGATTTTCTCAGCAAGCTCATCCAGGGCGGCCGGTGCCCGGCCCTTTGCATAGGCAAACTGGGGTTTGAAAACCGTTTCCAGCGGATAATCCAGGGCATCCACCAGTTCCACCTCATGCTCGCCATAACGGCCACCCAGGCAGGCCAGGCAGGCTTTTGCCACCCGGGCACCCAGACGGGCCGGACGGGGCGGGGTGCTGTCACGAACCGTACCCAAAAACACCAGAAATTTCATTGCCAAGACTCCTCTGCATGTTGAATCCGGAGCCTGGCGCACCAGGACAGCCCCAATAATTCCGGAATGTCCCATATTGGCCCGGATAATGGGTGGCTTTCCACCCATGCATATCCAAATAATGGGTGGAATTGCACCCATTTCTGACCCAGCCACGTAAAGACTGCAAGCCACCCTCGCTGTAATTCAGCCACAGAGTATACCTGAGCCTGGCTGGCTTGATTCATGCATGTATTTTATCTCTTTGAATTTGCCACTCCCATGAGTCAACAAAAATTAACGCACAGGAGACACATGATCAATCGCCGTATCCGCTCCGCCCTGCTCGGATTCATCACCCTTTTTCTGCCCATGGCTTTGTGGGCAGAACCACAGCAACTGGTGTTCTCACATGTTGTCTCGCCCGACACCCCCAAGGGCAAGATGGCGAAGATGTTCAAGTCCATGGTTGAGAAGAAGATGGGGGACCGGTTCGAGATCATCATCTACCCCAGCGCCGACCTGATGGATGATGACGAGGCAGTGAACGCCATCGCCGAAGGCCGTATTCATTTTGCCGCCCCCTCACTGTCCAAATTCGAAACCTATACCCAGAAACTCAAGGTGTTCGATCTCCCCTTCCTGTTCCCGGACATGGATGCCGTAAACCGCTTTCAGAACAGCCCCACAGGCCAGTCACTGCTGACCAGCATGGAAAACCAGGGCATCCTCGGACTCGGCTATTTGCACAACGGCCTGAAACAGCTGACCGCTGACCGCCCCTTCACCCGACCGGAAGACCTGGCCGGGCTCCGTTTTCGCACCATGAACTCGGATGTACTGATCAAACAGTTCGAACTGCTGAACGCCGAAGCCGTACCCATGGCCTTTTCCGAGGTCTACCAGGCGCTTGCCGTCAAACGCATCAACGGGCAGGAAAACACCTGGTCCAACATCTTCTCCAAAGCCTTCTATGAGCATCAGCCATACATGATGATTTCCAACCATGGCGTGCTGGATTACATGCTGATCACAAATACGGATTTCTGGAAAGGATTGAGCGAGCAGGACCGCTTCAACTTCCGTTACGCCATTAAAATGGCGCTGAAATATGGCAATGCGGTGGCCAAGGCCAAGAGCACCAACGACAAAACCGAGCTGACTCATATGAAAAACGTGACCGTATATGAGCCCACAGCCGCCGAGCTGGCCACCTGGCAGAACGCCATGCAGCCCCTTTGGGCCAGCTATGAAAAAATCATTGGCAAGAACATCATTGACGCCGCCCGCAAAGCTGGCCAGCCCTGAGCCGGGATAAACACCAGCTCCCCTGCAAACCGGGGAGCGCCCCCTTTCCCTTTTTTCAGCCCGTTTCAAGGCAGCACTGGCGGCATAGGAACTGATACAGAACGGTTGTAATGACCCCCTAGTATCTGCACACCTTACGCAACTAATGCGTCGCGGTCCTGGCCTTGTTGGTGCTTTGCTCCCAAAATTCAGTTAGCCCTTTTTGAAAAAGAGCTTACGGATGATAAGAATAGCGAGCACCACGATAAACACCTTGCCAATCATATTTCCAGTTTGATACTCGCTACTGGTTTCATCGACTGCTATGACCAGCTCGGATGAAAAAACTGCGAAGAGCAATAGTGCCCAATGCCTGATTCCGTTCACGTCCCTTCTCTCCTATTTGCTCTTCTGTTGAAGAGGTATCAATGCGTGTCTACTGAATTGGAGGAAACCCAGCATCCGGTGCATGGCTTGGTTAGGTTTCGTTTACTGGTAATTCGAGCTGACTCTCACTCCGCCAGACTCGTATGAGCACAACCTCTTTAGCCTGCCTGAGATAGACAACTCGAAACGGCGGGTGAATCAATTCGCGAATATGATCCAGGTTGAATTCAGGAACAACCCGGCCAGCATCAGGGTGGCTTTAAAGCATTTCACAGTGCTCCAGGATAGCAGCCACGAAACCATCACCGATATGTGGCACATCCTGCTCTTTGTGATACTCCTGAACAGCCTGTAAGCCCTCAAGAGCGGACTGTGCGATTCGTAATTCCATTTACTTGAGACCCAACGTTTTCCTGGCCTCCTCCAACGATACGGAGCTGCCCTCGCGAACATCCACAAGCCCCTGCGCCACCGCCTTTACAAACCGCAATTCCTCTGCGGTTCTCTCATAATCCTCAAGCCCCTGAACAACAGCTATACCGCGGCCACGGCTGGTGAGCAGGATGGGGCGGTGCGTCTCTTGAGCTCGGCCAACCACCTTTCCGGGATTGATCTTCAGGCCTGATAGAGGAACGACATCCTCGGAAAATTTCACTTGCATACTGATTACCTGGTCAACGATTGGTGCCATTAACAGCACCAGTTAACAGGTGCGGTCAATCAACATAACGCGGTGCTAATTTGCCGGAACGGAGGTGCTGGCTTTGCGGTAGCGTAGCGTTAAACCGCAAAACCAGCGCCGCAGTGGAGGAAGTCCACGATCGGCTTGAGCCCCTTGTTAAAATTATTGTTGGTCGATTTTTGCAACGATTGAATCTAGCACCATAAGGTCATTGGCTCGTTCCATGTACTCATCACTATCTTCATCCATGCCCTTCAACTCTTCGCGCTCTTTTTCGATTTTTTGAATCAAGCATTGTTTTATATAACGCAATTCAACTGTTGAAAACATATCTACCCCATTTTTGAATCAGGAATGCCTAAGAAGCACGGTACTGCTGATGACTCCAGTTGCTTTAATTTGTCCAAGTAGAGTGAATAGGGCATATCGTAAAGAGGTCGAATGGTGAAATGGTGCTTTCCGTTTTTGCCGCCCTCATCTAATGACACATGGAGTCCATTTGGCATTTTTGTGCTTTTAGGAATCTTCCACCATAGAGTACCGAAGTTCGGGTTCCGGTAATTAAACAGTGAGAGCCCGCCAGACTTGCTATCGACAAATTGCATGCCGTTTTTCTCGTACACCCTCACATCCCATGTTTGGTGCTCCTCATCCCTTGGCGGGGTCGAACGGATGTAATCAAATTTTGCCTTAGTCTTTCGCCCCAATCGAAACAAATCGAATGGTAATGTGACGTAAAACTGAACTGGTGTATGCATTCAAAACCTCCTTGTTGAATTTTCATTTTAACGCTTTTGTTTAGCGGTGCACATGTAGCGCAGCGAAATGGGCGTCCGGTGTAGGGCCGGAGCCCCTGAACGCACTACAACAATTGTATGGATAATTCCTGCCGTGTTTGGGTAAATTGAGGCCCACCCCCAGTGGCCGCTGGGGGCCTTCATGCAGCAGCTCGGTGCCTGACTGGCTCCTCATACGAGAGACCGGTAACAAGTGGGTAGCGCTGCATGACTCTCAAGCGATAACTCGAACAATCATCGGGGCCTCGAGCCCGTATAGCAAGGCAGAGTCAGCTTATTATGAACAGCAGCCAAATCCAAACCTCAGTGAATATCGGTGTCGATGTCGGTAAAGCCAACCTTGATATCGCTCTCCATCCTTCCGGACAGTTTTATTCAATTCCCAACAGCGAAGCCCACATTCGTCAGTTCGTAAAAATCCTCAAGAACTACGATATCGAACGCATTGTAGTGGAGGCCACAGGAAGACATGAGCATGCCTTGGTTCAGGCCTGCAACCAGGCCGGATTGCCCATCAT
>NZ_JBFHJO010000085.1:0-4388 GCF_041595835.1 Marinobacter sp. | reverse complement strand
TTGTGCCCAAAAACAACATTCCTCAGCAAAATATCAAAAAAACTGTTTGGATTACGTCACACCAACTATAGCCAGCTGCAGCGCAATAGCCAGCATCATCAAGCCGATCAAACCATCGATAATCCGCCAGACTTTCGGGCGGGACAGTACCGGCGCCAACGATGAACCAAACCACGCAAGACTGCCAAACCATAGAACTGACGCGCTGCCAGCCCCGACCAAAAAACCTGTCGTATTTGATTGCTGAGCTCCAACAGCGGGAACCAACAATAAAGTATCTAAATACACCTGCGGGTTAAACAGAGTAACGGCCAAAGTCGTTAGCAAAACCCCCTTCAGACTTCGCTTTACCTCCTCCCCGGCATTGAGCGCTGCCCGGCCCCGACCGACCCGAATAAATGCCCGGATCGCCAACCAACCTAAAAAAGCGACTCCAAGCCAACGCATGACTTCCAGGGCCTGAGGCATGGCAGTCAGAGCTGCTGAGACGCCAAACATTCCAAGCGTAAATAACACTATATCGGAGAGCATACACATACTGGCTGACCACCAGTGATGCTCACGGCGAATGGACTGGCTTAGTACATAGGCATTCTGTGCGCCAATAGCGACAATAAGCCCGCCACTTACCAAAAAGCCTGTCAGATAGCTCTCAATCACTGTTTTATACCAACGTAAAAGATGTAGAAAATCTATCGGCGAACGCCGAACCAGTGGGGGTACTTCAACAAAAAATACAACGCCAGCATGTCGTAGACGCTGTGCCAGACCATAACCATCCCTAAGCTATCACTGAGTTTATAAGCCACCCCCAACACTACCCCCAACCCTGTAGCCATCACGAAATAGGTGAAGGAAATGTAGTGAGCCAGCCCAAACAATACAGAAGCAGCGATCACTGCAGTCCATGGCCCGGTGTACTGGAGCAGCCATCCTTGAATAGCCCCCCGGAAAAGTAACTCTTCCCCTACTCCGGCAAGTACGGAAAGCACCAGTAATACTGGCCAGGGATAACCAGCGGCAAACTCATAGAGCGCCTGCATCTGTTGATCAAGGTTATCGGGGAACAGCCAGCTTAGCTTCGTCAGCTGCAAGATTGCCAGGTAAGTTGACAGGGCACCCAACGCTCCATAAAAGAGCACGGCAACAGCCCCAAGCCCCGTCAGAGCTAACGGAATCTTAAACAGCCATATTCCAATTAATCCTACTACACCAATACCGCCCTGAAATAACAGGGCGGCGGCAGTAGAAATAGACGACCGTCCACGTGAAGGCATGAATCAGCTAGAGAACAAATCCTTGACCGGGAACAGGTCATCGTAGGCAGGGGCCTGTTTCTGAGCCTTGGCCTGGAAAGTTTTCATCATGTCTGTCGGGCGGAACATGCCAGACTGCCATGTAGCCATATACTTCAGGCTGTCTTCCACACTGTGGTCGCGACTGAAGTTGAGCATTTCTTTACAGCCAGTGACCGCCAGCGGGGAATTCGCGGCAATCTGAGCCGCAATACCCAGTACAGCCTCAACCATTTCCTCATGGTTCTCGTACACCGCATTCACAAAACCCAGACGATACGCTTCTTCGGCACTAAACTTCCGCCCCGTGTAGGCCAGTTCACGCACAACACCTTCTGGCATCAGCTTAGGCAAACGTTGCAGAGTTCCAACGTCAGCGGTCATGCCAAGTTCGGTTTCCTTGATGGTGAAGTAAGCATCCTTAGAGCAATAGCGGCTATCGGCTGCGCACACAAGATCGAGAGCACCACCAATACAACCTCCGTGAACCGCAGCCAAAACCGGCAAGCGTACCTTTTCCAAAGAAGTCAGCGTGTCCTGTAGTTGCAGCACGACCCTTCGCAGATTCTCTGCCATACGGCCAGGGTCACCGCTCATAGGTACAGATTTTGGATCCGAGAAAACAGCCAGATCCATGCCAGCCGAGAAATGCTTACCCGTAGAAGAAATAACAATAACCCGGGCATTAGTATTGGCTTCAATGTCCTGCACACAACGAGGCAGTTCCAGCCAGAAGGCTTTGTTCATAGAATTCATGGCTTCGGGCCGGCTGAACTGAACATGAGCGACATAGTCTTTAACTTCAATATTGAAGCTTTCGTAATTGGCGAGTTCCGACAAGGTGTGACTCCTTTAACTGTATGTCTCTGAGACGTTGTTGTTACGGGCTAATAAACAGCACTGCATTCGACAGGACGCACATTACCCCGAAACGAGGTACGATGGAATTCACATTCTACGAGAGCATTCGCGATAAACGCCATGCTGGCGCGCTGCCGATGAATCAGGATAACTAATCAGGCTTTTTTATGTCACCCGCTGTGATCTTTGTCGTATTCGCTACCCTGCTACTGTCCGGCTCAGTCTTCTATTTGTTTTTCTACCGAAACTGGCGCCGGAAACGAGAGCTTGAACAGCCCTTCCCCAAACCCTGGCGCAAAATACTCAGGCATCAGGCACCGCACTACAACCGGCTCTCCAAAACCCGGCAAAAACGCCTGGAAAACCTGATTCAACTCTTCGTATCAGAAAAAGAATTTTATGGTTGCGCCGGTTTTGAAGTAGACGACAGAGTGAAGGTCACCGTAGCCGGTCACGCCTGCCTGCTGATTCTGGAAAGAGCATTTACCAGCTTTGATGAAGTACGCAGTATCCTGATCTACCCGGATGTGTATAAAGCAAAAGGAACACATAGCGACGGCATGGTGGTGAGCACGGGAGAACAATTACGGGCCGGCGAAGCATCGTCTCGTGGCCAGGTGGTATTAGCCTGGAGTGAATGTGAGCAAGCCATCGCGGAACCTTACGAGCCTCACAATGTGATACTCCACGAATTCGCTCATCAACTGGATTACCTGGACGGCACCGCCGATGGTGCTCCCCCCCTGAGCGGCGAACAGGCCCAGCAATGGCAGGAAACCATGACCAAAGCCTGGGAGCACTTGAGACAGCGACTGAAACAACGAAAAACCCCTTGGCTAGACCCATATGGTGCGACCCAACCGGCCGAATTTTTTGCCGTACTAACAGAAGCGTTCTTTCAACAACCAGACCACCTTCAGCAAGAACAGCCAAAAGTCTACGAAGCACTAAAGCGTTATTACCGATTAGACCCGAGAGACTTTACAACCCATCACCCTTAACACCCAAACGGTCGAGGTACAGGTGTAATTCCTGCACGCTGATGTTCACGTATTCCAGCACCCGGCCATAGAGCATCACCGTGGGAACATTACGCCCGCCCAGCTCCTTCTGAGTTTCACTCAGTACGTAAAGTATCGTCCTTTCAGTTTTTGTGAGACCATCCCGCGCATCGGGGATTACCTCGTCTATTCCGCGTAAACTGCTCATATTTCAGAATCCGGTAAGCTACCCATGGAAATCAAAGTCAATTATCTCGACAACCTGAGGCTTGAGGCCAAATTTGACGACTTCACGGTCATCTCAGACCAACCCGTACGCTACAAAGGCGACGGATCGGCCCCCGGCCCGTTTGATTATTTCCTGGCATCATCCGCCATGTGTGCAGCTTACTTCGTGAAGGTTTACTGCAACGCCCGAAACATTCCTACCGATAACATCCGTTTGTCGCAAAACAACATTGTAGACCCGGAAAATCGCTACAAACAGATTTTCAAGATTCAGGTAGAGTTGCCCGAAGATATTTCCGACAAAGACCGCCAGGGCATCATTCGCTCCATTGACCGCTGCACCGTGAAAAAAGTGGTACAAACGGGACCGGATTTCCAGATTGAAGTGGTGGAAAATCTTGACGAAGACGCCCAGGCCCTGCTCAACGTTGGCTCCAGCGAAAACACCAGCACCTACATTGAAGGTAAAGATCTGCCTCTGGAGCAGACTATCGCCAACATGACTGGCATTCTGGCCGATCTGGGCATAAAAATCGAAATAGCCTCCTGGCGCAACATTGTGCCTCACGTGTGGTCTTTACACATTCGCGATACCGCCGCGCACATGTGCTTCACAAACGGCAAAGGCTCCACCAAGGAAGCGGCACTGTGTTCCGCATTAGGCGAGTTTATTGAACGGCTGAACTGTAACTTCTTTTATAACGATCAATACTTCGGCCAGGACATCGCCAACAGCAAATTCGTGCATTACCCAGAGGAGAAATGGTTCCAGCCAGGCCCCGGCGGCGAACTGCCTGAGGGCATTCTGGATGACTACTGCCTGGCCATTTACAACCCGGATGGCGAACTGCTGGGCACTCATCTGTTTGACACCAATTCCGGCACGCCGGAGCGTGGCATCTGCAGCATTCCCTATGTGCGCCAGTCGGATGGGGAAACCGTATACATCCCCTCGAATATTATTGAAAACCTGTATCTCAGCAACGGAATGAGCGCTGGTAAT
>NZ_JBFHJO010000084.1:0-4471 GCF_041595835.1 Marinobacter sp. | reverse complement strand
CTCAGGCTTATCGGGGTTTACCGGTTCTGCCGGCCCCTTGGGGTTATCACTCGGAGCGTGTTCGTAATAGTCTTCCTGAAACCAGTCTTGCGTCCACTCCGCCACGTTCCCGGTCATGTCGTAGAGACCTAACGGATTGGGCGGGTAGCTGCCCACAGGGCGACGTTCAAATTTAACCGACGATTGCATCAGAGTATTACCCGACGGTGGAATGGATGGATCCACATATTCCTTTGGACGACGCAGGTAGGGGTCTTTTTCAATGGCTCCGGAGTCCGTAGCGTAAGGAATATTCTGCCCTCGACTACGCGCCGCATACTCCCATTGCGCTTCTGTCGGTAACGCAAACGGCAACCCGGTCTGTTCCGCTAACCAGGCACAGTAGCCTTCCGCCTCTCCATAGTTGGGTACTCTGGCGGGTTTGCGATGGAAGTTCGGCGATAGCGGATCGTCTGTTGCCTTCACATACTCTTTTAACGTGAAATCGTCTGTATACAGGTGGGCGCGGTCAAGCGCATCGTAATAAGCTTTCATTTCCCCCCACGTTGTTTCATAGCGAGAGATAGAATAACTATCAATGCTCACTTCAACCGCAGGGCGGCTAAAGTCTACGAGGGTTACATAAGGAGCCCCATTGGGGCGGCCCACATCCCCCAGCATGAAGGTACCACCTTCCACAAACACCTGGTTTGCAATGGCCTGGTCGAGCAGTTGCTGCACAACTTTGGATTTATTGTTGTGCTTTAGCGTGCCGCCACAACCGGCCAACAACACCGATATGACGATAAAAAACAAAGCATTAGCACTGCCAACTTTTAACATACATTCGCTCCTGTTATGCAATTCCACAGATTTGGCAGGCGTTAAACGGGTCAAACCTTACGGGCCGGCCGGCAACCGCAACGGTATCTTTTAATTGGAGGATAAACAGCCGCCGTTCCGCACCTTCCATGCCCACAAAATCAAATAAACGATCAAGGTTTTTCTGAAATTCTGCTGGTCGTGCCGTGCCTTCCGGGTTCATGCGGAGTACGGTTTCCTCAAAGTCACGCCAACTCTGAAAGGTACGGAGTACCTGATTCACCGCTTGAATTTTGATGTCGTTACTCCCCCACAAATTGGGTGTTACCCACCAGTCGTAAAGGATGTTATCCAGCACGGTTCCCTTCACCTCTGGCGGCGAGTGCAAGAATACTGCGTGTTCCCGTAGTTTCAGGTCGTTGACTAGATTCTGCGCCAGTTCTGCACCTTGTTGCTCACGCTGACGGCCAACAAAAAAGTTATTAACATAACTGGCAATATTCTCTATTGCGCTGCCAGCGAACTCCTGGGCAACCTCAAGGCTCGTGAGTCCTTTCCCTAGGGCAAACAGACTCAACCGTTGATACCAATTAAAAGCTTCCGAATCTCGATCGAACAACTCCAAATATCTGAAGTCCACATCAAGCAGTGCGTTATACACAAAGTGCACCATCTTCATGATGTTATTGGCATCCACTTCCAGCAGAAAGTTTCCCGATGCACCAACGCCAAGAACCAATCCACCATGTATGTTGAAATAGAATTTGCCGGTTGCACGGCTAAACATAAGCCGAATTTCAAATTCAGCAGCCGCCCCTGCCGCAACCTCCACCTTCTTGCCCACCTTGCACAAGGTATCCCAGTTATTGCCAGACGTCAGAACATCCTTCCAGCGCAGCTCGCCAGCCACTTCACAGCCCGCACGAATCCCTGCAAAAACACCCCCTTCCGCATTGATACCCTGCCCCTTTTTACGCGCGGCGATTCCTTTAAGCTTTGGGAGCCCTTCGCTACTATCCACATGAATATTCCCGGCCAAAATGGCAGAAGCGCCCGCAAAACCTGAAGCGGTAATGGCCAGGGTTGCCTGAAAGTGGCCCAGAGACACATACTTACGGTCACCATCCCAGCCACCGACCCGGTAATAGATACGAATGTTGCTTTTGTTGCTGGCGGGAAATGACTGCTCAACGGTCACCTTTCCTTCCGCAAGAACGAACTGTGCCTCCCCCTTTGCCTGGAGGTGAATCTTTCCATTTCTCGGATTATATTCAGCAGAGCCACTTGCCCCCGCCGCAAAACGCATAAACTGGGCTTCGGCGGAGGCATCAAAACCTGTTTCTGCAACTTTTTGGTTACGGTTTTCACCCCAAACCGACCACTCAGCCTCGTCGTAAAAGTGGTTGAGTGCCCGCATCACCACCCCATCAGGGTCAAGGCTACCGAACTCGAGATTCACCTGAAAGTTGAATTCACTCTCAATGGCTTTAGCCAATTTTTTGCTATTGATGCCATCCGACGTTAACCAGCCGTCACTTCTGGCTTTATCCCGGGATGCAATGCTGTAACGCCTGGAGTGCTTCTTCATTTTGTCAGAGCGCACAAAGGTTCGATGCTTTTTTCCAGAAAGGCGTTTGATCTCGGTTAATCTGGGAACAGATTGCATATCGTTTGATATGGCCCCTTTGGCAACAAGATCATCGATCAATGCCTGTTTTCGCTCCTGAACTTCAGATTTCAGGCTTCCTTCTGCGTCTTGTGGCCGGTCTTCGGAATCCGGAGCACCATCAGACAGAGTTTCAAGGTCTTTATAGAATGCTTCAATCGGGCCACAAATAGCCCTTTCCTCCCTGGCCAACTCTTCCGCCTCGGCCTTAGTCAGGAGAAGGATGTCGTTACTACCGGTTTCGTGAACAATTTCTACAATTTCATCTTCACAGCTTGCTTTACAAATAATCTCCCCCGGCTCCCTTGAGGAAGTGATGACTTCATTAGCTGCAGGTACAACGAGGATCTGCCCAGGATAGATTCTGTCAGGATTTTTTATGGCAGGATTCAGCCGAAGCAGGCGCGTAACGGTTGTAGTGTGCCGTTCGGCAATCGCGCCCAACGTATCTCCGGATACCACTTCATAGTTCATCGGCATCAGGCACCTCCTTGTGCCACCAGGTGATCCAGTTCTGCTAAGCGCTCATAGGCTGGCCTGCCGTTATTGGCCAGAATCGTCTGTGCGCAGGGCTGGTTAATGGCCTCCGGGTAACAGGTTGCCATTTCCGTATAACTGGCAAGTTCTGCTTCCGTGCGAAACCCATAACGTCGGCCTTGATCAACCAGCACACGGATACGGTTCTCATTCTCCGGAGTAAGTGGCAGACCGGCATTATTAACCAGAGTCCTGATAAATTTTGCTTTTTTGCGAGCACTGATTGTTTGGATGTGTGCATCGGTAAGCTGAAACCAGCCTTCTTCTCTGGCTTCATGGCGCCGTTCCAGAATACCTACTTCCAAAGCCTCCCAACCTGAGCCGGGCCTGAAGTAATGCCATTTGCGCACGGGACCGCTGAACTGGATACACTCGTTCGGCGTAAAAGCTGAGAGGAGGTCATCAACCTGTGTCGGAGCATAGAACCTCAAGTAGGCAAATGTCTGGTCCGGCAGCCGTACGCTAATCAAACTTCTGAAATGGTCAGCCAGAGTCTGAATATCTGCATCGCTTTCGATGGCAACGCCAGCCGAGCGCCAGACAGATTCTTGCTCCCATAACCGGCTTGTGTCAGATGGCTGAACAAGGCAAGGGCTTACTTCCAGTGCTGACTGATGGGGCGTTTGCCGATAGAGCTGCTCAAACCCAGGACAGTCATCGTAACTGTAGATCAGCATGGGTGCGTCTACTTGGGCTCCATCGATAAGCAGATAGAGGTTGCGCCCTGCACCTTCCGCACTTTCTTTTAGAGTCATGGTCATGACCGGACCTCACATGCACACGGGCTGAAGCCGCAGCGTCCATCCGGTTGTTTACCGCACTGTTTACTTAACAGTGCATCATTCTTTGCCGCTTCACGCAGTTTAAAAACAGGACTGGGTTGAGGCGTCGCCACTGGGCGGATTCCGGTTAACGCGAGCGCATCGGGGTTACCGGAAGCTGAATCGCTTGTGGCGATGACGGAGGGCATCTGTGGTCTCTGAGCGGCCACCGATCTTCCGCTCCCCGGCCCACCTCCGGAATTCATCCGCACCAACGGCCCGGAAATAGTGACACCACTTGGGTCGACTTTCACAAAGCTGCCACCGGCTTTCAGCGTTACTTCTGCGCCGGCTTCAATCACGATCTTCATGCCAGCCTTGTGGTGGATTTCTGTTCCCGCTTCCACCATCTGGTTTTTTCCCTGTTTGCTGTGGTGGCTGCCATTCACTGTGAGGCTATAGTCAGCGCCGATGCTTTCGCGATGCTCACCATCTGTGGTGTGATGGCTGTTGCCTTGGGTGTGGCTGAAGCGGTTGTTTTCCACCGTCAGGTGGCTGTCGTTCCTGATGACTTCTGTGCGGTTGTTTTCCGTGTGCAGGTCCAGGTCTTTCTGGGCGTGCACGTAGATCTGTTCTTCGCCAGCTTCGTCTTCAAAGCGCAGTTCGTTGCTGCCTTCGCCCTTGTGGGTTTTGGTCTTCAGGGTGG
>NZ_JBFHJO010000083.1:0-4985 GCF_041595835.1 Marinobacter sp. | reverse complement strand
GCCGCAGCCCTCCAAGACATAATGGCAACCTTCACATGCAGCAGGCTGGTATCCACTACAGGTGGCGACCGGTGCAGATCATCCATGGTGATCTGGCGCGGGCCGAATCCGCGATACGGTATGGTGCTGAGCCCGACCCTGCGCTTGCCGATCCCCGGGAACTTCTCTTGCAGCCACGCCGCCTTTCCGGCTCTGGCGGCTGCAGATTTCACGGTTTTCATATCGACGCCAAGTTCTCTCGCTGCTGCGCAGATTCCCATGCCCTGTGCACTGCAGGCGTTCAGGTGGCGGATGTGTTCTTCAGTCAACTCCCATGCTGTCCTGGCCATTACGCTGCCCTCCGGCTCATCTGTTCGTCCATCATTCTTTGTTTCATGCGCTCAATACGCCGGCCAATAGCTGACCGATGGATGCCGTACCGCTTCACCATGTTCACGTAGGAATACCGACTGTTCAGCAACTCCTGCGCGTGTCGCAGTTTTTCCATGCGGGCGGCCACTTCCGGGTGTTTGGCGGCCAACGCTTGGTCACCGTTCAGAATCTGGCGGATTTGATCCCGACTCATCCCGAACTCTACTTCTGCTACGGTGATCGAATTTTCGCCGGCAATACGCTCAAGTTCGAAGTGTTTCAGGATGTCCTGCTCCAGCTCACGCTCTTCCGCTTCGGATATCCTGGTGCACTTGCTGCGAGTCCTAAATATCCCGCCACGCACTTCGATAGAGCGCTGCTTTACTGTTTCCCTGCAGCATCCGTGTTTCTTTGCAAGGTCGTCCAGGGTGTAACCTCCGGACTGTTTCTTTTCCCTGGCCTCAAGATATTTGCGGCGGCGCTCCGATGCTTCTGCTACTACATGCTTTGGCAGGCGGCGGATTGACGGTAGCTCCAGCTTGCCATGGGTGATCAAGTGAACCTCTTTGCTCGTCAGGCCGTACTCCTTGTTTAGGATTGCGCCTGTGTGCCGAGCCATTTCATCGTCCAGCTGGTGCATGATCGCTATGTCTGCGTACAGGGCTTGCAGCTCACTGGATGTCATGAATTTGTGGTATCGTCCGGTTTTCATCGCTTTCGCTCCTGTTCCGTACAACGTTATCCCGGGTGATGGCCGCAGTTACGCGGCCATCTCGGTCTGGATGGCTTCAATCCAGCCCATCACCGTTGATGAGTCCGCGCCGAAGTGGGCGCACAGGACTGCGATAATCTCTGACCGGGTAGGGGCTCGCTTGGCTGCCGGCTTAGTTGCCGCCTGCGGGCGAGGATCCGGCGCTTGCGCCTTCTGCTCTGCAGCTCTATGGGTAGCAATTTGTGCTTGCGCTTCACGCTGGGCACGGGCTTCTTCTTCCCGGCGAATGCGCTCACGCTCAGCCTCAACGCGCCGTGCCTCTGCTTCCTTGTGCTCTGCAATCCGGGATTTCACGACTGCAGCAAAATCATCTGCCGGCTTTGTGGCGATGTGCTGAATGTCTGGAAACAGGAACTCAAACCCTCCGCCATGCTCTGCCAGCTGCTGCAGGTTGAAGGCGATAACGTCGGCAATTTGCTTTGCGTCCAGCTTCGCTTTTGCCAGCTCATCATTGGCGGCTGATTCCAGGCTCTTGATTGTTTTCTTGCCCTTCATGGCGCCGGCAAAGTCTGCCTGAATGTCTGGCATGCATACGCCAAGATCCTGGCTCAGCGACCCGATGTAATCTGCCAGTTGCTGCTTTGCGTTGGTCAGGATCTCCAGCTTCCGGGATTCCTTCTGCTGCTTCACTGCTTTATCCAGCTTCAGGCGGATCTGGCGGGTCTCTTCCTTGATGCTGTCGATGCTGCGCACTACTTCATCCACGGTCTGCATCTGGCCCAGGACGCTTTCCTTGGTGGCATCCAACCGGGATTCCACTTCCTTGCAGTACTTCACCGTCTTCTCTGCGTTGGCAAAGTCTTCATCAGTCTGCAGATCGGTATTGATGTTCGCCAGGGTTGCCCGGGCCTGTGCTTCAAATTCCGCCAGGTTGCTCGCGGTAACCATGCCGGTCACCTGTACGGACAGGGCTGGCAGGGCATCCGGAGCTCTGCCTTCAGGAGCCGGCGCTTCTGGCTGCTTGGGCACGTATGCCGCCAGGTCCGCTTCAAACTGCTTCCAGCCATCCTTCATGCGTTTGATGTCGGCTTCGTTGGCTTCTACCCAAATGTGCACAGTGTTTTCTTCGGTACCGTCAGTCACCATGTACAGGGTTTTACTTCCCGGGTTCACGGCAAGTTGGTGCTGCAGCTGCCAGTAATCACACTCAGGCACTTTTCCTTCTGCAACTTCGGCGGCCTTGGCCTTGTTCCACTGCTTGCACTCCCAGTTAATGTCGCCAAGCATGGTCTGACCGTCGTAACTGGCGGCCAGCCAGCCATCGTCGTCAACGGCGGAGATCGGGTACAGTTCTTCACCAATAATCTGCTCGGCAATCGGTCGCGCCTGGGCTTCTACTTCGTGCCCGCGATCCAGTACGTTCTTCTGGAACCAGTCAGAAAATTCGCGGTCGAGGCCGGTGGCCTTCATGTGCAGCAACTCATCCCGAGACACATTTGGAGACGCTGACATCATGATGCTGGCTTCCGATGCGTTCATATACTGGCGACGATGGGCCAGCCATTCCGGTGATCCCTGCTTCAGATTCATGATTTTCATGCGGCTTCTCCTTGCGGCGCTAGTTGTTTGATTTGGTTCCGTTGCTCGTCGGACAGGATCGCGTTGCTTTCCACGGTGTCGATTACTTCCTGCGCGGTTTTCCTGCCGGACTCAACAATGGCTTTCCACTTCGGAAGGTTCTCTGCGAACTGCTCTGCCGGGTACGGCTGAGGGATTGCCCTCGCTTCCTGTGCCGGCTGGTCCACTCGCTCAGCCTTGCCCATATCCTGTTCTGGAATGTCCCGGGCCTCTTCCACGGTAATCAATCCGCCCAGGGCATCCGCGAACTTGTCCCGCAGGGCATAGCCCCGCGCCCGCCACATCAGCATCCGCTTCGGGTACTGTTTCCACGGACCCTGCTTGTTCCAGAGTCCGGCCATTTCGGCATCGGCCCGGCTGAAGGTAACTGTGTGGCGCTGGGTTTCGCCTTTCCGCCATACTGTGCAGGTAGCAGTCATGGTCTGGTCGTCGAACGACTCTTCATGGCCGCCGAATTTCGGGTGATTCTGGACCAGAGCCAGCAGTGCATCGCCGTAGATAGCCGGCTTGCCATTAATGACTGCGATATTCTGCAGCGCCTGAATCGGGTTGAGCCCCAATTCGCTGCCCATCATCATTGCAACAAGGGTGTCCTGTGCTCGGTTCTGATAACACTTCGGAACCATCTGGCTGCCGGCCAGCATTTCAGCCATCTGCATGGCCTCGCCAATACTATTTGGCTGCAGTGAAAACCCTGAGCCTGTGGATTTTGTGATTGCATTCATGCTGCTTCCTCCCCAGCTATCTGCGATTCAGTTTTGAGTTCGTCCATTTCCAGTTCGTAATTCAGCTCTGCCGCCTCACGGATTGGCGACATTCCAATGATCTGGCCAAGGGCCCGGTTCATCAGCCCGGTCAGCAGCCTGGATGCCTCAATTGGATCTGAGGCGGTCATCACCACGGCCCGGTCAAACAGGTCGCTGTCCAGCTCGATCATGGCGCTGATAAGATCTTCGGTATCCAGGCGCTTGGTATTCACAATCCCGCGATCATTGCGGTACGCCAGGATGTACTGCTGGCCCCGTGTCAGCATGTTCCTGATGCCTTCTTCGATTTCCTGCATCATGAATTCGATTGCCGCTTCCTTGCTCATGCCACTTCCTCCGCAGGTTTCTCTGATCCGGCTTGCGCTAGTTCCAGCTTTACCGCCTCATCCAGGAGCCTGTCCGCCAGGTACCGCATGTCTTCG
The DNA here is from genome assembly GCF_041595835.1 of Marinobacter sp. Taxonomy (GTDB): domain Bacteria; phylum Pseudomonadota; class Gammaproteobacteria; order Pseudomonadales; family Oleiphilaceae; genus Marinobacter. The sequence continues at coordinate 1,095 of NZ_JBFHJO010000083.1, read as the reverse complement.
GCATTTTTGAACATCATTGATGCTTCGGAGCCTTTATCGTCCTTAACGCTTACGGACGACATGGCGCGGCCCATGTGCTTTACCATCAGAGAACACGAGAATTTCGCGTTATATACGTTGACCATCATGCTGCTTTCCCCACGTCTGCTTTGCTTGCAATCATTTCCATGTCGTGCCTGATTGTTCTCAGATGCTCGACATTCCAGCTTTCTCCGATCCTGGCGCAGGCCTTGTAGGCGATTTCGCCATGCTCCCGGATCACGTATTCGGTGCGGCGGTGCGCCCAGCTGTACAGGATGTCAGCGTCACCGCCTGCCTTGTTGATGCGCTTAACCAGGCGCTGGATGCGCTGGTGTTCGTTTCGTGCCTTGCTCATTTCGCACCCCCAAAGATAGAAAGGTCCGTCCTGATCGAGATGGCCAGCGCCTCTCCTACCAGCATCAGAGACGGCTGGACCGGATAACCGGTGTAGGTCACTGACGGTACGGCCAGAGGGCAAACCCTGCGACTGCTGTCGCTCCACCCCTTCAGACAGTGCCGGTAGCCGTACACCGCACCCAGGGAGACGCCGAACTGTATGTCTCCATGATTCGCTGTGAACTGCCGAGCCAGCATGAATGCATCCTCGTCATAGCTGTTGCGGAAATAGCCGGCCATGTACCCATCTACCGCAACGGCCAGCATCCTGTTTGTCTCGTTGTACTCCTTGCCGGAAAAATGCTGGCTCCATGCCCCTGTGTAGATGTAGCTGTCGGCCATTGCCGGGGCAGCTAACGCGATGGCCAGGGCTGCTATCACATCTTTCATGCAGCGCTCCTAAGCATCAGCTTGCGTTGATAGGCCAGCCAGCGCTCGCCGTTTGTGGGAGCTTCCAGGCCTGCAAACTCTGGGGCGAAATTCGGCCTGCTTTCTACAGCCATCGGATCAGAGTTGCGGGCCTGTTCGCGGAGCCGTCGCTGAGCCCGGAAGAACTGCTTGTCGTTGATAGTCATTGGTCTGCCTCCAAACACAAGTGAACTTGCATCTAATAAAAGCATAGTTGTCTGTGCAGTGCAAGCAAACTTGCATATTTTTTCTAGGACAAAAAAAAGCCCG
>NZ_JBFHJO010000082.1:0-5465 GCF_041595835.1 Marinobacter sp. | reverse complement strand
GTCTGCTGTTCCGGCAGATAGCCGGTGATTTCTTTCGCATGGTCCACCGTGGCCGCAAAGATCATCACCGCCTGGCGTCTGGCCGCCAGCTCCATCACCTGTTCGATAATGGCCCGGGTCACACGCGGATGTTTGCCCAGCAGCTGGTTTACGTCTTTTTCCGCGTATTCGCCAAAGCTGTTGCGGGGCAAAGCCGAGAAATCGTATTGCGCTACCGCCGCATCCACCACCTCGGGCTTTGTGAGGTAACCCCGGTTGATCATATAGCTCAGCGGCAACTCATAAATGCAACGGACAAAGGGCTTGTCCTGTTCGCTGCGGACAAATCCCCGGTAGTGATAGCGATAGATCCAGCCCATACCCAGGCGATAGGGGGTAGCGGTCAGCCCAAGTACTTTGAGGGAGTCGTTCTGTTGTCGCAGCTGCTCGATGATGCGCTGGTACTGACTGGTGTCCTCACCACTGACCCGATGGCATTCATCGATAATGAGCAGGGAGTATTCGTTCCGGAACCGGTCCAGGTTGGCGGAGACGGACTGCACGCTGGCAAAGGTGACCTGATGCTGGCTCTCCTTTCGCTTCAACCCGGCGGAGAAGATGCCCGCAGTCAGCCCATAGCTCTGGTATTTGGCGTGGTTCTGTTCAACCAACTCTTTGACATGGGCCAGCACCAGAATCCTGCGCCGGGCCAGGCGGGCCAGTTCGGCAATGACCAGGCTTTTCCCGGCACCGGTGGGCAGCACAATAACCGCAGAATCATCGGATTTTCGGAAGTGCTTCAAGGTGGCGTCGACGGCTTCCTGCTGGTAGGGCCGGAGCTTAACACCAGTCATAATCAAGGCCCCTTAACGCAAAATCTGAAGAAAGCACTGCAAAAACAACATGTTGATGCATGTTTTTTTCACTGGTACGTAGAAGTATCAGTTTCATTTGGGCAGACAAAGCATAATGTAGAAGTATCGACATGCATATGGATTGGCTGTGAATCAGCATTGTAACTCCATCACTGCTCGTGCCGATGAACAAGTGTGTTAACTAACCATTGCGAGGGAACAAACTATGAGTGATTTCTCCGGTAAAACAGCATTAGTTACAGGCGCAGGTTCCGGCATTGGTGAGGCTGTCGCACTGCAACTGGCGAAACAAGGTGCAGCTGTTGTAGTTTCCGATATCAACACCGAAGCGGCAGAGAAAGTTGCCAAATCTATCAAGGACGCCGGAGGTAAAGCAGCGGCCTTTACTGCGGACACATCCGATCATGAACAGGTCAAGGCAGCAGTAGATTTTGCCTGTTCCGAATTCGGGGCATTAAACCTGGCCTTTAACAACGCCGGCATTCTTGGTGCCACAGTCCCCACCGGAGAACTGAGCATCGAAGACTGGAACAAAGTCATCAGCATCAACCTGAACGGCGTATTCTACGGCTTGCGCTACCAGATTCCTGCCATGCTCAAAGCCGGTGGTGGTGCCATCGTCAACACAGCGTCCATTCTCGGGCTCGTGGGCACAGAAAACCTGGCCGGCTACGTTGCTGCAAAACACGCGGTGTCCGGTCTGACCAAAACAGCAGCACTGGAATACTCAGCCAAAGGCATCCGCATCAACTCGGTACACCCGGGCTATATCGACACGCCGCTGCTGAACAAGCTCGACAGGGAAACCTATAACTCCCTGAAGTCGCTGCACCCGATCGGCCGTTTGGGCCGGGCCGAGGAAGTGGCTCAGGTGGTTACCTTCCTGCTATCTGACGAAGCCTCTTTTGTTACCGGAAGTCAGTACACGGTAGACGGTGCTTACACCGCACAATAACCGGAAATCGGCCGCGGAGTGCTCCCTGAATGCAGGCGACACCAGCGGCCAATTTTACTCAAGCCCATTTATAGGCGATCAACCCGCTTCTGAAACCACCTGATTCCGCCCATTCTTCTTAGCCAGGTAGAGGCGTTCGTCGGCCATCTTTACGATGGTTTCACAATTAACATCCTCGTCACAGATAAGCGTAGCCACACCTACACTAACGGTAACGTAATCTCCGATTGCTGAACCTTCGTGGCGGATACGCAAACCCGCAATGTCGTCCTTAATGCTCATTGCAATATCTATAGCACCAGCATGTTCCGTCTCAGGCAGAATGCAGCAAAATTCCTCACCGCCATAGCGGGCTGCCAGGTCTTGAGGTCGTTTGAGCTGATTCTGGATAACCCCTGCCACCAATTTAAGACACTCATCCCCGGCCGGGTGGCCATAGGTGTCGTTGAAGACCTTAAAGAAATCCACATCAAGCATGATCACAGAAATGGGCGCTTTTATACGCCGCAAACGATGGCATTCCGCCTCCAAAACACCGTTGAAGCAACGGCGATTGGCTAGTCCGGTCAGGGCATCGGTGAGGCTGAGGCCTTCAAGCTCATCACGAACTTTCCGGAGTTCGGCGAAACTTTTTAACCGTTCCCAGTATATGTAAAGCGTATAGAAAGCCAGCGACCACAAGATAACAAGAGCACCTGCAGCCAACCAGGCACGCTGGCTCCAGTCCGCCTGCCAGTCACGATCTGCCTCGCCAACCACAACAACAAATGGCAACCCCTCAACCTTACGAATACCGTACAGGCGCGGCTCCTGGTCAAACGGAGAAATTGTTCGAAGCATTCTGTAGTTTTCACCGGAATCAATAAAGGCTTTAAGTATCGGGTTGTTCACCGCTTTGCCAAGCGTTTCCGGTTCGACAGGCTTTCTCGCCAGCATTTTGCCATTCCGATCAATGATGGCTAATACGCCGTGGGTGCCGACGGATACTTTTTCAAGCCATGTTGAAAAGAGCTTCAGATTCACACCAATTCCGGCCAGCCCACTAAACTCTTCTCCGGGAAATTTTCGAGACTGGATAACCATCAGTTCACCCATATTACTGGTAAACATATTTGAAACGTAGGTTTGAATTTCCGGATTGTTTCTGGGCACGCGACACCATTCACGATTGCTGGCATCAAAGCCCACAATTGCAGGGGTATGGGTCATAATGCAGTTTTTATCATTCAGGCCGACACCATTTGCATGCGGAAGGGTCTTGCGCTTGTCATCAATGTATCTTGAGATTCGAGCATGCTCCTCAGAATTGTTTACCGGAAGATGAAGCGCTGAAACGGGAACCGTATAGACGATATCACGCAGAATATAATCAGAAGCAACGAATGCGCCTTTGATCCACTCACCCACCAGAAGACTGGTGCTTGCAACCCTGTCCCCGGCTTTAACTTCTTCCTGCGACAAGGAGTATCGCAGTTCATAAAAAGCCATTCCGCCAATCAGAAGGCAAAACGATATGCAATATGCAAGGCTCTTTTTTCGCTTGATCATAGGCTAGCGCACCAACGGGCATCAAAAGCTAACATGTACTTTCTCTGGCCTGCTGGCCGTTGGGCGAAGCGTCGACCGAAGAGGAGATATTGACTCTACTAAAGCCTGACAACCCCTTCCCCCTGATGGTGCAACCATTGCCGCCAGTCCAACTCCAGCATGCTGACACCGCCAATGTAGTTCTCATCCACCAGATAATAAGAGAGCGTGCGCTCACCCCGATTGAAGGTATGCAGCAAACGCGCAATAAAGTTACGGCCGGTCGGTTTGGACAAAAGGAAATAGACAAACTGGCTCGACTGAGCCCGCAAGTATCCGTTCCCGGACATTTCTGAATGTTGCCACTTATTACTGGGCAGCTTCAAAAACCTGGCAATGTCCTCTATATGCCCCTGCTCACGGGCTTTTGCAACGACCCTCTGGTTTTCCGGGTGGCGCACAATGTACAAACCCGAGTCGTCACGCTCCAGCATCTCCATTTGCTCGGCGAGCCCTTCATTTAACCAGGTTGGCGCATAGGGAATGATGGTATCAACAACCGCGTGACTCACCTCGTGCTTGATGGTTTTGAAGGTGAGACTCCGGTTTTCCCGCACATAAACGACAATCTGATGTTCGGAGGGTATATAAAGACCATACGAGGCAATGGCCATGCCTCTGCTATTACGAATCAGGTAATTCCGATATTCCGCTCTATCTCTAAAAATCAGTATATTGACGGGCACCGTCCTGTACATATCAAAGGACATCACACGATCAAAAAACTCATAGACATTGTTCACACCGTCAACAATCTGCTGACGTTCCTCGTCACTCAGATCAACATCAACGGCGTTAATATCAATGTCAAAACGCGACCATTTCGACGCGCCAGGCCTCACGCTGACCACTTCCTGCTTAATGCTGTGGTCTTTTCGATCGCTGAAGTGAACCTTTCCGTCGTCATCCACCCATTTATAAATCTCTGCATACCCCGTGTTTGCAGCAACCATAAACAGCAACAAAACAACGATCAGATGTACGGCTTTGCGGCAGGAAATAGGGACAGCCCCGCTTTTTCTTCGTGAATATCGCAACAATAAATCCTGTCATTGGTCGTGCGTATCGAAGGTCCATTTCCTGACAATGGCCTCCAGAGAACCGTCAGCTACTAACGACTGGTAGGCTTCCAGCAACCGCTTAAGCTCATCAGTACTTATAGACGCCTTGCTAACCCCAAAGAACACGGGCTCTTTGATAACAGTGAAAGGGTGAACCACCAAACCGTAATCGGGATTGCGCCTACGTTCAGCCTGAACATCCAGAGGTTCATCAAAATAACCCAACAGCCTGCCAAGCAAAACCTTGTCGTCATTCTGCGGACCGGTCAACGGTTCAGCACAGGCCCTGAATTCATCATCGCTTCTCAGCCTTTCAGCAAACTCTTCCCCGTAACTCACGTTGGGCTGTATACCAAATTTCAGGCCGAGTAATTTACACTGCTCAAGCAGATCATCAAGCGACCTGATCGGCAGCCCGGCATTTTCCCTGGTTACAACAAGGCTCATCTGAGTGTATCGCTGCGGGCCAATCCAGTGCAGATACTCAGACCGGTCTTCGGTGATGTTAACATTAGCCAGCACATCCACCTGCCCCATCCTGGCCATAACCAACGCACGCGACCACGGGATCTCATAAATATTGGGCTTGAACCCCGCCCGCTCCACCAGGGCGACAGCCATCTCGGCGTCGATGCCTTCCCATTGCTGCTCTGCATTTTTGTAGTAGTTGGGATAGAAATTGCCCACTCGAACATCAAGGCTTTCCACAGCCTTCGAACTTACGGCAATTACCATCAAAAACACCAGCATCAAGGGGTGAAGAAAATGACGTTTGGTAATTGACTGAAGTTGAAACAACGAGCGCATCCTTTCAAAACAACCTGAGTTAAAAATAGCAGGTTTTTCGAAAAGTAGCCGACCTTATTCAAACGATAACTGCACCCAAATGCTTCAGATATGAGCAAAGGTGTACTAAGAGGGTGCACAGTCAATTGGCAGGAAAAATCGTTACAGAGGCCTGGCTTTAATCAGTAGCGCTGCACTTAACTTAAAAGATGATAAGGCCGC
>NZ_JBFHJO010000081.1:0-5623 GCF_041595835.1 Marinobacter sp. | reverse complement strand
TGATCATTGGCCCATCACTGACCATCCCTATTACCCATGGCAAGCTGGCATTGGGTGTTTGGCAGGGGATCTACCTTTGTGAACACCGGAACAACGCAGGTGGACGCAGGATTGTGGCTACTGTGCAGGGGCGGTGGTAAAACCAGAAAGATCGGGTGCATCGCTCCCCTCCCCCAAAAAAAGTGGGGCTTTTCCCACCCAAACTGCAATGAAAAATGGGTGGATTTCTACCCGTTTTTCCTTTCTGTTTTTCCTCTGTTTTATGTAACTAATTGTTTGATTAAGTCTTTCTCTGGGTGGCCTGGGTTTTGCTGTTGTATGTGGAGAAGGTCATGTATGGCCTTGTCTGCACCCAACTAAAAAAACATATCGGGAGCCTTTTTATGAAACTTCAGTCCATCGTGGCGGCTGCGTTCGCTACAACCGTATTTGCTGCAACACCTGCTGTTGCCCAAGACCGTGAAGGCTGGCCAGACAGTTTTACTGTCGGTACTGCAAGCCAGGGCGGCACCTATTTCGCTTATGGCTCTGGCTGGGCAAACTTTGTTGCTGAAAATCTGGGCGTCTCCGGCGGTGCGGAAATTACTGGCGGTCCGGTTCAGAACATGGCGCTGGTTCACACCGGTGACCTGAAGTTCGGTCTGACGACGATGGGCCCTGCCCGTGAATCAAGGGATGGCGAAAGTCCGCTGGCTCCGGGTATGAAGATGGACAACGTTTGCGCGATGTTCCCGATGTATGAAACGCCGTTTTCCATTACTGCGTTGTCCAGCTCTGGCATTAAATCCATTTCAGAAATTCCCGACGGTGCCACCATTGGTTTTGGTCCGGCAGGTTCCACGTCTGACACTTATTTCCCCCGCATGATGGAAACGCTGGGCGTGAAGTTTGAGCGCCGCAATGGTAGCTGGTCTGATCTGGGTGGCCAGTTGCAGGATGGTCTGATTGATGTTGTGGCTTTCGCTGCGGGTATTCCTATCCCTGCGGTTAGTCAGCTGGAGGTTCAGACTGATGTAAACATCATTGAGATGAATGACGAGGAAGTGAAGAAAATCGTGGATAACTTCCCGGTTTCTGAATTTGTCATTCCTGCCGCCACTTACCAGTCTCTGGATAAGCCTTCCCGCGTGGTGTCCATGTGGAACTTTGCGATGGTGAATTGCGATATGCCGGAGAGCTTCGTGTACGAGATAACCAAGCTGACCATGGAAAACAACGAGAAGATGGTGTCTATCCACAAAGCTGCACGCTTCTCTGTTCCTGAAAATTATACAAAGAATACTGTGCTGCCCTGGCATCCAGGCGCTGCCCGCTGGTTTAACGAAAACGGTTACACCATCGAAGCAAGCGCTATCAAGTAGTAAAACACAGGCTCTGGAGCGCCTTGCGGCCTCCGGAGCCTGGTTGATACCGAATCACCGCCTTATCTTCAGGCAGGACCAATCATGACCAAAGAACACTTTCCCGCTGATGGTGAGAAGCCATTGGCTGAAAACCTGACGATTAATGAAGATCACATTCTTGCGCATAACGTGGATGAGGAACCGGTTGAGGCTAATCGCCGTTTGTTCACCGGTATGTTGCTCAAGTTTGTGGTTATGCTGGCCATCGCCTATTCGGTGTTTCATTTATACACGCTGAACGTGGCACCTATGGAAACCTGGTCGTTCCGGATTGTGCACGTTGCCGGCGCCTTGGTACTGGGCTTTATTTTGTTTGCCGGTGCCCGTTTTGTGTCTGCTGAAGAGGGCGAAGCTCGTCATCGGTGGACATCCTGGATCAGCGCAGTGGCTTTGATTCCCGCTTTTTACGCGCTGTACCAGACATATTCCTTCGACTTGCAGCTGAAGGCGGGTGCCTTCCGTGTTCCAGCTGAGCTGGAAACCTGGCACTTTGGCTGGCCTTTGTTGGCGGCTTCCGCTATCGGTATTGTTATGAGCTGGTTTCACCAGCGTGATCGCGCTCGTTTCAGTGTGCCTGATCTCGTTCTGGTGGTGTGTTCGGTGACGGTAGCTTCATACCTGTTGGTGGTGTTCAACACGTCCATGCGTATGACTACAGGCACAGCCTTTGCCCCCGTCGGTATTTCTTTTGCGGCCGTTGCTGGTACAGCCCTGATTATGGAGTTGACTCGCCGGGTGGCGGGTATGGCGCTGGTTGTCATTGGCCTGGTTTTTCTTGCGTATGTCTTTGTTGGCCCTTATCTGCCGGGCTTTTTGGGTTATCCGGGCCTGTCGGTTCAGCGTTTCTTTAGCCAGGTGTACACCGATGCGGGCATTCTGGGGCCGACTACCGCAGTGTCTTCAACCTACATTATTTTGTTCATCATTTTTGCCGCGTTTCTACAGGCATCCAAGGTGGGCGACTACTTTGTAAACTTCGCGTTTGCCGTAGCCGGTCGTTCGCGCGGAGGCCCAGCCAAGGTGGCTATTTTTGCGTCTGGCCTGATGGGTATGATCAACGGCACCAGTGCCGGTAATGTTGTGTCGACAGGTTCGCTGACAATTCCGTTGATGAAGCGGGTTGGTTACAGCAAAGAATCGGCCGGCGCAGTTGAAGCTGCCGCGTCTACAGGGGGGCAGATCATGCCGCCGATTATGGGCGCGGGCGCGTTTATCATGGCTGAGATCACTGGTATTCCTTATACCGATATTGCTATTGCGGCGATTATTCCTGCGATCCTTTATTTTGCTTCGGTCTTTTTCATGGTGGACTTCGAAGCCAAGAAACTTGGTATGCGCGGCATGCGTGGCGATGAGCTGCCGAACCTGAAACTGCTGGTTCGGCAGGTTTATCTGTTTGCGCCGATCATCATTCTGATTGTTGCGTTGTTTCAAGGCTATTCGGTTATCCGAGCCGGTACTCTGGCGACGGTTTCGGCAGCAGTGGTGAGCTGGATTTCCCCCAATAAAATGGGTATTCGTGAAATTCTGCGGGCTTTTGAAATTGCGGCTTATATGTCGATCCAGATCATCGTTGTGTGTGCGGCGGCCGGTATTATTGTTGGCGTAATCTCGTTGACGGGCGTTGGTGCGCGCTTCTCGGTTCTGTTATTGGACGTTGCTGCTCACAGTAACCTGCTGGCACTGGTTTTTGCCATGTTCATCTCAATCTTGCTGGGCATGGGAATGCCAACAACAGCGGCTTATGCCGTGGCGGCTTCGGTGGTAGCGCCGGGCCTGGTTCAGTTGGGCATTGATCCGCTCACGGCACACTTCTTTGTATTTTATTTCGCCGTGGTTTCTGCGATCACGCCTCCGGTTGCGTTGGCATCTTATGCTGCTGCAGGCATCTCAGGCGCTAATGCTATGGCGACTTCGGTGGCGTCATTCCGGATTGGTATTGCCGCCTTTATCGTGCCCTTTATGTTCTTCTACAATGGTGCGCTGTTGATGGAGGCTGAGTGGTTCGAGATTGCACGGGCGCTGATCACAGCAACCTTCGGTGTGTATTTGCTTTCGGCCGGTGTGCTTGGGTGGTTTGCCCGGTCTGCTGCGCCGGTTCTGGTGCGCCTCCTGCTGGTTGCGGCCGCCTTGCTGACTATCGAGGGTGGGTTGTGGACGGATTTTGCCGGCATCGGACTTGCCGTTGTGGCAATGCTGATCCAGCGTAAGCGGTCACCGGGACTGGCCGCAGCCTGACGTGGTAACTCATGAGCAGGGCAGCAGGCGTGAAGGCCGGTTGTCCTGCCGGTTTCCGGGAGTTAGTCTAGACTCTTTGCCGGAACCAGAACCCATGCTCTATCGGATCAGTGTTGTTGTCGTTCTGATGGTCACCCTGTTGTTGTCATGGGTGCTTGGTGGCTGGTTTGGGTACCGGCAGCTAGAGCAGGAAAATTTTCAGGAAGCTTTTCGTTATCGTCAGTTGGTTGCCAATGAACTCAACCGGTATCTTCCGGTGCCTGAGTTAATTGCCCAGCATCCTCTTCTGGCTGATGCTCTCAAACGTCCGGAGGATCCCGTTGTATTGCTCAAAGCCAATGAGCAAATGCAGCGAATGGCCACAATCGTTGGAGGTTCTGATATTTATTTGATGGACCTCAGCGGCCTTGCTATTGCCGCCAACAACTTCGGCCAACCCGACAGTTTTGTTGGTAGCAACTATTCGTATCGTCCCTACTTTTATGATGCCTTAAAAACCGGCCAGTCAGTGGTGTACTTTGCACTGGGTTCTATGTCCCTTGAGCGTGGCTTGTATTTCTCTCATCCCGTAAGGGATCAGCGTGGCTATATCTTGGGTGTCGTGGCCGTCAAGGTGCTGGTTCATGAGATCGAATCGCACTGGAACCGGCCTGATACTCAACACCAGGCTGAAATGGTTGTTCTTGATGGTGACGGAATCAGTTTCCTGACCAGTTATCCGGAATGGCTCTATCGGGATTTTTCGCAAGAAGGTACGGGAAAATCGGCCAGAGTCCGGCAACGATATCCCGAGCGTGATTTGAGCCCTGTTGATTTTAGCTTGCAGGGAAAACCGTGGGTGTTGTCTGAACAGGCCGCACGAATGCGTTTTAAGAGCCAGGATGGTGGGCAGGATTATCTGGCCGTTAGTGCAGCTTTGCCCAGGCTGGATTGGCAGTTGGTGGTGCTGGCGGATACTCGCCAGGTGATCTGGATGCGAGCTGGTTTTTTAATCGGCGGTGGCGCTATTTTCCTTGCGGGTTTTCTGACCTGGCTTTATCTGCGGGAGAGGCGGCGCAGGGAGCGCGAGCTTGCTCTGCGCGGTGAGCAGTTGGAACGGAGAGTTGCTCAGCGTACTGTCGATCTCCGGCGCTCCAACGATCAATTGCTGGCTGAAATTCAGGAGCGGGAACGGGCGCAAACTGAACTGCGTGAAACCCAGCAGGAATTGATTCAGGCGGCTAAGTTGGCGGTGCTTGGGCAAATGTCTGCTGGTTTGAATCATGAGATTAATCAACCGCTCACTGCCATTCAGGCTTATGCCCGCAACAGCCGGAAATTTCTCGAGCGGGGCGCGGGCGATATGGTCGACGCCAACCTTCGGGAGATTGTGAATCTCTGCGACAAAATGGCAGAGCTGATCCGGCAGTTCAAAGTGTTTGCACGAAAATCTGAAGGGCCACCTTCGGTGGTGGACTTAAGACTGCCAGTCGATGCAGCCCTTAAAATTATCACGGCCCAGAGTGTCAGTGAGGGCATTAATATTTGCTGGCACCGGCCAGATGTTCCGTTGATGTGCCACGGTGACCTGATTCGGGTTGAACAGGTTATGGTCAACTTGATAGCTAATGCCGTTCAGGCCGTAGAAGGCCAGGAACAGCCGGAAATTCACATTGTGATCACGGAAGAAGGTGAGTACTGGCGCTGCGTGGTAAAAGACAATGGTCACGGTTTGCCGGGCAACACGGAGCGTGTTTTCGAACCGTTCTTCACTACCCGTTCGGTGAAACAGGGCCTGGGCCTTGGTTTGTCTATTTCGAGACAGATTGTTGACGCTCTGGGGGGCAGCCTGACTGGCCAGAACAGGTCTGATGGCCCGGGTGCCGAGTTTATTCTGAAACTGAAACAGCGAAAGGCAGAGGAATGACGACACCGCTCGTAATCTTTGTGGATGACGACTCCGACATCCGGTTGGTGATGGAGCAGACACTGGCGCTGGAAGA
>NZ_JBFHJO010000080.1:0-5750 GCF_041595835.1 Marinobacter sp. | reverse complement strand
ACATCGCAGGAAGGTTGACTTACCGCACCCCGAAGGGCCGATAAAGGCAATCACTTCGTTACGGCCAATGTCCAGGCTGATGTTTTTAATCGCTGGGCTGTCGCCGTAGAAGACTTCCACGTTACGCAGCTTGAATTTAGGGTCATCCGAGAAGGGCTGACCAACAGTTACACCCTCTGTGATGATTGCGTTCTCCGGCTTATCTTCAATCACTCGCCTGGCCACCTTTTCAGAAATATTTACTGTCGCATTCATGCTATTCATAACACCCCTCTCTACCAACGGCGCTCAAGACGTTTACGCAACCAGATAGCCAAAGCATTCATAGAAATCATAAATACCAGCAGAATCATGATGCCGGCTGATGCCAGCTCGACAAAACCCTGTTCGGCACTGCTGGCCCATTGAAAAATCTGTACCGGAAGCACTGTGGCCGAACTGAAGAAGCCATCGGGCACTTCCACAATAAAAGCCACCATCCCGATCAGCAGCAAAGGTGCGGTTTCGCCCAGCGCCTGCGCCATTCCGATAATAGAACCGGTCATCATGCCTGGCATGGCCAGCGGCACCACATGGTGCAGTACTACCTGCATTTTCGAGGCACCGATACCTTCAGCGGCTTCCCGTATGGAGGGCGGAACACTTTTAATGGCCGCCCGGCTGGAAATAATGATGGTCGGCAGTGTCATTAACGCCAGCACCACACCACCCAGCACAGGGACAGACCGAGGCATTCCAAACACACCGATAAACACCGCCAGGCCCAGCAGGCCAAAGATGATCGAGGGCACGGCTGCCAGGTTGTTGATATTGACCTCAATAAAATCTGTCAGCTTGTTCTGGGGCGCAAACTCTTCCAGATAGATTGCCGCAGCCACACCCATCGGAAAGGCAATAACCAAGGTCACAAACATGGTAAGCAAAGAGCCAACAATGGCCCCCAAAATACCGGCGTTGGAAGGCTCCCGGGAATCACCCCGCCTGAAAAACACATCGTTGAAACCGGTATCAACAACCCCTTTCTCTACCAAAGCATCTACCCAGAGCTGTTGTTGTTCCGACAAACGGATACTGTATGCCGGATTGTCGGCATGTTTGACGTAAACCGAGACCGTATCGTGCACCAAAAACTCAAGAGTCTGCGTAGTGCCCAGTAATTCCGGCCGGGCTTGCAGCAAGTCCCGAATCTGGTTACTGGCGTAGTTGCCCGATAAGCGACTCAGTTCGCGAACATCCGCCCTGGATTGCGCTTCCGGGAAATACTTTTGCAACGCTGCGATGATCGGAGCCTGAAAATCAGCCATGGAGACCTGATCCTTATCGGTCGGATCTTCCAGATACATCAGCTCTCCATCCAGCACCACTTCCAGAGTCATGGTGGTCTTGATAAACCCGGTATAACCTTTGCCTATAATGTCAGTGAACAACACCACCAGAGACAGTAACGCAACGGCAATGGCGGTCATGCCATAAAGCCGGAACCTGCGCTCTTTACGGTACCGCCGCTTCAGCGACTGGCGGACAATCTCCGCCTGTGTACGTTGATCAGTCATACTGTTCCCTATATTTTCGAACCACTTTCAGAGCGATCATGTTGAGAGCCAGAGTCAGAATGAACAGCATCATCCCCAGAGCAAACGCCGCCAGAGTCTTGGCACTGTCAAACTCCTGATCACCGGTCAGCAAGGTGACAATCTGAACGGTTACGGTGGTTACAGATTCCAACGGATTGGCCGTCAGATTCGCCGCCAGCCCGGCAGCCATCACCACAATCATGGTTTCACCAATCGCCCGGGATGCGGCCAGAAGAATCCCGCCCATGATGCCGGGCAGAGCCGCAGGAAAAATCACACTCTTCATGGTTTCAGACTGAGTAGCCCCCAGGGCTAGAGAACCGTCCCGAAGGCTTTGAGGAACCGCATTAATCACGTCATCTGACAGTGACGAAACGAAAGGAATGATCATGATGCCCATCACCAGGCCTGCCGCCAGCGCGCTTTGGGAAGACGCTTCCAGCCCGATCATTTCGGCCAGATCACGGATAAAGGGTGCCACCGTCAGAGCGGCAAAAAACCCGTAAACAACGGTCGGCACACCCGCCAGCATTTCCAGCATTGGCTTGATGATAGCCCGGGCTGTTTTGGATGCATATTCAGAGACATAAACAGCGGATAGCAGGCCCACCGGCACCGCCACCAGCAGCGCAATCGCTGAGATCAGCAACGTACCAGTAAACAATGGGATCACCCCAAAAGCACCGTCTGCCCCGACCTGGTCAGCGCGAAGCGCTGTTTGCGGACTCCAGGTGGTGCCGAACAGAAACTCGGTAACTGGTACCTTGTCGAAGAACCGGAATGTTTCGAAAATCACTGAGAAAACAATGCCAACAGTGGTTAACACCGCGGCCGCTGCACAGGTAAAGAAAATCCACCGAAGAGTACGTTCTACATTCTCTCGGGCGTTGATCTGAGGTTGCACCCGGCTCCAAGCAAACGCCGCTCCGAGTACCGAAATCAGAACGACCAGAACGGTTTTAAATTGACTGCTCTGGGCCCGCAGTGAGTCCAGCAAACCAGCAGCACCTACCACTTCCGCTGGCGCAAAGTCCGGGTTCAACTTACCTGCAGCAATGTTATTAATCTGCGATAACATCAAACTTGCCTCGCCCGCAGATTGCGGCGCCAGTTCAGCCGGTAATGAGCCGACCACCAGGTTCTGGATAACCTTGCCCTCGAACGCAGCCCACGCGCCCAAAACAAGTAAGGCAGGTATGGCGCACCATAAGGCTGCCCTGGCAGCGTAATAAAATGGCAATGCCTTCAGGTTGCGAATACCACCCAGCGGCTCAGCCACCGACCGTGACCGCATGTAGGCCAGTCCGTAGGCTACGACGGCAATCACCAGTATCAGAGGCAATAGGTTGGCCGTTTGCATAGAGATCTCTGTGTTATGTGAATATTGAGCGTCAGTCGGACATGACAAAAGAATGCGAACCGAACCGGCTCGCATTCTCCATCATCCTTGATGACTCTGAATAATACTCAGAGCTCGTTCCCAGTCATCGGTGTCAGTTTACGTACGTTCCTGGCAACGTCCATCCGAACTTTGCGCGGGTTCGGAATCAGGCCTACGTCTACCAGATAGCCGTTGTCGCCCCAGGCAGCTTCGCTGGTAAATTCCTCAGCGTATTCTTTAATACCTGGAATCACGCTTACGTGGGCACCCTTGATGTAGAAGAACAAAGAACGCGCAACCGGATAGTCTTCATCGGCAATCGTTTCCGGCGTTGGCTGAACACCATTGATGGTGGTGGCCTGAATCTGGTTAGAATTTTCCATCAGGAAGCTGTAACCGAAGATCCCCAGAGTGTCTTTATCCTGAGCCAGACGCTGAACGATCAGATTATCATTCTCGCCGGCTTCCACGAACAAGCCATCTTCACGCATGCTGTGGCAAACAGCGCGCATTTCCTTCTTTTCCATCGCTTTGATGAAACCAAAGGTTTTACAGCCACCTTCCATCGCAATCTCAACAAAAGCATCACGGGTACCGGAAGTCGGAGGTGGCCCCATCACACTGATTTCTTTGTTCGGCAGACTGGAATCGATATCGCTCCATTTCTGGTACGGATTAGCCACCAGCTTGTCGCCACCCTTGGGGTCCGGAACTTCCTTGGCGAGCGCCAGGAAAACCTGACGCAGACTCAGATCCATCTGCTCGGCCTCTTTCGAGTTCGCAATCACGATACCATCAGCGCCGATTTTTACTTCTGTAATGTCCTTAACACCATTTTTCTGACACATCTCGAATTCGCTTTTCTTCATACGGCGAGATGCGTTAGTGATATCAGGGTGTTCGGTACCAATGCCTGCACAGAAAAGCTTCAAGCCACCGCCAGAACCGGTAGATTCTAACTTAGGTGTCGGGAAGTCTGTGTTACGGCCGAAACGTTCGGCTACGACAGTCGCGAACGGGTATACCGTTGAGGACCCCACAATATTTACGGTGTCGCGTGCCATCGCCGGAGCGGACACTGCGGCAATGCTACTGGCCAATGCTACAGTCGTAAGAGCTGATTTAAACTTCTTCACATGTTGTCTCCATTATTGGTGGACGCTGTCTACAAATCTTCTTTGTCGATGAGTGCATCCTAAAGACGTGCTATGACAGTTTTGTTACAACTTCTGAAATATTCCGTGGTTTTATAAGCACCATTGTTCAATTTTTCTTGCAGACCGCTGCCATCTGGCTACCATGCATGCAAAACAACTCATAAGTAGTTACAGGCGACTCTCATGACTGCGTACGATGACGACAAACCCAATCCTCGCGGGGAACTCATTCTTCAGATAGTGCCCCTTCCTTCTGATACCAATGCGAACGGTGATGTTTTTGCCGGCTGGCTGGTCAAGCAGATGGATATTGCTGCTGCTACCATGGCCGGGCGCATCTCTCGCGGGCGCAACGCCACGGTTGCCATGGACCGGATGGAGTTTTTATCACCGCTGCGGGTGGGGTCTCAGGTAGGGTGCTACTGCGAACTGGTGGATATTGGCCGCAGTTCCATGAAGATTAATGTGGAAGTCTGGACGCTGGACCGCTCGGCAAAAAACCCTCGCAAGGTTACCGAAGGCTTATTTGTTTACGTAGCCATCGATGACCATGGTCGTATTCGGGAAGTGCCCGAGCAACCACATTGAGCATGTTATTCAGGAAGACTCTCGCACTCTGTAAAAAGCTTTTCCTGTTCCAGGCGCTGTATAGCTTTATCATTTGTAGCTCAAGCTATGCCCTGCTCGCCTCACCGGCAGTTGCAGATATGAGTATTGCGCCTTTTACGGGCTTCCGGATGGGCAGTTCTATCGATATTGAGTCCTCGGACGACAGCATCAGGGACCAGATAAAGTTTGAAGACAGCTCAAGCTATGGCCTGACCCTGAACTTCGACCTGCCAGAGGCCGGAAAACAAGGCGAGCTGTATGTTGGCCGACAGGAAACCTCAGCAAAACTCGATAACGGACTTTTCACACCCGGTACGCAGGCCATCGACCTGACGATTTACCAGCTGCAATTTGGCGGTCTCTACTTCCCCGGCGGTAAAACCTACGGCGGTTTTGCTTCCGGCGTTCTGGGAGTATCCCGGCTGGAGCCTGGTGACTCTGCGTTCGACACCCACCATCGTGTTGCCCTATCCCTCGGCGGTGGTTATCAGTTTTTTCTCAACGACGACCTGCGTCTTCGGCTTGATCTCCGAGGCATTTATACTGCTCTCGATTCTGGCGGTTCCGTATTCTGTTCCGGTGGCTGTGCATTCAAATACCGCAGTAGCGGTTATCTGCAGGTTGAAGCCAGCGCCGGTCTGGTTCTGCGATTCTAGGCCCGGCTTAAGCTTCTTGCCTTTGTGGCAGTAGCATCGATAACGAAGCTGCTACCGCCACCAGTCCCGAAGATATCCACAAGCAGGCTTCCAGCCCGTACACCTGATAAACCCAGCCAGACAAAATGGTTCCCAACAGCCGGCCGGCTGCGTTGGACATGTAATAAAAACCCACATCCAGTGATACGCCATCGCCCCGCGCATAACTAACGATCAAATAGCTGTGCAGAGATGAATTGACGGCAAACAATACGCCAAACACCAAAAGGCCACTGATCACCACAACTTGCGGTGGCCAACCGACCATCAAACCAATCGCAATGACCGCTGGAATCAGCGCCAGAGCAGCTGCCCAAAATACGGCTGGACGCTT
>NZ_JBFHJO010000079.1:0-5993 GCF_041595835.1 Marinobacter sp. | reverse complement strand
GGGACTTTTGTTTCTCACGGTTCCTGTGTGGGATTTTCTGGCCTGGAATCTTCAGCTAATCACCGTTGCGGTGAACAAGTTTCTGCTTGGCTTTCTGGATATTAATTTCGAGATTGAGGGTGTTTTTGTTTATTTGGTCGGTATAGGCACCTTTGAGGTTGCGCATGGTTGTTCAGGGCTTCGGTATTTGCTGGTTGGGCAAGCTCTGGTTCTGATTTACGGCGAAATGTATCTGTCTCGTGTTCGCTCCCGCCTGATGCTGTTTGGATTGGGGGTGGCTTTTGCTCTGATGGCTAACTGGATTCGCGTGTTTGTGATCATCTATATGGGTTATGAAACGAACATGCAGTCCGGTTTAATTGAAGATCACGAAAGTTTCGGGTGGTGGGTATTTGCTGGCACTCTGGTGCCTCTGTATTTTATCGCGCGGCGGCTTGAGCTGCGAGACGATGCCGCTCAGCCTGAGTTGTCTGAATCGTCCGGCACGACAGTAAATACCAAGGGCACATGGGTGGCTTTGGTGTGTGTGTTTGTGTTGGTTGCAATGACTTGGGTGTTGTTACCTGAGAAGCGGTCAATGGTTACCGAGAACCCTGCTAGCTACAGTGTTGATCTGCAGGGCCGGTATGCACCGGTGTTTGGGGCGCAGCTTGCTGGATGGCGGCCCCTGATCCGCAACCCTGACCGTGTGTATGTGCAAACCTTGTTTGATCGTCAGCATGTGCAGGCAGGTGGAAGCGTGAATGAAACCTTTTACCTTGGTGCTTTCACCTATGAGTTTCAGCGCCATAGGGCCGAGTTGATACAGTACAGCAACCGCTTGTATGACCGGGATTTATGGATACCTGATCAGTTTTTTAGTGTAACTACCAATCTTGGCGTTCCTTTGCAGGGCATTTCGTTGAAAAGTCGGGTGACAGGGGAGCACGTGTATATTGCCTACAGCTATCTGGTGGAAGGTCGCTGGGAGGCTGATCAATGGCGAGCAAAGCTGGCTCAGGTTTCCGGTTTCTTTGATAGCCGGGATGATGCCAGTCTTCTGATAGCGGCAGTCAGTTGCGTGGACTGTGAGCCTGAAGAAACCTTAGCCGGATTTATTGATTTAACGTTTCCAGCGGTTATTTCTTCGATTGAGCGTGAGGTTGTTCAGTTATCTGATTGATTTGCTGCTGTAGGCGTTGAAGAAATTCAGCATGATTGTTCTGATACCAGAGCCTGGCTGCGTCAGACATTTTCCGGAGGCTTGCATCACTGGCTTGAAGGGCCTCTGCCATCGTTTTCTCTATTTCTTCCTGCGACACAAAATAACGGGTGCCAAGGCGAAATGGTTGAGTATGAGTTGGTGTGACCAGGAATCCCCGGGTTTTATCAATGAGTTCATTCATAGGCGGCGCATCGGTGGTGATGGTTACACAGCCGTGGCTCATAGCCTCTGCCAGTACTTGCCCGTAGCCTTCTACTTCTGAGGGTATGATTGCAAATCCCGCGTGTTGCCAGAGCTCAGACAAGTCTTGATCTGTCAGAGATTTGTGTATTTTTATATTGTCTGGATGGGGCGGGTTGTCACCCGAATGTTTTGATATCAGTACCAGGTTTGGCCATTCCGGGTGCTGGCGCCAGCAGTTCAGAAGGGGTTTAGTGCCCTTGAATTGGCTGTTGCCGGCAACGTGGACCGCAAGCTGGAAATCTTTATCTGGATTTTGGTGGGGGCCTTCCTTGGTTACCCCGGTAAAGCCAAGGTAATGAGTATTTGGGTGCAGGCCTGAGAAGATTGTTGTGGCGTGTTGAGTTTTACAAAGAACGCGGTCAACAAATCTGAGGTACGACGTGCGGGACTCAATGAACCATTCCTGATTGGGAATCAGCCAGTGTTTGGCGCTGCAGTCAAGGTGAGAAGGGCGGATGTTTTCGAGATGTATGACCAGGTCCGCTTTAATGGTTTTGGTTGCGGAAGTTTTTAGCCTGCGACTAAGAGTGTGATAAAGGTGATCAACGGGTTTTGGTAAGTACCGTGTCATAAACCGGTGGCGGAAGTGCGAGAGTTTATTGCGCCACGCGGGAGTCGGAGGAAGCTCAGATTGATGGCAGGTATGGCCCATTGCTGTGAGTGCGGCCATAAGAATTTGAGCGTCTTTCTTTAGCCCGAGCCCACTGCCGGCGTAAACAATCTGTATATTCATTCAGTGGCAACCAATTAAAAAGGCCCTGCGTATGCAGGGCCTTAAACAATACCACACTACATGGCTTCAGGCTTTTTTACGGCCTTTCATGCGAACGGCAATGCCCGCCAGACCCAGACCGAACAAGGCAAGTGTGCCAGGCTCAGGAACTTTAGAGGCCTTAACGTGGATGATCATATCGTCGTGGTTATCATCGCCAGTGTACCCATCATCAAAACTGATGACGTACTCGTCTTCGGCCACATAAAAGAGGTTGAAGTTAACGCTTGAGTTGGGATTAGCTGTAACGAACTGACTTCCGTTGGCGCCGTCGTTATTTACGGTAACGCCTGGTTGGTTCTTGAAGCTGAAGCCTAAGAACTGATCCATGCCACCGTAGAAAACAGCACTGAACTGATCATCTGGGTTGCTGTTTGTGTCGAAGGCAAGGGTATTGCCCCAGTAGAACTGGTTGTTATCAGAAGCTTCTTTGCCCAGGTAGGTAAAGGTGAGCTTGAATGGGTCTGCAGTAGTAGACTTCAGGTTGTGCCCGAACAGAACGGTATCGCCCACGCTGTAATAAGGTGTGTCTGCAGTCCAGACGCCGAGCCCGTCACCGCCGGTGGCGTAACCGTTATCACCAGGTACGCTCTGTTCAGCAACGACACCAGGTGCGTTTCCGTTGGCTACTGCATTAATGAAAGCAGCCTGGGCAAATCCTGATGCGCCCATTACTGCAGCTAACGCCAAGCCTTGAGTAATTTTTTTCATGGTAGTCACTCCTCCAGTGAGTGTTCTTTTTCAATGTTTCATACTATCTTATGCATGCATTGTGCCAGTTTGTAACCCATTGAAAATGCATGCTTAATTGTCTGACGTTGAGGTCGTGTGTAAAGTATTTCGACGACCTGTATCGCTATTTGACGGTATATTCCACGGGCTCTGAAGATTCGCTGCTCAGACCATTGGTATCTATAACCTGAATGGTAAAGAACCAGGTTCCTATGGCTAGTTCATTCAACGTGGTTTGGGTGGTTTCAGCAGGAACCTCGACAGACTGGTTCAGGTTTTTAATGTCTTGCCCGTAGCTGATGCGATAGCCCTCGATTTCACTCAGTGCAATGCTGCTACCATCCACGCGGGTACCTGGCGGTGTCCATGAGAGCGTAACGCTGCCAAGCCCGGGAACACTTTGCTCCGGTGTGTTGGTTACCGGTGAATCTGGCTCAGATACGGTTTCGAGGGTGTAGGGGTGCATGCCTGATTTATACGCATCGAGTACCGTTACGCCGCTGCTGTTAAGCACTTCCGTTGCGACAGGTTGCAGGATGGGGAGGCCGTAGCGAAGTTTGTACAGGTCATCTATGCCATCGCCTAAGGTGCTTTCAGCTATATCACTGTCAAGTTTCAGGTGTTGAACAACGCTGGGTGTTGAAAGGGTGTTGCCAGTTTCCGGATCAGCGATGGTGAGTTTAGCGGTAGCGCCCCAGCCAGACTCGTAATACTCCATGGTGACTGCAACAGGTGTTTCGGCAGGCAGGGCAGCGACGGCTGTGTAGGCGGTTGGCGATTGGTTTTTCCACTGGTCAATGACCAGCGAATCATTTAACCGAAGCCTGACACCATCATCCGTTGTTGTTGTAAACGTGTATTCCTTTGTTCCTGATGTGTGCGGTGGGGTAAACCAGCCTTGCCAGCGTACACTGAATTTGTCCTTGGGCATTTCTGACGACGGCGCATTATTGCCCCAGCTGAAGTTGATCTCCGGATCTTGCTGGGTGTAAAGAAATTCGTCAAAGCTGGTGCCGGTAAAATACTGGCCAGCAAAGCCTGGCGCATAAACTGGTTCTGCAAGGGGAGCGTCTTCCGGGTCTTCCGGGTTGGTGCCTGCGATGTATTCGTCGAGAGCGCTATAGCCATCGCCATCAAAATCAATACCGGCATCGTTCGGGTTGGTTGGGTCCATGCCGTAGGCGTATTCGTAACCGTCTGGCAGGCCGTCTCTGTCAGTATCTTCTGCGTTTGGATCTGTGCGGGCCCAGAATTCGTCAAGTGCTGTCAGCAGGTCGTTGTCTTTGTCTGAAGCAGCATCATCTGGATTTAAAGGGTCAAGCCCATATATCGTTTCCCAGTTGTCGTACAGATTGTCGCCGTCTTCGTCCAGAAGAGGGTAATTTTCGTTGAAGCTCAGGCCTTGTTGTGCATCGAAATAACCGATTTTATAGCCGAGTTCGTAGGCTTCTTCTGTGCTGATATCTGGTGTGCTGTCGGGCCCGTTCATTGCCCAACTGAAGAGGTATTCGCCTTTTATGACTTGTTGTGAAATTCCCGGGCCAGACCAGGCTACGGTGAAATGATCATCCCAGCCGCCTTCTTTGTGCCTGAGTTGGAAGTAGTATTTTTTCCCGGCTTCCAGATAGTGAACGCCTGAAGTCTGGGAGCTGTATCTGGAGAAATTGTCCTGGGGTGTGGCCATGGTCATGGCGATCTGCACTGCATTGTCAGCGTTTTGTGAATCGGATAGCCAAAGTTGCGTTTCGTCGTCACCACTGATGTAAAAGGTGTATTCGCCGGTGGTGGGCGGTGCGATGAAGCCCTGAATTAAGGTGCCGTAGTTGTTGCCCCTGCTGGCGGCTTGGCGTAATTCGGAGAGTGTGGCTATTTCGTCGGGCGAATCGGGATATTTTGGCGCATCAAGCAGGCTTTGTACGTTGTTGCCTGTGATGGAGTCGAAGTACCACGCATCAACTTGACCCGGTTTGCTAACTTCAGGCACTGCGGCAGTAGGTGGCAGGCTCTCAATATCGCGGAATTGCCAGCTTTGACAACCGCTGACGACTACAACCAAAGTGCCCAGACCCAATGCTTTAATAGTAGCCATACCTCACCTTTCTTTAATTTTTGAAACAATATGTAAAGTATTGTTGCGAAAGGCAAGGACCGCCACCGGCGTATAGGAACGTTTAGTTATGACGCCGGGGCGGTTATAGCGAGTTAGCTATTGGGGGAATCCTCAAATTTTGCCATCACTTGCTTGGCTTTATCTGTCATACCCGCAGCGCGGTAGGCTTCTACCAGATGCATGGCGATCTCCTGGGATTCCGGCGCCAGCTCGTGGGCGTTTTTAAGCACGCTTAAGCTTTCGGATTGCTTTCCGGTTTCAAAGAGTATCCATCCATAGGTGTCAGCAATGGCGGCATTTTGGGGGGCCAGTTGATAGGCTTTCCGGGCAAGCTCGCTCGCTTTTTCATTACCATTCTCGTAATAGAGCCATGCGAGATTGTTTAGCACAACCGGATTATCAGGGCTGATTTCCAGCAGTTGCTGGTAACGTTGGGTTGCCTGTTCTGACTGGCCGGCTTGCTGGTGGCTCATCGCCAGATTCAGGAGCACCGCCTGGCTATTGGGGAAGCGGGTGGCGGCATCTTCAAGCGCTTCAATGGCTTGTTGGCCGCGACCTGCATTGGTGAGCGCGCGAGCGCGAGCAACTTCCAGTTCGGCTGAGTTGCGTTTGGTCAGCGCCAGCTCGTAGAGCTCTGCGGCCTGTTGGTGTTCACCTGCATTTTCGTAGTAGCTGGCTTCGATCTGGTAAGGCGCAGGGGAGTCCGGGTGATACTGTTTGGCATCTTGCAGAGCGTTTCTGGCTTCTGAGGTGTTACCTTGCTGGAATTCAATGGCGGCCAGTTTCAGTGCGATGCTTTCAGATTGCGGGAAAAGTATGCGGCCTCGGTTGAGTATCTCCAGCGCACGCTCCAGTTTGTTCCGTTGTGCCATCTGAGTTGCAATGTTTTCGTACACAGCGGCCACCATCGGTTCAGCGGGGCTTGGCTGATC
>NZ_JBFHJO010000078.1:0-6147 GCF_041595835.1 Marinobacter sp. | reverse complement strand
ACTGAATCTGGACGCGCTTGTAGCCCCTCTGGAACTGCGCAGAAAGAAGCCTTCAAAGCCCGATGAGTTGTCGGAACTTGAACAAGCACTGAATAAGATGCGGCTGCAGATTCTGGAAGACACCCGCTCGTTGCGCCAGAACTCCCTGCAAACCCAGAGCGAGCGGGACGAAGCCGTGCGCGCGAACCAGGTGAAAAATCAGTTCCTGGCTAATGTTAGCCATGAGCTGCGCATTCCGCTTCAGTCTGTACTCGGTTACGCCAACCTGCTGACGGACACACCGCTGGATCAGGAACAAAAGGAATATGTCAGCACGCTGCTGAATGCTTCTGAAAACCTTTCCGCCATTATCAATGACCTTCTCGACATATCCAGTATGGAAGCAGGGAAGCTTGAACTGGAGGAGATTCCCTTTGACCTTCGGGAAACCCTGAATGACCTGATCCATATGCTGGGAGCCAGGGCAAGAGAGAAAGGCCTGGCGCTGGAAATGCGTGTCGATGAAAGTCTGCCCTGGGCCGTGATTGGTGATCCCATCCGCGTTCGACAAGTGCTTCTGAACCTCCTGGCAAACGCAATCAAGTTTACCGACTCAGGCCATGTTCTGATCAGCATTGAGGTTCTGGGCCGCCATGAAGGCAAAGTTCGCCTTCGGCTGGCAGTAGAGGATACGGGGGAAGGCATCAACCCCGAAGAACTGCCCCTGGTTTATGAACCCTATGTCCAGCTAGGGCAGAGATTTACACGGCAATTGGCTGGTGCAGGCCTTGGCCTGGCCATTTGCCGACAACTGATTGATTTGATGGGCGGCGCACTGGATGTGGAAAGCCGGCCGGGTGAAGGCTCTACGTTCTGGGTGGAACTGAATCTTAAAGAAGCCAGTGACAGCTCTGCCCGGGTGCGACCTGACTCCCGGATGGTTCGTGGCCGCAGAGTGCTGGTGGTGGACTCTTACGAGCTGTCCCAGAAAATCACTCTTGAAATCCTCTCCCGCTTCGAGATTCAGATTGAAGCCGTAAAATCAGCAGGCGAAGCACTGACTTCCCTGCGTCAGGCATTTGATGGCGGCGACCCCTACCATGCCATCATTCTGGATGGGTTTATTCCAGACATGGACAGCGACCTTCTGTGCCGCCAGATTCGCACCAATGCACTTTGGAGCGATACCCGGCTACTGATTCTGTCTTCTAATCCTCAACGCGGTGATGCTGAACACTTCCGCCAGGCGGGCGCTGATGCTTTCTTAAGCAAATCACTGCGGGAATCTTATCTTATCCCCATTCTTAACCAGCTATTCAACGACATAAAGCAGAAGGACAGACGGTTTCTTACTCGCTTCTCCATGAAGACCGTTAACAATGGCAGCTCCATTCGACGAGAACTTCCCTGCGGCCGTAAGCGAGTCCTGCTGGTGGAAGATAACCCCGTGAACCGCCTGCTGACCAAACGTCTTCTTGAAAAGCTGGGCTGTGAAGTGATGATTGCCAACGACGGCCGGGCGGCCAGGACGCTCTGGCAACTGCATTCATTTGATATCATTTTCATGGATTGCGTGATGCCACATATGGATGGGTTCGAGGCCACCCGAAAACTTCGTGAATGGGAACACAAGCGCAACCTGCCCCGGGTTCCGGTGGTGGCCCTCACCGCCAGCGCGATGGAAAAAGATGAAGAACAATGTCGGGCCGCCGGCATGGATGCGTTTGTACCAAAGCCTGTCAACCTTGAAATGCTACGGGCAGTACTGGAACAATACTGTTACGCCCCTGCCGTAACCTGAGCGCCGGCAGTTCATCCATACAGCGCGGACCCATAGACATGAATGTTGAATGCCCCACCTGCAAAAAAACCGTTGAATGGAGTGACGCCAGCCCCTGGCGCCCATTCTGCTCTGACCGATGTAAACTGATCGACCTTGGCGCCTGGGCCAATGAGGAGTATCGGGTGCCTGCAGAGAATGTTTCGCCAGACGATCTGGACCAGGGCAATACCGACCACCTGCACTAGCTTACAGGCCCTCCTTACTCGCGGCTTACGGGCTTTTAAGTTGTACTGCCTGGAGCAGGTGTTTACCATCCTGTCCAGTCAGAACGATCGCTGATGCGGGCATATTTCAACGGTTCCGCATCCAATAACGACAGTTACAAAGGTGTACACATGAAGATAACCCGCATCTCTGCTTTGGCACTCTCTCTGGCCGCTGCCCCGGTTATGGCCACAGATCTGGACCTGAGCCTGACCAGCGATTCCGTAAAAGGCCAGGTCAATTTTTTCGGCACTCAGGATGAGCTGCAGGTTGGTGCAGGCTACACCTACCACGAAGGTAGCCGCCACATTGGTAACGTGGACTTTCATGCACAGGGCCGTACCGCACTAGGCAACCTGCCGACCACCGCGGGCCTTGGCCTTCGAGGCATTGCCTGGGATGACGATCATGTCGATGGCGGCGCTGTGGGCGTGGGAGGCTTTGCCACCGTAAATATCCCGGATGTCCCTGGCCTATCCGTTAGTGGCAGCCTGTACTATGCCCCCAGCATTCTGTCGTTCGGGGATTCTGACGATATGACCAGCCTTGAACTGCGTACCAGTTACCGCGTTATCCGTAACGCAGAGGTCTTTGCTGGCTACCGCTACCTCAACACCGAGCTGGACATGGTCGGCAGCCCGGACATTAATCTGGACGAAGGCGTTCTGGCGGGTATGAAGATTTTCTTCTGAAACCTGCCAACGGTTGCCCGCATAAACTGCGGGTAACCGATTCGTGCATTTCCTCACGCCCCTTCCTCCCGTTAACTGCTAGTCTTTCCAGATATATTCCACATGGATAAGCCCTGGCATGAGATTCAAACTCGCTTCCCTACTTTCCGTTTCTCTTATTCTCACAGCTTGTGGCAGTGCAGACAGCGCCATTGATGGCGCCCAGAACATACCTAACCTGTTTGGCAACACGGTGAACTCACTGGATGACTTCAGCTCCAGTAGCACCGGTGACTCCAGTAATGCCAGGGGCCTGGAAGCCAATCAATTGCGGGTAACCATGGAAGTGCCGGTCAACTACGCGCCCGATGGCGAACCCACACGCCGAAATCTGAGAATTGTGATTCCAGATCAGATTCAGGTTTACCAGACCAATCATTCCCTGCAGAAGCTGGACAACATTGATTACACCACGGCTACCGGTGATGACGGTCATTTCATTTTGACGTTCAATAACGGTCTGCCCATCGGGCCCGATGTTGTGATTGAAGCTACCTGGAATGGTGGCAAAGGCATTACCATGAAGGCGTTAGCGGCCGACTCTGACCGCGACGTGAAGGTAAACCCATTCTCTCACTACCTGGTTGAAGAGATTCTTGGGCAGCACTACGGCGCCGATGAATTTCAGACCGTGATGGACTGCGTAAATGACGTTGGCGGCGGGCTGTGCCTCAACAAATATGTATGGTCAACCCTGGCCGACCAGGTTCACGATTTTGAAATTGAGATTGGCAGCAATGCCAGTCTGGACTCAGCTCTCACCACCCTGAGAGAACGCGTGGACTTTGCGACCTACGTAGACAACCTCGCCAACTATGCATTGCTGGGTGAAAGCAACGCAGGCAGCATCAGTGCCAGTTCCGCCGATTACAACTCGGTATTCTTCGGATTAGAACTCGGGGAAACGTTTCGCAGTGATGGCGACAATACAGCCGGACAATGGGGTTTACGTACCGCTCAGGAGGAAGATCTGACAGACAACAAGGCAGAAGCCTTTCTGTACCCGGCCCTGACCCTGACAAGATTCAACGCCTTTGGTCTGGATGTAACGTCGCTGGCTACGGATATACCGTACGACCGGCAAACCGTCGCCCACACTACGGACAACCGCTTTATTACCGAAGCCTGGCGGCCAAACACCCACTCCAGCTCGCCCGGAGCCGCCACAGTCACACCAAAAGACTCCGCTGAAGGCACGGCTCGTCTTCTGGCTGGCCGCGCGCTCTATCAAAGCATAACCTACAAGGACGCTGGCCAAACCATTGGCTGGACACGCAACCCCTACTATCTCGACGCCTATACCACAGCGCCTGAAAGTGACACGACCGGCCCTGACCGGGTCATCTCCGGTTACTTTACTGCCGGCAAAGCCATCGCACTGGACGAGCAAGGCGGGAAGCTCAGGCGGAGTGACACGCTGGAGAATCACTATCTGTCAGCGTTTGAGCTGCACTTACTGAGAAGCGAAAACTTTGACCTGGCAGAAGTAGAGGGTGACTACAACCTGGTGTATCTGGCAGGTAGCTTCGGCAGTACTGAGGTAGCCTTTAAAACGGGCTACGGCAGTTTGAATACGGGTACAGCCACAGAACGAACGGTTGCTGCCACAGTATCGAACACGGGGAGTTTCGCTGTGAGCCGCGATGAAAACGGCACAGTTAGCACGTCGCCCGCGGCTTCATGGCCAGATAACGTGCAGATCACCAATCGCTTGTCTCTCCTGAGCTCGGGCAGCAGTAACATCGGTCGCCTGAGTTTATGCGAACACTGCCTGGCCCCTGATATGTCTGGTGCGGATGCGGTAGACGTTCAGAAGCCCGATATAGGTCAGGGTGCAGCAACGCCCGATGGCTCCCTGCTTGCCTTTAATCTGGACGACAGTGTATGGGGCGATGGTCTGTTGATTGCAGGAAAGACAACATCCACACCGTTACCTCAGAATGGCCAGTATCGGCTTCAAGGCGTTATTGTCTCAATGGCGGAAAACAGCAACGAGCTTTACCAGGTGAACAATGGGGTTTTAGAACTAAGCAGCGGCAATGCCACGCTCACAGCCAACACATTCAAAGTGAGTCACAGAATCAGCGATAGCCAAATCGTTGGCCCTGAAACCTATCCGTTAAGCGAGAACTTTGACTTCACCACGTCAATGAACGCTATCACCTCAACCAATTCACACACAGTGTTTAACGGCTTCTATACCGGAAATGCTGATCAGATTTTCCTGGTACTCGAGGATGACTCACCAGCCAATCCACGTACCGGGCTGTTAATAGCGACCTTGATTCCCGAATAACCGGCCGCATCCCATCACCCGGCAGCCCTCGTATAACCTGTTATAATTTCAGTCATATCGATTTTAGAGAGGGTTTTATGACGGCTGTTTATCGCGCACTCCTGCTGTGCGTTCCGATGGTTTTATTTGCCGGCGCAGGGGCGCTTTATGTTCCGCCCGTTGGTCAGGATAGCGATGAACGTGAGGTTGTCCTTGGCTCTCTCCCCCCTTTGCCCGCATGGGCTGGCGAGAGCCTTCCTGATTTCTCCGGCATCCGCGATACAACAGAACGTAAAGTCGCCTTTTTTTCGTTTCTGTATCCACGCATTGTGCTGGCTAATTCCCGCATCCTTCTGGAGCGGGAGTACCTTGAATCTCTGAAAAACAAAACCGGGTTTTCCAGTAAAGAACTGAAGTGGCTGTCCGATCAGGCAACCAGGCTTCGCATTAATGAGACGAATGGCAGTAACGCTCAGCTTTCTCTGTTAAAGAAGCGGCTGGATGTCATACCTCCGTCTCTTATTCTGGCCCAGGCTGCCAACGAATCGGCCTGGGGCACGTCAAGGTTCGCAACCAAAGGCAACAATCTGTTCGGCCAGTGGTGCTTTACCAAAGGCTGCGGACTGGTGCCACTCGGACGGGCTCAGGGAGCTACCCACGAGGTCGCCAGGTTTTCATCTCCTTATGCCTCCATTCGCAGTTATATTCAGAATCTGAACCGCCACCCTACTTATCAGCAGGTGCGTGAGGTTCGCTACCAGGACAGGCCATCTGACAAATCTTTGTCCGGCTGGAAAATGGCTGAAGGGTTGAGAGGCTATTCGGAGCGCGGCGAAGACTACATAAAAGAAATCCGTGCGATAATTCGCCACAACAATCTGGAGTTTTACGACAAGCAGTTCCGCAGCTTGCTTGCCAACCAACCTCCTGAGCACCTCAGGCAGATTGCCTCTGCCGATGAGGCTATAGCGCTGCTCCCGGGCGGGGGTGGTGTCACCCCTGTTAAACGTTAACCTTTAAACCTGAAACACAGAGATACTTCATGCTTGATTTCCTGCCCGCCCCGCTAAAAGGGGCACTGGTACTCCTGCTGATCATTCTGAACACCGTTATTT
>NZ_JBFHJO010000077.1:0-6360 GCF_041595835.1 Marinobacter sp. | reverse complement strand
TACCGGCAGGTGGATGCCAATCAGGTCACCAGCGCGGAGTACACCGGGCTGGTCTGGGCTGTTGGTGTTGGCTGGATCTGGTTTGGTGAAGTACAGGCGGCAAACTAAGATTGCCCTCTGCAATCCTCAGCGGCTGAAGTGTCAAGCCGCCTGGGTGGTGGCAATAAAGCCGGCGATGCCGGTCAGCACTATTTCTGCAGCCATTGCAGACAGAATCAGGCCGCTGATTTTAGACATGATGTTCAGGCCTGTTTTGCCTAACACTTTTTCCAGATAGCTCGATAATCGCAGTAACACCCCCAGAACAAACAAACTGGATACCAATCCAAGCAATCCGCCTGCTACTTCGGGCACCGCTTTCAGTTCAGCACCGTATACCAGAATCGCACCGATAGTGGCCGGACCAATCATCACAGGAATCGCCAAGGGCACTACGGCAACATCGTCACGATCCTCATCCGGCAAACCCGTTGCGTGATTTCGGGTACCACTGGTTACCAGGCTGATGGCGGTGAGGAACAGCAAAGCACCAGCGCCGATACGGAAAGAGTTCAGAGTAATGCCAATGGCACTGAACAGCAGAGGACCAGCGAAAAACAGGATAACGCCAAGAATGAATGCGGAAATACAGGCACGGCGAATAATCGACGCTTTCTCTGAAGCAGGTAAACCTCGGGTTAACGCCAGGAACATGGTTACCACAAAGAATGGTGCAAGCAGAAAAAGAAAACGGATAGTACTGCTGAGATAAGTGGCGAAAAACGTTTCAAGCATTCAAATAAATCCGGCGGTGGGTTATAGCCGGTAAGCATAGCCGCTGCAGACCGATCCTGCCGTAAGGAAGAGGACCTATCCGGCACCAACTCAGTGATTAACGCTTGATAGACGGCTTTCTGGGTTTGCCCGGTTTTGAAGGCCGCCCCTTCGAACTGCCAGGATTACGCCCACCGGCTTTCGGGCCACCGGCTGGCTTACTACCTGGCCTTCCTGGGCGCTTTCCGGGCCCGGCACCGGGGGCTTTACCTCGCCCTTTCCGTGCCGGTTTTCCCCCCGTACCCGAGCGAGCCGGTTTTTTCTTCGGTTTACTTGCTG
This sequence comes from Marinobacter sp., assembly GCF_041595835.1. Lineage (GTDB taxonomy): Bacteria > Pseudomonadota > Gammaproteobacteria > Pseudomonadales > Oleiphilaceae > Marinobacter. The sequence goes on along the minus strand of NZ_JBFHJO010000077.1, from coordinate 5,268 downwards.
CTGGCTCAGCCTCGGAAGAAGAATCACGAATGGCATCAAACAGCGTCGCCAGTTCTTTTTCAGTCAGGTCCCGCCATGAACCAACCGGCAGGCCGCTGAGGGTCACGTTCATTATCCGAACCCGCTCTAAGCGAGTCACTTCGAAACCGAAATATTCAGCCATACGCCGAATCTGACGGTTAAGCCCTTGAACCAAAGTAATGCGGAAAACAAAGCGGGATAGTTTTTCGACCGGGCAGGGTTTGGTCACCGTACCGAGAATCGGTACACCACGGCTCATCCCTTCAATAAATTCTTTCGTTACAGGCTTATTCACCGTAACGATGTATTCCTTTGAATGATTATTGCCGGCCCGCAGGATCTTATTCACCAGATCCCCATTACTGGTCAAAAAGATCAGCCCCTGGGAATCCTTATCAAGACGGCCTATAGGAAAAATCCGCTCACTGTGGCCAACAAAGCGCACAATATTGTCTCTTTCCGCACTGTCAGTGGTACTGACGATACCAACAGGCTTATTCAGGGCAATGAAAATCAGATCCTCTTCATCCCGCGGCTCCACGACCTGACCATTCACCTTAACGGTATCACCCGGCATCACCTGATCACCCACCTTAGCCCGACGCCCGTTGATGTAGACATTGCCCTGTTCGATATAACGATCAGCTTCCCGCCGGGAACACATTCCGCTTTCGCTGATGTATTTGTTCAAACGGGTGGACGTTTTGGTGACCATGGAGCTCTGCCAGATATGAAAGGTGAATGAGTTAACAACAACGCGCACAACACAACCTGCGGCATCATCCCATCGCGGTGCGGGCTCGGCAACCGCTCAGACAACCGGCCACTCAGAAAAAACGGAGCCAGATACAGAACTTACACCATACCTAGACTAAAGAATTAGGTAGTTGTACCAGCATTTTTAATAAACATTTCCTTTTCCACTGTTAGAATAGGGAGTTTTTTATTCTCTCTGATTGTCGGCATCATCCTATCCCGCTGCCCACAGAACCGTTATCTGCAAAACATGAGGTAGACCATGTCAACCACAGCCCGAATTCGCTGTCCGAAACTCCGTAATCGCATCATGAGCGCAGAAGATGCTGCAGCTCTGATCCCCTCGGGCGTCAATGTCGGCATGAGTGGCTTTACTGGCGCAGGTTACCCCAAAGCGGTCCCCCAGGCTCTGGCGGAACACATCCGTGCGGCGCGGGCACGGGACGAGCAATTCAGGATCAGTGTATGGACGGGTGCCTCCACAGCCCCGGAACTGGATGGAGCTCTGGCTGAAGTAGACGGCATTGAAATGCGGCTGCCTTACCAAAGTGACCCCTTGTGCCGCCAGAAAATCAACGAAGGCAAAATGGAATACATGGACATTCACTTGTCTCACGTAGCCCAGCATGCCTGGTCCGGTTTCTTCGGTAAGCTGGACATTGCCGTAATCGAAGTCGTAGGCATTACCGAAGACGGCAAACTGATTCCATCGTCATCGGTCGGCAACAACAAAACCTGGATTGATCAGGCAGACAAGGTCATTCTGGAAGTGAACCATGGCCAAAGCGCCGGACTGGAAGGCATGCACGATGTTTACTATGGCACGGCCCTGCCACCCCGTCGTAAACCCATCCCGATTACCCATCCTGATGAACGTTTCGGCGAAAAATATCTGATGTGCCCGCCAGAGAAAGTCATTGCCGTGGTAGAAACTAACGCGCCTGACAGAAACTCCCGCTTCAGCAATCCGGATGAAAACTCCCGCCGTATTGCCAGCCACCTGCTGGATTTCTTTGCCACCGAAGTAGAACATAAGCGCTTACCACCGGAACTTCTGCCACTGCAGTCGGGTGTTGGTAACATTGCCAACGCTGTAATGGCAGGCCTGAACGAAGGGCCTTTCAATAACCTGACCGCCTACACTGAAGTGCTGCAAGATGGCATGCTGGCTATGCTGAAATCCGGCAAGCTGGCTAAGGCTTCAGCGACGGCGTTCTCCTTAAGCCCGGAAGCCAACGAAGAACTGGCGAACAATATCGATTTCTACCGGGACCGCATTGTTCTGCGCACTCAGGAAATCAGTAACCACCCGGAAGTTATCCGTCGGCTGGGAATTATCGCCATGAATGGCATGATAGAAGCCGACATTTACGGCAACGTGAACTCTACCCACGTGATGGGCACCCGTATCATGAACGGTATCGGTGGTTCTGGTGACTTTGCGCGCAACGGATACCTGTCCGTGTTCATGACCCCATCTACGGCCAAAGACGGCTCCATTTCGACCATCGTTCCCATGGTGTCGCATGTGGATCACACCGAGCATGATGTACAGATTGTGGTCACCGAGCAGGGTCTCGCCGACCTACGGGGCCTGTCTCCCCGCCAGCGAGCATTGAACATTATCGAAAACTGCGCACACCCGGATTTCCGGCCACGGTTGCGTGATTATTTTGAACGCGCCTGCAACAGCGGCCGGGGCATGCACACTCCGCACCTGCTGGAAGAAGCACTGAGCTGGCATCACCGGTACGAAGAGTCCGGGCAGATGTAATCCCCGGACCGTCAGGCAGCGGTTTATTCAGTCGTGTTGTATACATACGACGACACGGTATCGTCGCTGTTGAACCGAACCACGAGATCGGTGGTTTCTGCATCGCCAATCGCAGACCACCGGTACTTGCCGTAAGTCCAGGTGCGCTTGCCATTTTCAATGCCAGTGCGCCATGGCTCACCAAACATGTTCTGGATATCAGCCCGAGTGGTTTCACCAACGTGAATCTGCTCCACATTATGCGTGGCAAAATCCCGGCCAACCGTTGCGCAGCCAACCACCGCTGCGAGCAAGACAACCAACCCGGCCATCTTGAGATTATGAAACATTGCCATATCGAACTCCTTTAAAAGCACCTTAAGGAAAGGCCCACATCATAGGCGCCTCTTTGCTCCTCTGCGATTACGAGTTGGATAACTTTTAGACACAAAAAAGCCGCGGGCCCAAGGCTCGCGGCAAATAAAACCGAAGGAGTAAATTCGATCAGTAAAGTGTGGTCAGGGACTTCTTAGCGAAGGCGCCCACTTCATTCAGGCGACCTTCTTTTACCTTCACCAACCATTCAGGGTCTTGCAACAAAGCACGACCAACGGCAATCAGCTCAAACTCTCCCTTAGCCATTCGCTCAACCAGCTCATCAATGCCGGACTGTTCCACTGCTTCTTTTTTGCTGGCGAAGGTGCCACTGATAAAGTCTTCCGTCAGGCCAACGCTACCCACAGACATCGTAGGAACACCGGTCAGTTTCTGCGTCCAGCCTGCCAGGTTCAGGTCAGACCCTTCAAACTCTGGCTCCCAGAATCGACGGGTAGAGGCGTGAAATATATCCACACCGGCTTTTACCAGGGGCTGCAGGAACTGCTCAAGCTCTTCCGGAGTGTTCACCAAACGCGCGTCGTAGTCCTGCTGCTTCCACTGAGAGAAACGAAGCATGATCGGGTAATCAGGGCCCACACGGTGACGAACCTCTTCCACGATTTCGACAACAAAACGCAGGCGGTTTTCCATGCTGCCGCCGTATTCGTCATCACGCTGATTGGTGCCTTCCCACAGGAACTGGTCCAGCAGATAACCATGGGCACCGTGGAGTTCCACACCGTCAAAACCCAGAGCTTTGGCATCTTGCGCCGCATCGCCAAAAGCTTTAATGACATCTTTGATATCTGCTTTGGTCATGGCCTTGCCGTTAGGCTTGCCTGGGGCAAACAACCCCGACGGACTGTAACCCGGCTCAGACGGATCTGGCTCCGTACCTTCTTTACGCACCCCACCCACATGCCACAATTGTGGAAAAATAGCGCCACCAGCTTCATGTACTGCGTCGACCACTTTCTTCCACCCCGCCAAGGCTTCGTCGCCGTAGAAAGCAGGTACATTAGGGTAACCATTGGCACCAGGATGATTCACCGTGGTGCCTTCGGTAATGATCAGGCCAACTTCGGCCTCAGCACGGCGGCGGTAGTAATCCACAACGTTTTGACCCGGCACACCCTTGGGCGAGAAATTCCGGGTCATAGGCGCCATGGCAACGCGATTGCGCAGCTTGAGGTTATGGAGTTCAAACGGTTCAAACAAAGGACCTAGATTCATACTCATAATACTGTGCAACCTCATCAATTTGGTTTCTTTAAGCAACCCTATTGAATTTGGTTTCAAAATGCAACCCTATTGGGTACACTCCCTTATATGGCCAGAAAACGTTTTGATGACTCTAATTGCTCCGTCGCCCGAGCCCTCAATGAAGTGGGTGACTGGTGGTCTTTGTTGATAGTGCTGCATGCGATGTACGGCACCCGACGTTTTGTGGATTTCCAGCAACAGCTGGGCATTGCCAAAAATATTCTGTGTGACCGTCTGGCCAAATTGGTTGATAACGAAGTATTGCGCAAAGTTGAAGTCGGCGAGCACGGCTCCCGCTTTGAGTACCGCCTGACAGAAAAAGGCCGGGACCTCTTCCCGGTTGTTGTCGCCCTGCGCCAGTGGGGTGATAAGTGGAACCCGTCACCCGAAGGCCAGCAACTGGATTTACGAGACCGGGCAACCGGCCAGCCAATACGGCCCGTTACCGTTCAGAATAAAGAGGGTGAAACCTTAACTATTCGGGACGTTCTTGTGGCCGAAGACCTTCAGGCCGCGAAGGATGCTGAATGAACATCGTGGAAAACCACACACCCCTGATTTTATTGAGGTAGGTCAAAAGTACTGTCCAGCTTGCCCAGCCATTTTCCATTTCTTGCCCTAAATCAAGAACCGCAACTCAGCCGCCTGTAAATTGGAACAATCGAACGAATTTCAATTTAAGGAGATGGCTATGTCTCGTGGTTTCAAACTTGGTGTTCTGGCTGCGGCCGTGATGGCAGTTGCTCCGGCGGCTCAGGCTTTCGAAGCGGGTGACTTTATTCTGCGTGCAGGTGCTGTACATGTGGCACCGGATGATTCAAGTGACTCTATTACTGTTGGTGGTGGCCCTCTGCTGGGAGCCGGCGTGGATTCCAAAGTCAGCGTTGACAGTAACACCCAGCTGGGTATTCGTGCGACTTACATGTTCACTGACAGCCTTGGCCTTGGTGTATTGGGCGCAACACCATTCAAGCACAATATTAATGGTGGCGGAGACCTGCCTACCAACCTGAATCTGGGTGAGACAAAACATCTGCCGCCAACATTGACGCTGCAGTACTTCCCTATGGATAACGCCTCCGCCCTGCAACCTTATG
>NZ_JBFHJO010000076.1:0-6785 GCF_041595835.1 Marinobacter sp. | reverse complement strand
CCGACCAAATAAACAAAAACACCCTCAATCTCGAAATTAATATCCAGAAAGCCAAGCAGAAACTTGTTCACCGCAACGGTGATTAGCTGAAGATTCCAGGCCAGAAAATCCCACACAGGAACCGTGAGAAACAAAAGTCCCAGCGGGATCAGAAACCAACGTATCTGCCGCCAGCCCATCACGACCGCAAAACCACTGAGCAACATCGGCACCAACGTAAGCTGTTGCAAAGCCTGCAAGCGAATCAGGCCGCCAAGCCAGTAGCCCAAAAGACACAAAGCAAAAGGCAAAAGCCAAAACGGATAAAAGCCCGAAACAACCGGATGGCGTTTAACCGCCTGCACAGTAAGGAACAGCGAAACCGCCAACAACAAAAACCCGTGTGAATATGACTCATCCAGCTTGAGCCAACGTGTAACCACCCCTTCAATTGTGGAGAAAGCGAACACCCCAAACAGGCAAAATACGGCAAGGAAAGGCAGTAACTGCCGCAAAACTCCCGATGCCGGAATCCATTCCTTATTCATAAATAACCCTGCTTACAGCCTGAAGAAACGATTAACGGAGGAAACCAGCCCCTGAGGCAAGAAACCTCGAGCACCATACGCCAATTTCAGTACCGGTGAACGGACATATTCCACAGTCGTAAACGGCACGATCTGGCCCTTGAAGTGCCTTTTATAGAAAGTATTCTTACCCGCGCCAGCTAACAGGTCGTACTCGACTACGGCTGGGTCGCTGAAAGCCTGCTCAATTGAATAGCCCAGATGAAGAGTTCCCACCGATATTTTGGAGTGGAACTGCTCGGAAAAACCAGCTTGAAGATTATAGATCCGGTTGCCCGCACGAATATCGTACAAAACAGACAAAACCTTATCTCCAGACTTCAAAACAGAAAGCCTGGCCTGCTGATTATCCGAAAGCCGTGCTAACAAGCGCTGATGAAAGCGAACCGCATGCTTATCAAAGCAAGCCTTGCCCCATCGCTCCTGATGAAACTCGTTAAGAAGACTCAAAAAGCTTTCTGGATCAGACCACGGGCACCAGGTTCCCCGCAACTCGCCTTCAAACAGCGCCCGGCGATTAAACGCCTTCAGCCGGGTATTCTTGCCAAGCCCGGCCAACCAGGCAGAGTATTCTCCCGAGGTGTTTATCACCACCCCTTCTGCCGTACTGCGAACAAGCCTGGCCGCATTTACATGAAGATCAAGCTGCGACTCCCACTCTGCCATTGTTTGCAAAGAGGCATCAGCCAGTATCAGCTCGTCCCAGGCTTCCTGCTTCAGATAACCTGCCAACGCCGCCAGCGCTGCACTTTTATGACGGATATCGGCAATAAACCCAACGTACTCCGTACGAACCGTTGGCTTTAGTTTCCATGCATTACCCACCACATGAAGACGCCTCACGCGCCAGCCAACCGGTGTCGTAAACTCATTCACATACAATGGAGCCAAAGCGACCAGTTGCTCGTTTTCATCGTAAACCGCCAGCAACAATAGCGTCAGATCGAGCTCACTGCCCCACACTTCCCACCAGGAGATCTGCCACGCCCAACTCATAAAAAGCGGATCGGCATCGCTGCGATCAAGCAATAAAGCCCAATCATCCTGCAGAGACATAAACTGATCCTGGGTACATTCCCGAACGGTGTACATTACTTAGCACCAATCCGAACCAGCTGAACAGCCAGTTTAGCCGCAAAACGCCACGGCCCAGACCACAAGGGGTTCAGCCAAAGCGCCCGGGCCAACTCCTTACTGGCAAGCCCGGGACGACCGGAAGAAAGCTCATATCGCCCCTTCCGAACATAAAAGCGGCTCAGCCCATGACGCCTTTCCGAGTAGGACAGAGCGCCAGGATAAGACTTCAAAAACTCCAGTATCAACTGTTCATTCGCCTTGAACCGACTCTCTTTATCAGTAGAGATCTGATCTTCCATTACCCGATAGAATCCAAGGACTTCCGGCAAATAGTGAAATGTGTATTGCGTCGAAAAACGAAGCCACAGCCCATAGTCCTCTGCCAGGCGATCATTGCTGTCGAAGCCACCCATTTCTTCAAAACAGCGCCTGCGAGTCATCGTGGTATTCATACTCACAAAATTATCGTGAATGAGCATGGGCGTTATGCGACCGGAATAGCGTTTCATCCTGTTAACACCAAGCTCCCGCCCTTCAGCATCAATCACCATGTAGTCGCCATAGACAATATCAGCCTGCGGATTCGCCTCAAACGCCTGCAACGCAGAAGCAAGCCTGGACTCTACCCATGCATTATCAGAATCCAGAAAGCAGATAAACTCCCCTGAAGATTCAGCAATTCCGCGATTACGCGCCACACTCTGGCCCTGATTCGGCTGCTGGAAATAGCGGACTCTGGAATCTGCCAGATATTGCTTCATCAGCTCCGGCGTCTCATCCGTTGAGCCATCGTCAATCACGATCAGCTCAAAGTCTTCAAAAGACTGAGCCAGCACGCTTTCAACCGCTATCGGCAAGTATCCTGCACGATTGAAGGTTGGGGTGATCACTGATACACGAGGTTTCGATGACATGACTACTAAGCTTCCTTGTCGTGCCGATAACGATTTTACTTAAGCAAAACGGCGAGTAGCGCCCGCCATACATTAAGCTGCAATGGGTCGTATTGAATTGCTTTAGCGATTTCTTTCAGGCCTTCTGTTTTTTTACCAACACTCCCCAAATAGCGCCCTTTACGGATATAGAAATGCGCAAAACCGGCTCTGAACTCTTTATCGGAAAGCGCCTCAGGGAAATCCTTTCTGAAATCAAAAATAATCTCCTCGTTAACCTGAAACCGCCGTGTTTTATCAGATGAAATCTGATCTTCCATCACCCGATACCATGCCCAGTACCGGGGCTCGTAGCGAAACACGTAGCGTGCGGATAAACGAAGCCATAAATCGTAATCATCGGCTACCCGGCGCTTACCGCTCATGCCACCCATTTCATCAAAACAGCGCCGCCGAGCCATCGTGGTGTTCATGGCAACGCAATTATCTTTGATCATATGTCGGGCAATATTACCCGAATAACGCGACATGTTGTTGCGACTGACCTCGCACCCCTCTTCGTTAATGATGACATTGTCACCGTAAAGCACATCTGTATCCGGAAATTCGGCAAAAAGGCGAACCTGCTGTTCAAGCTTGTCTTTCGGCCAGTAATTGTCCGAATCAAGAAAACATATGTATTCACCTTTCGCTTCCGCCAGCGCCAGGTTCCTGGCAATACTCTGCCCCTGATTTTCCTGCCGGAACACCCTGATCCGGCTGTCGGCCAGGTACGGTTTCAAAACGTCATCCGTATTGTCTTCAGAGCCGTCATCAACAATCAAAAATTCAAAATGAGGATACGTTTGAGCAAGAACACTCTCAACAGCCTCCCCAATAAAATCTGCCCGGTTGTAGGTTGGCGTGATAACACTCACCAAAGGAGTTTTAGTCGACATTACATATTTTCCCTATGAGTGTTTTTTTCATTCCAGGATTCCCGGGCTGCCTGCAATAAATCTCCATCAGAGTCTCCGCCCATAATAAACCAGCCCTGGGCGCTGCGTTCGCACACAGTGGGCTCAAATACGGTGTTTGACGCCCAAACATAGAAACGCGGCTGCTCGCGGCCTTGATAAAAGCCGAGCGATTTCATCACCCGCTTGAGTTCCGAATCGGACGTCATGGCCGAAAACGCAATCGCACCCTGCCAATATTCGAGCATTGCCTTCACCAGCGCCCGCTTCACCGCCAAATTGCTGGCCGGCCCCACATAATCCACAAGGCGAACCTGCCCTCCTGAGGCACGCACAACCCCAATCGCTTCCAGCTGACCGTTCTCGCCCCGAACCTCAATAAAGCGGTAAGTACCAAAAGGGTTCTGCTGGTAACGCCAGTCCATGTAGGCTCCGTTACGCATTACAACCTTGTTGTAGCCGGCCTGAACCTTTATCCAAAGATCATCAATTTCACCATTACCCGGCAGCCTCTCCTTCCGAAGGGTTGTAAGCCGGCCACCACCGTAACTCCAGGTCAGAGCGGCACTCAGAAACTGGAAAACCGTAAGCGCAACATCCCGAAGCGATCTCGGGCGACGAATTTTCTTCAGAAAATGAACGTCCTGATTCGCATGCCACCCCATTCGCTGAAGCACCATGGACGCAACAGGGCTGATGCCAAAAGCCATCAGCACCGGAGATTTCTTTGCAAGGTCTTCCTTAATTAACCGGCCAACTCCCTGCCCACGCAGCTCAGCGCTGACTTTAAAGTCGCAACTCCACAAAGCCTCGATGGGTTTGCCATTCCAGACAATAGATACCGGAACAACCCCGTTAAAACCGACAACTCGCCCCCCATCCTCCGCCACCACAGGCTGAAAACCGTGGAGAGTGGCCCCCGGATTGTTCAGAAACTGGTACTCCCAGATTGCGCCTTTAAACGGCACATCCGAAAACAGCGCCAGCACTTGAGGACGATGCGCATTGTCGTCATAGGGGGTGATGTCAGCCAACGTTTTTCTCCAGCCAGGCAAGGAACATAAGAATGCCCCAGAGCTCTGAAGAATAGTCCTCACGGCCACGCAGATGTTCGTGCCAGTAGGCCATAACAACGTCTTCGTTTAAGTATTCCTGTTTCTGAAATACCGACGGTGTCAGCAAAGATTCTGCCCAGTCCCGCAAAGGCCCACGAAGCCACTGCCCGATAGGCACCGCAAAACCTTGCTTGGGACGGTCAACAAGTGCCTGAGGAACATGCCGGTACAACACGCTTCGTAAAACCTGCTTACCCACACTCCCCTTCACGTTGTAGCTCAGTGGCAGAGACAACGCAAAAGAGACCACCCGTGGGTCCAGCATGGGAACGCGCGTTTCCAGGCTGCAAGCCATAGCAGCACGGTCTACCTTAACCAGGATATCATCTGGCAAATACCAGTTAAGATCACGCCACATCAGCGTTTTCATGCCGTTATCCGGCACACCTTTTGGTAATGGGGCGTTTAACCCATAAATACCTTCACCGACGGGTTTAGTGAAACACTCCGGCTCATTCCAGAAAGACACCGACTGCCGGTAAAACTCAGACAAATCACCGGCCCTTGCCATAGCCCGTTCCGCTTTCAGGCGATGACCAATCGCTAACAGGGAACGGCCCCTCTGTGAAGGTACAGCTGTCCGCAGGACTCTGCTTGCCAGACCTTCCGGAATAAAGGAAACAGCTTTGCGCCCAAGAGCGCTGCCACTGAAACGATGTTGCCAGCGATTAACAACCGATGGATACCGGGTATAACCGCAAAACAACTCATCGCCGCCATCCCCTGAAAGCGCGACCGTAACGTGCTTACGGGTCATCTCACTGACCAGGAAAGTCGGTAACTGGGAGGAATCGGCAAACGGCTCATCATAGAGTTCCGGCAACCGCGGAACGAGTTGCAGGGCATCCTCAGGCTTTACATAAAGCTCCGTATGCCTGGTGCCCAGATGCCGCGCAACTTCTGCCGCGTGAATGGCTTCATTAAATCCGGGTTCGTCGAACCCAATACTGAACGTCCGAACGGGCTGAGATGCCCGTGTTTGCATCAGCGCCACCACCGTTGACGAATCAATCCCTCCTGAAAGAAACGCTCCGAGGGGAACATCCGACACCATCTGGTCTTCTATGACATCACTCAGAAGGCTTTCAAGCTGGAAACTACACTCATCAAAAGTCCCCGAGGCTGAAGCACCAAAACAATCTTCAAGCAGCCAGTAACGGGAGGGCTCCGGGCTCCGGCCAGGGCTGAGGTTTGTTAGATCAAAGTCAATAAACGACGCAGGGGGCAATTTAAAAATACCCGGATGAATACTCCAGGGTGCGGGAATGACGTTATGCCTCAGCAATAAAGCCAGAGCCTGAGGCTCTACGCCGCCCTTCCAATCCGGATGCGCACGCAGCGCCTTCAACTCGGAACCAAACAACAGCGTATTGCCCTGCCAGCCGTAGTAAAGTGGCTTTTCTCCCATACGGTCCCGTGCCAGCACAAGGCTCCTTTTATGGGTATCCACCAAGGCAAAGGCAAACATTCCGGAGAACCGTGCGAGACTGGCTTCAAGCCCCCAGCACTCGATAGAGGCAAGCATTACCTCGGTGTCTGAATGCCCCCTGAAAACACAGCCTTCTTTTTCCAGCTCATCCCGAATCTGCCGGAAGTTATAGATTTCGCCATTAAAAGCAATAACGTAACGGCCCGAGGCCGATATCATGGGCTGAGCCCCGGCTGGCGACAAATCCTGAATAGACAACCGGCGGTGCACCAGACCAACCCCCAGCTCAGCCCCTATCCACACGCCATCTGCATCCGGGCCACGATGAACTATCGCCTGCCCCATCTCGCGCAATCTGTTCTCTGTCAGCCCAGCACGCTGAGAGTTTACAATCCCGGCAAAACCGCACATTTGCTACGTCCTTTTGTACATACGAGCTATCCGGGTACTCAGATAACTTCGTTCTTCCCTGTTTAATACCAGCAGCCAGAAGCCAGCCAGCCAACTTAGGCTGCTTAACACAGCGCCAACAAGGATATCGGTATAGGAATCGTAAACCAGGTATTCACCAACAACCAGCAAAACCAAGGCCATAATGCCCGCAGGTACAAATCCCGGAAGAACAGCCGACCGCAAATAATAGAACACAGAAATACCCAGATGACGGCACGTGTAACGCAGATACAAGGGCACAAAAATCAACCCGGGCACAACAGACGCAAACGCCACCCCTTCCAGCCCGAACGGAT
>NZ_JBFHJO010000075.1:0-7336 GCF_041595835.1 Marinobacter sp. | reverse complement strand
GATTTCGTTTGGCCTGATCGCCAATCAGGCCGGTTTCAGCAGCTGGGAAGCCATCATCATCTCCCTGGTTATCTATGCGGGTGCCTCCCAGTTCCTGTTTGTTGGCATGGTGGCGTCGGGAGCCCCCTTGTGGCTTGTGGTTGTGATGACGCTGCTGATCAATGCCCGGCATCTGGTTTATGCCCCGAACCTGGCCCCCTGGCTCAACGGGAACCGGTGGTGGTTCTGGTTGATGCACGGGCTGACGGATCAGGTCTTCGCTCTGGCGCACACCCGCCTGCCGGCGTTGCCACCCTCGGAACGCCTGGGGTGGTTCACTGGCGCCATGTTGCTGGCCTGGTTCAGTTGGGTAGGGGGCACGGCCCTAGGAGCTTTTGTGGGGCAGGAGCTGACCGGGCGCTGGCCATTACTGAATGACGTTATGCCCTTCGCGCTACCGGCCCTGTTTGTGGTTCTATTGGCCCCGAGATTCACTTCCTGGTTATGGGCTGCAGCGCTCGGGTGTGCCATTGTCGTGGCGTTGTTGTTCGCGGCTAATGGCCTGCCCAATATGGCGATACCGGTTGCGGCGCTTCTGGGCGCGGCGGTGTTCTTTGTGATGCAATCCAATACACGGGCGGAGGTTTAACGCATGGCTGGTGAGCTGTGGGTTGCGGTGATGGTTGCCGCAGCGGGTACATTGTTAATGCGTTTGTTACCACTGGTGTGGATGCAGAGGCGTCTGGCTCGGGAAGACAGTCAGGGCGGTACAGCGGCCATGCCCAGGTGGCTCGGGGTGCTCGGCCCGGTGATGATTGCGGCCATGCTGGGGGCTTCGCTGGTTCCCGCAGCCGGCACCCTGAATGCCTGGGTTGCAACGGCTGTTGGGGGATGCGTAACCCTGCTAGTCTGGTGGAAAACAAAGTCCCTGGGGTGGCCGGTTGTCTCGGGCGTTGTGGTGTTTGGTGTGGTGCGGTTTCTCAATTTCGTTGTGATTTAACTGATCAAGGATAGGAGTGAATATGAGTACTCATACTTCCAGCCAGAAGATAACAACCTCTAAGATTCAGGCCATGAAAGGACGAGGTAGCATTGTTTCCCTTACAGCATACACGAAGCCCATGGCAGAACTCATGGACCCTTTTGTCGATCTGATCATCGTCGGGGATTCCACAGGGATGGTGGCTTACGGATACGATTCTACGCTGCCCGTTACTCTGGATATGATGATTAACCATGGTGCAGCAGTGGTGCGTGGCAGCCAGAAAGCCTGCGTCGTTATCGATATGCCCTATGGCTCGTATCAAGAAAGCAAGGAGCTGGCTTTCCGAAACGCGGCGCGCTTACTGACAGAAACTGGTGCTCAGGGCATCAAGGTTGAAGGTGGGTTAGAGCTTGTTGAAACGGTGGAGTTCCTGGTCAGTCGTGGTATACCGGTAATGCCACATATTGGCTTGCGTCCTCAGCATGCAAACACTATGGGCGGATTTAAGGCCCAGGGCAGAGATGAGGCTGCAGCCAAACGGTTGGTTGAAGAAGCACAGGCTTTTGAGTCTGTTGGCGCGTTCTCAGTCTTAATTGAAGGGGTATTTGAAGCCGCCGCGCGGCGTGTTACGCAATCTTTAACCATTCCTGCCATTGGTATTGGCGCATCTCCCGAGTGTGATGGCCAAGTGCTGGTAACGGAGGATATCCTAGGCTTGTTCTCTGACTACACGCCGAAATTTGCCAAAAAGTACGTCGATCTGAGCGCCCAAATCAAGGATGTGTTTGCGCTGTATGAAAGAGAGGTCAGAGCCGGCGAATTTCCCGCAGAGGAGCATTGCTTTGGGATTAAGAAGCAACCAACTTAGATTGTCGGGAGGGCCAAGGGGTTGTGTGTGAACAAGTGCGAAACAAAGGGAATGAGCCGAACCTGGGCAAGCCTGAGTACCTCTATCACGGTAGTCGACAAAAAACCGTCCGGCTAGAGCCAGCCCAGGACATTGGGCATGGTGAGGCTGACAACGAATACGGTATTTATGCTGTCTCAGAGCGGGATTTAGCTGTTCCGTTTGCAATCACATATTACCCCCTGAGCCCTCGTGCAGTTTTCTCGGTCGACACCTCGCAACGCCCACCCCGGATAGTGCTGAGGGATACTGAAGTAAGTTGGCATGAGAAGGGGTATATCTATACGTTGCGATCTGAAACCTTTGAGCAAATAGATGCTCTCCAGTGGGTTTCGCGAGTTCCTGTAGAGCCTGTGTTGATTGAAGAAATTACCCCTGAGCTCTACCGGGATTGGGTCGTTGATTCCTGACTACAGCTAATTCATCGTGGAGACGAAGGCGCCAGTCTTCATTTGTCATCCGATACAGCCGCACCCTCTTCTTATGAAACTCTTGCATGGTGTAGCAGGAGAATCCAGCCTTCTCAGTTACTCGAACTGAGGCCGCATGGTCTGGCTCTATAATGACCACTACTGACTCACACTGTTTTTGATCGAAGGCATACCGCAGCACGCCTTTAACAGCTTCGGTTGCAAGCCCTTGATTCCAGTATCGCCTCGCTAATCGATAACCGAGGTTGATCTCCTCAACCCCTCCGACTAGCTCCGGCCCAATACCACAGAAACCAACAAGTTTTCCCGACCTCTTCTCAGTTAATGCCCATGGACCCATACCATGGGATGCGTAACATTCCTGGCACCAACCTATAAATTTGCGGGTAGCTTCTTCATCACAAACCCCTCGAACGGAATACCTCATGACCTCAGGGTCACTCAGTATCTCAGTGAGCGCGGGAATATCTTGATGGGATAGCTGCGTTACGATTAGTCTTTTCGTTTGAAACACATACACCGTGTGTACCTATGATTGGAATTTTTAAAATTGGCCCTCAGGAACCGTCGAATTCTACCAGTCTTACTGCAACATTGGCGTGGCGTGCTCCTGATGTACTTTCGTGGTGCGAGCCAAACAAATGGACCCACTGTCCTTTTTCCAGCAATAACTCCCCACTTCCCGAGCTTTGTCCGCTGCTTGTCGTATGTGTACCCGTATAGTTGAACGAGAACGTGTCGGATGAGTCTTTGATTGGGCTGAATTCATACCCCATGGTGACGTAATCGGACGCGACGAAGCCGTTATCTTCAGTAAACACAGCCGTTTTCACAACACTCGACTCCTGCAAAAAATCTGACAGCAATACGGACGGATGACCATTCGGCTTGACGGCTTCGCATTCGCAGTGCCGGATTTCCAAGACCAAATGCTTGCTGCCAATGTAGGCCTCAGGAGTGGCATTTTCGGCCAGCGTGAAGGCGGGAAGTACAGAAAGGCCGGTTAGAAAAAGCGGCAATAAAATTCTTGGCATCATTGGCATAGAACCTCCATCTTGAGATGCTTTAATGTTAAACGAACTGAGTGACGGTGATGACCATTTGATTCGCATTCCGTTGACGACATTATTACACATGGAGCTACTGTTCGAGGTCGCGCACTTCACCTGCCGTCATACCACAAAACCATTTGCAGTATAATGAAGTTACTGAGCGGAGCGGCTTTCTAAGTTTTACAGTATGGCAATGACCGATCAGGCTGCCAGATGCCGCTTTACGCGGCTCCTTCGTCACCACCGTGCTTCGTCAAACAGACTAAGGAGAGCTGATGTTGGATTTAGCTAATGTAGTTCCGTGGGGGCGATCGCTAAAGGAATATCAGGCGATGTTTGAGCTATCGAATGATGACCTGAACAAGAAAATTCTGGGTTGCGGCGATGGCCCGGCCAGCTTCAATGCTGAGGCGACAGAGGTAGGATGCCAAGTCATCTCATGTGATCCGGTATATCAATTCAAGGTTGATGAAGTGCGTCACCGAATTGGCGAGGTGTACCCAGAAATCATGGCCAAGATGCAACAGGCCGCAGACAGTTATGTTTGGGACTCATTCAATAGCGTTGAGCATCTTGGCGAGGTTCGGATGGAAGCTATGTCGCGGTTCCTGTCCGATTTTGATGCTGGTTACCAACAAGGACGGTATGTGTCGGCGTCATTGCCTATGCTGCCATTCTCTGACTCCAAGTTTGATCTGGCACTCTGTTCTCACTTTCTTTTCCTTTACAGTGATCATTTAGATCGGGCGGCCCATCTGGCATCAATGCGGGAGTTATGCAGAGTTGCCTCTGAGGTTCGCGTCTTTCCAGTTGTCTCGCTGGACGGAAAAACCTCAAAGCACCTTGATTCGGTCATGGCGGGACTATCCGCTGACGGAATCGCTGTCTCGTTGCAGCCTGTTAGCTATCGTTTTCAAAAGGGCGCTACTGAGATGTTGGTGGCAAAATCGGCATAACCATTGGCTGTTGTCGGATGACCCTACGGGCCACTTCGGCACGTTCCAAATCTAAGTTTTAAATTTACAGAGTGAGATCTCTCATGGGGTTGAAGGGAAGCTGTTTGTGTGGCGAGATAAGTTACGAAATCGACTCAGTGGATATGCCAATCGTGCATTGCCATTGTCAGACTTGTCGTAAAGCCCATGCTGCACCGTTCGCCTCCACTGCGGGAGTAAAGCGCGAGAATTTCCGTTGGCTCAGAGGTAAGCGTTCTATTTCTACGTTCGAATCATCCCCTGGAAAATTGCGCCATTTTTGCAAACGCTGTGGTTCCCATTTGGTGGCTGAAAGGCCTGCGCAACCCCACGTCATTGTTCGGGTAGCTACTCTGGACTATGATCCCGGTTTAAAACCAGAGGCTCATATTTGGGTGTCGCACGACGTGCCATGGCTTGAGTACGATAGGGCCTGTAAGCATAGAGAGTGGCAAGACGACATTTAACAAATCAATCGAGTTTCCGGCATGAAGGCCTGCCACCGGATGCCCCTGCCGGGGCGGCGCTTATTTGTGGCATCAACTGGGAGGGAGCCCATGAATCAGAGTCTTGCGGATGAGCTGGTCATGATGCTGATAGAAGACCAGCGATTGTTACAGCGACTCTTCGATTCCGGCGAGTTACCGTCGGATTCCTACCATCCCCGACTGAAAGCACTGCACCAGCGCAACGCCTCCCGCCTGAAGGAAATCATCAGGGCTCACTGCTGGCCTGGTATTTCCTTGGTCGGAGAGGAAGCCTCCAAAGCCGCCTGGCTGGTGGCTCAGCATTCGGTGTCCGAGGCCGGGTTCATGGCGGAATGCGTTCACTTGCTGGAGGAAGCCGTTGCGAAAGACGACGCCGAGGGTTGGCAGTTGGCGTTTCTTCAGGATCGGGTGCGGACGTTAGCCGGCGAGCCACAATATTACGGCACCCAGTTTGATGTTGATGAAAACGGGTGGCCAACACCGTTTCCCATCAAGGATCCCGCCTCGGTTAATGAGCGCCGTGCGCAACTTGGACTTGATTCCCTGGAGGAGCGTTTAGGACAAATGACTGAGCAGGAACGGAAGCGACGTGCCAACAGCCAGCACGCCAGTTAACCAAGCGCGGCACTTGGTCGCCTTCGTCTCCATTTTGCTGCGTCGCGCTCGCCGGAACACTTTTTGCGCCTGTTCGAGGTTAGAAGCTGAATGAGCGAAAGAAGATTGAGCTACATATACAGTTTCAAGTGTGGAGATGAGCTTGAGCACTTCGACAAACTACCTGACTATGAGCAAGCCAATATCGAACGATACATTGTACAAGTAATCAGCGATTCTTTTGTTAAACCTGCAGATGAAGACTATGTGACTGCTCGGTTACTGGCAAAAAAAGGAATGCATCGCGCTTTTTTTTGGGCTGCGTGTCAAGCGCTTGAAAAATACCTCAAAGCTTTTCTTTTAATGAGGGGTGCTTCGGTTAATCGCTTCAGAGGTCATCCGATTGCCGATTTATACTCTGAAGCGTGCTCAGTAGATGCTGAGCTCTTAACCGTTGACACGAGTTTCCATCCAGCAATTAAGATTCACCAAAACGTCTCTGAGTCCATTGAAGGGTTATCTGTAGCTCAATTCATCAATGGCATTGAAATGCAGGGAAGTCCCGACAACCGCTATAATTCGTTTGGAGTCAACTTCAACACAGGCTATTTATTTGCGCTTGATAGCTTTGTTTTTGGCTTGCGGCAGCGGATCGGCGTGCCCCCGATAGAAGAAACTCTCAGAAAGTTTGATCAGGATCTTGTCGAGGGATTCAACTTGTACAACCCATGGTTCGCTCCTGTGCACGTGGATCTTGCGGAAGTCCCCAATAAAGATTTCAATCTGCGCATATCTGGCTCTGTCACAACCCTGGACATTCTCACCGGTCCACATGCGCCAAATGGATCCCGTTTTGTGTTGCGATGGCTCGACAAAAAAATGAAATTGCCCAGGAAAATCAGGCAGCATTTGAACAAGGGCTAATGGGCTCACAGTGATACGCGGCTAACGAGTCAAATCATACTAATGCAGATATGAGCCAGCTCCATCAGTGGCGGGGGAATGAATGGAAATTAAGTGTATTGCGGGGTTTGCGTCAATTACTAAAGATTCTGCGGCGAGTGCGTCTTTGTATGAGGGTGCGCGAGGCTTGCCGCTAGAAAAGATGGACGATTATCGTTTCATGGATACGTTCCCCGGAGCGAATCATTTCGGGGTATTGCCCCTCTCTATGGCGGCCCAGTCTTGTTTTGGGCAGGAGGAATGGCCTGACCATGTTCCTGAGCCGACAGCTACAATTGAATTTGAGTTGGCGGACGCGGCTGCAGTGGAAGCGGCAGTGAAAGAAATGAAGGAAAGGGGTCAGGAATTCGTTCATGAAACCCGGACTGAACCCTGGGGGCAAACAGTCGCAAGGTTTATGAGCCCTGGGGGTGTGTTGGTTGGCCTGAGTTATGCGCCATGGCTTCATGAATAAGAGCTTAACCACATAGCGTTACGCCGACTGGCTTTTCAGCTGATTCTCCAAGGTTAGCCGGTTCCGCTTTGCGACAGTTTGTACCCTTTTAGGGCCTCATTGGGGGAAGCTCAGATCGTTTACTGGGAGCTTGCCAATGATAAGTTACCAACTTTATTACCATGATTTTCGAGGGGTTTTGCTCTGGGTCCTTCGAAAGTTACCAACTTTATTTATCTTTATGGTTGATTAATTACTGTAAAATTGAGCTCGGGAAGGCATTTTGTTACCAACTTTATTCCGGTCCTACACCTGCTATTGCCTGAAACTTGCCGTCTGATTATTTATTGGCCAATCTCGGGCCAACAGTCGCTCCCGCTATTTGCGTCCTGACCTAGAAATCAGAATCTCACGGGATTCTCGGCAAAGAAAGTCGACCGCTTCCTAAAGACGAACCGCCCAAGGATGGGCCGGGGGAAACGGAACAAGGAAGTGAAGAGCAACCTCACCGATAACGAAAGCGCCAAGAT
>NZ_JBFHJO010000074.1:0-7755 GCF_041595835.1 Marinobacter sp. | reverse complement strand
TCCAGCCCGTAAGCTTCCAGTGAACGCCAGCCTTTTTTCGGGTTCATCAAACGTTCCGCTCTAAAGGCTTCCCAGCGTTCCATTTCTTCGCCGCTCAAGGTGTTCGGGTAGTTTCTCGCGCGATAGCGGAAAAGCATCTCGTTTAAACGTTCATCGTCAAAACGCACCTCTTGCTCGCCTAACGTTTCTACCGGCTGGGTGATCAGGTCTTTGAGCCGCTCTCGGTCAGCATTACTGATAAAGCCGCCAGCATAGATTTGCTCGTCTGGGTCAGTCAGATCGCTGCCATCGAAGCTGCGGTCGAAGGCCTGGGCAATGCGGGCGGGTAAATCCGGGGCGCTTCGCAGCTTGGCCAGATTCGCGCGCAACACGTCGCCATCCAGCTCCAACTCCGCCAAGCGTTCTTTGGAAAGCGTAGACAGCATGTTGGCCGGGGCCAGTACGGGGCATTTGTTTACCTGAACCCCTTTCAAGGGGAAGCGCGCTACGCCCTCACCTAGCTCAGCCTGCGAGGTAAACACTCGCTCGTGAATCTGCTCCGGCGTGGCATTGATGAGCGCCGTCGGGTCTTCCCGCAAGTCGTAGACGATAACCTGGTTTTTATTGGTGGGGTGTTCCGCCAGTGGCGCAACCAACGCGCAACAGCCGCGGCTGGCTGGAAATTTGGCGGAGATGTGGAACACCGGTTTCATAGTGCCAGTGTCCAACATCTGGCGTGCGGCGTGTTTGTCTTTATTCTTCAAAACAAAATCAAACAGCTTGGGCTGCTTCTCTTTAATCAGCTTGGCCACGGCAATCGTCGCCCAAACATCCGACATAGCATCGTGAGCGTTTTCGTGAGCAATGCCGTTAGCCACCGTAAGCTCTTCCAGGCGGAAACTAGGACTACCATCTTCTTTTCGGGGCCAGTTGATTCCTTCCGGGCGCAAAGCGTATGTCAGGCGCACCATATCGATGATGTCCCACCGGGAGTTACCGTTCTGCCATTCCCGTGCGTACGGGTCCCGCAGATTGCGGTAGAGGGTGTTGCGGGTGACTTCGTCATCAAAGCGCAGGCTGTTGTAGCCAACCACACAAGTGCCGGGCTGGCTGAAGGCTTCGTTGATCTGCGCAATGAACTCCGCTTCCGGAAAGCCGTCTTCCAAAGCTTTTTGAGGGGTGATACCTGTAATAAGGCAAGCCTCCGGAGAAGGCAGATAGTCATCCGCCGGCTTGCAATAGATCACCAAAGGGTCTTCGATCACGTTCAGATCCGCATCAGTGCGAACGCCGGCGAATTGGGAGGGCCTGTCGTGCAGAGGATCTACACCAAAGGTTTCGTAATCATGCCAGTAAAAAGAGCGGATCAAAGGAAAACTCCCACCGTGTGAATGAATAGCAGGAGTCTAACAAAATCAGAACAGATTCGTCCCCATGTCCACCTGGTGGGTGCGGCGGCGATCAATACCCGCACCGGTCAGCTGCTCCAGGTTTACCGTCATATTTGTGGGCAAATTGATAAACACACCTTTTCCTGCACTGATGACATTCGCCCCATCAAGAGTTTGCCATTCCACGTTATCATCACGCTGGAATCCGATGAAAAAACCATCGGTGAAGTCAGCAACACCTTCCTGCCCGGAATCTTTTCCGATATCAATGCTCCGGAGGTTGGTCAACGGAGCACAGTTCGCAATTGTCCCGTTACTCTGGCAGCCTGGCACTTGATCCGGGCTCGCTGGAGCAAGGCCTATATGAGTAGCCCTCTTGTTAGTGGCTTCGCCGTCAATACCATTAAACAACATGGCATCATAGACATTACCAGAGTCTTCAATTTTCAGCCCGATATTGCCACTGAAACTCGTGGTGTGTGATGAAACTGACCCGCGGGCTTCATGAAACCCCATACGAAAACCCGCCAAACCTGCGCCGTCTTCAGCCAATTCAATATATGGGAGGCGTGCCTCAAAAGGAATGGCGTCCCCTTCATTGTAGGTAACACCATTATAAACTTCGCCATCGGCACGTGCGATGTGCCCAAGCGCGACATGGCTGGCGGCAAAATCAGTGCCACCGTCAATCTGGCCGATCTGCAAATCATCCACATTAACCCGTGTTTCCACATCCATACCCAGCGTCATCCGGGTAAAGTCATGGTTCTGACCGGCAATGTTTTCAATTTGCATAAAAGCCTGCCCAGTCACTTCACCCATCGCATCGTCTGAAATGGGCGCTAAGTCAGCCTGGGAAATGGGCGAAATACCCAGGCAGATCAGAGTAAGGGCAGCGCATCCGTACGCAAGCTTAGTCATATATTGTGTCTCGGTTTTATTATTTCATACACCAAACTATTTTTAGCCGCACACCCACTATAGCTGAGAGCCATCTACGAATAGAGTGAGCCACATCACAATCGGCTATTACGCTGTTTTTATTTGAGCGCATGCTTGAAGCCTGTCACATGCCTCCCCCACGCAAAAAAACCTAAAGATGTAGCGAATAAGTACATATTCCATTAGGCTAGACTTGTTACCAAATGTATCCGGCTCCAGACTACAAACCATGAGCACTCAAATCCTGATTTGCGATGACTCTGCTCTCGCCCGCAAGCAAATGGCCTGCGCCTTGCCTTCTTGCCTGGCAGAGCACGTTCAGTTTGCTAAAGATGGCGAAGAGGCACTGCAAATTCTGCGCACCGGCCAGGCTGAGCTGTTGTTTCTTGACCTGAATATGCCCGGCCTGGATGGCTATCAGGTTCTCGAACACATCCGCAAAGAAGACCTGCCCGTGCTCACCATCGTAGTTTCCGGCGACATTCAGCCTGAAGCCCGCGAGCGCGTTCGCATGCTTGGCGCCATCGACTTCATAAAAAAGCCAACGAATACAGACGTCGTTGCCCACCTGCTGCAGGAATACGGTTTTCTCCGTGCAGAGGAGTTACAAGCCCCGGAAACAAGGCACGAGGCACCTCAGGAAAGAGCCAGCGCAGCACCTGAAATTTCCATTAGCCTGAATGAGTATCTACAGGAAACCGCTAACGTCGCCATGGGCCGATCATCAGATCTGCTGGCCCGCCTGCTCCGAACATTCGTGCAACAATCCATTCCCAAAGTAGCCTTCCTGGCCTCTTCAGAACTTCACATGGCCATTTCCGCCGCAGAAGCCGGGCACAAATATTCAGCCGTGTGCCAGGGTTTCACCGGTGCGGGCATAGCAGGTGAGGCATTGCTGCTCTTTGAAGACGCCAGCTTTCAGGAAATGGCCGAATTACTTCATTACGATGTCATAGAAGGCGACTCTGTCAACATCGAAGTTCTGATGGACATGTCCAGCATTCTGTTCGGCGCCTTCCTTAACGGCGTAGGCGACCAGCTGGGTATAAAACTCGGGCTTGGGCATCCCACTGTCATAGGCCAGCACCGTCCTGTTAACGAACTACTGGAACACCATAGCAACCGGGAAGAGCAACTTCTGTGCATTGAAATCAGCTACG
Source organism: Marinobacter sp. (assembly GCF_041595835.1). Lineage (GTDB taxonomy): Bacteria > Pseudomonadota > Gammaproteobacteria > Pseudomonadales > Oleiphilaceae > Marinobacter. The sequence continues at coordinate 4,283 of NZ_JBFHJO010000074.1, read as the reverse complement.
CCATTGAAAACCGGGACATTCACTGCGACATGCTGATTCTGTTCACCGAAAACTCCATACCCTTTCTGGAAAAACACCTGGAATACCTGGCGAACTGAACATGGCCTTTAAAACGCTAAACTCAGACGAATTCCACTGGCTGGCCGACATGCTCGAAACCGTCGAGGTAGGCCTGGTGGTTCTTGATCTTGATTTCCGTGTGCAAGCCTGGAACGGCTTTATGGAAAATCATAGCGGCATAACCGCCAGCCAAATCCACGACAAGCCCATATTTGATGCCTTTCCGGATATCCCGAAAGCCTGGCTTACCCGTAAAGTCGATGCTGTGGCCATGCTCAACACCCGAGCCTTTACCTCCTGGGAACAGCGCCCTTACCTGTTCAAATTCCGAAATTCACGCCCCATCACCGGAACTGAAGAATTCATGTTCCAGAACCTCACGATCAGCCCCCTGACAAATACCACTGGTCACGTAGACAAGGTGTGCTTGCTGATTTACGACGTGACGGAGTTCGCCAGCAGCAAACGCGCACTGGAACGGGCAAACGAACAACTGGCCAAACTGAGCATGACAGACCGGCTAACCGGCCTGCTCAACCGAGGCACGTGGGAAAACCTGGTCGACACCGAATTCGAACGCTACCGCCGCTACAACCAGCCTACCGTGCTTGTACTGTTCGATATTGACCATTTCAAAGCGGTTAACGATACATACGGCCACCTTGCGGGTGACGAGGTTATCCGCCACACAGCGCAAATTACCCGTAGCAGCATCCGCCAATCCGATTCTGCCGGGCGCTACGGAGGAGAAGAGTTTGGCCTTATCCTGCCCGAAACCGACACCGAAAATGCCAGAATCCTGTGCGAGCGCATACGAGAAAACATTGAAAAAAGCACGGTAAATACCACAGCTGGCGATATTCAATACACCATCAGTGTGGGAATTGCACAATTAACAGAAGGCCCGGAGAACTATATGCAGTGGATGCAAAAAGCCGATGAAGCGTTGTATAAAGCAAAGGAAGGTGGAAGAAACAGAGTGGTCACATTATAAATACCCCTTCCCCATAGAGGGAAAGGGGTTATATCAAAGAGCGTTAATCTTGCTGCTGCCAGCTCTGAACCGCTTCTTTACCGTACTTCTCACGCCACTCATTCAGAGTCTTGTGATTACCACCGCGAGTTTTAACAACTTCACCGGTATGCGGATTTTTATAGGTTTTCATCGGACGCTTGGCACGGGTGCCCGTTGCCCCGTCCGATTTAGCGCCTGCAATTGAAGGGTCAATCGCTGCCAGAATCTGAAGAAAATCTTTCGGTGATTTATCGTATTGCTTCATCAAATCACGTACTTTATTTTCAAACTCCAGTTCGCTCTTTAGCGCTTGGTCATTCTCAAGCTGCTCCAGCTCTTCTGCAAGCTTTTCCATAAGCTGTTTTTTCTGATAGTAATCGTTGATCTTTGCCATGGAAATAAGACCTTATCTTTTGGGATTCAAAAAAACATGACCAAAAAGCCAGATTGCAATAATAATAAACAATCGGAACATTCGCAAAGTATATTAATTAAATCTTATTAAAGCCTGAAGTCAGCTTCACCAAGAGGTAACACACCTTTCAAATCAAACAGAACACCATTGCCCTTGGCATAAGAGCGTAAATCCTGAGCGCTCATAGCAGCGTATTCGTTATGGGGAACCGCCAGGAAGACAGCGTCATAAAAGCCCTTCTCCGGATTATTCACTAACGAGATTCCGTATTCATGCTCTGCTTCGGCGGCATCAGCCCAGCAATCTGTGACGTGTACGTCACAGTTATAATCTTTAAGTTCATTGATAACATCAACCACTCGGGTATTCCGCAAATCCGGGCAGTTTTCTTTGAATGTCAGCCCCATAACCAACACACGGGAACCCGAAACAGTTTGCCCATTCTTAATCATGGCTTTAACAAGTTCCGCCGCAGCGTATGGCCCCATATTGTCATTAACCCGACGGCCGGCCAGAATAATTTCCGGATGATACCCGATAGCCTGAGCTTTGTGTGTCAGATAGTATGGGTCCACCCCGATGCAATGCCCACCAACCAAACCCGGCTTAAAGGGCAGAAAATTCCATTTAGTACCCGCAGCCGCCAGTACTTCATGGGTATCAATCCCAAGCTTTGCAAAAATCATCGAAAGCTCATTCATCAGCGCAATGTTCAGATCACGCTGAGTGTTTTCAATGACTTTCGCCGCTTCGGCCACTTTAATAGAACTCGCTTTATGAGTGCCTGCCGTAATAACGTCCGCATACAGAGCATTCACTTCGTCCGCAATTTCCGGTGTAGAGCCCGAAGTAACCTTCATGATCGATGTCACCCGGTGCGCCTTATCACCCGGGTTAATACGCTCCGGACTATAGCCGGCAAAAAAGTCCTTGTTGAATACCAGGCCGGAAACCTTCTCCAGCACAGGCACACATACCTCTTCCGTAGCGCCCGGGTATACCGTCGATTCATAGATCACGATGTCACCCCGCTTCAGCACCTTGCCCACACTTTCACTGGCCCTGACGAGCGGGGTCAGATCCGGTGTTTTAAACTCATCAATCGGTGTAGGAACCGTCACGATGTAGATCTGAGAATCCGCAATGCCTTCCAGAGAATCCGAAAAAGATAACTTCGTGGCCGCCGCCAGCTCTTCCCTTGAAAGTTCTCGCGTAAAATCCTCACCATCCTTCAGCTCTGAAATACGCTTGGTGTTAATATCAAAACCAACCACCTCACGTTTTTCGCCAAAGGCTGCTGCCAAAGGCAACCCCACATAACCCAAACCTACAACCGCAATTTTCTTCATAAGTCCTCCAAAACTCGTATTGGGGCCAACCCAGCCTTTATTTAATCGGGATAATCACTTTTGAATCAGGAAACCGAGCCTCCAGCAGCTGTTTGAAGGCTACTTTTACCTCTTCATCCCCATGCACCACGCGAATCTCTTTTGGCGGACTGGGGATACCTTCAATAAATCGCAACAAGTCTGCTTGCCCTGCATGGGCAGAATAACCAGGCACCTGATGAATCCTCGCACGAATATCAAAGCGCTCGTCATCAAGTTCAACCCACCCACCTTGTGGGCCATAGGTCAGAATATCCCTACCCGGCGTTCCCTCAGCCTGATAACCCACGAACAACACATCGTTACGCTCATCGCCCAACATAGCTTTCAGATAATTCACCACCCTACCCCCGGCACACATGCCGGAACCAGCCAACACAACACAAGGACGATGGGATTTGGCTAAGTATTCTACGGCATTCAGATGAGTATCGTGAGAATTGATGACAGTAAGCTGATCAAAAGAAAGCGGGTGGCGGCCAGCTTTGATGAGTGCCCGGGCCTCATCATCCCAGTATGGTTTCAGATCGCGATAAATTTTGGTAAATTCTGCAGCCAGCGGGGAGTCTACGACGATTTCCAGCTGGTTCCATGTAAGCGAATCACTGACAATCTCCTTTTCACCAAACTCCGCAATCAGCCCCTCAATCTCATACAACAACTCTTGTGTTCGCCCAATACTGAAAGCGGGCACCAGCACCGTTCCGCCGTCTTCCAGGGCGTGCTCCAGCACCGCCTTCAACCGATACCGGCGGGTTTCCCGGTTTTCGTGATTTTTATCGCCGTAGGTACTTTCAATCACCAGGCGATCAACCCGCTCAGGCGACATCGGTTCCGGCAACAAAGGCGAGTGCGGCGCGCCCAAATCGCCACTGAACACAATACGCTCTTCGAGAGAACCACTTCGCGCATCACACTCCACGTACGCAGACCCCAGAATATGCCCGGCCCGTTGCAAGCGTACTGAAAGTGAACAGTCAGGCTCAGAAAACACTTCATACCACCGGTTATAGGGCACGGCCACCAAACGCTCACGAATCACCGTCAGAACGCGGTCTATCAATTGCTTATCGCGGGTGAAACCAATTTTTAAAGCATCTTCCAGGATTTCCGGAAGCATCACCGCTGAAGGCTCGGAGCAAATGATCGGCCCATCAAAGCCTGCGGCCAAAAGATAGGGAATACGGCCAACGTGGTCTATGTGTACATGAGTGACGATTAAAGCCCGGATATGACTAATGGGAAAGTCTATGGAGAGGTCTTCAGCTGTAGAGCGGGCTTTAGATTCATTGCCCTGAAACAAACCACAGTCGATAAGGACCGCAGCCTCTGAGCCTGGCTTTCCGGAAGACAACCAGAGCTCGTGACAGGAGCCGGTAACGCCGGTTACAGCGCCGTGGTGTTT
>NZ_JBFHJO010000073.1:0-8211 GCF_041595835.1 Marinobacter sp. | reverse complement strand
GTAGTTTTGAACTGTCTGCCAGCGGTGTTGTGGCCGTCTCTGAGTTTGAAGATTTAATCCGCCAGAGTGGCGGTGCAATGATTGACGGTGAGGTTACGATAGATCATTTGACGCTCAGATGGGCTGATGAGCGCATGCAGCACGCCGAGGGAGTGGGGCGTTGGAACGGAGGGATGGTCTCCTGGCCTATGGGTAATCAGACTGGCCAGGCGCTATTTCCACCTATGCAGGCTAACCTTGATACAGTTGATGGCGGAGTTGCCCTGGAAATTTCTGAACAAGGTGGTGATGGTCCGGCAGCTGATGCCAGCATCCTTTGGGATGGCATGATGGAGATTCGCGTCTACAAACGCATGGTCGATCTGGCTCAGCAGCCTTGGCCTGATAACGCCAGCCCGGGCGATGTTGTATTCCGGGTCAGGCAGCCTTTGCTGCCGGGAGGCTTGTAGAATGTCCCACGATTCAACGCAGGTGCAAGAGCGAGTGTCTCGCACTTTGGCTAATCTGTTATTAATCGTGCTGGTTATCTATCTGGGTGTGGAGCTGGCCAGAGTAACCTGGCTGTTTGCATGGCAGGACAGGCCTGTGCCGGAAATTTATGGGCAGATGTCTACGGGTGCTGATGCTTTCAAACGCGGAAATCTTCCACCGGTTGCGGGTTACGAGTTGTTTGGTCGGCCTGAAACCCAAACGGGTGTTGCTGATGTAATACGAAATTCGGCGCCAGAAACCGGTCTCCGTTTGAGGTTGGAGGGGGTATTGTTAGGGCAGCGCCCGGAGGACTCCGGTGCTATAGTTGCCGGAAGCAACGGAGATACTGAATACTACCGGGTGGGTGATACGTTGCCAGGCAACGCGGAATTGGCCGAGGTAGAGCAGGGCAGAATTCTTATCAGGCGGGGCGGGCGTTACGAGTCGCTGGCCTTTGAAGAGGTCCTGGGGGTTGAGGGCATTGTGGCGGAGACGCCGCAGCCTCGGCCGACGGCGTCTCCTGATGTTATCCTGGCGAATGCCAGGGCTCAGCTGGAAACGCAGGGCGTTGCGGCTCTTAGAGCATATGGGTTGAGCCCCGCTGATGAAAGTGGTCAGTCGGGTTATGTGTATGATGGTTCGAATGCGATGCTCAACGCAGTGAATCTGCGCCCGGGGGATGTCATCACCGCATTAAATGGCCAGCGTTTGGGTGATCTGGAACAAGATAAGGCGCTCTTCGATGATTGGCGCAGTCAGCCGAGGCTGGACATTGAGATAGAACGTAACGGAAGCCTACTTACTGTCAGTTATGCCATACCCGAGCAGTGGCGCTGACCGGGTAATTTAAAACAGGACGATACCGCCAGATGTATAACCATAAAACAAATATCCTCAGGGCCCTCTTGTTTGCTCTTCTGTTGCCGCTGATCTCAGTGGCTCATGCGCAGGAAGAGACCTGGCGGCTGAATCTCAAGGATGCAGATATCCGGGCGTTTGTTACTCAGGTTGCTGATATCACCGGTTACAGTTTTGTAGTAGATCCGCGGGTAAAGGGCAAGGTGACGGTGCTTTCCAGTGCGCCGATGAATAAAGACGAAATTTATGACTTGTTCCTTGCGGTACTGAGTGTTCACGGATTTACCGCTATTCCAGGTAAAGAAGTGGTTAAAGTGGTGCAACAGGTTGATGCCAAACAGTCTGCAGAAGTATTAGACCGCTTTGATGCCACGCCGTCAGAACAACTGATTACCCGGGTTATCCAGATTGATAATGCTAATGCTCTTGAACTGGTGCCTATTCTTCGGCCACTCGTAGCCAAGTACGGTCATCTGGCGGGTGTTGCGGCAGCTAATGCTCTAATTGTCAGTGATCATTCCTCCAATATTCAGCGTATTGAACAGATTGTCCGTGACCTTGACAGCCCTTCCAAATACGAAGTGGAAGTGATTCAGCTGGCTGAGGCCTGGGTTGGTGATATGGTCAAGCTTCTTCAGGAACTTGCGCCGGATGAGTTGGGGCGTGCGGGTACTGATAACTCAGCAAGAAAATACAATGTAACGGCTGACGAGCGAAGCAATCGGCTGATTCTACGCGGCGACAAAAGCTTTCGGGACAAAATGCGCGGCCTGATTCGTAAGCTGGATCAGCCGTCGGCAAGCGGCGGAACGACCAAAGTGCTTCGGTTGCGCCATGCCGACGCTAAAACGTTGACAGAAATTCTCAAGGGTGTGATGGGCGAGGCCATTAAAGAAAGTGGCGGCACTGGCGGGACTGGAGGTACAACGGGTAATCCGAACAACAATTTTGCTGTGTTCGCTGATGAAGGCTTGAATGCGTTGGTGGTTCGCGGAGACCCATCACTCATGCAGGAAGCTGAACAAATTGTTGCTCAACTGGATGTTCGCCGTGCGCAGGTGATGATTGAGGCTGCCATTGTTGAAATCAGTGATGAAATGGGCGACCAGTTAGGGGTGCAATTGGCGGCCGGAGATGAGGCGGCGTCCTCCTTGCCTGCCCTGGCAACTAACCTGACCAGTGGTTCGGGGATGGTTGGTATGAACTCGGTGATCGGGGCACTGGTTGGCGATGTTATTCCACAGCTGGGTGGTGGTGTAACGTTTGGTGCAGGTAATCGTGATGAGAATGGGATTACCTGGGGTGTGCTGATTCAGGCTTTGTCTTCGGCATCGGCGGCCAATCTGCTGTCTACTCCCAGTATTATTACTCTGGATAATCAAGAGTCCGAAATTATTGTCGGTCAGAACGTACCTTTCCGTACGGGTGAGTCCACTGTCACCGGAGACGGCACTACCAATCCGTTTACCACCATTGAGCGTCGCGACGTAGGTCTGTCTCTCAAGGTTACTCCGACCATCAGTGCTGATGGTCTGGTGCGTCTGGTGGTTGAGCAGACCACGGAAGATATTTCCACAACTACCGTGGACGGAGCGTCAGATCTGATTACCAATAAGCGCGAAATCAAAACCACTGTGCTGGCTGACGATGGTGAAACCGTGGTGCTGGGCGGTTTGATTAAAGATGATTATCAGGTAACCAAAAGCAAAGTGCCGCTGTTAGGGGATATTCCCTTCCTTGGCCGTTTATTCTCGTCTGAGAGTGAGTCTCGGGTGAAGCGTAACTTGCTGGTATTCCTGCGCCCGACCATTATGCTGGGCAAGCAGGATGCAGCAACTACAACGACGGATAAGTTTAATCGTTTGTGGGACGTTAACCTGGAAGTGCGTGACAAACTGGGCTTGCCAGCGCCTGAAGCCGAACCCTCAGTGGATATGCTGTTTCAGGGGCGCCGCTATTAAGAGATATCTGCGCCGTAGTTAGCGCAAAAAAAAGGGCCGCCCCGTTCTACAGGGTTGTGCCGAAGTCTGGCCCCAGAGTTCTACAATGGTGGCATTGGGCAATCCAGTTGGTCTGCCACCAGCCTCATTAATTCATATTCCCGCACACCCACCTTGCCATCGTGCATGATGCAGTGCCCGCACGCGTCGATGATGCCAGGCTTAAGTAACGGTGAAAGCCGGCTCAGGGCGTCCAGGGTGGCCTTCAGCTCCTTGATGGATACTTTGCCAGCCGGAGTCTCGGGTGGGCCAGAGAAGAAGCCTGCGATGGCTTCATTGTAAAGCTTATCGGCTTGTTGTTCTGATGAAGTACCTGCCCGGGCAAACAGTCCGATTACCCTCTCTATCTCGGGTTTGACCGAGCGATAATTACGGTACTTCACAGGTACTGCATGCCCGGCTCCTGGTGCCAGGTGCCGGTTGAGAAATGTACTTAACGCCAGCTCGAACAGGCTCAGTCGGTTGTCAGCGGCGACCAGTTTTTGAATGTTGGCGAGCAGAATCTGGCGCTCTTCCTTATCAAGCTTCCGAAGAGCAGGCATGGCCAGTTCCAATACCGGAAACCTGGCTGGCTCGCCTAGTTTGGCCAGTGTTGGTAGCAGTTTGGTTAACAGGTCTGGTTGCTCGCCCAGGAGAGGATGTTTTGTTAAAAGCCCCAGGCTGTGTTTCTGTTCGGCTGCAGATAGGTGATAGGTCAGAAGCCCGTAGCAGAGCTGGATGGCACCCGCTCGGGTGTATAGCAGGTTGCGAAAGGTAGAGGGCAGTTGTTCCAGCAGGTTGGAGGCGAAGGCTTCGCTTTGTGGTGTCACTGTGCCTACCCGGGTGGAGAGCTGGGAGACTGGTTGACGTGCGCTTTCATTAAACGACGAGCGCAAAGGCGAAAGCCGGTTTCCAGCGGTGCCTCGCGCAGCTCCTGCCACCTGACTGGCCAGGTCGGCCATGCGTACGCTTTCTGCCTGTGCTGCTTTCTGGCGAAGTTTTGCGCCTGGTTCGGTATCTCTAAGGCGGCTGCGTAGCCGTGCCAGTAAGCCAGGCTGTATGGCGTTGATGCGTTCCTCTACCGGCGGGTGAGAAGCCAAGAGCGATGTGAACTTCATTCGTGCCGATTCACCAAAGCACATGTGGTTCATGTCGCTGGCATGACTTGTCGTATCCAGGTAGCCGCTGGTCATTCCTATTTTGAACAAAGCGCCGCCGATGCCTTCAGGGTTACGGGTAAATTGTACGGATGAGGCGTCAGCCAGCATTTCACGCTGGCGTGATACCGCGGCTTGAATCAGTCTGCCGAAGAAAACGCCGACATACCCGATGATCATCAGAGCCAGTCCTAACATGCCCATGGCTGCCTGAGCCCGGCCATCCCGGTTACGGCTGCGTGTGGCACCGCTGTAAAAACCGGCACGGAGTAAGAATTGGCCAATCTGGCCAATCATCAGAATTCCAGCCAGCATGGAAATAAGGCGGACATTCAGGCGCATGTCGCCGTTGAGAATGTGGCTGAACTCATGCCCTACAACACCCTGTAGTTCATCCCGGCTTAGTTGAGCCAATGCGCCCTTGGTTACCACCATCACGGCCTCGCCAGGAGTGTAGCCGGCTACGAAGGCGTTAATGCTGGTTTCGTGGTCCATCACATAAAGCTCTGGTACAGAGACACCGCTGGCGATAGCCATTTCTTCAACGATGTTTCGCAGTTTGCGCTCATCGGAGTTTTGCGTATCGGGTTCGATGAGCCGTGCACCAACCATTTTGGCAACCCGGCTTCCGCCGCCGGCCAGGTCTATCCAGCGTATGAGTGAGCCGATACCGATCAAGACTATGGCGGCGGCGACTGTGGTTAAGCCGTGGGAGGATAACAGCCAGTGATGGAAGGGAAGCGGGGTGCTCTGACTGCGAGTAACCATGTATCCCACCAGGCAAACGGCCAGAGTAATCAGGCTGACCGCAGTCAGAAATAATACGACTAGAAGGCCGGTGTTGCGCCGGGCATGAGCCTGGCGCTGAAAGAAACCGGGGTTTGCCATGAATCAGGCCTCAGAAGCTGACTTTCGGGGCCTGACGGGCTTCCGGGGTTTCAAGTTGCAGTTGTGCGGTTTCTTTGAAAGCAAACATTCCGGCGATGATGTTGTTCGGGAATTTCTCACGGAAAATATTGTAGGTCATGACGCCATCATTGTAGGCTTGACGGGCAAAAGCTACACGGTTTTCGGTGCTGGCCAGTTCTTCCATGAGTTGTTGGATCGTTTCGTTGGCTTTCAGCTCGGGGTAGTTCTCGGAGACTGCATAGAAGTTTGCCAGGGCTTTGGTCAGCAGGTTTTCTGCGCTGCCGAGACGCTGCATTTTTGTGTTGTCGCTGGGATCTTTTGCCGCATCTTTTTGGGCGCTGACGGCATTATTTCGTGCTTCCATTACCTGAGTGAGCGTGGACTTCTCGTGGTCAAGATAGCCTTTCGCTGCTTCGACCAGGTTAGGGATGAGGTCATGCCGGCGTTGCAGCTGGACATCAATCTGGGCAAAGCCATTTTTGAACTGATTGCGTAGTGATACCAGGTTGTTGTAGATGAAGACCAGGTAAATCACGATAACTGCAATGACCACAAGGCCGATGACCGTTGTCATGCCCATATATACTCCTCAGGGTGGGTTTAAGGGTTATTTTCTACCAGATTGGCGTGGAATGTCTGTACAAAGTCCTCAAAATCTTTTGGTAGCAAAGGTTTGCTGAAGAAATAGCCCTGAGCCAGTTTGCATCCGCGCTCAGTCAGGTAGTGCTCTTGCTCGGCTGTTTCTACGCCCTCAGCTATCACAGTGAGATTCAGGCTTCGGCCGAGATCAATGATGGTGTTAGCAATTCGGGTATCTTCCTCGTTAATCAGAAGATCCTGAATAAATTGTTTGTCAATTTTCAGGTGTTGTACTGGCATCTTCTTGAGGTAAGTCAGCGAGGAATACCCTGTCCCAAAGTCGTCTACGGCAATACTGATGCCTGCCCTGTGTAGTCTGTGTAGTTTGGCAACAGCGTCGGTCATGTTGGTCATGAAACTGGTTTCTGTCACTTCAAGTTCCAGGCGGCCTGCGGGGATTTTAAACTTATCTAATGTGGCCAGAATGTCGTCAACGATGGAATCTTGTCGTAACTGAACCGCTGACAGGTTCACCGCAATTCTGAGGTATGAGCCAGCGCTTGCCCAGCGCGAGGCTTGCCAGCAGGCCTGTTCCAGAACCCATTGGCCGATTGCTACGATTGAGCCGTTGGCTTCGGAGACGGGAATGAACTCATCAGGTGGAATCAGGCCATGCTCCGGGTGATTCCAGCGCAGCAGGGCTTCTGCACCAATAATTCGCTTGGTCTCAAGGTTAATCTGGGGTTGGTACACCAAATGGAACTCTTGGTTTTCCAAGGCCTGCGCCAGGTCTTTTTCCATTTGTTTCCGTTCGCGGATTTCCTGATCAATGCTGGCGACATAAAACTGAAAGTAGTTGTGGCCATTCTGTTTGGCCAAAGCCATGGTTTGTTCGGCACTTTGCAGTAACCGGTCGGCTTCGCTGGCATCGGAAGGATATATGGCAATGCCGAGTGTCGCGGTCATGGATATGCGGTGATTGCCTGCCTTGATGGGTAAGGCGAGGTTAAGGAGTAGTTTTTCTGCAGTTTCTGCGGCCTGAAAACTGTCTCGGACGGTCTTTTCCAGAATGACAAATTGATCGCTGCCCAGGCGGGCAATGCTGAACCTGTCGGATGGCAGCGTGGCGCCTAACCTGCTGGCAACGGTTTTCAGAATGGTGTCGCCGGTTCGAAACCCGCATTGATCGTTTATGGATTTGAAATCGTCAATACCGCAAACGATGAGTGCCAGGGATGCCTGGCGAGCTTGAGCAGCCTCGATGTCTTGTCGCAGCTCCTCCATGAACGCGTCACGGCTGGGCAGCCCGGTAAGGGTGTCAAAGCGTGAAAGGCGACTTACTTTATCTTCTGCCTCGCGATGTTTTTGTTGGCTTTCGGCGATGGCCACAAGGAGGTTGTTGGTGGCGTTGACCCAAAGCCCGAGTTCGTTGGCTTCGTGTCCTCTGGGGATGCTGAGCAAGCGATCATCAGGGTGCGCGGGATCGACTTTTTTAAGAGAGTGAACAATCCGAAGCAGAGGGCTGGCCAGCAACCAGTTGAAAAGAACAAACAGTGTGAGGCCTAGAATGAGTGCGATGACCATGCCGGAGGCAAAGGTAACAAGTGCGCGGGTCAGCCAGATATTTGCGACCGGAGCGGTATCAAAGTGGATATCCAGGTACCCGTATATGATGTCAGGGGTGTCCGCACGACGCAAAGCTTCATGATATTCCCAGACATTACCGAAAATCAGATCTGTAATTGGGCGGAATTCGACGTCTTGAGGTTTTCGCTGGCGGCGGCTTAGTTCACTGCCATCGGGGTGAGAAATACGAGCGAGTTGAACCGCTTGTAAAGCAAAGAGGCCATCAACCACTTGCTGAGCAAGTGTTTCGTCGATGCTGAAAACGGCTTGAGTAGCGGCATCCCGCACCATGGCAATGGTTTGGTCGGCCTGGTGCTTTAATTCTGATGAGACACGTTGGGCATCCAGCACAACCTGAACGGTGCTGACGGCCATTCCACTTAGCAGGGCGACAGCCAGTACCCAGCGTAGAATCCGGAATCCCAGGTGGTTTTCTACTTCAAACGCTTTATGCATTTTGTTATTAGCAGCTCGTTTGTCATGACGTTCTGGAGGGCTGTTAGCCGGCTTGTATAACAGTATGGTTCAGACTGACTCCACCGCCATTTAGTATGACTGATTTTTTAAGATTAGCATGGCGTGCCATGTATAGATTTGTTGCAGTTTAGTCGCGTTCAGAAACAGAAGCGCCC
>NZ_JBFHJO010000072.1:0-8334 GCF_041595835.1 Marinobacter sp. | reverse complement strand
TTGCCGTGCCAATCGCGTGGCCATTCAACCCCAAAGCGAAACCAATAATTCGCTCATCGTCAATCTTCAGCCATTTAGCGACCCAATCGACAAATAAGGACGCCAGAACGCCGGTAATCAGCAAACCACCCAGGGTCAGCGACACCGAGCCCCCTAATTGCTCTGCAATGCCCATAGCGATAGGGGCTGTCACTGATTTTGGTGCCAGCGAAGCAAGAACCAGGGGTGTCGCTCCCATCAGCCAGGCAATACCCAAGGCATACACAGCAGCGAGCGTGGCCGCCACAGGCAAGGTGGCGATGATCGGTTTCCAGAGCGCACGGATATGGTGCATCTGCTGATACAGCGGCACACCAAGAGCAACCGTAGCCGGCCCGAGCAGAACCGTCAGCCAGGCCGCGCCCCGGTTATACTCTTCAAAGCCCAGCCCAGACACCGCAACCACCACAGCAAGCAACACCGACGCTATTACCACGGGTGGCATCCACAAGGGCCGACCACAACGGCTAAACAACCACTGAGCCATCATAAAGGCGCCAAGCGTTAACGCAATGGACAGCATCGGCCCTGACGTCCAGACCACCAGCAGATCACTAAAAGCAGACGCATCAGCCATGATCATCTCCTGCATCGGCCAAGGCGACCATTTTCTTCATCAAGAATAATGTCGTCACCACGCTGAGCATCGTGCCAACCACCAATGCCACCACAACAGCTGTCCAGTACCCTTCAAATTGGTCGATGATAAAGAAAACTCCAACCACCCCCGGTGTGATCAAAAGCACCAATACCGAGATCAGGCCCTTACTGGCTTCCGCCAGCTCATCACTGACCTTGCCTCGAAGCATCAGGGTGAACGTCACCATGATCATGCCAAGAACACCCCCACTGACAGACAACCCGGCCCCAAAACGCAACGCTTCCCCAAGCAGGAAGAACACCACCAGAACCAGAAAACCGCGCAACATCACCATACTGCTATGCACCGCCCCTTCGAATTTGCTTTACACTATTGCCCTGCCCGACAAAAACACAGGATTCTCAATGGCACTGAAAGCCACCATATTTAAAGCTACGCTCCATATTGCCGATATGGACCGGCACTTTTACGGCGACCACCACCTGACTGTAGCGCGCCATCCGTCTGAAACCGATGAGCGCATGATGATCAGACTACTGGCCTTCGCCCTGAACGCCAGTGACAACCTGGAGTTTACCAAAGGCCTGAGCAGCGATGACGAACCTGAACTCTGGCAGAAATCGTTGTCCGATGAAATCGAACTCTGGATAGAGCTAGGGCTTCCTGACGAAGACCGGATCCGCAAAGCCTGCAACCGGTCAAAGCAGGTTATCCTCTATACCTACGGAGGCCGCGCTGTACCGGTGTGGTGGGATAAACACCATAACAAGCTAACCCGGTTTAGCAACCTGACCATCGTCGACCTGCCTGCAGAAAAAATCACAGAGCTCGCAGCCCTGGCAGAACGCTCTATGGACCTTCAGGTCTCTATTCAGGATGGCGTAGTGAGCTTCAGTAACGACAAACATCTGGTAAGCCTCACCCCCGGGCAGCGCCTGCCTCAGGCCTGATTCAGTGACTTACCACCAAGGGCTGGACAGAAACGCCCAGCGCACGTAAGATTGCGCACTCGAAATTGACGAGTAATCTGCAATTTCGAATGCGCCCGTAGCTCAGCTGGATAGAGCGCTGCCCTCCGGAGGCAGAGGTCAGAGGTTCGAATCCTCTCGGGCGCGCCATAGATTTCAAGGCCTTACGTGAAAGCGTAGGGCCTTTTTGTTTTTCTGTGTCCAATTTGTGTCCATGGTGTGTCCACGCATTTAAATGGCGTTTGCTTGGTGCAGTAATTTTAACCCTTGCACGGATACAGGCACATAGCAGTTTGGACACAGTATTGCCCGCAGATCAACGCCATTGCTTTGCCTCGCCAACCCGATGTGAGTTGTCGGCAGATAGCCTTGGATATCGGAATCAATTCCAATTTACTGACTCCTTGGCGCAGAGAAGCCGATGCCGAGACAGAAAAGGCCTTCAAGGGGGCTGGTTCTCCCAAAGACGATTTGAGGAGACCTTCTTTCGCTCTCAGTTAAACTGTGGCGAAGGCCCGTCAACATTTATCCATCCGAAGCATTTAAATTAGAGCCATCAAAAACGTAGACAAACACAAACACAAACACAAACACAAACACGAAATGGTATATGTGAATTCGAATCATTACTATTGAAACTCATATGATGTTGTGCCGTGTGAAAAGGATATTCGCTCTTTGCTTGACAGGTCCAAATCTCTAAAATGTCTGAAAGGATAAAAAAGCTTAAATAGTGAGCGCCGAATAGTACCGGGACATATACAGTCTAATGTCCTTGGGTAGGGTCATCCGAATCCATATAAAAAAATACCCCGGACACTGTCCGGGGTATTTTCCTGCCAACTGTAGAAGCAGGTCGCTACAAAGCCTCTACATGCGCACTTCTACCTTTTTCGCATGGGGAATCAGTCGATAACGCTGCTACCCGATCCGGCGCTGATATCCTTCAGGATAACCGTGCCCTCTTCCGAGCCATCGGATACCCAGGGCTCCAGGCCGGAGCTGCCATCATTCGCAACGAACAGGTACTTGCTGCCCAGATCGCCATTGACGGCTGGTGCCACCTGATACATGAACGTCAGCGGGTAAGGCTCGGAGCCTGCGCCCGCCGCTGTATCATTAATATCCTTCACCATCTCCGTTCCCTGGGAGGTGCCATCGGTCTTCCACAGTTCGGTACCGAAATCACTGCCACCGGAGCCTTCGGTATCCGCCGCAAAGAACACCGTACCGTTAACCTCCACCATGGACCAGGCTTGAACATCAGAGAAGGAATAATCTCCCGTGCTACGCACGGCCGGATCAATTTCTGCAGTGCCACTGGTGTTATCGATGCGCAGAAGATACGGGGTTAGCCCGGCTTGCTCCACGTACATAAACACACCCAGTGAGGTGCCGACCAGATCTTCGTCATAAGGCTTATTGGCTTCGCTGGCGGTCAGGTTGGTCACTGTGCTGCCGTCATACTCGAAGATATTCAGGTCTGTGCTGCTGGTCCCCTTATCCGCAACGAAATACACCTTATCGTTGCTGATTACCACATTCTGAGTGATATTGAGCCGTACCGTGCTGCCACCATCATCAAAGGCTACTTCCTCGATATTGCCATCTTGATCCAACTCGTACAGACGAGTTTCTGCATCGGTGGCGTTGAAACGCCCGGTAAACAGCAGCTTGCCGTTATAACCCAGCCAATCATCATCGTTAATCAGTTGCGGGTATTTCGTCAGAGACCCGCCGGTGATGGTGTCGTTATTGGTGGCGATCTTCGCGGTTCCTGCCGCCGTACCATCGGTGAAGTAGACATCGCCGGCATCCTGATCAAAGAAGAACAGGCCGCCATCCACCGGGGTCAGGGACTCAGGCGCCGTATTGCTGGTCGGGTTGCCATCAATAGTCGACGTCAGTGCTTCTACCGCACCGGAAGCGGGGTCGAAAACCACTAGCTCGCGGCCCACACCACTGGCGTCATCCACCACCGCATTCATAAACAACTTACCGGTTGCCGGCACCATATTGTGTGGCTGACCGTTGCCATTGGGATAGATATCCGCCACACGCTCGGTGCCCGCACCGGTGCCGTCGGTGGCCCACAGCTCTACATCACCGTTGCTGTCCTTGCCTGCAAAGTAGAACGTGCCGTCCAGTTCCGCCATGTAGCCGCTGCCGAAGCGACCCACTTCAAAACCGTTGTTATTGTCATCAACGATCTTGACGGTACCGGAGGCAGTGCCGTCGGTTTTATACAGGTACTCAACAAACGCTTCAGCCTGAGCACTGACATTGTAAGAACGGATAGCGACAACCGGGCTACTGCTGCCAGCAGCGGGAAACACCACGAAGCTATTTCCGGTTTCTGTCACTGTGGTGCCAGTTTCTCCTGTGTTTGACTCGGAGGAACCTCCGCCACCTGAACCCGAGGAGCTTTCGCCACCTGAACCCGAGGAGCCTCCGCCACATGCGGTCATCAAGGTCGCTACCGCAATGGCGGCTCCCAGTTTGGAAAGTTGTTTCTTGTTCATCACGTATACCCCGACAGTCATGATTGTCCCAGAGAAGGATTCATTAGAGCACCGGGGAGAATTCTTTTTCTTCACCCTGATGGGTGAATTCCATCAGAAAACACTTACAGGTGAATAGAATCGGGCTAGACTGGACACCTTTATTTTGCCTGGGCGCCAACCATGCCAAAGCCCTTTCGAGATTCGATGACAGATAATCGCGAACGTATTCTTCAGGAGCGCCACAACCTGTTCATGGATGAGGTTGGGTCTCGCATGATCCTGTCATTCTGCGTCGCTGCGGCGCTTCCCCTTTTCTTTATGGATATGCTCAGGGAACCCTCTTTTTTTGGCTGGTATGCGTTACTCCTTTGCGTCGGGATACAGTCCTTTGCAATTACCCGTTTTTATAACGGGAACAGGGATCAGGAATCACAGAAAACCGAAAAATGGCACCGGATAAATCTTTATCTGGCCCTGATCTGGGCCATCCTTTGGTCTGCGTTTCCTTATCTTTTCCTTCAGGGCACCACCCCTGTCATCTTGCTGACCTGCCTGGTGCTCCTATCCATGGCCACTTCTGTGCCTTCTGTTTCCATGGCTGTTTACCCGGATATTTTTATCAGTTTCATCACTCCGGTATTTCTGTCCTGGCTGGCTTTCATACTGATTTTTGTTCCGGAATCACCCCTTATTATCAAGGTCATACCCCTTGCCAACCTGCTTTCCATGGTCCTGTTCAGCCTTTACGTCCATCGCTCCCAGATCAGCACCATTGCCTTGCGAATTGAAGCGGAGCAGGCCAGCGAACTGGCCCATAAAGCCAGTGACAGTAAAACCCGTTTTCTCGCTGCCGCCAGCCACGACCTGCGCCAGCCTTTGCAGGCCGCCACCCTGTATTCCGCCATGCTCAAGAACAACCCGGAACCCCAGCCGGATATTGTTCGCAAACTGGATAGTGCCATTGCCTCGTGCAATGAGCTGCTTGGACATTTGTTAATGCTCTCACGGCTTCAGTCCCAGCGGCTGAAACCCCGCAAACGGGTCATTAACCTTGCCGACACACTGCAACCCGTCATCGACGAAATCACCCCACAGGTCCGGGCCAAAGGCCTGACCCTGGAAATGAATAACCTGGCTGACCAGCACATTTTTACAGATGCGGTTATGTTCACCCGTATCGTCCGTAACCTGCTCAGCAATGCCCTGAAATACACACCCCGGGGGCAAATTCGCCTCAGTGCACGACAGGAAGGAAATCAGCTGCTGCTGGATATCAGCGACACAGGTATCGGTATCGACGAAGCCTATCAGTCCGAGGTGTTCGAGGAGTTCATGCAGATCGACAATGATCACAGCTCCATCCAGAACGGCCTGGGGCTGGGGCTGGCCATCGTCAGTAAACTTGCGGCCCTGTGTGATATCCCTGTAAACATGCAGTCACGCAAGGGGGAAGGAACCACATTTACCCTGTCATTGGCCGCGGCCGCAACCCTCCGGCCTCAGCCAGCCGGCAGGCTGGCCCAGCACCTGCCACTGTTCGAAACAGTCACAGTGCTATTGATTGATGATGATAAAGACATCACCGAAGCACTTGGCAGGTTACTGGAAAGCCGGGGTGCCACAGTCTCAGCCCACCATTCACTGGAATCGGCTCTAAAGGCACTGAAAGAAAGAGGCATGCCGCCTTCGGTAGTGATTACCGATGACCAGATAGGCCCGGGCACCAATGCAGGAAATGTGATCGAAGCGGTCACTGCCCTGTTTCGCCAGCCAGTTCCAACACTGATTATTACAGGCAATACCACCCCTGAATTTATCCAGACACTACCGGATGATATTGATGTGCTGTTCAAACCTGTAGCCGCCGACACACTAACGGCAAAATTGGCGGAAATGCTGTCACTGCAGGGAACCCCTTAAAGGAGCCCCAGATTGCGGGCCTTTGCTATACAGGAGGTACGATTGGCGACCTCCAGTTTTTCGTACAGAAGCCGCAAATGGGTTTTTACCGTGTTGAGACTCACAAACAACTGGCGGGCAATTTCCTTGTTACTGTGACCTTCCTGAATCATCACCAGAATCGCCAGCTGCTGACGGGTCAGGGTAAGCGCTTCTTCTGGAGTGGAGCCGGACATCAGAAGGAAGGACTCTGAGAAATAGCTTCTGCCAGCCATTACCTCACGGATGGCAAACAGGATCTGGTCCACAGATTCACTTTTGTCTACAAAACCGTTGACCTTCAGTTGCAGCGCACGACGAACCGTAACCTCCGTGGCAGAGCCTGAACACACCAGCACCTTTGCATTGCTCATCAACCCCCCAATCAGGTGCCACAGGCTCAGGCCATCCAGGTGCGGCATGGCCTGATCAAGGATCACCAGATCATATCCTCGCAATAAAGGCCGATTGTCCAGCAAGTACCTGGGCTGATCACAGGTGTCAATTATCGCATCAGCATATTTATTCTTTAATGTGATAGTTAAAGCGTCAGCGAATAGTTGGTGGTCATCCACAATTAAGATTTTCAAACATATTACCTTGCCACGCGAGTAATGATTCCGACCCCTAATCATAAGAATAACAAACTGTAAAATATATTTTCTAGCGCGTAAATCCAAATAACCTGCAGCAACTTAAACCTGTCAGCCCCACCAGATTCTGGGGTAGGGTCATGTGGGCTTGTTCGTTTAAGACCGCTTCGGTCTTCTCAAAAAAACGCCCACTAAGGCAACAAGTTACACCTATTCAGACCGTGGCCGACCACTTTGCGTTATCTACCGAAGGCGCCCTCCGGAGGCAGAGGTCAGAGGTTCGAATCCTCTCGGGCGCGCCATATTTTTCAAGGCCTTACGTGAAAGCGTAGGGCCTTTTTGTTTTGTGGCACTTTCGATGCGGCCTATCGAAGATACCGCCAACCCTCCGATCACCGATTTGATAAAATAACAGCCCCCGATTGATAAGTTGGCCTATCCAAAGATCGCTGATAAAGTCGTAAAAGTTAGTAAAGTAACCACCTACAACAATTCAATCTTCTCGTTGGGAGTTAACTGTGCAGGAAGGCATTAACCCACCGGCAAATTTTGCCTTTCTGGCTGAACACGACCCTCTTTTCGTTGAGCTTTCCAGCGCTGCTGAACGTGCGTTTTCAAGCGACCCCAACACTACCCTCATTAAACTCCGTCAGCTCGGCGAAGCCCTTGCCCAGCATCTCGCAGCCCTTTCCGGCATCGACTTCGACGAAAAAACAAGCCAGTCGGATCTTCTCTATCGGCTCAACAAAGAACTGCACCTTGAGCCCCAGGTAAAAGAGCTTTTCCATACCCTGCGCATTGAAGGGAACCGGGCAACACACCAGTTTCGCACCCGCCACAAGGAAGCGATGGACGGCCTTAAACTGGCCAGAGAACTTGCCATCTGGTTCCACAAGTCGTTTGGCAAAGCGGGTACCCACTTCAAGCCTGGCCCCTTTGTACCGCCAGCCGACCCCAGCGCGCAGCTACGCCAGCTGCATACAGATATTGAAAAACTGCGCCACGACCTGCAGCAGGCGAACATGGAGCTGGACAGCAGCCAGCAACTCAGCCAGCTGATCGAAAAAGAAAAAACAGAGTATGAAGCCCTGGCGATGGCCATGGATGAAGAATCCCGGTCCCTGGCGGAACAAGCCCGCCAACATGAGCAAGCCCTGACAGAACAGCAACAAGCCTACGAAGACAAAATAAGATCTTTGCAGCAGAAGCTCTCAGACCAGGGAGAGAACACAATCAGCGCCCAGCGCAAACAGGTTGCCAGACAAACAAAGGCAGCCAGCGACACCCTGGTGCTGAACGAAGAACTCACCCGCATTCTGATAGACCAGCAACTTGTTGAAGCCGGCTGGGAAGCAGACAGCCAGGAGCTCACATACCAGAAAGGCGCTCGCCCAGAGAAGGGCCACCACCGGGCTATTGCCGAATGGCCCACCAACCATAACGGCGAGAAGGGCCGGGCCGATTACGTTCTGTTTGCAGGCCTGACCCCCATAGCCGTAGTCGAAGCCAAAAAAGAAAACACCAACGTCGCCGGCAAAATCCACCAGGCTGAACGCTACAGCAAAGGCTTCAAAGTGGAGGCCCCGTTAGTGGGTGCCTGGGAACTGATGGGCCGCACCATTGCCTGGCCCGCGGATGAAAGCGGTCATTACCATGTACCCTTTGTCTATTCCTGCAACGGCCGCCCCTAT
>NZ_JBFHJO010000071.1:0-8414 GCF_041595835.1 Marinobacter sp. | reverse complement strand
TTGGCGTTGCCACGTGGACGCGCAGGCTGAGGTTTATCGCACTTGAGAAATTCGCCGTAACCCACCTCGCCTTCGGGTTGGCCGGCGCGGGAGACTACCCGGCCCCGGCAAAGCGTAAGCATGGGGCGTCCTGTCAGCTCAAGTCCTTCGTAAGGGGTGTAATCCACATCATGGTGCAGGTCGGCATTGCGTACGATGCTCTTCGCTGTCGAGTCCCATAACGTGAGGTCGGCGTCGCTGCCGATAGCGATGGTGCCCTTGCGTGGGTAGAGTCCGTAGATTTTCGCTGGGTTGGTCGCGGTCAGTGCCACAAAACGGGTGACGTCAATGCGCTCCTTGACCACTCCTTCGGAAAACAGGATTGGCAGACGCGTCTCCAGGCCGGGAATGCCGTTGGGGATATGTTTGAAATGGGCGTGCTCGCCGTGCAGTTTCTTACCGCAGGTATCCTCGAAACGAAACGGCGCATGGTCGGAAGAAAATACCTGGAAAACGCCGGACTCTAGCCCTTGCCAGACCGCTTCCTGAGCAGCCGGGTCCCGGGGCGGCGGGCTGCATACATATTTTGCGCCTTCGAACCCATCGCGATCCAGATCCTTGGCCGTGAGCACCAGATACTGCGGGCAGGTCTCACCATAGACGCGTAATCCCCGGTTCTGTGCCCAGCGAATCTGTTCGATAGTCTCGGTGCCGGAAACATGCACGATCAGCACCGGCACATCGATCAGCTCAGCCAGCGAAATCGCGCGGTGGGACGCCTCACGTTCGCCAATGGTGGAATGCGCCACGCCATGATAGTAAGGCCCGGTGTTCCCGTTTTCAGTAAGAAGCTCGGTCAGATAGGCGATGCAGTCAGCATTTTCTGCATGCACCATGACCATGGCGCCCTCGCGCCGCGCCAGAGACAGAACGTTGAGAATCTCACGATCGTTGAGCTTGAGATCATCGTAGGTCATATAGATCTTGAAAGAGCTATAGCCCTCTTTGATCAACTCCGGCAGCTCCTCCTTCAACACAGTTTCGGTAGGATCGCTGACGATCATGTGAAAGGCGTAGTCGATGAAAGCCTGGCCATCGCTGCGTTGATGATAATCTTCTACCGCTGCACGCAGGCTTTGTCCTTTTTGCTGGGCGGCAAAGGGCATCACCGTAGTGGTGCCACCGCAAGCCGCCGAACGCGTACCGCTGTAAAAGCCGTCGGCCATCACTGCACCGTCGCTGAGCGGCTGATCCATATGGCAGTGCGCGTCGATGCCGCCGGGCAATACCCATAACCCTTCGGCATCGATAACCTCCGCAGCCTCGCCCAGCTCATGACCGAGTGCCACGATGCGGCCCCCCTTGATGCCGATATCCGCGTAGTAACAGTCTACAGCGGTAACAATCCGGCCGTTTTTAATCAATGTGTCGAAATTCTGCATGACCTTACTACCCTAATCTTCGTTGTGAATGCTGTTCTGGCGGCTCATCCTAGCCCATGGCATCAGGCAGCCACATCACCAGCTCCGGCCAGATGATTATCAGCAGCACGAACAGCAGCATGATGGCGAGGAACGGCAGGCTGCCGAGCATCACGTCGGTGATCGAACCCTTGCCGCGTACTCCCTGCACGACGTAGAGGTTCATGCCGATCGGTGGGGTGATCAGCGAGATCTCCATCATGATGACCAGAAAGATGCCGAACCACACCGGGTCGTAGCCGAACGCTACAACCATCGGCACGACGATAGGGACGGTGGCGATCATCATCGACAGCGTCTCGAGAAAGCAGCCTAGTACCAGGTAGAACACCACCAGCGCCAGAATCAGCCCAAGTGGCGTGAGGCCCAGACCGGCGACCCAGTTGGTCAGGGTAGAAGGAATGCCCAGGATGCCAACGATGTAGTTCATGAAGAAGGCGGCGGCGATGATCAGCATGATCATTGCTGTGGTACGCGCCATCGACAGGAAGCTCTCGTGCAGCATGCGGATTGTCAATTTGCGATAGATTGCCGCCAGCACCAGTGCCGCAACCACGCCGAGCGCCGCCGCCTCAGTGGGCGTGGCCCAGCCGCTGTAGATGCTGCCGATAACGATCGCGAAGATGAACGCTGGTGGCAGCAGGTCGGCCAGTGAACGCAGCCGCTGGCCAAGCGGCACGCGCGGCTCCGGGTCGCCCGCCACGCCAGGGCGTAACAGGCTAAAGGCCATGATTGCCAGCATAAAGCACCCGGCGAGCACCAGCCCGGGCAAGATACCGGCGATGAACAGTTTGCTGATGGACGTGTTGGTGATAGCGCCGTAGATGATCATATTGATGCTGGGCGGAATAAGGATGCCCAGGGTGGCGCCGGCGGCCAGGGTGCCCAGTGCCAGGCGCTCGTTGTAGCCGCGGTCAGAGAGGGCAGGTAGTGCCACAGTGCCGATGGTGGCGGCAGTGGCTACCGACGACCCTGACATCGCGGCGAACACCGTCGATGCGCCAACGTTGGTATGTAAAAGCCCGCCGGGCATGCGACTCAGCCATACCGAAAGCGAGTTGTACATACGATCGGTGATGCCGCTGCGCAGTAGTAGCTCGCCAAGCAGGATGAACAGAGGGATCGCTGTGAGCAGGAAGTTATTGAGTGTGCCCCACAGCGTATCGCCGAACGAATACAACAATGGCAGACCCAGATACACCAGCGTGCCGATGGCCGAGACGCTGAAAATCGCCACTGCGACGTGGACGCCGGCCATCATCATGCCGAGCAGAATGATGAAACCGATCAATACCTCGAAAGGGCCGATCATGAGTGAGAACTCCCGTGGGGCGTCTGCACCGTGCCGGATGCATAGTCGTGGCGTGCCTCGTCGAGTTCGTCGTCCGCCGAGCGAGCATCGAACTCCTGATTGAGGCGGCTAAGGTCGCCGGTCACCAGTAAGAAGACGGCCCTGAGCGCCAGCAAGCCAGCGAGCAGGGCGAATACTGTGAGCCCCGCGACCCACAGCGACTGGGGAATCCACAGTGGCGTCTGCAACGGTGTACTGGCATGGCTCTGGAATTCCAGGGAGACCAGCAGCGTGTCGACGGCACGCCACAACATGAAAGCCGCGAAGATAGCCAACAACAGCGCCGCCGAGGCATTCAGCGGTCCACGCAGAATGCCGGGCAGCTTGGCGAGCAACACGTCCACGCGAGTGTGCGCACCCTGCAGCAAGGCATAGGCGAAGCTGAACGCTACTCCGATGGCCAGCACATAGCCGCCGATCTCGTCGACCCCCTGCAAGGAAAAACTGAAGAACTTGCGCGCGATGACCTCGAAGGTAATCAATACCGACAGGCACAACCCACCATAGCCGGCGGCGAGCGCCGCACCATGGGCCAGGCCCCTGGCGGCGCGATTGACGTTATTGGCTTTCATCATAGACCTCGCTTTCCCCGGTTACTTGATGGAATAGCCCGTCGCTTCGCCGACTGTGTCGTTCCATACCTGGGTGCACTCAGGGGAGATATGGTTGCAGTTCTCGCCCCACGCTGGCAGAACGGTTTTCTCGGTGATCTCGCGCACCTGCTGAGAAGACGACTCGCCGATATCCACCAGGGTCATGTCGTACTGGGTGTGGCGTTCGCAGTTTTCCTGACCGGTACTGCAGGCGATAGCATCGTCATTGACGTTATAGGCGATGTCCCACATCTGCTGCTCCATCTCCTTGAACGCAGCTGTCAGCTCTTCTTGCTGAGTAGCGTCGAGGCGGTTCCAGGCTCCCAGGTTCATGAAGTGGCCTTGCACCGAGAACGACAGAGGCAGCGGTACCAGATGTGTGGTGACTTCCGGCCACTTGCCGCCGTTGGCAGCGGTGGGCGCGGTCACGCCGCAGTCGGCCACGCCGCGCTGCAGCGCCAGGTAAACTTCACTGAATTGCAGGGTTACCGGCGTTGCCCCCAGGCCTTCGACCAGCCGCGACATCGACGGCGTGAACACGCGTACCTTCTTGCCGGCCAGGTCATCCACCCCATCAATTTCGCCATTGCAAAACAGCATCTGCGGGCCAAACGGCCACAGGGTCATGAGCTTGGCATTGAAGCGCTCCTGGAGCCGCTCGTCCATCTTCTCGCGAATGGCCTCGACGACATTGCGTTGCTCATCGAGGTTCTGCGCCACTCCGGCCAGGTCGACGCCTTCAAAGAACGGATCGTCACGGGAGGCCATGCCGATCTGCACCGACATCACGTCGAAGGCACCGGTACGGAGCCCGCGCAGTGCGTCTGCTGCCTTAAGTCCTATGGCATCCATGGTGTTGTAGGTCACGTTGAGGTCGTCGCGTTCATTGAGCTTTTGGAAGAAAGGGCGCTCGACCTGGTCGACGTGGATCTTGTTGCCTGAGAAGTTACCCACTACCCGTAGCTGGGTTTCGGCCTGGGCCAGGCCGCCCAGCGCCAGGCCGCAGGCACACGCCGTCAGTAGGGAGACTCGCTTGATCGTTGTTGTAAGCATGCTGCACCTTTATATCAGTTGTATTGATGTTAAGAAATCGGGAGAGAAGCCCGCCACACTGAGGAACCTTGGCCAGAGCTCTCGTCATTCAGGTTCTGCTCAGGCCCTCAGGCGACGGTCATCAAACAGGCTTCCCCAGCCTTTAATGCGGGCCGGGTCGATGTTCGTCATTTTCAGGGTCTTCCAAACGGTCACGCTGACGGAGTCGTAGATCGGGATGCCGATCTCGCGTTCCAGCTCGGCGACAATGCCCGCCCCGCGCAGGTTGGTGCACAACAGGGTGATCGCATCGGGGCGTGACTTGGCGACCTCGCGCACCATGTTGGCCAGGGTGGCTTCGTCGTACTCGGAAAAAGAGAAGTTGCCGCGGTCGTTCAGGTGGCGCTCGGCGACCACTTCGTGCCCAGCCTGGCGGTAGTTCGTCACGATGGCCGACTGGATATCGTCCAGATAAGGCGTTACCAGCCCCAGGCGAGTGACCTCGGTGCGCTCCAGTACTTCGTTCAGCGCCAGTACGCTGGTGGTGGCCGGCACCCCGGTGACTTCCTCGATCGAGGCACACAACCGGCGGTCGGTTTCGAAACCCAGCCAGCTTGAGGAGGTGCCGTTCCAGGCAATCACGTTCATCCGTGCATCGTTAAGCAGCTGCGCAGCTTCCAGCAGTGGCGCCGGATCAAACTGTGCCAGGGCGTCATCACGCATGGAAATCTCTGTGACAGTGAAGCGCTGGAAGTGAGCCGTGACCTGCGGTAGCAGATCATGCAGTAAAGCGCTGGTATAGGGTTCCAGCACGGTATTGGAGGAAGGCGTGAGCATGCCGATGAGGGTCCGCTCCATGAGGCTAATCCTTTGTCGTTATGGCTTACGAGGAAATATTTTCATATTCGCTGCCTGGATTTAAGGATTTGGAATTCGGAATTCCAAATTCATATGATGACTGAAGTATTGCACGACGGTAGAATATTCTGCAAGCATACGTTTCCTAACGATCGAACCGGCATCTGCCGGGCCAGCCAATCAAGAGGTGCATCTCAGCATGGCCAATACTTCTCTATCCACCCGCGAAGATAAGCCCCGCGAGGCTTTATCCCGAGCCACGCCATTGCGGCGGCACTCGCTGTACGAGGCTGTGACCGAACGGCTGCGTGAAATGGTGCTGGAGGGGGAATTGGAACCCGGTAGCCGGATCTCCGAAAAGCAGTTGTGCGAAGCCTTCGAGGTCTCGCCAACCCCCCTCCGCCAGGCATTAAAGGTGCTGGTCAGCGAGGGGCTGGTAGAGATGCTCCCTAACCGCGGCGCCAGGGTCACCGAAGTTGATGTCGAAGAGGTGGCTGATCTGTTCGAAGTGATGGCTGTGCTGGAGGGGCTTTCGGGCACCCTGCTGGCCACCCGGGCGAGTGATGCCGAGATTGCCGAGATCCGCCACCTCCATGAGTGCATGATGGAGAAGTTCCGCAAAAACCAGCGCAATGAGTACTTTCAGCTCAATCAGACCATCCACCGACGTCTCGCCGAGATCGCCGGTAATCGCGTGCTGCTAGAACTCGAGACCTCGCTGACGCTCAGGATTACCCGGGCCCGCTACGCCGCTAACATGCAGATGGGGCGATGGGAGGAGTCCGCGAAGGAACACGAATGTTTAGTCGAGGCACTTGAGAAGCGTGATGCCCAGGGGCTGTCCGCCGCCATGAGCCTGCATATGCGCAAGACCGGAAACGCCGTTATTCAACGCCTGAAGCAGGACTGATTCCTGAAACCCCGATAAACCTGAGCGATTTTCTCCAAGAAGGGGATTTCGCTCAGGTAGCTCACCCAATGGCTTCGTCAGATAGCAGTCTTCAAGGTCACACCACCGCCCGTTTCTGATCTTTGTGGGGGAGGGCGGTGGGCTGCGCGTTTTGCTTTAAAGCTTCTCATATTTTCTTCGTGAGCTTTCGGCTCATCACAAACGGCTGCAATCCAAGCGCCTCGGTTTGTCCCGAAATTTCCATTCTGTCAGAGGCAAGTTTTGGTGATCTGCTTGAATTGCTGCATTTATTCGTATAAATATAATAATTGGACAACCTGAGATGGCCTTCATCCTGTGTTTGGCGCAAGCGTCAGCAAACTGATTCTGAGGCCGAAAATGTCGCGCTGATCAGAATTTACCTGAGAAGGTTCAGTGCTCTTAGGTCAGGCGCCAGGCTCTGGCTGGCAAGAAAAGATGCAGGTGGTTCCGTTGGGCAATGGCGAGAGGGTGGATGTTGTGAGTTGATGGCGCCAGCCAACATGAAAAGGATAGCTTGAAATGCTTATTAATTATTAAGCGAGGAGGGATTATGCATTAAAAATAGCTTATGTAATGTTTTTTTTTGATCGTTCGACAAGAATAATATTCAGGCAACATGGTTGGATAATATGATAAGAAAATCAATGTTTTGGATAATGGTCGCGTGGTTTGTTTTAGTCAATGCAGGCCAGTTTTTGCCCTCATTGAATACGGTAGAGCCCTTTGTTCTTGGTCTTCCATTTAATCTTGCGTGGATCTGGGGATTTAATGGTTTGATTACACTGTACTTGATTTATTTTGCAGCTTTTGGCGCAAAGTCTCATGACGTTGATGAAGACGCAGCGCTTGCATATGCAGAAGATAAAGGTGTAAGGGGGTTCTATGAGTGATATTGCTATGATGGTTTTGGCAGGTCTGGTCCTGTCAAGTTTGGTTTACTTATTAATTTTTTATATTGCCTATAAGAAAACGAATAGAAAATCAGTTGAAAGTTTCTATCTTGGTGGGCGTGATTTTGGTGGTATTGTCCTATTTCTGACCATCGGTGCATCGTGGTTTAGCATGTGGTTTCTCCTGGGTGCCCCGGGAGCTTTCTATAAGCATGGAACTGGTTTTGCTACTTTTTTCATGCTTAACGTCGTTCTTGGTCTTCTTTTCTTTGTATACGGGAGAAGGATGTGGTTGTTGGGCAAGGTTTTTAAATATACTACACCAGGAGATTTATTAGAGCATTACTATCAAAGCAGGTCAATAAAAACAGTCTCAGCTATTTTGAATATATATTTGCTTTTCCCTTATATCGGGATTCAGTTACTGGGTGCCGGTCTTGCCTTTGAAGCTATAGGTAGCTCATTCTGGCTTGGAGTAATTACAATGATCGTATTGGTTACTCTTTTCAGTGTTTTCGGTGGTATAAAAGCTGTAGCCTGGAAGGACGCCCTGCAAGGGTTTTTCTACATGGGCTTTACATGGCTTGTGGCATTTTGGATGGTAAAAAGTGGAATTACAGGGTTTGATAGCTTAAAAGACCTTTTTGTCTCAGTTGATTCTACTTATCCCAAGTTCCTGCAATTCCCAGGCGAGTCAGGATACTTTACTCCTGCAAATTGGTTCGGCTACTTTGCTATATATGTTTTTGCAGGTATTTGCCTTCCACATCTGTGGACGCGGTTTTATATGGCGAAAAATATGGATGTTTTTAAAACTGTGACGGTTGGGCATATTGCTTTTGCGAGCTGGGGTTTTGTTCCGATTCTAATCATAGCTTTGTTGGGCAAGATGATTCTCCCTGATATCGAGAAGGTAGACCAGATATTCCCTCTGTTGCTTCTTGAGTATTCACCTATATTGGCCGTTGTTCTGATTGTTTGTGCCTTTGCTGCAGCTATGAGTACAATTGATTCTCAGAATATGGCAATGGGAACCGTTTTCACTAAGGATATCTGGCTTTCTTTGGTTGATAACAACAGCAGTGAGCGTACTCAAATGCTTGTTGGCAGGATATCGACGGTGGTTCTGATGGCTATATCAGTCATCTGGACATTTACGTCTGAAGGCTCAATTCTCAAGCTATCAATGATTGCATTTACTTCTGCAGCCCTTTTGTTTATGCCGTTAACTGGAGCGCTTTTTTATAAAAAGGCCGGTCCATTAGCAGCGACCTGGAGTGTCATTGTTGGTGTGTTAGT
>NZ_JBFHJO010000070.1:0-8430 GCF_041595835.1 Marinobacter sp. | reverse complement strand
CGTCGCCGAAGGTCAGGGACTTTCCGCCAGTTGTCCGGTGCATACTTCCCGGCCCCGAATGTCAGAACCTTGGAAACTTCCAGCTCCATGACTGGAGGAATCAGGTCCATCATAGGCTTGTCGTCGTCGAATTTGACCCCGGTCCTAACCATGACCTCAACGTCTCCGGATTTCCTGTTTTCGCAACTCATGCCGCCTCTCCCATCAACCATGATTCAGTTTTGTCATCGCCTGAAAAGTCCCACTCTTCATCGTCAGATGTGACGCGAATCGGGGCCCGGATAGTCTTCCCGTGCTTAGGATCGGTCAGCCAGAATGCTTGCTGTGGAGCCTCGAAATTGAAGTTCATGCTGGCCGTCCACTCGTCGTATCCTTTCAGGCTGCCATTGACCACTACGCTGCCCAGGTCGATCAGCTGGTGGAAATGCCCCATGATGAGAATGTCGAACGGGGTCTGGACGCTCTGCTCCCGGGTCATCTTCTTGTGATGGCCGCGCATAATTGGGCTGAAGATGCCGGCAATGCCGTTGCCGCCCCGGAACTGGTCACCGTGGGTCATGTGATACCGGGTGTTGTAAACGTTCCACCTGGCATCGGTTTCCAACGGGATATTGAACGCAATCTCCGGGCTGTTCTCGAAATGCCGTTCCACCAACTTGTAGATCAGCCAGTCGAAGGAATCCTTGGCCCGGCTCTTGGCCTTCGGCTTCTTGTGGTTGCGGCCATGATTTCCGGTCACGCAGGGCACGTACAGCCGGTCGAAGTGGGTCAGCAGCATTTCAATGCCGGCTATGATCTGTGCGGACCAGTACAGCACGGTATCCATGATCGGTTCTTCGTTGGTTTCCAGCAGCTCTTCATGGATGTTGCCGCTCACCATGTCGCCACCCAGGGGCAGGACCAGGCCTTCGATATCGATACCGCCGCAGTAGTCTTTGCACAGGCTAAGGGTGTTCTCGAAGAACTTCTGCAGCCTCATGGTTGCTATGGTCCGGTTATAGGCATTCACGCCATTGATGCGCTCCGGGTTTACCACCTCATCGAAATGCGTATCCGACAGCATGGCGGTGGCAATAGCCCGGTCTGATCCCTTCTTCTTGCTGTACAGCCACTTCGGCGGGCATGTCTCCTGCGTCATCAGCCGTCCGACGAACCGCTGGAACCGCTCATCCACAACCTGCTGCTCAGCCAGCTCCTTGATCTTCCGGTTCTTCTCGGCCAACTCACGCTTGAGCCTGTGCTCTTCAAGGACTGTCAGAGCTTCGGTCTCTGGCTTGGCCTGGACATCACGTCCGGCGCGCTTGAGCATGGCCGCGATATTCTTACGCACTGCCCGCTTCGTGATCCCGAAATGCCGGGCAGTCTCTTCCGGGCTGTGCTCGCACCGATACCGGTATATCTCCCGCTGACGGTCGGTTCCGTGCTTTGCCAGTTCTGGGTCGTATTTCATGCCGCTTCCCTCATCTTCTCAAGCTCCCGTTTTTTCCGTCGATACATCGCAGTGATCGCCTTCAGATCATCTATGCTGTAGTGCTTCGGCTCGTGCGGTCCTTCCAGCCATGCCAACTTGTCTTCTCCGATCCGCTCCTTGAGCCTGATCCGGTATTCGACGGTATTGCCTGACAGGTGCTGATTGCATTTCACGCACTGTGCATGGCAGTTCAGTTCCTCGAATCTCAGCTCCGGGCAAGATCCGACTGACCGGTAATGGCCAGCGTCAATCCGGCTCCCGGTGATCAGCCCGTTGTCGTCCGGCATACGGTCACAGCTGATGCACGGCAATCCCACGTCCCGGGCCCGGATATACGCGTTGAATGCCTGTTGCGCTTCCTTCACGTAATCGCGCCGGGTTTTCAGCTTCGCACGCTGCTCCCGCACCCACTTGCGCTGCTCTTTGGCCTTCCGCTCTTCCGCCTTCTGCCGCTCACGCTTGGCGTACTGCAGGGCGCACTCCGGAGAGCACGCCACTTGCAGGCTGTTGAATGGCTCGAAAGGCTTTCGGCAGACCCTGCACTTTTTCACGCCGCATCCTCCAACCCCTGGCGCTCGGCGAACCCGGCAACCGCATAGTCCCGCCATACGAGGTTGCATTCTGATTTCTGAGGCTCAACGACCTGTATCTGCCCGCCATTTCTCAGGAATTCGCGTGTTTTCTCTGCAATTTCAGCGCTTTGCGCTTCCTTTTCGCTGCTTCGTGTCGACATAATCATGCTGCGTTCCTCAACTCGTACAAACTCTGATCTGACTGTTCGCTCCACCGGACGTTGTGCTCGGCTCCGAATGCGTAGATCAGTTCGATCAGCTGGCTGAACACCTCTTTCGTCATCCGGCTTGTGGGCTGACCAAGGACTACGAATCCGCCGTCGATGCCTGGCACGGCCCGCTGCTTTGTCAGAGACGCAGTGAATACGTGCTTCCAATCTTCCGGCGACAGATGCTGCCCGTACCACTCGACCTGCTTTGACACGTCCGTCAGCATCGGCCAGAGCTTTGCGTTCTGATCAAGCGACCGCTTCTGCCGCCCCAGTGTGATCTGAACCGGTCCCGCCGGCAGGGCCTTTGCGGCCATATCGACGACCCAGGTCAGCGCCGGAGCGAGCTGTTCAGGGCTATTGACCACCCGTATCAACTCGCGCCGGCTCATGCTGCATCATCCCCAGGGCCGGTGTAGCAGCCGCCGCTTGCCATTTCGTACTGATAGCCGTCAATGGAGCGGCATACCTTGCCGGATTCGATCAGGTCATCCAGGGCATTCTGGATAACCCCAGCCCCTTCATTCAGGCTCATTGCCAGGGCGGCCTTGGATTTCGGCCCCCTCCGAAGCTCACGGATGATGCTTTGATTCAGAATGTCGTTTCGCATATCACACCCCCCCAATATTTGATACGTGCCGTATAACCGCCTGTGGTTCGATTTGCGCGGCTTTTTCACAAACCGCTATAACGGCACCAAAAAATACAGAAACAGTCATTTCCGGCTATCCTGCGCGGCGCTGCGGCCATGTTTTGCGCGTGCGCTTGGTTTTTGCCGGTAACTTTTGGGTAACCCCAAAAACAAACGGGCATTCACACTGGCTGGTCAGGCCTTTCTCTGTCTTGCAAATCATTTGGCTGCCTCCGCTCTCATAATCACCACATCAACAGACGCGCCACGGAACTGGTTTTCGTAGACCTTCGACCAGGTGAGACTCATGCCTGGCAACAGGTCTTTGCCCTTGGCGCTGGCCGGGAGAATGGCCACCAGAACGCCATCAGGTCGAAGCATGGTTGCCGCGTGCTCAATGTGTGCTTGCCAGCGGCCCTGGCTGTAGGGAGGATTCATCACGATGCGGTCAAAGCCAGTTGGAGAGCTGAACTTCAGGTAATCCATGCGCAGCGGCTTCAGGCCTTTGCCCTCAAGAACCGCGCAATGCAGCGCACTCGCCTCGATACAGCAAAGGCTCTTGCCGCAACCCATGTAATCGGCCAGGTTACCGATGCCCGCTGACGGCTCCAGGCAATCATGCTCCGGGCCGATCTCTGCCAACTCCACCGCATCCCTGGCAATGTGCTCGGGCGTCGGGTAGAACTGGTGGCTTTTCTGGTCAGGGATAACGCCTGTGCACACGATTTCTTTGATGACCTGGTCCGGGTCGTAGTCGAACTGATACCAGCTGTATGCGTTGGTGTTCTGCTTCACGCCGCCCAACAACTCCAGCACCTGCTCAACCTCGGAGACTACATGCTTGTCATTTTCGCGGGATTCGATTCGGACAGCGTTCGGAATCAGTCGTCGGCTACGCTCTGCAGTGTCATAGGCCCGGCCAAGGCGGTGAAGCATGTCCAACACCGCGAACGGTAAAGGCCTTTCCATCAAGGTAAATTCTTTTACCTTGCGTTTCGTCTTCTGCCGAAACCTGGACGGAATGGCAGTCGGATACAGGTGGTGCAGAATCTCGTTCAGGCGCCACGCCATATCTGGATGCACTTCCAGGTGGGCATTGCCATTCATGTAGCAGCGAATACGTAGAGCCCCGCCATCTACCGGCACCCACTTGCCACGATGATTGGCCCTGGCAATCTCGACAACGCGATTGCTAGCGTTCCAGTCCGGCTCATCGCGACCCATTAACTTAGCGATTACCTGGCGCAGATCGTTAATGTGTCCGGTCTGCGCCCTGCCGTATGAGCCCCAGCCATCCGTAACGCCAGTCAAGATCATGCGCTTGCCGAACCCCTCCGGCTGATTAGTGACGTGCGTCTTGCTCAGGGCCCGGAAAATTCCGTCTACCTTCTCGGCCAGAAAGTCCATTCGCTTGGCGAGAAGATCCGATAAGGTGGCGCGGACAGCGCTTTCTTCGAACTCAGGCGTCCTATGACTATGAATCAAATCAAACCACTCTTCCCTGCGATTCGTTGGCATAAAGTCCAGAACATCAGTTAAGCTAAGAGCTTGCTGCCAGTAGCTGGCATTCAGCGCAGCCAGGCCACGCTCAAGATTGAAGCTCGGCGTAGACCCAGATCTGTGGTCCTGTCTCCTGTCCGCATCCTCGAAATAGCCCACCACTGACTTAAAGTCGTCACCGGAGACATACTCAACCACGCACTCCATGCGCCGGCGATCTTCCTGGTATCGGCCGATCAGGCCATCTACCATGTCAGTGCTGGCCGGAGCAAAGAACTGTGATTTGGTTATGTGTTCTGCTTTAGCATTCACCTTTCACCCCCACAAACAAACGGCAGATCAACGATTTTCCGCTTCTTATCCAAGTGCCAGGTATCACGCTCCTTCGGCACTAGCTCCAACCGGATCCTTGTACACTTGATGTACTCAAGCTCTCCGCAGTGGATGCCGTTGTGGACAGGTAGGCCGCGGAGGCAGCCTGGGCATTGTGTTTTCATGCTGCTTCCCTCCCCTCAACAGCCTGCTGTACGTATTCACCCCACTGGCTGGCCATGGCCTCAGCCCACCCCTGATAGGTTCTGGATCGTTCAATCCATCGATCAGCGCCCGGGCTCAACCGGTTCTGGCCGCTGTCTGTCTGATTGCTCCATCGCTGCACCATCTTCCCGGAGCCCTTTGGCCATTCAACGATGCGCGGAGGACAGGATCTCGTTGGCCGGAGCAGTGGCAGGTTCTTGAGCCACAGCCCCGTTTTCTTGCTGGCGTCATCCCCGTATTCGTGAGGCTGAATGTACTGGCTGGCCGGCTTGATTTGCGTACTGATAACACCAACAGGGTTTTCTATGGCGATATGAGGTACAGGCGCATCCATCATTTCCCGGACAAATGCCAGAGCCTCTTCCCTTGCTGCGCGTCGATCAGCGCCAACCAGTGTTCCGGGTTTCACTTTCTGGTGATAAGGGCCATCACCAAACGCCCATGCGGCAGAGTTGGTCAGATAGGTGCAATCTGGATGACAGATGAACAAATCCCACATCCCGGGCTTCAGCAAAGTCCGGACATCGCACTGGAAATGGAATGTCGGATCTCCTTCACACGGAAGCAGGTCGCAGCTGTATGCGTCATGCCCGAGTTTTCTGAATGCGTCGCGGATAATCCCGCTGGATTCGCAGCCGATAAGAACTCTCATATCTCCATCCCCCCTCTGCTCGGACGCCGCTCGCGTTTCCGGCTCTCCGCCTCAGCCTGCTCTCTCTGCATCCGGCGGGCCTCAAAGTCCACACGGTGATCCAGGGCCTTAAACCGGGAGAACTTACCCTGGAACTCCAGGCCTTCGCTGCCTCGCTCACCCATGCGAATCTTCCCAAAAATGATCTCTGTCAATGGGTCAGGGTTGTCGGGGTTGACGTAGTAGCCCTCACGGAACGGGAAGATAATGATGTCCGCGTCCTGCTCGATGGCTCCGGACTCGCGAAGGTCGCTCATCATTGGCCTTTTGTCGGCGCGGGACTCAACAGCGCGGCTCAGTTGGGACAGGGCAATAACTGGGCACTGAAATTCTTTGGCCATGGACTTGAGCCCGCCGGAAATCTTCGTGATCTCCTGGGTTCGGTTTTCACCCTTGCCGCTCATCAGCTGCAGGTAATCGACCATGATCAGGTCCAGCCCCCCGGCCACACGCTTAACCATGTGAGCCCTGGCCCTCATCTGGGCAACGGACAGGCCGCCCCGGTCGTCAATGAACAGATTTGCATCGCGGATCATCTGGCTCGCAGCTGAAAATCTCGTCCACTCTTCCTCGCTCAGGGTTCCACGGCGCAGGGATGTCAGGTCTATCCCGCCGGCTGATGCGGTCATCTTTTCGATCAGCTGGGTGACGCTCATTTCCATGGAGAAGACTAGGCTGGGCTTTTTCTGGCGGACCGCGTTGTGCTCAACGATGTTCATAGCGAACGTGGATTTTCCCATCGAAGGCCTGCCGGCGACGATAATCAAATCACCCTCGCGCATTCCGTTGATGCGATCGTCCAGGTGCGGGTAACCGGTGGACAGTCCTATCAGCTCGCCACCGGCACTGTTGCGCACATCCATTTCCTGTAGGAAGGCTATGCTCGCCTTCGACATATCCCACAGGTGGTCGTCACTGCTGTCAGGAGCCACCAGATCAAGCTGAGCAAGGATTTTTTCATGTGCAGCGTGAGCATCCGGCTCGTCCTCGATAATTCGCTGTGCAGAGGCTAAGGCAGCCCGGAGCGATCTGCGCAGGCCACGACTGCTCAGAATTTCGCAGTACGCATCCAGGTGCTCGATGCTGGTATGCCCGGCAGTCTCCCCAATCAGGCCGAGCATCTGCCCTGCATTTGCGATACCGTGCGCATCCAGCTTCTCGGCTACCGTTACCGCATCAACCGGCTTCCCTTCCTGCAGGAGCTCATAGGACGCTTCCGCGTAATCCTGCAGCTGGGAACTGAAATCGCTCGGCTTAACCTGGTCGAATACCTGGGCCGCGTAATCTGCACGCATGGTCAGGCTCAGGACGGCGGCTTCGTAGTAGTCCAGTTCGTTGGTCATGTCGCTCATACGGCCTCCCGCAGGTGGTCAGAACGCCGGTCATCGCCCTGGTGGTAATTGCCCTCGATCACCTTGGCCATGTTGGATTCATTCAGCAGCCAGTCAAAGCTGGGACGCCAGTCAAATCCGTCCTTGGTTCCGGTGAGCGGTTTCGATTGACGGACGTGCAGGAAGTATCTGCGCCAAAAGTCCAGATCATTGCCGTGTGACCGTTCACCCCACTTCTGCTTCCAGCGGGCTCGGATGGTGCGCTTGCGCTTGTCGTTCAGTACGGCTACGGATGGGAGGAAGTCTCCCAGGATCTCGTTGTACAGATCGGCTATGCCCTGGTAGTCCGGCTTGTCAGATTCGGATTGCTTCTGGCAGACAACGTCATCGCCAGATGACGGAGTGTTTTTATTATCTTCTCTACTCTTATCTAATCTAATCTGGGCGTTACTCTGCGTTACATCTGCGTTACACCCGTTTCCATTGTCTGGAGTTTCGTTACCTTGAGCGTTACTTTTCTCTTCCTTACCCTTTGATTCTGCTGCTTTTTTCTCTCTGTACCGGCGCACACGCTCACTGCTGTCATCATTCCGTTTCGGTTGTCTCTTCTCCCATCCAGCAATGTACCGACCTTCAAGAACTCGATCTTGCATTGCGTCCAGAATTGCCTGAATCTGTTCGTCATCAGCATCAAGTGCAGATGCCAAATCTTCGACCGTTACAGTTGCGTTACCACGCGTTTCATTCTTGGATGCGTCAACCAGCAGGTGGATGTAAACAGCCTGGACCAGTGAAATAGGCTGCCTGGACAACCGGGCAATGGTTCTCCACTTTGGATCATTCGGCATGTCATGCCAGAGCCTCAGCCAGTCCATTACAACCCCCTCCGCTCTTCAATCTTCCGGATGTCTTCCAGAGTTCGAAGCTGGTTGCGCTCGTTAATCAGGCGGGACAGCTGACGAGCCTGGGCCTTCCATAGGTCGGTTACGCCGGCTTCCTGGTCCATCAGGATCTTCAACACGAGAATCTTGACATTGAGGTATGCAATCCGAAGTTTCCGTTGAAGTTTTGTCTGATGCATGGTTAAATTCCCTTATCACGTTGTGATTGAAACCCCGGGGCTGGCAGGCCTTAACCGGGGTTTTTTATTGCCTGAAGAATGCCCGTCTTTCCGGGCGGTCCGCACACTCACCAGGGGGTTGACCACGGTACTGCTGTGGCAAGGAGGTTTAGGCGTGTGCTGCTGCTGATGTTCACCGTCCCCAACTCGGCTACCTTTACCGCCCCTCAGTCAGCTCAGGGCTGCGCTGTGCTACTCAGTCACTTTTGGGTAACCGGAACTGCCTGATTACCCCAGTTTTTCGTTTTGTTGGTCGAAGGCGGTCTGATAGGTTTTTAATTGCCAGCCGCCTTAATGCTTCTTCCCCGCTTATTCCTTCCGACTTCGCGTATCGCTGTATCAGTTCATCCTCACGACTGGACAGCATT
>NZ_JBFHJO010000069.1:0-8966 GCF_041595835.1 Marinobacter sp. | reverse complement strand
GTTTCAAGAACAGGAAAGCGGTGGAATAGCTGGTACGTTGAACTTTCAACGTCCTGACGTATTGAAGTGATGCCTCGTAAAAATCAGCTTTGCCGCTATCTTATTTTTCTTGCCAAAAACAACAAGCACTTGCTCATTTATCTTGCGGGTTTATTGGTGGTCGGTGCGGCAGTTACAGCCAGCCATGCGCTGGTTGACCGTAAAATGACGGTGACACGTATCGCCAGCCAGGTGCTTGAGCTGGGCTATGAGCAAAGTGTTTTGGCGGAACGCATAAATCACTTGTCATACCGGCATGCAATCGATACTGGCGAGGCCTTTGATCACGGCGTGAATTCCGCCTTGCTCAGCGCTGTTTCAAAGATGCATCGTAATCATGTGCTGTTGCAGCAAGGTTCCGATTTTAAAGGTTTTTCGTTGGCGGCAGACGATATATATTTCGCCCCGGAATACGAGCTTGACCTGAAAGTCCGCACTTTTCTTGGCGCTGCGCGAGAGCTGTCATACCGTAGTCCCGCCTCTGTCATTCCTGGCAGCCCTCTGACACTCTTTCTGGATGCCGGAAAAACGGAAGAGCTGCACGAACTTCTTATGAAAACGGTGGATATCTATAAGGCTTCTCTGGAAGCGGCTTTAGCTGAAGCCAACAAAACGCTCTGGACGCTCTACGCGGTTATTGTTCTGGTGTTGGTTGGTAAAGGGGTCATGGTCTCCCGGTTGATTGTCGCATCCCTTACTCGCCAGGCTGAGGAATATCGGGAGTTGGCTCATACTGACCCGCTTACCGGGTGCCGTAACCGTCGTAGTTTCATGCAAGCGGCCAACGAAGCTCACCATCAGGTGAAGCAGGGCGGGTATCAAGGTTCTGTTCTGATGCTGGATATCGATCACTTCAAACAGATTAACGATACCTGGGGGCACTCTACGGGTGATGAGGTCATTCGTGCGCTGGTGAATACAAGTATCCGGCAGCTAAGGGGGAGTGATGTTCTGGGGCGGCTTGGCGGTGAAGAATTTGCCATATTGCTGCGTGGTACGTCTGTAGAACATGCCGCTGGTGTTGCGGAAAATTTACGGGAGCAGTTGGAAGTTTGCAGCGTGCCGTGTTCTGGCGGGGAAGACAGTGTGAATTTTACTGTCAGCGTGGGCGTTACGAGCCTCTCGCCGGACGATGATTCACCGCTGGACGCTCTCGAAAGAGCTGATCAGGCTCTTTATGATGCCAAGACTGCAGGGCGGAACCGTGTTGTAACGAGTTGAAGTAGGGGGGCAAGGTCAGCCCCCCTTTCGCTATCGGGTTGTCAGGTAAGCCGCAAGGGACTGGATGTCCTCCTCAGACAGCACAGAGGCAATCCCGATCATGGGGGTGCTGTGTTTTGTCGGGTCCATTTGTTTAAAGCGGTTCAGAGCGATGCCCAGATACTCCGAAGGTTGCCCGGCCAAACGGGGCATGTCCTGAAAGCCTTGCGCGTCCAGGCCGTGGCATCCGGCGCAACGGATTTTGAACAGGGATCTGCCTGCCTCAACTCGTGCGGCGTCTGTGCTTGGGCGTGGTTTTGCTGTTTGCATACCAAAATAAATGGCGATATTGATACGTTCTTCCAGTGTCAGGGTCTTCGCCAGTTGTGACATCACATAATCTTCGCGGGTACCATCGCCAAACTTTTCGAACTGGTTGAACAGGTATTGAGGGTGCTGTGCCGCCAGGTTGGGAATGTAATCCCGTTTACTGTTGCCGTCTTCGCCGTGGCAGTAGCCACAAAAGCGAATGCGCTCATGGCCTGCTTCATAGCTGGCCTGGCGTTGCTCCTCATCGGCCATGATCGCTCTCAGTTGCGCCATGGCGTTATCGCCGGACTCTGCGTGCGCCAAAAGCGAGCAACTCAGGCCCGCTGCCAATATCAGATTTCTCACCCAAGGACTGCAAACCATAAGGCACCTTACCTCTCAGGAAACTTCCAAGCCTATCGGTACCTGCAATACCGAATATTGAGAAAGATCAATAAAAATTAAATTAGGGGCAGACCTCTGAACATTTCACCTCATCAAATGCACCGGGGTCGGGTCCCGGACCTGACCCCATTTGAGTTTTAGGCTAAGCTGAATTATATGCATATGATTCAATTTAAGGGTCTTCTATGAAACTTAGCTTTCTCGGTGGTACCGGCACGGTAACGGGGTCTCGTTATCTGCTTTCTGATGATCATCATCGGATGTTGGTGGATTGCGGGATGTATCAGGGGGTGAAAACCCTTCGGCGGCGGAACTGGGCGCCGTTTCCTGTTGAACCCTCTACTATTAATGCAGTGGTGCTGACTCATGCACATATTGACCACTCGGGTTATCTGCCGGCGCTGGTGAAGAATGGTTTCAAAGGAAAGATATACTGCACCAAAGCCACTCATGAGCTTTGTAAAGTGCTGCTGCCGGATGCTGGTTTCCTGCAAGAAGAAGACGCCAGGTACGCGTTTCGTAAAAAATTCTCAAAGCATGAAAAGCCGGAGCCGCTGTTTACTGAGAAGGACGCGCGGGAAGCACTGAAGCACTTCGAGTCGGTGCACTACCATGAGAAATTTGAGCCAGTCAAAGGCTTTGAAGTGAGCTTCACGCCCGCAGGCCATATTCTGGGTTCTGCGTGCGTGCATGTGCATCACAAAGAGGATGACCGCACAGTGGTGTTCAGTGGCGATGTGGGCAGGCAAGATGACATTATCATGCGGCCGCCCGAACCCCTGCAGCATGCGGATGTGCTGGTGTGCGAATCCACCTATGGTGACCGCACCCACGAGAGTTCAGATCCTGAAGGTGAGCTTGCGGACATTATCACGAAAACTGCTGGCCGTGGCGGCATTACCCTGGTGCCAGCCTTTGCGGTTGGTCGCGCGCAAATGCTGCTTTACGTGGTGCATAAACTGATGGGCGAGGGCCGTATACCGAAAATGCCGGTGTACCTGAACAGCCCGATGGCGATTCGGGCCACGGAGATTTTCTGTAAACATCATAAAGAGCACAAGCTCAACCGGGCTCAATGCGAGTTGATTGATCACAACACCGAATTCGTTCGCACGGTTGAGGAATCCATAGAGTTGGATTCGGTGCGCTATCCGTGTGTGATTGTCTCAGCCAGCGGCATGGCTTCAGGTGGGCGAGTCTTGCATCATCTTAAAACCCTGCTGCCAAATGCTCGTAACAGTGTTGTATTTGCAGGTTTTCAGGCGCCAGGTACCCGGGGAGATGCGCTGGTAAATGGCGCCGAATCGGTGAAGATTCACGGAGAATACTGGCCGGTCAAAGCCGAGATTCATTCTCTGCACTCAATGTCGGCCCATGGGGACTACAACGAGATCCTCTCCTGGCTGGAGCAGGGCAACCTGAAACCCGAACAAGTGTACGTCACCCACGGCGAAGCTCTGGCCAGCGATATCATGCGCAAACGCATTACTGAAAAATTCGGTTGGCCCGCGGAAGTGCCAGACCTCTTCCAGGAAGTCGAAATATAGCCAGGTACATTTCGCTCCGCCAAATGTCTTGGGGTCGGGTCCCGGACCTGACCCCGGTTAACGTAACAAGCTCAGCCGTATTGGGCGGCTATCTCTTCCTGAAATTTCTCTGAGCCCAGAGCTTTGCCTGCGATGGCGGTATATCGGATTAAGTCTTCAAGACCGCCAGGCATTGGGCTGTCAACAAAGGCGCGGTAGCTTTCATAGCGACGGTCAGAGTCTGGCTGAAATTCAAGATAGCTACTGTGGGGGGTATGCAGAGGGGAGTGCATGCCATAAGCATGGCAACGATAGCTGGACCACTGGAAATCGCCCGCGTATTCCACCATGCCGGCCTTTACTGGGTTCAGTTCGATGTAGCGCTGACACTGAAGGAAGTAGGATTCAGTATCCACCAGGCAGGACTTGAATCGCCCCTCCCATAAACTACCGCTGCGCCCGTATTTGTGGTTGAAGCTTTGAGCGTATGCTTGCCCTACCGATTTCATGAATCCGGAAAGCGCATTTTCGGTATGGGGAGTAACAAGTAGATGGGTGTGATTGCTCATAAATACCCAGGCGTGAACATCCACGTCATACTTTTTCAAGTACCGAAGCAGAAGCATCATGTAGGTAGCTTTATCAGCAAAATCCTGGAAACACTGCTGCCGGTTATTCCCTCGCTGAATTACATGCTGGGGCATTCCGGCCGGACAAATCCTTGGTCGGCGGGCCATCTCACATTCCTTGTGAATTAAATTGTAGGCGAGTAATTTGCCTCACCGCGCCGCCAATTTCAAGTTGGGGTCAGGTCCGGGACCTGACCCCAAGGCATTTGAATTCTCAAAGTTTGCTACTATGGCAAAAAAGGACAGGCAGGGAGCGAGTAAGCATGTACTACAGTTCAATACTTCCGGATGTG
This sequence comes from Marinobacter sp., assembly GCF_041595835.1. Lineage (GTDB taxonomy): Bacteria > Pseudomonadota > Gammaproteobacteria > Pseudomonadales > Oleiphilaceae > Marinobacter. Next base: position 4,565 of record NZ_JBFHJO010000069.1, on the reverse strand, counting down.
GTAAAAGTGGCAGATGAGGCCAGCGAGAAGGTGCTGCACATCTATCAGTCCGATTTCAAGGTGGGTTACAAGGAAGATCATTCGCCCATTACCGCAGCGGATACGACCAGTCATGACATCATTGTCAGAGGGCTGCGTAACATCAGCCGGGATATTCCCGTTCTGTCGGAAGAGGGGGCGCAAGTTTCGTGGGAAGAGCGCAAGAACTGGCGTCGCTTCTGGCTGATCGATCCTGTCGACGGCACCAAAGATTTCACCCAGCGCACCGGCGAATTCACCGTCAATATTGCCATGATTGAAGATGGTCAGCCGGTTATGGGTGTTGTTATAGCACCGGCGCTGAAAGAGGCTTTCTGGGGTATAAAAGGCGAAGGTGCTTTCAAGCGTGATCGTACCGGCCGCGTTAGCCGGATTCACGTGGCCGAGCCGAGGGCAACCAAGCGCGTGGTGGCCAGTAAAAACCATATGAATGATGAAACCCGGGCCTTCATTGACGCTCTGGGCGACCACGAAACCATACAGGCCGGCAGTTCCCTGAAATTCTGTCGTATTGCCGAAGGCCATGCCGACATCTACCCGCGCATGGGGCCCACCAGCGAATGGGACACCGCGGCTGCTCACGCCATACTTTTAGCGGCTGGCGGCAACGTACAAACCCTGGAACATACCCCTTTGAAATATGGCAAAGAAGATGTGCTGAACCCACATTTCATTGCTGCTGGTAATTGGTACTTCTGAAGGTGAAAAAACCATGACCTGGTACGCTCTTCAACACAAGCCTGCCCAGGGTGACCGCGCGGTTCAGCATCTGCAGAATCAGGACATCGCCTGCTTCTACCCCAAAATAGAGGTGGAGAAAGTCAAAGCTGGTAAGCGAACCAAAAAGCTGGAGCCGCTGTTTCCCGGTTATATCTTTATCAATCTGGAGCCAACCGATCCCATGTGGGGCAAACTTCGCTCTACCCGAGGTGTGATGCGTGTTGTGGGCTTTGCGAACAAACCTGCGGGCGTGGCGGATGAAGTCATTGATCATATCAAGGTCAGTATGGACAAAGTGGCAGAGCAGGGTGGAATCAAACCTGGCCAGGTAATCGAGCTGGAAGACGGCCCCTTCACAGGCGTTAGCGCGATCTTCCAGGCCTACGATGGTGAAGAACGCGCCATTGTGCTGATCAGCTTCATGCAAAAGCAGCAGCGGGTTAGTGTGCCGGTTTCGGCGATCAAGCCGTAAGAAATACGTTGGGGTCGGGTCCCGGACCTGACCCCAAAGAGAGTGATTCAAGAGTTTTTGTTCCTAATCTATTGATTTTTAAAAGGTAAGACTTTTTGTCACTTGCTTGTCATCTGTCTTCGAGTAGAATCGCGCATCTTGGAAACACCTTATATCTAACCTGGCAGGGATTGCGTGGGGTATTTCCCACCGTTGTTTTGAACCCCTGTTGTACAAAAGTTGATGATATGACCTTAAAACACTGGGCCCTGGTCGGTGGGGCGGTAGCGTGCCTGAACAGCTTTTCAGTGGTGGCTGCACCCTGGTTGGAGTCGGGCGACCCGCGGGCGCGATTTGCTGCTCAGAAACTGGCAGATCGTGGCCATCTGGATCGCGGAGTGACCACCTGGCCGCTGATGTGGAGTGCTGTCAAGAACGGCACCCAGGCAACGGTTAAAGCGGACCAGGAAGCTGTCGGGCTGGCTCAAGCCTATCTTCGCTTTGAAATGAACGAGCAGGCACAGCCTGGTTTCCGTGGCGAATTTGCGCTCAGTGGCCAGTCGGAAATTCCTGCCATTACCGGATTTGAAACCAACTCACTATCAAAAGCCGGTACATCGATCAATCTGCAATGGCAGGGGGAAATCTGGGGTGTAGGTCTTAAGCCTGCCTATGCTTACAATCCAGACGATGATAAAGAGTTCCGCATGGACGGCTCTTACCTTGCTGCCACCGCTAGCAATTGGGTGCTTGGTGCCGGTTCGGTTAACCGTTGGTGGGGGCCCGGCTGGCAATCAAGCCTGATCTTGTCTGGCAACGCCCGCCCAATGCCTGCGGTATGGCTGAACCGTGCAGATACCTACGCTCCGGAATCCACTTGGCTAAACTGGATTGGTCCGTGGGATTTCACTTTGCTGGCCGGCCAATATGAAGGCGCCCGCGCGGTATCTGATGCTAAATTCCTTGGAATGCGCCTCACCTTTCGGCCTATCGATGGTTTGGATATTGGCCTGTCCCGCGCCATCATGTTTGGTGGGGAGGGGCGACCGGAGGGGCTGTCCACCATTTGGAACGCATTGATCGGTAAAGACAACGGCCAGCTGGAAGACGACGACCCAGGCAACCAGATTGGCAGTATTGATGTCCGCTACGGTTTTGCCATCGATCAGCAGTCTATGGGGCTTTATGCCCAGATGATGGGGGAAGATGAGGCCGGCGCTTTTCCTGCACGCAAGTCCTGGTTGTTTGGCGTGGATTGGACAACCAGTCTGCTCAATGGTGATCAACAGTGGTTTGCAGAATATGTAAATACCCAGGCCGATGACTTTCTAGGTAATGCCCGCCCCAATGTAAGCTATGAACATAGCCGTTATAACTCCGGCTACCGGTACTACGGGCGCAATATGGCCGCCAGCTTTGACGGCGATGCCGAGGCAATTACCCTTGGCGGCTATCATTTTATGGATAATGGAAGCCACCTGAGTGCCAGGGTAAGTTATGCGGACCTCAATAAAGACGGTGCTAGCCGTGTCGTGGTGCCCAGTGCCAACGTGTTTTATACCGTGCCTGAGGAATCACAAAAAATAGCCATATTGGACCTGGGGTACGGCACCGGGCTATTTAACGGATGGTTGGATGTAAACGTTCAGGCAACCGACAAAAAAATTGAATACGTAAGCGGTTCCAAAGACCAATGGTCAGCTGGCGCCAGCTGGACCTATCGTTTCTAAGATAACGGAATATATTACCTGTGAATGTGAAAAAGCTCCTACTGCCTCTGGCCTTGTTACTTCCTATTGTGGCGACGGCCCAGACGATTTCTTCAGCACAGATAGAACAATTCAAGCAATTGCCCAGGGCTCAACAGGAGGCTTTGGCTGAGCGTTACGGAGTTAATCTGGATAGCCTGGAAGCAATCAGTGAACAGGCCAGCAACCCACGCCCGGAGCCAGTGAACGTAGTGGATCCTCTCACCAGCATTGCTGACCAGAACCGGGAACAGGCAAGGGTGAGCCAGCAAGAGGATGAAGAACAAGCACAGGCAGAGAAAAATGGCGGATTGAAGCCCTTCGGTTATGACCTCTTCGCTGGCAGCCCCACCACATTCGCTCCGGTTACCGAGATTCCGATACCAACGAATTACACCCTTGGGCCTGGAGACGTGCTGCATATTCAGCTTTGGGGTAAAGAAAATAAGAACCTGGAACTACCCATCAGCCGGGATGGCAGTATCAGCTTTCCGGATTCTGGCCCTATGACCCTTGCGGGCCTGAGTTTTGAAGAAGCCCGGCAGCAAATTCGCAAGCGAGTATCAGAACAGTACATCGGGGTAGAAGCCTCTGTAACTCTGGGCGAGCTGCGCAGCATGCGCATATTGGTATTGGGCGAAGCTCGCAATCCCGGTTCCTATACTGTTAGTTCGCTGTCCACCATCACTAATGCCTTGTATGTTTCTGGTGGCATCAAACATACCGGGTCTTTACGCAAGGTACAGCATAAACGTAATGGCCAGCTGGTAGGTTCGATCGACCTGTATGACCTCCTGCTTAATGGTGACAGCAGCGGTGACAGCCGGCTACAGCCTGGTGATGTTGTCTTTATTCCGCCGGTAGGTACCCGTGTAGGTATTGATGGAGAGGTTTACCGGCCAGCCCTCTACGAGCTGAAAAACGAAACGAAGCTGAAAGAACTGATTCGGATGGCCGGAGGCCTCACCCCGCAGGCCTATCCCCAGCGTATTAATATAGAACGCACTAATCAGGACTTTCTTAGGATAATTGCAGAAGCCGATTTAACGTCCGACAAAGGTCAGAACGCCCGCATTAAGGCTGGTGACAGAGTTCAAATTCCATCGATCTCTGACATAACCGGTCAATTTGTAGAAATAACGGGTGCCGCCACACGCCCGGGTAAATTTGCCTGGATGCCGGGTATGCGCGTGAGCTCTCTGATACGCAACCTGGATGCAGACCTGCTTCCGGTTGCAGACAAGCAGTATGCCGCCATCGTACGAACCAATCCGCAGGACGATACTATTTCAGTGCTGAACCTGCGCTTAAGGGATGCCTTGAGAAACCCTGGTGGCGAGCACGATATTCAGTTGAATGAAAGAGACCAGTTGCTCTTCTTTGCGGGTGCAGGAAAGGGCAACCTGGTAGCGCCAGAACTTTATACCCGGGAAGAGCTTTTTGCACCCGTTTTGCAGCGCCTGAATGCGCAGGCGAAACCGGGGGCCCCTCAACAAACCATCCGTATTAGCGGCCCTGTGCGCTACCCGGGCGAGTATCCCATGCCTGCGAGCCGAAGCCTGGAAGATGCGGTTTTCGTGGCTGGCGGCCTGAAGGACTCCGCTTCT
>NZ_JBFHJO010000068.1:0-9276 GCF_041595835.1 Marinobacter sp. | reverse complement strand
CACCTGCCCGTCGACTTCAATCAATAGGGTCGAATGACCGAGCCAGGTCACTCTTGTATCGGTGGCCTTGCCAATTGCGGCGGGGTCGACCGGCAGTGACGGAATCTGAGCTGTCGGAACCCGCTCCTGCTCACCCAAAAGCTGCTCTTTGGTCGCTTCCCACATCTCGGGGGTAAGCATCTTCATAGTGGTAGTGACATTGTTGTGAAATTTGCTGTCACGATAATTGGCGGATCTGACAATGCGATCATGCTTACTTGCTGCACCGATCTGCGGAGCGTTCAAGGCAAAAAGCAATGCAGTGCCGATCAGTAAAAAAATCAGGGGCAATATCATTTTGGATACCCTTTTCATGTTGGTTTCCCACTTTTACTGGCAGACCGACTAATCAGTCTAGTGTGAGGACAAAAATTTTTACCCGAGGATCTTCCAGCAGAGACTGAAGGCGATGTCCCATAGCGGCTTGTCAGTCTTTGTTTCTGGATTGTTTAACAGGTGACGGATGAAACCATCCATTGCGCCTGCAAAGATATCGAGCAATGTCATGCCTGAAACTTTATCGCCTCTCTCGCTTACAAGGGCCGAGAAATCCTCAATGAAGAAAGCAAATTTGGCCACTCCTTTCTCTCGGACCGATTCGCCGATGTAAGGGGAGGCCTCACAATGTTTGAAGAATCGGTACTGACTTTCATGGCTAATAGCCCAATTCACATAGGCAAACCAGAGCCGTTTGATCTTTTCTTCCATCCCATTTGCGTCGGTGCAGGCTGCTTGAAGGTAGTCCGCGAGGTCGGTCTTGGCGCCGAGGTACAACTCCTCAATCAACTCTTCCTTGCTCTTGAAGTGATGAAAGAGGGTGCCGGTGGCAACTCCAGCCTGTTTGGAGATTTCTGCCGTAGAAGTGCCCCGGAAACCGTGCTCAGTGAAGAGTTCCAGTGCTGTCTCTAAAATTTGTTCTCGTTTGCTCATGCTATATACTGCTCCTACCGTGAAAAAACCGACTGTTTAGTCAGTCTACTCAGGAAGGATGCATTTAGTCAACCTTGAAATAATATTTATTTCGGACGTAAAGGGGGCAAACGAACGAAGGACGTAAAGGGGTCGGACCTCAATAAGTTGTCGTTATTATGAGGGTTTGTTCAAAAAAATAGGCGTCAAATACCCCTTAGAGGCCCTGTTTTGCGGGTAAAATCGGATATGTAAGCGGCTTCGTCCTCCTTGAGGATGCTGCCGCCGTCGTTGTGGATTATCGATTTTGCCTTTGCGGTTATTCCCAAGGCTGCCATCCCCCGCCCAACACACGGTAGAGGGTGACCCAATTAGTGGCTTCCGCCAATCGCGCTGCAATCATGTTTTGCTGTGCGGTGTAATAGGAGCGTTGTGCCGTCAGAACTGACAACGAGCTTTCAAGACCCTGGCGATAGCTTGCTTCGGTCAAGCGGTAGATTTTCTCATTTGCCTTCAGCAGTGATTGGCGTGCTGCCAACAGTTCCTGCATATTGCTCTGCTCGCTCAGGGCGTCTGAGACTTCCCGGAAAGCTGTTTGAATGGTGTACTCGTATTCTGCCAAAGCAGTATCACGCCCGACTTCGGCAACGCGCACCGTCGCTTTTCGAGAGCCGCCGTCAAAAATGGGCACAGACACTGAGGGAATGAAACTCCACAGACCGGAGCCGCCGCCAAACAGGTCAGACAACTGGCTACTGGAGGTACCGACACTGGTGGTCAGGGTGATACTTGGAAAGCGCGCCGCGCGAGCAGCACCGATATCGGCGTGTGCCGCGCGCAAGGTGCGTTCTGCAGCTAGCACGTCGGGGCGACGCTGCAGCAATTCGGATGGCGCGTCCGCCACCGGACCAATAGAGTGGACCAATGGCGCAAGTGGATTGTTGACACGGGTGCCGGAGTCTGTGACCAATGCCTGTTCTATGGGCTGACCGACAAGCAGCGTCAATGCGTTGAGATCCTGTGCCACTTGCGTTCGGTAGATAGCAATGTCAGCGCGCGCTGTATCAACGCTGGTTTGAGCGGTGGCCACTTCCAGCCCCGACGCGGTGCCGATGTCGAAGGTTTTCAGCGTCAGGTCCAGCGATTTCTGTTGGCTTTCGAGTGTGCTTTCTGCCAAGCGCAGGCTTTGTTGATCTGCCGCCAGTGTAAAGTAGGCTGTGGCAACTTCTGCGACCAGTGTGATACGCATGGAACGGAGTGATTCTTCGTAGGAGAGATAGGTCTCCAACGCCTGATCGCGCAGATTGTTGAGACGTCCAAAGAAGTCCAGTTCGAAAGCACTGATACCCAGAGTCGCGCTGTAGGCGCGAGTGGTCTTGCCATCAGAGTGTAGCGCGCTACTGCTCCCGGCGGCATTGACTGTCGGCAGCGTATCAGCACGGGTGATTTGAAACTGAGCACGGGCTGACTCGACAGCAAGAGCGCTCTGTCGCAGGCTGCGGTTGTTGTTCAGTGCCAACTCGATGAGCTGACGCAGGCGTTCGTCACCGTAGAATTCCTTCCATCCGATTTCATCCACAGGGATTGCATCTGAATCACCGACTTGTGTCGTTGGCCATGTTGCAGCAACAGGCGCTAACGGCTGGATATACTCAGGTGCGAAGTTGACGCAACCCGTCAAGGTGACGCTAAGGGCGACACTCAGCAGTGTGAGGCGAAAGAGGTTCATGGCGCCTCCTGGGGTGTTGAGTTGGATACAGGATCACTTGTTGATAGGTTGGTCCTGTTCCGCGTGAACAGTTTATGGACCAGTACATAGAGTAGTGGGATCAGAAAGATGCCCAACAAGGTGGCGGAGATCACCCCGCCGATGACGCCTGTGCCTACTGCGTGCTGGCTGCCTGAGCCTGCGCCAGAGCTGATGACCAGCAGTAAAACACCCAAGCCGAAGGCCATCGATGTCATGACGATGGGACGCAGTCTCTGGCGACAGGCATGCAGTGTGGCGGCGACAACTTCCTGCCCCTCATCCACTGCTGCCTTGGCAAATTCAACGATAAGAATGGCATTCTTGGCGGTCAGTCCGAGGACCGTCAGCAGGCCAACCTGAAAGTACACATCGTTCTCCAGTCCGCGTATCTGCGTGGCCAGCACGGTACCCAGCACGCCGACAGGAAGTATCAGCAACACCGACAGCGGTACCGACCAGCTCTCGTACAGTGCGGCCAGACACAGGAACACCACCAACAAGGAGAACAGATACAAGGTACTGGCGTTGGACCCTGCCTGCTGCTCTTCGTAGGACAAGCCGCTCCAGGCCACACTAAAGCCCTCAGCGTATTCCTCTGCCAGCTGTTCCATTATGGCGATGGCGGTTCCTGAGCTTACGCCAGCGGCAGCATCGCCTTGTATTTGAATGGAGGAGTCGCCGTCAAAACGTGAGAGCGTGGGCGAACCCGTTGTCCATCTGCCCGTGGTGAAAGCCGAAAACGGGACCATATCCCCATTGTTGTTGCGCACACTCCATTTGTTCAAATCCTCGGGCAGCATGCGAGCATTGGCGCGGGCTTGCACATACACCTTTTTGACTTTGCCCCGGTCAATAAAGTCGTTGACGTAGCTACCACCCCAGGCGGTAGACAACACGCTGTTGAGATCGCTCACCGATACACCCAGTGCACCGGCTTTGGCATTGTCGACATCCAGCACATATTGCGCTGTTTCGGCGGAGATACTGATACGTACACCTTGCAACTGTGGATTTCTGTTGGCGGCGGTCACCAGTGAATTGGCCGCGGCTGTCAGTTTTTCGGTGCCCTGAGCGTTTGGATCCAACAGCTCCATTGTAAAGCCGCCGGTGGAGCCTAAACCGGGAATTGATGCAGGTGCCAGCGCAAAAATCCGTGCATCCTTGATCTGTCCAAGCGCAGCCATGGCACGGCCCTGAATAGTGGTGGCACTTTGCGAGGAATCTGAACGTTCGGACCAGTCTTTCAGTCGTATGAAGCCCAAACCCACATTCTGGCCGCTGTTGCTCAGTCCAAAACCTGCCACTAGAAAAGTAGAGACCACCGTGTCTTTCTCGTTTTCGAGGAAATGCTGCTCGACTTGTTTAATGACTTTGTTGGTACGCTCTTGGGTGGCACCTGCAGGCAGCTCCAGGCTTACCATCAATACGCCCTGATCTTCATCAGGCACAAAAGAGGTGGGTAGACGCATGAAAAGCATAACCAGTACGAGGCTTAACAGGGTGTACAGCAACACGAAGCGTCCCCCGCGCTTGAGCACATGAGCGACACTTGTCTCGTAGCCTTTCGTCGTACGCTCCACCAGGCGGTTGAAACCACCAAACACTTTATTTGACAAGTGTCCCCCTGCCGGCGTTGGCTTGAGCAAGGTGGCACAAAGCGCTGGTGTGAAGATCAATGCCACCAATACCGAAAGCGTCATGGCTGACACAATGGTGATGGAAAACTGACGATAGATGACCCCAGTCGTACCACCGAAGAACGCCATGGGCAGGAAAACGGCCGAGAGCACCAGGCCAACGCCAATCAGCGCCCCGGAGATCTGGCGCATGGATTGACGCGTTGCCTCCAATGGAGAGAGGCCTTCTTCGGCCATGACGCGCTCGACGTTTTCCACGACAACAATGGCGTCATCCACCAGCAAGCCGATCGCCAGCACCATAGCGAACATGGTCAGGGTGTTGATGCTGTAGCCAAAAGCCGAGAGCAGTGCGAATGTACCCAGCAGAACCACAGGCACGGCGAGCGTTGGAATCAATGTTGCGCGCCAATTCTGCAGGAACAGGAACATGACCACAAACACCAGCACCACGGCTTCGATCATGGTCTGAATCACGCTTTCAATGGATGCCTCGATGAACGGGGTGGTGTCGTAGGTGGTGACCACCTTCATGCCGGCTGACAGGGATGCTGACAACTTTTCCACTTCGGCGTTGACTGCCGCTGCAGTTTCAGTCGCATTGGCTCCCGTTGAGAGCATGATTCTGATACCGGCGGCTGGCTGGCCATTATAGGTGGCTTTAACGTCGTAACTGGCACTGCCCAATTCGACATCGGCCACATCGGACAAACGAACGGTGGCCGAGCTTGTGCTGGTCACGAGAATGATGTTGCGAAACTGCTCAGCGGTTTGCAGGCGACTTTGCGCGGTGATGGTGGCGTTGAGCTGTTGTCCTTCGACAGCGGGCAAGGAGCCGAGCTGACCTGAGGAGACCTGAGTGTTCTGTGCCGCTATTGCGCTGCTGATATCAGCGGGGGTAAGTTTGTATTTTGTCAGTTTTGCCGGGTCGAGCCAGATGCGCATGGCGTACTGGGAGCCCAGCACTCCGACGCTTCCAACGCCCGCAACGCGACTGAGCGGTGTTTTCAGGTTGGAGGCGACATAGTCTCCCAGGTCTGCCGAAGTCAGGCTGTCATCGCTGGACACCAGGCCCAGCACCATCAGCACCTCGTCGCCCGATTTGGTGACCGTCACGCCTTGCGTCTGCACCGATGTCGGCAGTGTCGACGTGATTTGCTGCACTTTGTTCTGGACTTGCACTTGTGCGGTATCCGGATCGGTGCCGATCTCGAACGTCAGCTGCACGCTGGATGAACCGGACGAATTGGACGAGCTGGATATGTAGCGCAGTCCATCCAGTCCCGTGAGATTTTCCTCAATGACCTGCGTAACGGATTCCTCCACCGCAGTGGCGGATGCACCGGTGTAAGTTGCGCTGACAGAAACGGTGGGGGGCGAAATGGTCGGGTAGCGCGACACGGCCATCGAACGGATGGCCATCACACCGGCGAGCATCGTACCGATGGCCAGCACCCAGGCGAAGATAGGGCGATTAATGAAAAATTGAGACATGATGTTTGATCACTCCGAAACCGGAGGCGCTAAGGCCTCTGAGGTGGAAGTAGAGGCAGGCGCCTCTTCCGTTTCTTTAGCGACGCTCACCACCGAGCCGACTCGAATCTTCTGCAGACCTTCCACGACAACACGTTCGCCCGCCTTCAATCCGCTTTCCACGATCCATTGATCACCCAGTGCCTGACCTGTGGTTAAGGTTCGTTCTTCGATGGTGTTGTTCTCATCAATCACATAGGCCAGCCCATTTCCTTTCACATCGCGGCTGATGGCCACCTGCGGCACCACCAGTGCTTTCTGCATGACCGCGCCTTCGACTCTTATTTTCCCATACATTCCAGGAATCAATTCGTTATTCGGGTTCGGGAACTGTGCGCGTACGGTCACCGTGCCAGTTGTCTCATCCACGCTGGCATCATCCAATTCCAGCCTTCCAATCGGGCCATAAAGACTCCCGTCATCCTTGACCAGTCGTACCACGGGACGGCCATTCTCCAGTTTGACCTTACCTTGTTCAAATTGCTGGCGAATACGCAGGAATTCAGTAGCCGATTGCGTTGCATCCAGGTAGACAGGATCCAGCTGCTGCACGGTGACGAGTGCGGTAGTCTGGTTGGCAGTGACCAGTGCACCCTCGCTCACACTGGAGCGTCCTATGCGGCCATTGATGGGTGAAGTGACATTCGCGTAAGACAAGGAAATTCTGGCAGCTTCCAGATTGGCCTCGGCAGAGACAACCGCCGAGATCGCCTGTTTGTAGGCAGCTTCGGCTTCTTCAGCGCTCTCCTGACTTACCGCCTCGATATTGACCAGTTCGCGATAACGCGCCGCCTTGGCCTTGGCACTGGCGAGGGCCACCTTTGCGCTGGAAAGCGTTGCTTCAGCATCTCTGACGGAAGTCCGTGCAGACGTCGGGTCGATCTCATACAGCACTTGTCCTGCTTTGACTTCACTGCCCTCTGTAAACAAGCGCTTGCGTACAATGCCACCGGTCTGCGGCCGGATCTCAGCGGTGACAGCGGCGACCACGCGTCCGGTCAACTCGCTTGAAACAGGCACCTGGGTGCTCTCGACAGTATAGGCCACGACCTCCACTAATGGCGCTTCCTCAGGAGCCGGAGCTGATTCCTGATTGCAGGCAGCTAGCGGCAACGCCAGTGCTGCCAGTATGATCGTGTTTAGCAATATCCGACCTGGACGGGGGCACACATGGGAGGTGCAGGGAGATTTTTGCATGATGTCTTCCTCTGTGTCTGTGGGCGCTGATTCAGGCTGCAGCATAGGTTGTCTATTTACGTTTTCTTCCGGGACGTGGTTGACGCAACAGCGTCTTTATCCAGACACTTATCGCCCGGTGTTGAACTACCAAATGTGTTTCATAGTTGCAAGGCAAAAGCGGCGAATTGGGCGGTGTTCTCTTCACCGATGACTTCGCTACACTCACGGTCGATCTTTTGCCATTCCTGATGAATTTGTTCGAACTGGCTGTTCCCATGTCGAGTGAGCTTGAGCACATGATTGCGGAGCTCCTGTGCGTCGACATATCACTCGATAAGACCTGTTGCCAACAAGCGGGATGTCATGGTGCTCATGCTGGCAGCTGTCAATCCAAATTTTCGAGCCAATTTTATTTGAGATGCCTGCTCCATCATTCCGAGAAGACTGAGAATACGGTCCTGCCGAGGATGAATGCCGAGTGGTGCTAGCCGGGTACGCAAGCGCTTATCGAGAAGATGTGCGAAGTGGAGATGCAAATGAAAATTGTATTTTCGGGCAAACAAAAGATGACTCAACCAATGGTTAGTATACTAAGACAATTAACCAGTGCAATCAAGTACCTGTCGGACTTTCTCGTTTTCAAGAAAATCGACGTCCATAAATCCTCTGTTATGGGATTTCATTTTCGGCGAAGGGTACCCCGTGCTCGTTTTTGACTAGTTTTTGCCCAAAATGCTTCAAGCCCGACAGGCTCCTAGTTGCAAATGTCGTGACTTGATCTCATGGTCTCCGACATTTAGAACGCTAAAACTTGCTCAGCTGAAAAATCAGGTTGTTTTTTACAAGGTTCTTGCTGGCAGATTGAAAGCATTCACCGATTAATGTACCATGGACCTGTTCGGAGACAGTATCACTGGCCTACGACATAATGGTTGTGGTTTTGGTTCTTCTGTTACTGATACCCGCGTTTATAATGGTTTATACTGATGTGGCAAAGGGATTGACGGGCGGTAAACAGTGGTATTTTCCTGAAAAAGGGCAACAACAGATATGTTAAACGTACTTCTGGTCGAAGATGATTTCGATCTCGCAGAGACGGTCGTCCAGTATTTGGAGCTGGAAGGCATACGCTGTGACCATGGTTCTAACGGCATGGCCGGACTCCAGTTGGCAAAGGCGGGTGGCTATCAGGTGCTGTTGCTTGATATCAACCTGCCTCGTCTTGACGGCCTGAGCTTGTGTGAGCAACTCCGAGACTCTGGCGATACCACGCCGATCCTGATGCTGACCTCCCGGGACGGCCTGGATGACAAGATCGCGGGTTTTAAGGCCGGAACGGATGATTATCTGGTGAAACCCTTTGCCCTGGAAGAACTGGTGGTGCGACTGGAAGCCTTGGCGCGCAGGCGTAGCGGGCAGGTACGGAAATTGTCCTGTGCTGATCTTGAGATGAATCTCAGTGATAAAACCGTCACCAGAGGTGGCATCCTATTAAAATTATCGCCAATAGGCTGGCGACTCCTGGAAGCGTTGCTGCAGGCATCCCCCGAAGTGGTCTCCAGGCAGCAGTTGGAAGAGGCCGTCTGGGGAGATGATATCCCCGACAGCAATAGTCTGAAAGTGCATATATTCCATCTGCGCCAAGCCATCGATGCCCCGTTTTCCAGCCCCTTGTTACATACCGTCCCCGGGCACGGTTTCTCAATAAGAGAGCATTTTTCTTCATGAAGCAGCAAATCAGCCTGAAACTGTTTGTTGCCCTGGCCTTTATCTTGCTCGCAGTGGTGCTGGTCAGCGGCTATTCCATGCTCAGTAGCTATTATTATCTACTGGGAATGCGCAATATCACAGCCAGCAATATGGAAGAGGTCGCCCGCAGTTATGTTGAGTTGGTACCGCCAGCCGAACGGACCCCGTTGGACAATTTCAGAGCCTACCAGATTGCCGAAAATTGGGACCACATTCCCCAGGCGATTCAGAATGTCTTTAGTGCCCCTCCTTCTGGACCCGGTTTAATAATAAAAGCAGATCGTAGCAAATGGTTCGGTCCCCCGGATTTCACTTATTTTGTTTATCGGTATCAGGATAAAAACGAATCCTTCTTTGTCACTCGACACGGATCCATATCCACATCTCCACCTCTGATTGCTCGTAATGTTGCAAAAAGTAGAAATATTTTGATCGCCATCAGTGCCCTGATAGCAGCGATTCTGGGGGGAACACTCTGGT
>NZ_JBFHJO010000067.1:0-9419 GCF_041595835.1 Marinobacter sp. | reverse complement strand
GTTTTGATCAGCTCGTGCTCAACCAGTGACGCAGTCATGTTACGGAACATGGCCTTGCGATGCGCACTGGTCCTGTTGAACTTACGACCACTCTTACGATGACGCATTGCTCTGATTCCTTACCTTAAACTAATCGGCGATTAACCGCCCAGAACCCGGTCATCACCACGAAGGCTTGCCGGCGGCCAGTTATCAAGACGCATGCCCAGAGACAGACCACGGGACGCAAGTACGTCCTTGATCTCGGTCAGCGACTTTTTGCCAAGGTTAGGCGTCTTCAGCAGCTCCACTTCCGTGCGCTGAATAAGATCGCCGATATAGTAAATGTTTTCTGCCTTCAAGCAGTTAGCCGAACGTACAGTCAATTCAAGATCATCAACCGGGCGCAGCAGAATCGGATCAATTTCTTCCTCTTCTTCTACACTTTCTGGCTCTTTCTCATGATCGAAATCGACGAACACAGCCAATTGCTGCTGGAGAATAGTCGCGGCCCGGCGAATTGCTTCTTCGGGATCGATCGTACCATTGGTCTCCAGATCAATAACCAGCTTGTCAAGATCTGTACGTTGTTCAACCCGTGCACTTTCCACCGCATAAGATACACGGCGAACCGGGCTGTACGTAGCATCAAGCTGCAAACGGCCAATGGCACGAGTTTCGTCCTCATCCAGACCACGCTGGTCAGCCGGCTCGTAACCGCGACCACGAGACACGCGCAAGCGCATGTTCAGTTCGCCATTCTCGCTCAGGTGGCAGATAACGTGTTCCGGGTTGGCGATTTCTACGTCGTGATCCAACTTGATATCACCGGCAGTAACAACGCCCGGACCTTTCTTGCTGAGTGTCAGCTCAGTGTCATCACGTCCATTCATTTTTACTGCAACGCCCTTAAGATTCAGAAGAATCTCAATGACGTCCTCCTGGACACCCTCGATGGCACTGTACTCGTGCAGGACACCGTCGATCTGTGCTTCGGTTACGGCGCAGCCTGGCATCGAAGACAGAAGAATACGGCGAAGCGCACTACCAAGGGTATGACCGAAACCGCGCTCAAGCGGTTCCAGCGTAACCTTGGCACGCAAAGCGCCGGATTCTTTCACGTCAATGGTACGAGGTGTCAATAACTCATGTACTGAACGCTGCATAGACGCCCCTATCTACTATCGTTGCAAACTGGACTTTACTTAGAGTAAAGCTCGACGATGAGGTTCTCGTTGATGTCGGCAGGCAGTTCAGTACGCTCAGGCACTGACTTGTAAACGCCGGACATCTTATTGGCGTCAACCTCTACCCAGCTCACCGGCGCACGGCTACTAGCCAGTTCCAGAGCACCTTTAACGCGCAACTGATTCTTGGCCTTTTCACGCAGACTCACAACATCACCCGGTTTAACCTGATAAGACGGAATATTAACCGGCTTATCATTTACCAGGATCGCCTTGTGAGAAACGAGCTGACGGGACTCCGCACGGGTAGAACCAAAGCCCATGCGATATACAACGTTATCAAGACGACCTTCAAGAAGTTGCAGCAGGTTTTCACCAGTTGCACCTTTCAGGCGGGCAGCCTCTTTGTAATAGTTACGGAATTGCTTTTCCAGAACGCCATAGATACGACGAACTTTCTGCTTCTCACGAAGCTGCATGCCGTATTCGGACAAACGACCGCGACGTGCGCCGTGCATACCCGGCGGAGTCTCGATGTTACATTTTGAATCGAGCGCGCGAACACCGCTCTTCAGAAAAAGATCTGTCCCTTCACGACGAGACAGCTTGCACTTCGGGCCTATATAACGAGCCATATTTCACTGTCTCCTGTGTTAGACGCGGCGCTTTTTGGGCGGACGACAACCGTTATGTGGAATCGGCGTCACATCAGTGATGTTAGTGATCTTGTAGCCACACGCGTTAAGCGCGCGAACTGCAGATTCACGTCCGGGCCCAGGACCCTTAACCTCTACATCCAGGTTTTTAAGGCCGTATTCAGCAGCCGCATTACCGGCTCTTTCAGCTGCTACCTGCGCAGCAAAAGGTGTGCTCTTACGTGAGCCGCGGAAACCAGAACCACCAGAAGTGGCCCAGGACAAAACATTGCCCTGACGGTCCGAAATGGTCACGATGGTGTTATTGAAGGACGCGTGAATGTGCGCGACGCCATCAACAACCGTCTTTTTCACCTTTTTACGGGTACGTGTACCTGGCTTTGCCATGATTGCCTACCTGTTACTTACGAATAGGTTTGCGAGGACCTTTACGGGTGCGGGCGTTGGTCTTGGTGCGCTGGCCGCGGACTGGAAGTCCGTGACGATGGCGCAGACCACGGAAGCAACCGAGATCCTTCAAACGCTTAATGTTCATCTGTACTTCACGACGCAAATCGCCTTCGACGGTAAACTTGCCCACTTCAGAACGAAGTGCTTCAAGCTGCTCGTCGCTAAGGTCTTTGACCTTGACGTCCGGCTTAACGCCGGTTGCATCGCAAAGCTTCTGGGCTGTTGTCTTGCC
This sequence comes from Marinobacter sp., assembly GCF_041595835.1. Classification (GTDB taxonomy): domain Bacteria; phylum Pseudomonadota; class Gammaproteobacteria; order Pseudomonadales; family Oleiphilaceae; genus Marinobacter. Next base: position 6,915 of record NZ_JBFHJO010000067.1, on the reverse strand, counting down.
GACACCAAAGATGTAAGTCAGCGAGATAACAGCATGTTTGTGATCGGGTATATTGACACCGGCTATACGTGCCATCCAAATTACTCCGCGTTCAAAGCTTTGCTGTGTGAATTTTCCGCCACGAAAAGGGCGCGAAATAATAACGCCTGACCCGAACTAGAGTCAAGCGCCATATTCCGAACCCCTTCTACAATGCCAGTTCTGATCCCGAGGGATTAGCCCTGACGCTGTTTGTGGCGAGGCTCCGAGCAGATGACTCGAACTGAGCCATTGCGTCGAATTACTTTGCAGTTACGGCAAATTTTCTTTACCGAAGCGCGTACTTTCATTGTCGACTCCAGTTTTCAAGGGGAACAGCTATCAGCCATTCCGTCCATAGCCCTTGAGATTGGATTTCTTCATCAGAGATTCATACTGATGCGACATCAGGTGCGACTGTACCTGGGCCATGAAATCCATCACCACGACTACCACAATCAGCAGTGAGGTACCACCAAGATAGAAAGGTACGTTACCTGCAACCATCAGAAACTGAGGGAACAGGGACACCGCTGCAATATACATAGCCCCGAACAACGTCAGACGAGTAAGCACACCATCGATGTACTTGGCTGTCTGCTCTCCCGGACGAATCCCCGGGATAAACGCGCCGGAACGCTTGAGGTTATCCGCAACTTCTTTAGGGTTGTACATCAATGCTGTATAGAAGAAGCAGAAGAACACGACTGCTGCTGCGAACAGAATGATATACAAAGGTTGGCTCGGAGCCAATGCCTGTGAAACGTCACTCAACCATTCCATACCCTCGCCCTGACCAAACCACTGCCCTAAAGATGCGGGGAACAGCAGAATAGAAGAAGCAAAGATTGGCGGAATAACACCAGCCATATTAACCTTGAGCGGCAGATGGCTGGACTGCTGAGCAAACACCTGACGGCCCTGCTGACGTTTCGCGTAGTTAATGGTTAAACGGCGTTGACCGCGCTCCATGAACACAACAAAACCGACAACTGCAACCGCCAGAACACCAATACCGAGTACAACCAGCAGGCTCATCTCTCCGTTTCGCGCCTGTTCCAGGGTCTGACCTATAGCCCCCGGCAGCCCCGCTACGATACCGGCAAAAATCAGCAGAGATATGCCGTTACCGATACCGCGCTCCGTGATCTGCTCACCGAGCCACATCATGAAGACGGCACCACAAACAAAGGAAACAACCGCCACAAAATGGAAGCTGAAACTATCGTTAAAAGTAACGCCTTGAGAGGCTAGCCCCACCGAAATACCGAAGCCCTGAACCAGGGCCAGGATAACCGTACCGTACCGCGTGTACTGGCTGATCTTACGACGACCAGATTCGCCTTCTTTTTTCAGCTGCTCAAGCTGCGGGCTAACCGCAGTCATGAGCTGCATAATAATAGAGGCAGAAATATACGGCATGATACCGAGTGCGAAAATACTCATGCGCTCAAGCGCACCACCGGAGAACATGTTAAACAGACTCAGGATCGTTCCCTGATTCTGATCAAACAATGCCGCCAAACGGTCAGGGTTGATACCTGGCACCGGAATATGAGCACCGATGCGGTACACCAACAACGCCAGAAAGACAAACCAGAGCCGCGAACGCAGCTCTGCAAATCCTTTTCCGGCACCCGCAGGCAATGATGCTGTCTTGGCCATTTAGTCCTCGACTCGTCTTAGTCTTCGACTTTCCCACCCGCGGCAATAATTGCCTCGCGTGCGCCTTTGGTGACACGTAGCCCTTTAACGGTTACTGCGCGGTCCAGCTCACCAGACAGCATAACCTTGGCATCGCGAATTTCTTCACGAATAATGTCAGCCTTCTTAAGTGCAGCCAGATCGACCACATCACCTTCTACCTTCGCCAGTTCGTTCAGGCGAATTTCAGCCACATAGCGTTGCTGACGTGAGGTGAAACCGAATTTCGGCAGACGACGAGCCAAAGGCTGCTGACCACCCTCGAAACCAGGGGCAACAGAGCCACCAGAACGAGACTTCAGACCCTTGTGACCACGACCGCCGGTTTTACCGAGACCGCTACCGATACCACGACCAACGCGCTTTGCGGCTGGGCGTGAACCAGGTTCCGGAGCAAGTTCGTTCAGACGCATCTTAGTTCTCCTCAACCTGAACCAGGTAATTAACCCGGTTGATCATGCCACGAATAGAAGGAGTATCTTCTACTTCAACGGTATGACCGATTTTACGAAGACCCAAACCTTTAACACAAAGCTTGTGTTTTGGCTGACAGCCAATCGGGCTGCGGGTCAGAGTTACTTTGATCGTTTTTGCGTTCGCCATGACTTCAACCCAGAATATCTTCGACGGATTTACCGCGCTTGGCTGCAACATCTTCAGGCGCGTTCATTGCCTGCAGACCCTTGATGGTTGAACGTACAACGTTCACCGGGTTAGTAGAGCCGTAGCACTTGGACAGAACGTTTTGAACGCCCGCCACTTCAAGCACTGCGCGCATCGCACCACCAGCAATGACACCGGTACCTTCAGAAGCCGGTTTCATAAACACTTTAGAACCGCCGTGCTGGGCACGAACCGGATACTGAAGTGTATTGCCGTCAAGAGCGACATCTACCATGTTTTTACGAGCTGCTTCCATAGCCTTTTGGATAGCGACCGGAACTTCCCGAGCCTTACCACGACCGAAACCAACACGTCCTTTGCCATCTCCCACTACAGTCAATGCAGTGAAGGCAAAGATACGGCCGCCTTTAACAACCTTAGCGACTCGATTTACCTGAACCAGCCTTTCCTGGAGCTCAGGCGCCTTCTGTTCGTTAACGCTCATCTTCTCCACCTCTTAGAATTGCAAGCCAGCTTCACGAGCGGCGTCGGCTAAAGCCTGCACGCGACCGTGATAACGGTAACCTGAGCGGTCAAAAGCGACCTTCTCAATGCCTGCCGCCTTAGCACGTTCAGCAATCAGCTGACCGACTTTCTTGGCGGCGTCCACGTTACCGGTTGCACCCTGGCGCAGTTCCTTATCCAACGTGGAAGCAGTTGCCAGCACTTTGCTGCCATCTGCAGTAGTAACCTGGGCGTACATATGACGCGGAGTGCGATGAACGCACAGACGGTCAGTACCCAGCTCACGAATCTTCATGCGCACTTTACGTGCGCGACGCAGTCTTTCGTTATTCGCGCTCATAGTCCCGCCTTATTTCTTCTTGGCTTCTTTGCGTCTTACCTGCTCATCCGCATAACGAACACCTTTGCCTTTATAAGGCTCGGGCGGACGGAAAGCGCGAATATCTGCAGCGACCTGGCCAACCTGTTGCTTGTCGATACCGCGAATCACAACTTCCGTATTGGACGGAGTTTCAGCGGTAACACCCTCGGGCAGCTCATATTCCACCGGGTGAGAAAAACCCAGAGTCAGATTGAGCTTTTTACCTTGCGCCTGAGCACGGTAACCTACACCAGTCAGCAGAAGCTTACGCTCCCAGCCAGTGGCAACGCCGGAAACCATGTTGTTAACCAGCGCACGAGTAGTACCAGCAAGAGCGCGGGACTGTTTCGCACCATCACGTGCAGCAAAGCGAAGAGAACCCTCTTCCTGCTTTACTTCAACCGCTTGGTGAATGGTGAGTTGAAGAGCACCTTTGGAACCCTTAACGTTAATTTCCTGTCCGTTCAGCTTAACCTCAACACCGGAAGGCAGCACGACAGGATCATTGGCAATCCTGGACATGTGATTCTCCTAGAATACGGTGCAGATGACTTCGCCACCCACGCCAGCAGCTCGTGCGGCGCGGTCTGTCATAACGCCCTTGGACGTTGAGACAATCGCGACTCCCAGACCACCGGATACCTTCGGCAGCTCCCCAGCGCCCTTGTACTGGCGCAGACTCGGACGACTAACCCGCTTGATCTCTTCGATAACCGGCTTACCGCCAAAGTATTTAAGATTGATCGTAAGCTCGGGCTTCGCATCAGCTGAAACGGAGAAATCTCCAACATAACCTTCGTCCTTGAGGACCTGGGCTACGGAGATTTTCATCTTTGAAGATGGCATGACCACATCGGCCTTCTGCGCCATCTGAGCATTACGGATACGAGTAAACATATCCGCAAGCGTATCTTGCATACTCATTTTAATGAGTCTCCTGATCTTTTTAGTTGTGCAGCGGCGCGCCGCACCGCTTACCAACGGGCACCTGACCGAAGCCAGGATGCCTGCCTTACCAGCTTGCCTTGGTCAGACCCGGAACATCACCGCGCATGCCGTATTCACGGAGCTTAATCCGTGAAAGCTCGAACTTACGCAGGACGCCATGAGGACGACCAGTCACCTGGCAACGATTACGAAGACGTGAAGGACTGGCATCACGAGGCTGCTGTTGCAGCTTCATTTGCGCGTCCCAGCGTTCTTCATCGCTGGTATTTGGGTTTTTGATAATCGCCTTGAGCTCAGCGCGTTGAGCTGCGTACTTAGCCACAGTCTTTTCACGCTTGAGCTCACGGTTTTTCATTGAAACCTTCGCCATGTCACTCGTTCCTTATTTCTTGAACGGAAAGCCAAAGGCTTTCAACAGTTCGCGACCTTCATCGTCGGTAACGGCAGAAGTGGTGATGGTGATATCCAGCCCACGGATCTTGTCGACTTTGTCGTACTCGATCTCAGGGAAGATGATCTGCTCACGCACACCCATGCTGTAGTTACCGCGACCATCGAAAGATTTCGGGTTCAGACCACGGAAGTCACGAATGCGGGGAACCGCAATGTGAACCAGGCGATCAAAGAAATCCCACATACGCTCACCGCGCAGGGTCACTTTACAGCCAATCGGCCAACCTTCGCGGATTTTGAAGCCCGCTACAGATTTTTTAGCTTTGGTAACAACAACTTTTTGGCCTGCCAGGCGCTCAAGATCTGCCACAGCATTTTCAATCAGCTTCTTGTCGCCAACCGCTTCGCCAACACCCATGTTCAGGGTGATTTTTTCGATACGCGGAACCTGCATGATGTTCTTGTAGCCGAACTCTTTCTGCAGGGCGGGTACCACTTCCTTTGAATACTGCTCTTTCATGTTAAGCATCGTAACCACCACCGCTTACTGGTTATCGACAGGTTCTTTCGTGGACTTGAAGATCCGCACTTTGGTGCCGTCTTCCTTGATCTGGAAGCCTACACGATCGGCTTTGCCGGTCTGCGGATTAAAAATAGCCACGTTGGAAGCCTGGATAGGCGCTTCTTTTTCGACGATACCACCTGGGGTGCCGAGCATCGGGTTAGGTTTTGTGTGTTTCTTGATCATATTGATACCAGAAACAATCACGCGACCATCGTCCTGAACTTTCAGGACTTTACCACGTTTCTCTTTGTCTTTCCCCGTGGTGACGATTACTTCGTCATCTCGTTTAATCTTTTTCATAACCGGCCTCTGGTCCTTTAAAGTACTTCGGGTGCCAGTGAGATAATCTTCATGAACTTTTCGTTACGCAGCTCACGGGTAACCGGTCCGAAGATACGGGTACCAATGGGCGCGTCCTGATTGTTCAGAAGTACCGCCGCGTTACCATCAAAACGGATCAAAGAACCGTCTGGACGACGCACACCCTTACGGGTACGTACTACAACAGCCTTCAGGACCTGGCCTTTTTTCACCTTGCCGCGTGGGATGGCTTCCTTAACGGTTACCTTGATGATATCCCCAACGCTGGCATAACGCCGGTGAGATCCGCCCAGGACCTTGATACACATAACTTGACGTGCACCGCTGTTATCCGCGACTTCAAGCATTGTTTGAGTCTGAATCATGGTTGTTCTCCGGGCGAATTACACCTTGGAAGCGCGTTCGGTGACCTCAACCAGAGCCCAGCTCTTAGTCTTGGAGACCGGACGGGTTTCCTCGATGGTTACGGTGTCGCCGATGTTGCACTGATTGCTTTCATCGTGCGCATGGATCTTGGTTGAACGCTTCATGTACTTACCGTACAGAGGATGTTTCACCTGACGTTCAACCAGGACCACGATGGACTTATCCATCTTGTTGCTCACGACCTTGCCGCTCAGAGTTCTGGCAGTTTGGGTAGCTTCGGTCATGTCACTGTCCTGCCTTTTCATTCATTACCGTTTTAACGCGCGCAATGTCACGTTTCACGTTGCCGAGGAGGTGAGACTGATTCAGCTGACCCGTCGCTTTACGCATGCGCAGGTTGAACTGCTCCTTCAGGAGGTTGATCAGCTCACTGTTCAGCTCCTCGACGGACTTGTCACGCAGCTCTGTTGCTTTCATCACATCACCGTCCTCGTTACAAAGGTGGTCTGTACAGGCAGTTTGGCCGCTGCCAGAGTAAAGGCTTCGCGAGCGATTTCCTCGGAAACACCTTCCATTTCATAGAGCATGCGACCTGGCTGAATTTCAGCCACCCAATACTCGACAGAACCCTTACCTTTACCCATCCGTACTTCCAGAGGTTTACCGGTAATTGGCTTATCAGGGAAAACCCGAATCCAAATCTTACCGCCCCTTTTGATACGACGAGTCATGGTACGACGCGCTGCCTCGATCTGGCGCGCAGTTATACGTCCACGGGTTGTCGCTTTCAATCCGTATTCACCGAAGCTCACCTTATTAGCGCGCTGAGCAAGACCGGTGTTACGGCCTTTCATTACCTTGCGAAATTTGGTGCGTTTTGGTTGCAGCATAAGAGTGCCCCTTTACTTAGAACCTTTCTTCCCAGAGGCTTTCTTGTCAGCACGGACCTGTTCCATACCACCAAGAATCTCACCTTTGAAGATCCATACCTTAACGCCGATTACGCCGTAAGTGGTGTGCGCTTCATAGGTTGCGTAATCAATATCTGCACGCAGTGTGTGCAGAGGTACACGACCTTCGCGATACCACTCGGAACGTGCGATTTCAGCAC
>NZ_JBFHJO010000066.1:0-10148 GCF_041595835.1 Marinobacter sp. | reverse complement strand
TTACCACCACTTTGGCGGGACGCAGACTGGCCAGTTTTTTCTGAAGCCAGGCAACCCGCGGGTCTTCCGCCAGCCACTGCTCTTCCGGTGCTGACTGTTCCGGTGCCAAGCCTGTGTCGCCATGACGGAAGTCATCGTATAACTCAGGGCAAGGAAGCGGTTCTGGTAACGGTTGGCGCTCAGGGAACCCTTTAATGGCAGCACGAGTGTTACGGAAAAGCACCCGGCCAGTACCGTGGCGGTCCAACAAAGCATCGATAACTGCCTGATGAGCATCATCCTGAGCCAGAAGATCATCCAGCTCATCACCCAGCCAATCCGCTAACGCTACTTTGTCATCTGCTGAGATATTGTCCGGCGACTCCTGAAGCCGACGCACAACTTTATTAATCACTTCGTATTGCTGTTCTTCCTTACAAAACGCTTCCAGGTCATGGAAACGGGCCGGATCCAACAAACGCAGACGGGCAAAGTGGCTGGCTATGCCCACCTGCTCCGGCGTAGCTGTCAGCAATAACAAGCCTTTACTGGCCGCTGACAATTGTTCAACCACTTCGTATTCAGGGCTCGTCTGCTCCGGCGACCATGCCAAATGATGTGCTTCGTCCACCACCATCAAATCCCAGCCGGCAGCCAAAGCATGTTCACGAGCCTGTTTGCTCTGCACCAGAAAATCCAGACTGCACAGCACCAACTGATCGGCTTCAAACGGGTTAACACCGTCATCATCACCAAAGATATGGTTGACCAGAGCATCTACATCATCTTGCTGGGCCCTGATGTCGTCGTAACGGCTTTGATCAACAATCGAGAACCTCAGGTTAAAACGGCGAAGCATTTCCACCAGCCACTGATGTATCAGAGAATCCGGCACGACGATCAGCGCCCGACGAGCGCGCCCGGTATGCAGCTGATAATGCAGAATCAGACCGGCTTCAATGGTTTTACCCAAGCCTACCTCATCGGCCAGCAATACCCGGGGAGCATGGCGGCGGGCCACTTCGTTGGCGATATATAGCTGGTGCGGCAAGTGCTGGGTTCGTGCACCGATCAACCCTTGGGCTGGAGAAGCCCGCAACCGGTCCAGGTGCTCCAGAGTAGATACTCTCAGCCGGAAAGCGCCATTACGGTCAAACTGGCCGGCAAACAAACGCTGATGCGGTGCTGAAAAATTAACCGAACCAGCCAGTTTCACTTCCGCGACCTGCAGAGTATTGTCACCGTCGTCGACGTGATACATCAGAATGCCGCCAACGTCCTCCACAGAACGCACAATGTACTTTTTGCCATCAAAGGTCTCTATTTCCTCACCCTGCTGATACACAATCCGCGACAGGGGTGCGTTATCGATAGCATAGGTGCGTTCTTCATCGGCTGCCGGAAAACCGAGTGTGACCCTACGCCCTGAAATGTCGGTAACAATACCCAATCCCAAAGCCGTATCACTGTGGCTGACCCAACGCTGACCAATGACAAAATCCGATGTTTCCAAGAAGCCTCCGCTACAAATTACTGATATTTTGAATCGTTTTCGCGAACCCAGAAGGCCGTAGCGCCACACACCGCGGCAGGCACTACAACAAGGTTCAGGACAGGCACCATTGCAGCCAGAGCCACCGGCAAACCGAAGCCTAAAGCAGACAATCTGCTTGCAGCCAGATCTTTACGTAACTTCGGAAAGCTGACTTTGTGGTTGTCGGCCGGATAATCCACGTACTGCAGCGCCATCATCCAGCTATTGAACAGGAACCAGAGTACAGCGGCGACCAAATTAACGACCGGGATGAGACCGATAATGAGCAACCCCAAAGCCCTGGGCAGGTAATAGATAATTTTATGGACTTCCCTCCAGAGCGCCCGGGGAATATCTTTAATGATGGCCAGCCAGCCGCCTTCAACACTGACCACCTGACCGGTCAGGTGTTGCTCTGTCAGCTCCGCAAGGTAGCCATAAAAAGGCGATCCGATGAGGTTAGCGATGATGACAAAACCGTAGGCCAGAATCAGTATGATCACCACGCCATACAGAGGCCAGAACAACCAATCCAGTGCCTGCAGCCACGCCCAGTCCGGCAGCCACGCCATAGCAGCCGCAATCATCTGCGTGAAGAGTTCAGCAAGAAAATAAAATAACAGTCCGAAAAGCAGGACATTGATGACAAGAGGAATAATGACGAATAGCCGCAGGCCGGGTTGGCGAATCAGCCTGAACCCCTCCCCCAGGTAGCCCAGTCCTCTGAAAAAGTTTCCCTTGAGCATTGCTGGTGGTCCTCCGCTGCCATGACAATAACGGGGCGCAAAGCATATCATGTCAGACGCATTCCCACAGCCCGCAACCACACTCGGATTTCCCTATGCGTCGCTTCCGGCATACTTTTTACGCTCTTCTACGCATGAGCCAGCTATGGCAAGCGATGCTATTTGTATCCCTTGCTGCCATTTTGTATCTGGCCACAACCAGCAACAGCTATCCTATTCCAGCCTCAAGCAATGACAAGATCAACCACCTGATTGCCTTTGCCGAACTAACCATCGTCACCCGGCTGGCATGGCCACGGCTCAGCCCATGCTGGTACCTGCCGGCACTGCTAGGTTTTGGTTTTGCACTGGAGGCGATTCAAGCCACCCTGCCCTACCGGGACTTTTCACTGGCTGACATTCTGGCCGATGCATCAGGAATTGCTCTGGGCATGCTGCCTTGGCCGGGGATTCGTCAGGCCAAAAATCACAACGTAGGAAATTCCCCCAACTCTTTGTGAGATATTTCCTACAAACCTGTAAGCACTTGTCAGCACGTTACGTGCGCAGCAAGAGAGATTCATAAAAAAATCAAATTCAACTTATTGATTTTTAATGAAATGAAGGCAAATCAAAAACATTCCGTTCAACTTAACGAACGCAGTTCACAGGTTTGAAATAGAGACCTTGGTATAGTGTTCAACGTCAGGGATGACAGGGAAATGGACGACGCACCGGATGCACCCCCGCACGGACAGTGGGGAGAGGCAAGGACACAGGGACGCCTCGCTTAAGGGATACCGAATTGGATTGCGGGCTCGGACGCCAGCACCAGGGAAAGGCAAAGGATCCAGCAACAAGGCTGTTGCTCAACGCACATGGAAGCGCTATTTGTTCCGACTGTGGACTGCTCAGGATGGCGGTTCAGTACCTGTAAAGGGCGACTCTTGAGTCGCCCTTTATTTTTTTGCCTTACCGGCTAGTATGCCCTTCTGCCAGATAGATCCGCACCTTATTAAACTCTTCAAACTCATTCAGGTCTGGCCAGGTTCTGGCTTCCACGACACTTTGAAGCACATAAGCCTCATTACCGAGATGCTTAACCCTGGAGTCTGCCAGCAAAACCTTCGTTGAGGCAGCCTGGAACGACGCCAACAACGGCCGGTTCTCCGGATCGTAAAGCACGTCGGCGGCCGTCACCAGATCCAGATCATCCGGCCGGTTCGCCCAATCATCACATAGCGCCACCTCAACGTTGTTGAGCCGGGCATTCGCGGCTACGGCCTCCAAAGCTGCAGGATCAAGATCACAAGCGATTGATCGTGCGGCCCCCGCCCGGGCCGATGCAACAGCGACTACTCCGGAGCCAGAACCAAAATCGAGTACGGTTTTACCAGCCACCAATTCCGGATGCTCCATAATCCACTGAGCCAATACCTGCCCACTGGCCCAACAGAACGACCAATATGCAGGCTCCGCGACCACCGCTTGGGCTTCATCGTGACTGAGCGGCCCATCCAGGACCGACGGATCGAACAGATATAACGGGAAATCCGGGCAACCCGCCGGAACCGATTCAGCAACCCGCCCCCGACTCAGGGTCTTTCGAAGGTGTTGGTTTAGGCGCTCAGGCGTCATGATTATTCCTGTCAGAAACATTGGTGGCGACTATTGTACCCTCAGCCGGGATGCCCGGAAATTAGCAGTCCGGTATACTGCGGCCTCATCCAGAAGCACAGTGATCCGCGGACATGGCTAGCAGACCCGACACCAACGACTACTTGAACCTATTCCTGAATGACGTGCCACTGATGGATGTGCGGGCACCGGTTGAGTTTGCAAAAGGCAGCTTTCCCAACGCCATTAACGCCCCCCTGATGAACGATGAAGAACGGCATCGCATTGGCATTTGCTACAAGGAAAAGGGGCAAGATAAAGCCATTGAGCTAGGCCATCAGCTAGTATCAGGCGACATCAAAGCCCAGAGGATTGAAGCCTGGAAGCGCTTCGCCATTCAACACCCAAATGGTTACCTTTTCTGCTTCCGGGGCGGCCTGCGATCACGGCTAACCCAGCAGTGGATCAAAGATTCCGGCATTAACTACCCACTTATCGAGGGTGGGTACAAAGCTCTGCGTCGGTTCCTGATCGACAGCATGGACGAGCAGATCAAAATCCAGGAATTCCGCCTTCTCAGCGGCCGCACGGGCACTGGCAAAACCCGGGTGCTGGCAAACCTGCCAAACCCGGTCGATCTCGAAGGATTAGCCAATCACCGTGGCTCCAGCTTTGGCCGCATGGTCAGCCCTCAGCCCACCCAGATCGATTTTGAAAACCGCCTGGCTGTGGCGTTGCTTAAGGCCCGCCACCAGGTAGGAGGCCCCGTCTACCTTGAAGACGAAAGCCGGCTGATCGGCTGCTGCGCGCTGCCCGAACAACTCAGGACACGCATGAGCGAATCGAACCTGCTGGTTCTGGAACAACCCATGGAAGAACGAATTGCCATCATTCGTGCCGATTATGTTGAGGGGATGCTGGCTGATTACATTACCCGCGATGGCGAAGAAGCCGGCTGGCTGAACTATCGGGACTATCTGCTCAGCGCTCTCGATCGCATTCGTAAACGCCTGGGCGGAGTACGCCATCAGAAACTTAGAACTCTGATGGAGCGCGCGCTGGAACAACAGGCCCAAGGCTCAACCGAAGGTCACAACGGGTGGATAGAAGGCCTCCTCAAGGACTACTACGACCCGATGTACGACTATCAGCTCAGCCAGAAGCAAGGCAAGATTCTTGTGCGGGGCGGGCCCGAGGTCATCATTGAATACACTCAGGATAATCACTGACGGTACAAGTACTACACAAGAAAATGCAATAGCAATATCCGCCTTTCCAACTACCTGCCCTATACTAGAGTCAGGCGGATTTCGATGCGCTGATAATTCATCCCTTATAACACATTATTCTAATGACCAAGGAGCTTTACCATGGAAGAGCTTTTCAGCGAGAGCGGCCAGGCCTCTCAGTGGATGGACCAGGCAGTTACATTGGTAATGGCTTACGCACCTAAGGTCGTGCTTGCCATTGTCACACTGATTATCGGCCTTTGGCTGATCAATCGCGTTGTCGCGATTATGGACAAAAAACTGGGTCAGAAAGACCCCACCCTGAACAAATTCCTGTGCGGTTTAGCCAGTTCTATCCTCAAGATTTTACTGCTGATTTCCGTTGCTTCCATGATTGGCATTGCGACCACCTCGTTCGTAGCCATTATCGGTGCCGCGGGCTTGGCTGTTGGCCTGGCACTGCAAGGTAGCCTGGCAAACTTCGCCGGGGGTGTACTGATTCTGATCTTCAAGCCGTTCAAAGTTGGCGATGCTATTGAAGCTCAAGGCTTCCTTGGCTCTGTACGTGAAATCAGCATTCTCTATACGGTTATCGACACATTCGACAATCGCCGTGTTGTTATCCCGAACGGCCAGTTGTCTAATGCCAGCCTGACCAATATGAGCGTTTACGAGACTCGTCGTTGCGACATGTCCTTTGGCATTGGTTACAACGATGATATCGACAAAGCCAAAGCCATCGTGTTGCGCCTGATTAATGAAGACGAGCGCGCCCTGAAAGATCCTGAGCCTCTGGTTGTCGTTGGCAGCCTGGGCGACAGTTCCGTAAACCTGACAGTGCGTGCCTGGACCAAGGCCGGCGACCTGTGGCCATTCAACTGGGACATGCAAGAGCGGGTGAAAAAAGCGTTCGATGCGGAAGGTATTTCTATTCCGTTCCCACAACGTGATATTCATATGATCAAAGCCGACTAATCGGAACCCTGTCACACAGGTAAAACCGGTTATTCGCAAACCATAAATCCTGGGCTAAGCTGTCGGTAAGGCAGGCGGAGAACGCTCTGCCTGCTACCGGAGCCGGCCCGGGATTTTTTTTGGAAGGCTCTACAACGCTGTCCGTGCTGTCAGGAGGTTGTATTTATGCCGATACAGCTACTTAAAGATTTCTTGGACAAAGCAGGCACCGAATACATGTGCCTTTCCCACCCCCCTGCATTTACCGCTCAAGAACTTGCTCACCACGTAACAATTGCAGGCGATAAGGTCGTCAAAACTGTCATCATCGAACTCGATGGAAAAATGGCCATGCTGGTTATGCCGGCGACCTGGCGTGTTCGCTGGGACAGCCTGTCCCGCATTCTGGACACTGACTTTGTCGATCTGGCCGACGAGCAAACCTTTCAGGACCACTTTCCCGACTGCGAAGTTGGCGCGATGCCGCCTTTCGGAAACCTGTTCGGTATGACCGTTTACTGCGCAGAGTCGCTGACCGAGCAACCCGAACTGGCCTTCGCTGCAGGCAGCCATACTGAATCCGTGCACATGAAAACCCAGGATTTCCTGAACCTTGTTCAGCCGATTGTACTTAATCGAGGCTTCATAAAGCCGGGCACTCAAAAACCCGCCTGGCTGTTAAAAGGCCGACAAACTCTCGCGGAACCCTCAGCCCAGGAGGCTTCCCGTATGGTTGGCTAAGGCCTATTACTCCATTAAGGAAGAGATTGACCCCGGTCGCTTGTCTGATCGTTGCCATCGCGTAAACTGTGGGCATCAGACAGGAACCCGATATGACTCAAGCTTTTGATATTGTGATCGCTGGCGCCGGCATGGTCGGCGCGGCCCTCGCCACCGGCCTCGGACGCGAGGGCTTCAATGTCGCGATGGTTGATCGCGCCCCTGCTCCGGAATTTGACCCGCAAGCTGCGCCCGATATTCGTGTTTCTGCCCTGAGTGCAGGCAGCGAACGCTACCTGCAAAGCCTCGGGGCCTGGGATCACATACTGGCTATGCGAGCTACACCTTACCGGCGGCTAGGCGTTTGGGATGAAGCTCCTCATCCTTTGCGCGACCTGCTACCTCGAACCGCCAATCAGGTGGAATTCGCTGCGGATGGGCTGGATGCCACTCATCTTGGCCACATTGTTGAAAATACCGTGACCCAGAAAGGTTTATGGCTGGCTGCTGAAGCAGAATCCTCTGTAACCATTCTCGCCGGTAACGGCATCACGGACATCACCCAGAACTCTGAATCAGCAACAGTGACACTTGAAGACGGCCAGCAACTGACCGCTGCTCTGGTGATCGGAGCCGATGGCGCGCAATCCCGGGTCCGGGACATGGCCGGTATCGGTATTACCAAAGACCAATACAGCCAGCAAGCCATGATCATTTCGGTACGCTATCAAGGCCCGGTTCAAGACATCACCTGGCAGGGCTTCTACCCTTCCGGCCCCAGAGCCTTTCTGCCACTGCACAGCGCTGGCCCAGAGCACCCGGGAGAAAGCCATGGGTCACTGGTGTGGTATGACTCACCAGCCGAAATCGCTCGCCTTAAAAACCTGAGCAACGAAGCCCTACTCGCGGAAATACAAAAGAGTTTCCCGAAAGAACTGCCGTCACTGACCCATATTGAAGAATGTGGCAGCTTCCCGCTGGCCCGGCAACACGCCAAACACTATTCAGCAGGTCGCGTGGTACTTACCGGCGATGCTGCCCACACCATCAACCCGCTGGCAGGTCAGGGCGTAAATCTGGGCTTTCAGGATGCTCAGTGCCTGCAGGGTATGCTCAAAGAAGCCCGTCGCAGCGGAGATGACCTGGCCAGCACGCACTGGCTAGGCCTTTACGAGCAACAACGCCGCCCTGCCAACCGGCGCATGATGCTGGCCATGGACCTGTTCTATCACCTGTTCAGTAACACCATTCCGCCACTTCATCTCGCGCGCAACCTTGGCCTCACTGCAGCCCGCGCCTTGCCCTTTGCCCGCAACAAGGTCGCCCGCTATGCCATGGGGCTGGACGACCAACCGCCTGCGCTGCTCAGAGAAATCACCAGCCGTTTGCCCGTACCGAACTGGCTTTGAATCAGAACCACCAGATTTCTATAACAACCAAGGAGCTATCATGTCTGAAACCATCTTTACCAAAATCATCAACCGGGAAATTCCGGCCGACATCGTCTACGAAGACGACCAGG
Source organism: Marinobacter sp. (assembly GCF_041595835.1). Lineage (GTDB taxonomy): Bacteria > Pseudomonadota > Gammaproteobacteria > Pseudomonadales > Oleiphilaceae > Marinobacter. The sequence goes on along the minus strand of NZ_JBFHJO010000066.1, from coordinate 1,868 downwards.
CCCTCGCATTCCGGGACATCAACCCTCAAGCACCTGTACACCTGCTGATTATTCCCAAGAAGCCTATCGCGACCATCAACGACATTGTAGAAGACGATCGGGAATTGGTGGGGCATCTGTACTGGGTGGCCGGGAAACTGGCCCAGGACATGGGCTTCGCCGAGGATGGCTATCGGGTTGTGATGAACTGCGGGGAAAATGCAGGGCAAACGGTGTTCCATATCCATCTGCACCTGCTGGCCGGCAAGCCGCTGGGCTGGCCGCCCTATACGGATAAGATGAAGCAGGCCTGATTTGGCGAGAGGCAAGCGGGACGGTGGTGCTGTCCCACTTGCTTCTAACTTTGGTAAAAGCCCCGGTTTTTAACGTCCAACCACCCTCTCAGCTTCTTCCATGGGCGAGTGCCGAATGTCTTCGCCTTTCGCCATGAATATCACGTGTTCTGCAATATTACAGGCGTGATCACCAATACGCTCCAGAGCACGGAGAATCCACATCACCATCATGCAGCGCGAAATGTTTCGGGCATCTTCCATCATGAAGGTCAGCAAAGCACGTGCTGCTGCCTGGTATTCTTCATCTACCTGCTTGTCTTCCTTCATCACTCGCAACGCCTGATCGGAATCAAGCCTGGCGAAGGCATCCAAAGAATCATGGAGCATGCTTAACACATGCTTACCAATGTAGCGGATTTCAACATACCCCTGCGGGGCCTGCCCTTCTTCAGACAGCTTAATGGCCATTTTGGCGATCTTTTTTGCTTCATCGCCCATCCGCTCAAGGTCAGACACCATTTTTATTACCGAAATCACCAGGCGCAGATCCCTCGCAGCCGGCTGACGACGAGCAATCACCAGAATGGCTTCTTCATCAAGATCCATTTCCATACGATCAACGGTTCTGTCGTCCTGCCGCACAACCTCAGCCAACTCGCTGTCATTGTTGGTCAAGGCCTCGATCGCCCGCTCAACCTGGCTTTCAACCAGACCGCCCATATTCAGAAACTGGGTTTTCAACTCCGTCAGTTCATCGTTGAATTTGGCGGAGATATGATCTCCATACACATCATCTTTTGTGTTCGGCATGTCTTCTGTCTCCAAGGGTTCCGAACCCGATCAACCAAAGCGACCCGTAATATAGGACTCTGTCAGTTCATGGTCTGGGGCAGTAAATACTTTGTCAGTGTCGTTCACTTCCACCAAGTGCCCCAGGTGGAAATAAGCGGTGCGATTAGATACCCGGGCTGCCTGCTGCATCGAGTGAGTCACGATCACAATGGTGTAGCTTTCCGACATCTCCGCGATCAGCTCTTCTACCTTCGCAGTGGCAATAGGATCCAAGGCGGAGCATGGCTCATCCATCAGGATCACTTCAGGGCTAACGGCAATCGCACGAGCGATGCACAAACGCTGCTGCTGACCTCCAGACATGCCTGTGGCAGTGGCATCCAGACGGTCTTTCACTTCGTTCCATAGCCCGGCTTTACGCAGGCTGTTCTCAACGATGTCGTCCAGATCTGACTTGCGATTCGCCAGACCATGAATTCTTGGCCCGTAGGCCACGTTGTCATAGATAGACTTGGGAAACGGGTTCGGCTTCTGGAACACCATGCCAACCCGGGCGCGAAGCTCCACCACATCCCGTTTGGGATCGTAGATATCCTGGTCATCCAGCAGCAAGGAACCCTTTACGCTGCAACTATCAATACTGTCGTTCATCCGGTTCAGACATCGCAGGAAGGTTGACTTACCGCACCCCGAAGGGCCGATAAAGGCAATCACTTCGTTACGGCCAATGTCCAGGCTGATGTTTTTAATCGCTGGGCTGTCGCCGTAGAAGACTTCCACGTTACGCAGCTTGAATTTAGG
>NZ_JBFHJO010000065.1:0-10248 GCF_041595835.1 Marinobacter sp. | reverse complement strand
GCTGCATGCGCTCATCAGCCCATCTGAGCGTCAAATGATCTATCGTAACCTCACCGTCAATCATTGCACCGCCACTCTGGCGGATTAAATCTTCAAACTCAGAGACGGCCACAACACCGCTGGCAGACAGTTCAAAACTACGGGGCAACCCACCTATAGCAACACCTTCCAATCGAGATTGTGACGAAGACACTGAAAACTCAATCGGCAACGTCATTTCCGTGACAGAAGGCCAATCAAACTGCCACTGGACTCTTACCGGAAAACCTGCTGCGTTTACTTTGGCAGCCCCTCGCCACAAGGTTCCTGAAACCTGCTCAACCCGAACCTGAGACGGTAGCTGAATCTGATCAGACAACCGATACCAGACCCAACCCACAGGCACCCGCACCACCAGAGTAACCCCAAACACAAACAATCCAAGCAACACCAGCAAGACAATCTTGCCAGTGCGTAAAAAAGATTTTGTCGGGGATTCGCTCATCAGATCGTGCACATTTGTAAACCGGTAGCCGAGTCTAACAAAGGCGGTTGCCAAGTTCATGATTAAAACAACAAAAAACCCCGCACTGGTGTGAACCAGCACGGGGTTTTTATGGGTAGATCAGGCCAGATCACCAAAACTGAGACCTGACCGGAACCTGAGAGGGATTACATCATCCCACCCATGCCTCCCATTCCACCCATGCCGCCCATATCCGGCATACCAGCACCCGCACCTTCTTCTGCTGGCTCGTCGGCCACCATCGCCTCAGTGGTGATGATCAGCGAAGCTACAGAAGCAGCGGCCTGCAAGGAAGAACGGGTAACCTTAGCAGGGTCCAGAATACCCATTTCCAACATATCGCCATACTGTTCAGTCGCAGCGTTGAAGCCGAAGGAACCTTCTCCTTCTTTTACTTTGGCAACAACAACAGAAGACTCGCCGCCTGCGTTGAATACGATCTGACGCAGCGGAGCTTCCATGGCGCGGCGCAGAATGTTCACACCGGCTTTCTGCTCTTCGTTGATCGCGTCAACCTTGTCCAGAGCGGCAATAGCGCGGATCAGGGTTACACCACCACCGGCTACGATGCCTTCTTCAACCGCAGCACGGGTAGAGTGCAGCGCGTCTTCAACACGGGCTTTCTTCTCTTTCATTTCTACTTCAGAGCCAGCACCGATTTTGATAACCGCAACACCGCCAGCCAGCTTGGCTACGCGCTCCTGCAGCTTTTCTTTATCGTAATCGGAAGAGCTCTCTTCGATCTGCCTGCGGATCTGCTCAACACGGGCTTCGATGTCACCCTGAGCGCCAGCACCATCGATGATGGTGGTGTTCTCTTTAGTGACATTCACACGCTTGGCAGTACCCAGGTCGTCCAGAGTTGTGTTCTCCAGAGTCAGGCCTACTTCTTCGGAAATCACAGTACCACCGGTGAGAATGGCGATATCCTGCAGCATTTCCTTACGACGGTCACCAAAGCCAGGCGCTTTAACAGCGTTAACTTTAACGATACCGCGCATATTGTTCACAACCAGAGTAGCCAGCGCTTCGCCTTCGATATCTTCGGCGATAATCTGCAGCGGCTTGCCGGCTTTAGCTACAGCTTCCAGTACTGGCAACAGCTCACGGATGTTAGAGATTTTCTTGTCAACCAGCAGGATGTAGGGGTCGTCCAGCTCGGCAGACATGTTGTCCTGGTTGTTGATGAAGTATGGGCTCAGGTAACCGCGATCGAACTGCATACCTTCAACGACGTCCAGCTCGTCTTCCAGGCCACGGCCTTCCTCAACGGTGATGACGCCTTCCTTACCAACACGCTCCATTGCATCTGCAATGATACGACCGATAGTCTCGTCGCCGTTGGCGGAGATGGTGCCAACCTGAGCGATGTTCCGGCTGTCGTCACAAGGCGTGGCCATTTCACGAATGGCTTTCACAGCTTCAGCAGTCGCTTTGTCGATGCCGCGCTTCAGGTCCATCGGGTTCATGCCAGCAGTAACGGCCTTGATACCTTCGCTAACAATGGACTGAGCCAGAACGGTTGCAGTGGTCGTACCGTCACCCGCCGTTTCATTGGCCTGGGAAGCAACTTCCTTAACCATCTGCGCGCCCATGTTCTCGAACTTATCTTTCAGTTCGATTTCTTTGGCTACAGATACACCATCTTTAGTTACGGTAGGAGCACCGAAAGACTTCTCAAGAACCACGTTACGGCCTTTGGGACCCAGGGTGACCTTTACGGCGTCAGCCAGAACATTTACACCCTTTACCATGCGCTTGCGAGCACTATCACCAAACTGAACTTCTTTTGCTGCCATGTCTTAAATTCCTCTTCTTTAAACCGAAATTGGATCGATCGGATTAATGAGCGTTCGTGCGAGCTGCTTTCGCAATTACTCAAGCACGCCGTAGATATCGCTCTCACTCATGATGAGCAGCTCTTCACCGTCTACCTTTACGGTATTACCGGCGTACTGGCCGAAAACGACGGTGTCACCTACCTTAACTGCCAACGCCTGGGTTTCACCGTTATCAAGAACACGGCCATTACCCACAGCGATAATTTCGCCCTGAGAAGGCTTCTCTTTAGCATTACCCGGCAGAACGATGCCGCCTGCAGTTTTCTCTTCTTCTTCCTTACGGCGTACAACAACACGGTCGTGTAGAGGACGAATCTTCATTGCTCGGCTTCTCCAATAGTCAGATTAATGTGGCAATGACAATTGCTTGTTAAAAAATGTCTGGCCCGACAGTATCCGGCCCGACAAACTGCCCGGTTTGCTAAGCATCTGATAGACAGCGCTTTTCAATCCGTGGCGAATCTGTGCAACCTAAATGGGGCTGTCCACTGGGTTTTCAACACCCCCAATCAAAAAATTTTACTTTTTTTCCAGCTTATCCCGGTCGAATTCAGTTTGATCCTGAAACTCACCTTCAATGATGTCGCCATTGGCATCCCGATCAAACGGCCGCTGTGCGCTAAACGGGCCAGAAGCCCCGGCCTGAAAGAAAAAGCTACGGCTTTGCCCTGCCACGGTCATCCGCTTCAGCGCCTGCGCAGCCAGCCAATGCCGGGTACCCGGCAGCAGGCACAAAAAGCCAAAAGTGTCGGTGATAAAGCCCGGCGTCAGCAACATAGCACCACCCACTGCGAGAATCAGACCCTCAGCCACTTCTCTGGCCGGCAACTCGCCGCTGTTCAAACGTTCATTGGCCCGCAACAACGTTGCCAAACCCTGTTGACGCAACAGCCAGGCACCAATGACCGCCGTCAGAAACACCAGCGCAATCGTATTTAACGCACCGATTATGCCGCCCACCTTAATGAGCACCACTAATTCGGCAACAGGCATGACAATAAAGAGAAAAACAAAAACCGGCATAAAGGCCTCGAGGACGTGAATGTGTGTTCAGTAAGGTCTGGTATACTCCGTGCTATAAAAAATGATTCAAAACGAATGGCACACAGTTAATTCTTAACACCATTGAGAACCTTAACTAAGGGCAAATCATGAAACTTCAAGACTCTGTAATTGCAATTACCGGTGGTGGCCAGGGCCTGGGCCGCGCCATGGCCGAATACCTGGCAGCCAAAGGCGCCAGGCTGGCCCTGATCGACCTGATGGAAGACAAACTGGCGGAGGCTGCCGAAGCCTGCAAAAAAGCCGGTGGCGACGCCAAAACTTACATTTGCAACGTTGCTAAAGAAGACGACGTAGAGCAAACCTTCCAGGCCATTATGAATGACTTTGGCCAACTCAACGGTCTGGTAAACAATGCAGGCATTCTGCGCGACGGCCTGATGGTAAAGTTCAAAGACGGCAAACTCGACAAGCGCATGGAACTGAGCCAATGGCAGTCGGTTATCGACGTTAACCTAACCGGCGTGTTCCTGTGCGGCCGTGAAGCCGCCACCCGCATGATCGAGAACGGTGATAAAGGTGCAATCATCAACATTGCGTCTATTTCCCGCGCAGGCAACATGGGCCAGAGCAACTACTCCGCAGCCAAAGCTGGCGTGTCCGCACTGGTTCCGGTCTGGGCCAAAGAACTGGCTCGTTACGGTATCCGCTGCATGGGCATTGCTCCGGGCTTCATTGAAACGGAAATGACCGCATCAATGAAACCGGAAGCACTGGAGAAAATGACAGCAGGCATCCCGCTCAAGCGCATGGGCAAGCCAGAGGAAATTGCCTCTGCGGCCGCGTTCATCTTTGAAAACGACTATGTATCCGGTCGCATGATCGAAGTCGACGGCGGCCTTCGCCTCTGACCGCCTCACTGCGGAGTTCTGAGTGGATCAGCTTGAAAACGAACCCACCAAAGAACAGAAAATCTGGCAAGTAGTGGCCGCGATTCCCCCGGGAAGCGTGGCCAGCTACGGCCAGGTTGCTGCCATGGCGGGCCTTGGTCGCCAGGCGCGCTTTGTTGGTCGGGCTCTGGGCAAATTGCCCGCCGGCCACAGCATTCCCTGGCACCGGGTTCTCCGGAGCAACGGTCAGATTGCCTTTCCCGAAGGTACGGAAGCCCGCCAACTGCAAACCGAAAGGCTGCGACTGGAAGGCGTAGACGTCATAAAAGGAAGGGTATCGATGAAAAACGTTCAGTGGCAGCCCTGAAGGTTTTGTTCAGGACCGCCACTGATACAACAGAGAACTCAGATCACACAGACTTGGCCGCGATAATCTTTTCATGCCATTCAACCGGGCCGGTCTGGTGCACAGAGCTACCCCGAGAGTCGACCGCCACTGTTACCGGCATATCCTTCACTTCAAACTCATAGATAGCTTCCATGCCCAGCTCTTCAAAGGCGACCACTTTCGCACCTTTGATAGCCTTGGACACAAGATAAGCCGCACCGCCCACCGCCATCAGGTACACCGCTCCATGCTTCTTGATAGCATCAATGGCAACCTGCCCGCGCTCGGCTTTACCAATCATTCCTGTCAGGCCGGTCTTCTCGAGCATGGTATCGGTAAACTTATCCATGCGGGTGGCAGTGGTGGGGCCAGCGGGACCAACCACTTCTTCACGTACCGGATCAACCGGACCCACGTAATAAATGAAACGGCCTTTCAGATCCACCGGCAGCTCTTCGCCGCGCTCAATCATGTCTACCATCTTCTTATGCGCGGCATCACGGCCCGTGAGCATCTTGCCAGATAGCAGTACCGTTTCACCCGGCTGCCAGTCTTTTACATCTTCCGGCGTAACTGTATCCAGGTTCACGCGGCGAACATTCTCACCCACTTCCCAGGTAATTTCCGGCCAGTCTTCCAGGCTCGGCGGGGTTTGCAGTGACGGGCCAGAGCCATCCAGTGTGAAGTGAGCATGACGAGTGGCCGCACAGTTTGGAATAATGGCTACCGGCTTATTGGCCGCATGAGTCGGGTAATCTTTCACCTTCACGTCCAGAACCGTGGTCAGACCGCCCAGCCCCTGAGCACCGATACCCAGATCATTCACCTTCTCGAACAACTCCAGGCGCAACTCTTCGGCACGGTTAGAGGCACCACGGGCTTGCAGATCATGAATATCGATCGGTTCCAGCAGGGACTCTTTCGCCAGCTCCATCGCTTTTTCAGCAGTACCACCAATACCTATGCCCAGCATGCCAGGCGGGCACCAGCCAGCGCCCATCTGCGGAACCATTTTCAACACCCAGTCTACAACTGAGTCAGACGGATTCAGCATGGCAAACTTGGACTTGGCTTCAGAACCGCCGCCTTTAGCGGCCACGTGTACTTCAACAGTGTTACCCGGAACCATCTTGTAATGAATGATGGCGGGGGTGTTGTCTTTGGTGTTCTGGCGCTTGCCATCCGGGTCAGCCAGTACAGACGCACGCAGCACATTGTCCGGATGGGTGTAAGCACGGCGAACACCTTCGTTGATCACATCGTCCAGCGCCATATCACACTCGAACTTAACGTCCATACCGATGTTCACAAACACAGTCACAATGCCCGTGTCCTGACAAATCGGGCGGTGCCCCTGGGCACACATACGGGAGTTGATCAGAATCTGGGCGATAGCATCCTTTGCCGCCTGAGACTCTTCCCTCTGGTAGGCCTCGTAAACAGCCTGAATAAAATCCTTCGGGTGGTAGTAAGAAATAAACTGCAGCGCATCGGCTACGCTTTCGATCAGGTCGTCCTGGCGGATTACGGTGGTCATAGTCGCCTCATCAGCTTTCTGATTATGGAAGTGCGCAAAGCCGTCAAAGCAGCCCTGCTTATAAAGGAAGCGAGAGTTTACCAGAAATTTCCGCGCGCGAGCGATGCGACGGAAGGAGAAACCGGCTATCACCCTTTCACGCAAAACACAGAGTGACGCCCCGAAAATTTCGAAACAATTTGTTAAAAGAACCCGTTACCGCCACAGTGTCACTCGACAAACTCTTCAATGCCCTCTATTTTTCATAGAGGTTACTCCAACTGTGCGAGGAGAGAATCAAAAGCAGAATCACACTTTTGGCTGATCAACACTGGCCACTCTGTCGCTATAGTCGACGATAAAGAAATTGGCTTAAAGTGCTGGCTACGATTTCAGACAAATAAGCAGAACAGGCAAAAGCACGGAATTTAAGGGCCGACCGGTTCCGTCTAAGCCGGATATAACGTTACAACAACAGGAAAAGGTTCCACCCATGTTCAAGAAAACTCTAATAAGTCTTGCCGTGGCTTCATCCCTCGGATTAACAGGCTGCTTTGATAGCGCTTCTACCGGGAAAAACGCGAATCCGGATTATCAGATTTCCAACCCCGATATCGACGGGAAAACCTGGCCTGTTTTTGATCCGATCAACAGCAAACTGCCTATTCCCAATGATTTGATTTTTGACTCCGGGCAGGGCGATGGAACCTTTGGCGTTACCGACTCAACACCTCCCGTCACTACAGCACTGAACGAATTGAGCGGTGCATCAACTGTTGCCCCCGCCGTCATCCAGTTTAATGGGCAGATTGACGAAGACACCGTAAAATACGGAAAAACAGTCTTCCTGATCGAACTGGAATATGCCAGCGGTGACCCCGTACAAGGGCTAAGCAACCAGGAACCGCCAACCGTTGCCGGAGTAGCGACCGCCAGAGCAGATGTGGAATCCCTCGATGGCGTCTCAGCCATCCGCATTCTACCCCTCGAGCCACTCAACCCACGTAAACGCTATATTGCAGTGGCTACGAAAGGCATTACTGACATCAATGGCGACCCTATTGTCAGCTCTCCATCTTACGGTAACTTAACTGACGAAGATCAGCCCTTGGGAACCTCATCACTAGCACCTGTCAGGGCGCTTATCAACAACCTGTGGGAGGCATCTGCAGAAGGCTTTTTCAAAGCTGCCGAACTTCCTTTAACCGCTGACGACATCGCTATCAGCTATAGTTTTACCACCTCCAACGATGAGAAAGTTCTGCAGTATATTGCTGAGCCGGCGGCCTGGTTCAAAGATCAGTTAGACACGTTCGTTAAAGTATCTGCAGCCAAGCAAGCTATTGCTGGCGGAGCAAGCGACTATGCCACTGTAAAGGCCACCGTAGACGGCGCTTATACAGCATTCCCCAACATTCCTCTGGGTGATGAGGGTAAAACAGCGGCTGAGGTTCTCGGCACGCTGTATGGCGAGGACGCTCCGTGTGAGGCAACCATAGGAGCAGGCGGTGAAGCGGCCATTGGCTGTGCTGCCGTTGCGCTCGCCTCTAATTTTGCCAGCACTGGGGCACTACCCACGCCAACGCCCCTGAACCGAAGCGCGGCAGACTTCACGTTAGAAGCACCCACTCCGGTAAGCCTTGTTTCCGCCGTTGCCAGCCAGGTATTGACCGGGCTTGAAGCTGACCCCAGCTCTGTCCTGGCAGCCCAGGGAACGGTCAAACTACCGTATTATCTGGGGACCTCTGGCACTGACGTCGTCACTCAGTCATGGGTTGCAGACAGCGAATTGGCTAAAGCATTGAACCAGGCATTCAAAGATGCCGGGCTTTCAATTCCTCAGGCTGACGCGTCGGTTTCCACTGCCGTAAACTACATTTTCCCGTTCCCGGAAAAACAAGCCGATGTGGAAGTGCCCGTTTTAGTTCTTTATCCCGCTGCTCCATCAATCAAAGGGGTGGTCATTTTCCAGCATGGCATCACCACAGATCGCAGTACCGCTTTGACGATTGGTAGCGCTATTGCGGCAAATGGGTACGCAGTCGTCGCTATTGATCAACCTCTTCACGGTGTTGATGAGTTTACTGCCGAGGAGCAAGAGGAACTTGCCAGCGCACTGCTGACAGCTGCGGCTGCAAGCAATCCTGCCATTGAAAACAACGCAGAAACTCGCGCGGCAGTCATCAATGGCACCTTCAAGGTTGGCGTACTCCTGAGCATCCAGGCAACCCTGCAAGATAATGGTGTTCCGGCCCCGGCACTTGGCATTACCGACCCTACTGACGAAGCTCAAATCAACAATGCAATTCAGACTGTTTTGAGCGGCGCTTACGGTGGCGAAATCCAAGCAAGCCTCGCTGCCGCCCTATCACTTGAAAACACCGTTGCCAACGCGGGCAGTACGATTCCTGGGTTAGCGATCGCAGACAGTGGTGAGCGCCATTTCGGCTTGAGCGAGTCTGGAGACGCATTCATCAACCTGAGCAGCTTCCTGACAACCCGTGACAACATGCGCCAGAGCTCAGTTGATCATATGAACCTGCGTGCGAGCCTTGCAGGCCTTGAGCTCCCACTCAACGAAGCCCTCAGCATTACCGTCATGCCCAGCACCCCGGTCATGCTTGTTGGTCACTCACTCGGCACCATAACCGGCATGCCCTTCGCGGCTGCAGTCAATGCCGACCAGCTTCCTGCCACGATCAGCGATGGAACCCCAGCAGGTACCGTACCATCAACATTCAACAACATTGCCGGTGCGGCGATGTTAACCCCTGGCGGCGGAGTTGTTCGCCTGCTTGAAAACTCTCCGACTTTTGCGCCTCGCATTTTGCCGGGCCTTCAGGCGGCGGCAGGTTTGGCACAGGGCGATGCTGGCCTGGAAACTTACTTCAACGTATTCCAGGCAGCCATCGATACTGCAGACCCAATCAACTTCGCGGATAACGCAGCTGATCAGGCTTGGCCCCTGGCATTGATCGAGGTACCTGACGATGAGGTTATCCCGAACTCAGCGGATACTATCTGGGGAGGCAAACCGCTTAAGGGCACCTTCGAGGCTGAAGATGGCACTTTCGTGACCATTGACAGCTTCAATGCACCTCTTGCCGGTTCTCAGCCTTTGGCTCTGACAGGCGCCATGATCACAACGGTTTCAGGTGGAACCCACTCTGGCCCTGTTGATCCACAAGATGAAGCGTTCGGTGAGATGGTGTACCACACCCTGCAGCTGCTTGACTCTGTAGTTTCTGTACCATAAAAAAGTAGCCTGAAACGCAAAAACCCCGGCCTTACTTACAGGCCGGGGTTTTTGTTTTTACTGTAGTTACACATTAACTTAACCAGAAAACCGGATTGAACATCCTGCCTGCCGCTGCCCAACCCCATCCCCACGATCCCTCTCAACAACCATCCCGCGAGCCTTAATCTGCGGATGCTCTGCGGCCTCCTCAATTGTCAGCACGGGCTCAACACACGCATCCACCCCGGCAAAAATCTCTCGCCATTCGGCAAAACTTTTCGCTGCGATTTTTTCTCTTATTACAGCCTTGATCGCCTGCTGCTGTTCAGGATTCTGGCTCAAAGCAAATGCTTTCATTTCCGGAATCCCCAAGGTGTCACACAAACGCGATGAGAATTGTGGCTCAAGGCTACCTACCGATATCCAGCGGCCATCACGGGTCTGATAGTAGTCATAAAAAGCACCACCATTCAGCATCCCTCCCTCTGGCTTTTGAGCCTGACCGCCCGCGAGGGCTGCAGCGCCTGCCATGGCATTCAAAGCAAAAGCCGCATCGGTCATGCTGATATCGATAAAAGCACCCTCACCGATCTGCTGGCGGCGTATAACCGCGGCGAGCAGACCCATCACCGCATGGTGGGAGCCTCCGGCTACATCCGCTATCTGAATACCCATCGGTGGCGGGCCACTGTCGGCCCGGCCGCAATGGCTGGCTACGCCAGATATAGCGAGGTAATTAATGTCATGGCCTGCACGGTCTTTGTAAGGGCCGGTTTGGCCGTATCCCGTGATGGCACAGTAGATGAGCCTGGGGTTAATGGCTTTGAGGGTTTCATAACCGATACCGAGGCGGTCCATCACGCCGGGG
>NZ_JBFHJO010000064.1:0-10284 GCF_041595835.1 Marinobacter sp. | reverse complement strand
CTGCCTCGGCCGCAGGTTGCGGTTATGCTTGTAAATGAGTCTGCTGTTTTTTTAGTGGGCTGCGCTCTACGCTCCCCTCATTCGGCCTCCCACGAAAACTATCCAGAATCCGCTTCTTGGTGCCTTCTTCCTCTATCTGTCTCAAAACATTAGGCAATGCTTTAGCCAGTGCTTCATGACGCTGGTTCAGAAAATGATAGAGGTTAAACCTGGTGACTGGTTCGGGGAGTATTTCAAACTCCTGCCAATCTTTGAGGGCGAGAGGGCCGAAGTCTTCGATGTGAGAGATAAAGGCAACGTCTACACGCCCATATTTCAAAAGCTGGCGCGCCTGCTCGTAAGTGTTGGCAGAGACGGGCTCCATCCCTAATTCCGTTGCCATTCGTTCGGCAATGATCACGCCGCGGCGTACGGCGACTTTTCTGGGTTTTGTTGAGGGCATATTCAGCACATGACCATTTCCAGGGAGGACCACTGCCCGTAATTCACCCTTCAGCAGCACATGTTCTACTTGTACCAGATTGGGGTAGATGTTGGCCGCATGGCTAGTGCGGAACATGCCGCCGTCGACAAGCCCGGTATCGGCCATCATCAGAGCACGGCGAGCAGGTGAGTGAACTGTTGTCATTCTCACGCCTAAGCGTTGATAGGCCAGTTGCAGGATATGGGCCGCCGCAGCGGTGATCGGAACATCGGAAATAACGGCAATTTGAATTTCTTCGGGGTACTCTCCGGCTAAGCTGACTGGCGTGAAAAAAAATGCAATTAATATCCATGCCATAAGGTGTTTCATTGGTTGCACTGTGGCTTCCCTTAGCCCCTGTGAAGGGTCGATCCTTTGAGGGTAGTAAGAATATTTGCCTTTGTTTTTAATGTAGTGCTGCTCTCCATTTATTAAAAGGGGAGCGTTATATTTTCCGGCACTTTCTACGGTGAATGTTATGTATTCGTTGTTTGGCGAGTAAGTTGTGCTGACGTATTCTTAATGGCAGATTAAAAGAAACCGCCCTCAGTTTTGAAAAGGGAGTTCGCAATGTTTTATCGCTTGCCGAAAACATCAGAGCCTGACTGGGTTCCCACTTACTTTCTGGCTGCGCTTGGCGCTGGCGGCTTGGTTGTGACCTTTTTTATGTGGTTGATGCACTGGTTGCCGCATCCGAATGCGCCGGTGCCTCTTTTTGAGGACGCCTTGGCGGCTCTCACGGGTGATAGCCTTTTTCTTAAAATGGCAGTGGTTGGGGCCTGGAGCGGCGTTGCAATTTTTGCGGTACTTCACTTTCAGCTGCTGATCTGGAACGTGAAGCAGTATGCCCTGTTCCGGAAATCCAACGCTTATAAGGAACTTAGGAGTAGTAATTCTGAAACGCAGTTGTTGGCCGGGCCGTTAACAGTAGCTATGTCGATTAACGTAGCGTTTATGCTGGCTATGACCTTTGTTCCTGGGCTTTGGGGTGTGGTGGAGTGGTTGTTCCCTTTGGCGATTGTGGCCTTTCTGTTAGTGGGGGGGTGGGCTCTGGCGTTGCTGAAAGATTTTTGGGGACGTGTTCTGGTCGGCGGTGGTTTTGACTGCGTTCGCAACAATAATCTGGGGCAGCTGTTGCCGGCTTTTGCGTCTGCCATGATCGGTGTGGGGCTGGCGTCACCTGCGGCGATGAGCATGAATATAGTAACGGTAACATTCAGTCTTGTGCTTTCCAGCTTTTTTATGGTGATGGCGTTCGTTATGGGGGCTATTCAGATCGTGCTGGGTTTTCGTGCGATGCTGGAACGTGGTGTTGATCCGTCAACTGCGCCTACGTTATGGATTGTGTTGCCCATCATCACGACTTTGACCATTACTTTAATGCGCCAGACCCACGGGTTCCACGTTCATTTTGGCTCCGGTGCTGGCGGGATTGAAGCGTTGGGTCTATTGACCTACTTTTTGTGTGCGCAGCTGGTGTTCGGATTGCTTGGTTGGGTGGTGCTTTCCAGATATCGTTATTTCTCCAAGTATGTAACCGGTACAGAAAAATCCGCTGGCGCCTATGCCCTGGTGTGCCCGGGTGTTGGTATGGTGGTTATGACCCACTTCTTTTTGAATACAGGCTTGGTAAAGTTCGGCGCCATGGATAAGTTTAGCCTGGCATACTGGTGCGTAACCGGTCTGGCGATTGGGCTTCAGATACTGACCATGTGGTTGGTATATCGCCTGAACCGGTTGCACTTCGCTTGATCTGATTGGGGGCCCCCTTTATGCCAAGGCCTGATTGAGGTCAGTAATGAGGTCTTGGGCATCTTCAAGTCCTACAGACAACCTTAGCATGCCATCACCGATGCCACGCTTCAGACGCTCTTCCCGGCTAATGCCGTGGTGACTGGTAGCACTGGGTTGGCTGACCAGGCTTTCTACGCCCCCCAGACTAGTCGCTAGCAGGAAAACCCGCAGTTTGTCGGCCACCTGTGCCGCTGCTTGCTGACCTCCCTCTACTTCAATGCTGAGCATCCCGCCGAAGCCATGCATCTGTTGCTTGGCCAGTTCGTGACCTTCGAATGAAGGTAACCCCGGATAGTGTACTTTGGTGATTTTCGGATGTTTTTCCATGGCCTTGGCCACCGCCATCGCGTTCTCGTTGTGCTGGCGGATTCTTACCGGCAGGGTTCTCAGGCTGCGGGAGAGCAAGGCTGCGGTTTCAGGGGAAAGAAGCTGGCCCAGGTTTTTCCGCCAGTTGGCAACGGGTTGGATGAATTCCGCAGAGGCCATAAGGGCTCCGGCGGTGAGGTCGCTGTGGCCGCAAAGATATTTTGTGGCGCTGTGCAGTACTAAATCCGCCCCTAAGGATAGTGGGTTCTGGTTTATGGGGCTGGCGAACGTATTGTCTACGGCCAATAGTGCGCCATGGCGATGGGCTGTTTCTGCGATGGCGCCTATATCGAGAATGGCCATGTTCGGATTGGCCGGGCTTTCGAGGTACACCAGTTTACCGGACTGATTGAGTTGCTCTGCCAGTTGATTTTGTTCTTCGCGATACAGGAAGGTTACCGGAATGCCGAGGGCCTGGCAGTGGTCCGTCATAAAACTTTGGGTGCCGCCGTAAAGATCTCCTACACAAACAATGCCTGTGCGGCCGTGAGCCAGCAGTGTCGCGGAAATTGCCGCCATGCCAGAACCAAACGCCAGCGCTGCTTCGGCCCGCTCCAGCCCGGCTAGCCCTTGTTCAAGTTCCTGAATGCTGGGGTTGGTGCCCCAACGCGTATACAGGTTTCCTTCGGTGCGGCCTTCAATGACGTCCAGCAGGGCTTCAGTATTTTTAAACCGATAGGTCGTGGTGTTATAAACCGGCGAATAGGGGCTGCCGAAAGGGTCTTTGTGGCGCCGGTTGTGAATGATACGGGTGGCAGTGCCGTGATTGTCGGGCTTGCTGGCTGGATTGCTCATTGGTGTTCCTGTTTGGTGGCTGCAGAGAGAGCTGACCTGTAAACTTATTGATACTGGGAATACTACCAAACTCTCGCTCATATTCCGTAACGTACAGAAGGAAGACACTTTGTCCATCAAACTGACCGAGTTCAGCCACGGCGCTGGTTGTGGCTGCAAGATTGCTCCAGATGTTCTGGACCGAATTCTGCACACTGAGAGGCCGGATTTTCACGATCCGAATCTGCTGGTTGGAAACAGTAGCCGGGACGACGCAGCGGTAGCCAATATTGGTAATGGTGTTGGCGTAGTCAGCACCACAGATTTCTTTATGCCAGTGGTAGATGACCCGTTTGATTTTGGTCGTATTGCAGCGGCGAACGCGATCAGCGATGTATACGCGATGGGCGGCAAGCCGGTCATGGCGATTGCCATTCTGGGTTGGCCAGTGAATGAACTGTCGCCAGAGATTGCTGCGAAGGTTATTGATGGTGGTCGTGCAGTTTGTGCTGAGGCAGGCATTGCTTTGGCCGGTGGCCACAGTATTGATTCCCCGGAGCCGATTTTTGGCCTGGCGGTTACTGGTACAGTGTCGGTAGACCGGATCATCCGTAACGACACAGCGAAAGCCGGCGATCTGTTGTATCTGACCAAACCGCTGGGTGTCGGTATTCTCACCAGTGCTTCCAAGAAAGGAAAGGTTGCGCCAGAAGATCTTGCTGTTGCGGTAGGGAATATGTCGACTCTTAACCGGGTGGGTGAGGTTTTCGCACGAATTGACGGTGTGAATGCTATGACCGATGTCACCGGTTTTGGTTTGGCTGGTCATCTTCTGGAAATTTGTCGTGGCAGTGGCGTGAAGGCCATCGTTAGCCGTAAGGCAATTCCGGTGTTGCCTAATTTACAGCCGTACATTGATGCTGACTGCATCCCGGGAGGTACTCATCGCAATGCCGCGGCTTTCGGTAAGGCAATTTCCGGTATGACGGATGCCGACAAGTTGTTGTTCTGTGATCCACAAACCAGCGGTGGCTTGATGGTGTGTGTGGCAGAAAATAGTCGAGAAGTTTTTGAAGCGTCTGCTCGTGAGCACGGCATGGAGCTAAGGCCATTGGGGCGTCTGGAAACCGCAGGTTCTGATAAGAGTCTGGTGTTTATTGAAGACTGACGTCGAGTTCTGCTGTCGAGAAAAGCCGCGTCAGGTTTGGTCTTGCCGCGGCTTTTCTGCTCAGGGTTTTGTGCCTGAATCAGATTTGCCGGAATAGAATTGGCAGAACATTAAATCCACCGGTGGGGAACATGGCTCGTTCGGAGGCATGTTCTTTAACCATTTCCAGGGCTTCAAGCGGTTTTAGCAGCTCTTCCATCAATACTTTCAGCTCCATCCTTGCCAGTGGTGCGCCCGGACATTCATGAACGCCGGCTCCGTACAGAAGGTTTTTGTCGGCATTCTTTTGTGGGCAGAAGTCGTCAGGGTTGCCGAAGACCTCTTCATCCCGGTTAGCGGATGCCCACAGAATGGTGATTTTTTCGCCAGCGGATATGACCTTGCCGCCGACATTCACATCGCGAGTAGTTACCCGCCGGTTGGAGATCAGCGGCGCATCCATTCGCAGGATTTCGTCGATAGCTAATGGGAGTTGATCCGGTGCGGCTTTGAGTTCGCGCAGTAACGCCGGGTGTTGTGCCAGGTAATTCACCAGTATCGATACGGAAGCCGAAATAGTGGCCAGTTCGCCTACAGTCCAGTTACGGAGGAGGCTGATTAGCTGCTCGTCGGTCATCGGTTTGCCGTTAACCTGTTCCCTCATTAGCGATGTGGTGACGTCATTGGGTGCCTGGCCGCCAGCCTGACGTCGAGTGTTCAGCAGATCCCGGATATAGCCGTCAAACTCCTGAGCTACCTCTGCCATAGCTTGGCGGTCCCGGGCCAGGGTAGCTTGATGATTCTTCTGTACCCAGTCGGCCAGTGGCTGGTGCAGGTTTTCCGGCCAACCCATAAATGCGCACTGAATTTGCAGTGCAAATGGGCGGCTTAAGGCTTCCACCACATTAACGGGTTCGTTTTTCGGCAGTCGTTGAACCAGTGTGCGGGCGACTTCCCGGCATTGTGGTTCAAACCGGGCCATGGGTTCAGGGCCAAAGTACGGTTCAATCACTCTGCGGTAAGGTGTGTGCTCGGGCGGGTCCATGCCGTTGGGCACGGATAGGTGCACAGAGACAGCGTTACTGAAGGTTTTGTGGTCTTCCAGTACCTGCATGAGGTCTGCATGGCGGAACAGCGTCCACTGCTGGTAATCGCTCCAGGCCACCGGGCATTGCTTGCGCATAGTGTCGTATGCACGAATTTGGTCTTGTAATACGGTGGCTGATCTGGGGTCCCAGTCTTCGCGGCGCTGCTCTGTCATAAGGCCTCCTGACAATCTCGTTAGCTTGCTTGGAGACTATCACTGAAGGCCTTTTTTCATCTGGAGAAATATCAATTTATGACATTGGTAAAGGGAAATGCTTATGCCTTTCGGGTAACGCTGACCACCTTCAAGTGAATCGGCTTGCGGCCTTTCATTGGCCACTCGATGCTGTCTCCAATGCTCAGGCCGAGCATGGCGGCGCCAGCCGGTGCCAGAATAGAAACTTTATGGTCGCTGTCTCCAACTTCGTGGGGGTACACCAGCATCATCTCGTGCTCTTTCTTGGTGTCTTCATCCACAAAACGGATCACCGAATTCATTGTTACCACGCCATCAGGCATCTCACTTAGAGGCTTGAGGTCTGCACGGCTCAGCTCATCCTCCAGTCCATCGACTACATCGGATTTTCCGGCCATACGCTCCAGTAGGGTGCTAAGGCGGTTGTAATCTTCTTCTGCAACAATAATTGATGGTAATTCAGACATAGGAATCTCCGGATAATTCTATAAAAATAAGTTTGGTTTAAGCGCTGAATCCGGAAGGGTTTTACTGTGGATTCAGCGAAATCAGAGGCGTATGAAAGCCCTGCAGGTGTTCTCAGAGGAAGACCGCAGTGCTATGGCAGGTATGTGAATGTAGAAATTCAGGGTATTCACGTTGATCAGGTTACGCCGTTATAGGAAGCTATACGCTGAATCTAACCCTCGTGGAGCAAAATGGCAATGGGTATGAGGTTGTTGGCATGCAGGTAGTCCTCCAAGCGTTGGTACCTGTTTTCGTTTTGATCATGCTTGGCCATGTGCTGAGGCGGATAAACTTTCCCGGCGGTGACTTCTGGCCGCAGGCTGAACGCTTTACCTATTACATTCTTTTTCCCTCGATGCTGGTGTTTAAGCTGGGCCAGGCCCGGTTGCCAGCCTCTGCCTATGCAGACACGGCGTTGCTGATTCTGTCTATGTTGGCGGTTATGACGCTGGCTATCGTGTTGGTTCAGTTGTTCTGGCGCTGGAGTGGGCCGGTATTTTCATCCGTTTACCAAGGCGCGATACGTTTCAATTCTTATGTGGGGCTGGCTGCTGGCGGGATGCTTCTGGGTGATGACGGCCTGTCATTAACGGCCATTGCTGTGGCGATTATGGTGCCTTCCCTGAACTTATTGTGCATATTGATGTTTTCGGTGGTGGCGGGGCAAGACAAAGTCAGTATCGCTCAGGTGCTTAAGGCTATTGCCACCAACCCTTTGATTGGGGGTTCTGTTCTCGGGGTTGTCTGGAGTTATTTTGAAATCGGCTTTCACCCATTGTTGGCTGGAACGCTTGAGCCATTAAGTAATCTGGCGCTGCCCATGGGCTTGATGACAGTTGGTGCTGGCTTGCAATTGAGTGCATTGCGCGGGGCTTCCGCGCCGTTTCTGGTTTCGTCGGCCCTCAAGTTGCTGGTGTTTCCGCTGATTGCGGTTGGTTTGGCCTGGGTGCTAGGGCTGAATGGCTTGTTGGTGCAGGTAGCGGTCTTACTTGCGACCCTGCCAACCGCTACCTCCGCCTACATTCTTGCGCGTCAATTAGGTGGTGATGCGCCGCTGATGGCTGGAATCATCAGCGGGCAAACGTTACTGGCAATGGTGTCTATTCCATTAATGCTCAGCATCCTCTGGTAAACACTCGAGCACGGCGTTCGCAATGGACTGCTGGAACTCAATATAGCCAGAAGCCGTTGATTCAATGTCTGTAGCCAGAGGGTCCCACGTGCTGAAGGTCACGTTGAGGCCTTCTGTAATCGAATGCCACCACTGTTGGTTGAACTGGGGTTCTGTGAGCAGGCAGGGCTGGTTGGCCTGGCGTAGCTGGGCTTGTACATCGTCAATATGCCTGGCACCGGGAGACATCTCAGGGTTGAGTGTGAGTACGCCGGCAACGGTTAACTCATAGTGTTCGGCAAAACGTTCCAGAGCACTGTGATAAGTGAATAAGCTGACCCCTTGGGCGGCGCTCAGACTTATTTTGATTTCCTGTTCGGTTGCGGACAGGTTTTGTTCGAACTGCTTCAGGTTGCCTTCCAGTTCTGCTTTATTCATGTCGTCGAAGGTGACCAGCTTGGCGTAGATGGCTTTAGCCATGCCCAGTGCCAGCTCAGGATCTACCCAAATATGGGGGTCTTCGCCATCGCCATGATCGTGATCATGGTGGTCGTGATCGTCGTGGTGCGCATCGTGGCTGTGTTCCTGATGTTCGTCATCATTATCATCAGTGTGTGCTTGTGTAAAGGCGACGACTTTGCCTTCAAACTCACTGCCGCTGAGCAGGCGGCCCAGAAAGGTTTCCATTTCAGGGCCTACCCAAAAAATAGCATCAGCCTTTTCCAGTGCGCGCCTCTGTGATGGCTTCATGCTGTAGTTGTGGGGGCTGGAGCCGGGAGGGACGATCGTAGATACGTTCGCGTTATCGCCAGCTACCGCCTTAACCAGAAGCTCTAACGGTTTGATTGATGTGACAATATCTGTGGCTGATGCCGGAAACGCAGCTACTGCTGCGGCAAGGCCAAAGGCAAGGGATGTGCTTTTAAGGTTCATGATACATGTGTCCTGACGATCTCGTGAAATGTTATAATATTACACAGTTTGGGGTGTTGGCAAAACCTGATCATGCGAAACCGGGTAAGGGTCGCTATAATGCTTGTCTTATTTATCGGCCACATATTTCAGGATGGTTTCATGACAGTACGAACTCGAATTGCTCCGTCACCCACTGGTGACCCACACGTTGGTACCGCCTACGTGGCCTTGTTTAATCTGTGTTTTGCTCGTCAGCACGGCGGCCAGTTTATTTTACGTATCGAAGATACCGACCAGGTGCGAAGCACTGCCGAATCCGAACAGGATATTCTTAAGGCGCTGCGCTGGCTGGGTCTGAACTGGGATGAAGGCCCTGATGTGGGAGGTCCTCATGGCCCTTATCGCCAGTCTGAGCGTAAGGATATGTATGCTCAGTATGCCGAAGATCTGGTAACAGCCGGCCATGCTTTTTACTGCTTCCGCACACCAGAAGAGCTGGAGGCTATCCGCGAAGAGCGAAAGGCCAACGGCCAGAATCCGGGTATTAAAGGCGATCTTGAGCTGCCCCAGGAAGAAGTGAAGCGTCGCCTGGATGCGGGTGAGTCTTATGTTATCCGGATGAAAGTGCCTGATGAAGGTATATGTGAAATTCAGGATATGCTCCGTGGCACCATCGAAATTGATTGGGCCCAGGTGGATTGCCAGATTTTGTTGAAGTCGGATGGTATGCCGACATATCACCTGGCAAACGTGGTAGATGACCACCTGATGGAAATTACCCACGTTCTGCGTGGTGAGGAGTGGATTAACTCCGCTCCCAAACACAAGTTGCTGTACGAATATTTCGGCTGGGATATGCCCGAGCTGTGCCACTTGCCGCTGCTGCGTAATCCGGACAAAAGCAAACTGTCCAAACGAAAGAACCCTACGAGTATCAATTTTTACGAGCGCATGGGCTTTTTGCCGGAAGCCGTAACTAACTATCTGGGCCGTATGGGTTGGTCCATGCCGGACGAGCGTGAGAAGTTTACGCTGGATGAAATGGTTGAAAACTTCGATATCCAGCGAGTGTCTCTGGGCGGGCCTGTTTTTGATGTAGAGAAGCTGCGCTGGTTGAACGGTCAATGGGTTCGTGATGATTTGAGCGACGAGCAGTTTATGGCCCGGATGCGTGACTGGTGGTTCAATGAAGATGCGTTGAAGGCTCTGATCCCACACATTAAGGGCAGGGCAGAGGTGTTCTCTGATGTGGCGCCTATGGCTCAGTTTATGTTTAGCGGAATGCTGAACCTGACGCCTGAAGACTTTACCCACAAAAAGTTGGATGAAAGCCAGATCAAACGTGTACTTCAGTTTACTTTGTGGAAGCTGGAGGCTCAGCGCCACTGGAGTAAGGAGAATATTTTCTCTGATATTAAGGCGCTGGCGAAAGCCATGGACCTGAAGATGGGTGATTTCATGTTTTCTGTGTTCGTGGCGATTGCGGGCACCCCGAATTCCTGGTCAGTAATGGATTCCATGGCTTTGCTTGGCCCGGACATGACTCGCGCCCGTTTGCGGGCTGCGTTGGACGTGATGGGGGGATTCTCTAAGAAAGAAACCAAGAAAGTGGAGAAGGAATTCGCCGCTTTGGGTGTTTAATAAACGGTTTGTTTGTTAATTGATCGGTGTGAACAGGGATGTTCAAAAAACTTTAAAAATTACGGCCATAAGTGTTGACGCCCAAGGGGCGGATCCTTAATATACGCATCCGTTGAGGGGCCATAGCTCAGCTGGGAGAGCGCAACACTGGCAGTGTTGAGGTCGGCGGTTCGATCCCGCCTGGCTCCACCAATTTCTAGTCCCCTTCGTCTAGTGGCCTAGGACTCCGCCCTTTCACGGCGGCAACAGGGGTTCGAACCCCCTAGGGGACGCCAATACGGCTT
>NZ_JBFHJO010000063.1:0-10656 GCF_041595835.1 Marinobacter sp. | reverse complement strand
TAATCCGCCCTTCTCCTTCCATACCGGTATTTCTCAGTCGCCGTGCCATGGTTCCGTCCATCGCAATAATCGGCATAGACGCCATCAGGTCAGAAGCGTAGGGGCTGTTCCAGGCGTGCTGGAGAATCTGGGCGCCCTGCCTTGCAGAGATGCGACCGTGGCGGGTAAGCCCGGCGCCGTTGTCAATCACCATGCCTGAGGTGTTAACACCTTTATCTTCGAGCCACTCATAAATTGCTCTTATGCCGGAAACGCGGTCGTCTTGCTCTCCGTCCTTGCGCAGTCTGGCACCGATGGTCAGCAGCATCTGCCGAGCCATTACGTTACTGCTCCATTTGTTGATGTCGCGCACCATAGTGACCAGATCTGGTGAGGTTGTGCGCATGACGAGGCGTGCATTTTCGGGCGTCGTCTCAAATCGGTTGATGCCGCTGACGGTAATACCCAGTTCCGAAAATACGGAACGAATGGTCGATGCGGAATAGTGATCGTGAGGCAGCAATGACATATAGCTTGTTGCCCGACACCCCTGAGGCAATTCGCCGGTTACTTTGACGGTAACTTTCTGATCACTATGGAAAATGGGTTGCCACTTGAATTGTCGTCGGGATGGGCAGGGGCCTTCCGCAACGGCTGTTACCCGGTTATCAATAGTGACTTCACTCAGGTTTGGTGTTGTCCAGGCTTGAGTGCCTCGCTCGTCGGCTCTAACCTGAAAATGCAGTAAATTGAGGTTGGTCAGGTAACCTGAAGGCTCCACCAGAAAAGGTGCATAGGGGTTGTTGCCGTTGTCTTTAAAGGCTGGAAGTCCTCCGTCTATTTTGAAATGACTGCCATCCAGAACAAGGTCGCCTTCAATTCGGTTGATGCCCATGTCGTGAAGTTCGCGCAGGGTACTCCAGAGCCGTTCAAGAGTCAGTTTCGGATCGCCGCCGAAACGGACATACAGGTTGCCTTTCAGTGTATCTCCGATCATTTGGCCGTCGGTCAGAAAATCTGTGTTCCAGTGATGCGTTGGGCCTAGTAATTCAAGGGCTGCGTAGGTGGTAACCAGCTTCATGATAGAGCCCGGGCTCATCAGTTTGTCAGCGTTTACATACTGCTCAATACCTGGGCCGTTGAGGGGGAGGGCCACCAAGCTTAGCGCGTCATCCTTATTCAGGGATTTTGTTGCGTAATCGCGAATCTCGGATGCCCACACCCGAGCATTAGAAAATGCATTCGCTGAGGCGTCGTTGTCTTGTGCAACCGCCTGCGTTGCAAATGAACTGAGTATGGTGACAGCTACAACCAGTTGTTTTGGCGGGAAAAGTATCTTTGGCAGACGAATCATAGTCTGTGAATCCTGCAGCAGCGTGTCGTGCACCCGTGATTGGTATATCTTTTACCATAGCCCATTCATTGCATTTCTACTATGCAAAAAGGTTACACATGACGTTAAAAGGTGGCGTTATGTATCCTGTTTCTTTAGAGTTTTCTTGGATGAGTAACAGGGGCTTTTAGAATCAGGGAGTTATCCCTATGTTGCCTGATGGCCTCGACGGCCAATAGACAGGGCTGCAAGTGTGGGACATTATCGCCAACATTCATTTTTAAGGGAACTCATCATGCTCCGAGCTCTGAAGCACCAGGTTAATGTGCTGGAATCCGTAGCAACGTCTTCTTTCTCTGCCTGGCGTGGTTGTCTGGTGGTTAAGCCAGTGCCTCAGCCGGAAAAGCCTCTCATTTTATATGATATTGAAGCCTGCCCATACTGCCGCAAGGTTCGTGAAGCGCTGACGGCATTACATCTGGATGCAGAAATACGGCCATGCCCGAAAGGTGGTCGGATTTATCGAGGTGAGGCGGAATCTTTAGGTGGGAAGAAGCAATTTCCTATGTTGATCGACCAGAATGCCGGTCAAGTACTCTATGAATCTGATGAGATTGTGGAGTATTTGTTCACGCGGTACGCCAACATTTCCGTGCCGGGTTATTACCAGAGTAAGTCCTGGCAAGTTGCGCTGGGTGCGGCTGGTTCTGCCAGCAGTGAACTGAGAGGCATGCGTGCTGAGCCGGCCAAACGTCCGGAGCAGGGGCTTCATTTATGGAGCTTTGAGGGCAGTCCGTTCTCCCGTTTAGTTCGTGAAAAACTGTGTGAATTCGAGCTTCCGTACACCTTACACAATCTGGGTAAAGAGCACTGGACGGAATTCGGGCCTGCATTCCAGAGGATCAGGCCCGGCCCTTATAAGCCGCAACCGGGCGGCAAGAGGGATACTTTTTTTCAAGAACATGGGCGAGTTCAGGTGCCGTACCTGGAAGACCCCAATACCGGGGTAAAGTTGTTTGAATCTAAACGTATTCTGGATTACCTGGAGAAAGAATACGCCATGTAGACTTGTCGGCCAGGCCGGCTCTGGGGTAGTAATTCCTTTCCGAGCCGGTATGATTTGCGCCGGTCATTTCATCCGTTTTGGGAGAGTGTGATGTACACAGGTCGGTGCTTATGTGGTGATATAAGGTTTGAATATGAAGGTGGTCTGGGACCGGTTTCATTGTGCCACTGCAGTCAGTGCCGCCGGGCTCATGGCAGTGCTTTCTCCGCCAGTGCGCCGGTTCAGAAGGTGCGTTTCCGTTATATTTCTGGTGAAGATAAAGTGACTGAATATGAGTCCCGCCCGGGTAAATATCGTGCCTTCTGCAGTCGTTGCGGCAGCCAACTGTATAGCCGGTTGGATGCCATTCCAGGAATCCTCCGCCTCAGAGTGGGTGTGATAAACGAACCGATCATGACTAAACCCGCTCGCCATATCTACGTGGGCTCCAAAGCAGAGTGGTTTGACATTACGGACGACCTTCCACAGTTCGAAAAAACCGAGCGAACGAACGACCCGTTCTAAGTCCATCTGCCTGTCAGGTACTTTCTTTTTCTACCGGATTCTTTTGTGCATTCCGCTGTAGCCAACGGTCAAGTTGATTTGCAAACTCTTTGCGATCAGCTTGGCCAAAAGGTGCAGGGCCTCCGGTGACCTGGCCTGCGCTACGCATCTCTTCCATAAAATTCCGCATAGCTAAACGCTGACGGATGTTTTCCTTAGTAAATGCTTGCCCTCTGGGGTTGAATACGTCGGCACCTTTTTCGATGGCTTCGGCTGCCAGTGGTATATCCTGAGTAATCACCAGGTCCCCTTTACTCATCTGATCCATGATTTCGTTGTCGGCAACGTCAAATCCCTGAGGTACCTGGCGGCGCCGGATGTAGGGGCTTGGCGGCAAAGTGATAACGTGATTGGCAATGAAGGTGGTTTGAATCTGCCAGCGGGTAGCTGCACGGCAGATGATTTCCCTGACGGGGACAGGGCAGGCGTCGGCATCGACCCAGATCGGCATTTCGGCTTTCCTTCGATAATGAGCTACCGGACCAGTTTAACCGTTCCTCTTGTGAGCTTGTTAGTGTTGGACTAAAGGTATTTATCTGAACCTGATCGGGGGATCGTTATCAGTCCCGGGTGGGGAAGAAAATTTAGTGTGGTGTTATAATCCAATACCCATTCAATTAACAGGAAATGATAATGTCTCAACTGCCACCGTGCCCTAAGTGTAATTCTGAATTCACCTACGAAGACGGCGTTCAGCTGGTTTGCCCCGAGTGTGGGCATGAGTGGACTGAAGCAGAGCAAGCTGAAGCCGAAGCGGGCAAAGTGATTCGTGATGCCAACGGTAATGAGCTTCAGGACGGCGATACTGTCACGGTGATCAAGGATCTCAAGGTAAAAGGCTCCAGCTCCGTTGTAAAAGTGGGCACCAAGGTGAAGAACATTCGCTTGGTTGACGGTGACCACGACATCGACTGCAAGGTTGATGGTATTGGTCCGATGAAGCTGAAGTCTGAGTTTGTTAAGAAAGCCTGATTGTCTGAAGTTTGATCTATTCCATCCTATCGTCTAAATATTAAGCAGAGTGTCTTTGAGCACTCTGTTTAATCCCGCTGCGTGCAATCCACGCTAACAATAAGACGAACACCCCAACGCTGTCGGTGCCCGCCACAAGCCGGTATCTGAACAGTCAGGCTTTTATCGCAAAGCCGGGGGCAGGAGGATGGGATGAGAGAAGTCCACGAGTTTCATGTGGATAGCACCCGCTATCTGGATGATCACGGCAAGCCACTGGATGAGCTGCCGCCTCAGGCCGGGAGTATCGAAAGAGTTCTGGCTGCCTACCGCAATATGGTGCTCACCCGCACCTTTGATTCCAAAGTCATTGCACTTCAGCGTACTGGAAAATGCGGTACCTATCCATCGGTACTGGGACATGAAGTCGTAGGCTCTGTCATTGGTCAGAGTATGGCCAAAACCGACGTATTTGTTCCTTATTACCGAGATCAGGCTACCCATATTTTTCGTGGCGTGACACTCACAGACCTGTTGCTGTATTGGGGCGGTGATGAACGGGGCAGTCGCTGGAAAGCCTGCCCGGAAGATCTGCCTATTGCCGTGCCTATTGCCACCCAGTGCTGCCATGCCGTCGGTGTGGCATCAGCCTTCCGTATTCGGGATGAAAATCGGGCCGTGGTGTGCTGTATTGGAGACGGCGGCACTTCTAAAGGGGACTTCTCGGAAAGCCTGAATCTTGCTGGTGCCTGGCATTTACCCGTGGTGTTTGTGGTGATCAATAACCAATGGGCCATCTCCACGCCCCGACGTTTGCAAAGTGGTGCTGAAACTATTGCTCAGAAAGCTGTCAGCGCGGGTTTGCCGGGACATATTGTGGACGGCAATGACTATTTCGCCTGCTCTGAAGCTCTTGATAGCGCTGTTAAGCGTGCCCATGACGGCAAAGGCGCAACGGTGATTGAAGCAAAGACTTACCGGCTGGGTGATCACACCACTGCTGATGATGCTACCCGCTACCGCACAGCAGAAGAACTTAAACGAGCCTGGGAAAAGGATGGAGTTAAGCGCCTTCAAAATTGGTTGCATACCAGCGGACACTGGACTCCTGAAAAAGAACAGGCTCTGCAGGCCGAGTGCAAGAAAACCGTAGATCAGGCGGTTATAGAGTATTTGGGTATTAAACCTGAGTTGCCTACAGCCATGCTTGATTTTCTGTTTGAAACCCTCCCCGTTGCGCTCCACAGTCAGCGTGAGCAGCTCGCCAACAAACATCCGGGAGGTGTGGCATGAGCAACGCAGACATTCGGGATGTTACCTTGGTGGAGGCTGTGAACATGGCCATGCACTGGGAGATGTCCCACGATAAAAGCGTGGTTGTGCTTGGTGAGGATATAGCGACTAACGGAGGCGTCTTCAGAGCAACGGTTGGGTTGAAAGATGCTTTCGGCTTTAAGCGTGTGATGGATACCCCGCTGGCGGAAAATCTCATTGCCGGTACAGCTATAGGCATGGCTACCCAAGGCCTGAAGCCGATAGCAGAGTTTCAGTTTATGGGATTTATTTATCCCGCCATGGAGCAGATTGTTTGCCACGCCGCCCGTATGCGCAACCGTACCCGGGGGAGGTTGCACTGCCCGTTGGTGTTCCGGGCTCCGTTTGGCGGAGGCATCCATGCACCGGAGCATCACTCTGAAAGTACCGAAGCCTTGTTTGCTCATACCCCAGGATTGCGCGTGGTCATTCCCAGCTCACCTCAACGAGCCTATGGATTACTGCTTGCCGCTATCCGGGATCCGGACCCGGTGATCTTTCTTGAGCCAAAGCGAATTTATCGAGCGGTCACCCAGCGTGTAGCCAATAACGGTGAAGCGCTTCCTCTGGATACCTGCTTCACCCTGCGGGAAGGTGATGATGTCACCTTGATTACATGGGGGGCCTGCGTGCAGGAAACCCTGCAGGCAGCAGACAAGCTGGCGGAGCAAGGCGTCGGCTGTGAAGTCATTGATGTAGCCTCAGTGAGTCTTCTTGATCGGGAAACCATACTGTGTTCTGTGACCAAAACCGGCCGGGCTGTGATTATCCATGAAGCCTGTCGTAATGGGGGGATTGGTGCCGAAATTTCTGCATCTATAGCGGAGGCAGCGTTTCTGGATTTACAGGCGCCCGTGGTGCGGGTAACAGGTTTCGACACGGTGATGCCTTATTACCGAAATGAGCAGAATTATCTGCCCCAGGTGGAAGACATCGTGCACGCCGTTGAACAGATCATCGGGCTTTAGGAGCAAAAACAATGAAAAATTTCAGACTCCCGGATTTGGGTGAAGGTCTGCCGGAAGCCGAGATTGTTGAGTGGCATATCAAGGTGGGCGATGCGGTCGAAACAGATCAGATATTGGTCAGCGTTGAAACCGCCAAAGCGATTGTAGAAGTGCCTTCTCCGGAGGCCGGCATTATTGCCAAACTATACGGCGAAGCCGGCGATATCATTCATACGGGGGAGCCCTTGCTGGCGTTTGAAGGCGAAGATGAGGATGCCGGGACAGTGGTCGGCGAATTAAAGTCTTCTGGCAAAGGGGGGAGTGATGGCTCGAATCAAGACCAGTTTATTGTCGGGGCAGCCGCTTCCAGTAAACGAGCCCGTGCTAACCGAGCAACACCGGGTGTGCGAGCGTTGGCGGAGCAGCTGGGTGTTAGCCTGGAAACGATCAGAGGCAGCGGGCCCGGAGGCCTGATCACTAACGACGATGTATACAAGCAGGCCAGCCACCAGAAGCAACTGGGTGATGCGGAGCCTTTGCGTGGAACCCGAAGGACCATGGCCAAGAACATGGCGCTTTCTCACGCTCAGGTGGTGCCTGTGTCGATCTTTGAAGATGTGGATATTGGTGACTGGCAGAAAGGCACTGATACAACAATGCGACTGGTACAGGCTATTGGTAAAGCCTGTGCGGCGGTGCCGGCACTGAATTGTTGGTTTGATGGTGATAACCTGAGCCGTCAGTTACTCAGTGAAGTGCATGTGGGGATTGCTGTTGATACGCCTGATGGCCTGTTTGTGCCAGTGCTTCGTGATATCACTCATCGCAGTCTGAAAGACCTGCGCCAAGGGCTGGAGAACCTGAGAGAATCCGTAGCTTCCCGTAAAATTCCCCCTAAAGAAATGCAGGGTGCGACCA
Source organism: Marinobacter sp. (assembly GCF_041595835.1). Taxonomy (GTDB): domain Bacteria; phylum Pseudomonadota; class Gammaproteobacteria; order Pseudomonadales; family Oleiphilaceae; genus Marinobacter. Next base: position 3,605 of record NZ_JBFHJO010000063.1, on the reverse strand, counting down.
TCACATTGTCGAACTTCGGTACCATGACCGGGCAATATGCCAACCCGGTCGTAAGTCCGCCGCAAGTAGCCATCGTGGGGGCTGGGCGTATACGGGATAAAGTGATTCCTTATAACGGAGCTGCGACTATTCGTCGCATTATGCCTTTGTCTTTCACCTTCGATCATCGGGCCGCCACCGGCGGCGAAGCCTCGCGGTTTCTGGGCGCTTTGGTCGAGGCTCTGAGAAAACCAGGGTAACAAGCGGGTCGGTTGTTTCCGGCTTTCTGTTCCAAATACTTGCCAATAGGCTATCTGGAGATAACACTAAGCCGTTATAACTTTCTTTATTCATCATCTGTGCGAGACACCATGAATCGATTCAATGTTTTCACGACCGCGCTGCTGCTTTCTTGTACGACACTGGCTACACCACCGGTGTTGGCTTCAAGTCATCAAAGCCATAACCATGAACATGGGCGTGTCCAGATCGATAATCCCTGGAGTCGGCCAACACCACCGGGTACTCCCATGGGTGTAGGCTACCTGAATATTACCAATAATGGTGGTCAGGATGTGACGCTGGTCGGGGCTGAAAGCCCGAGAGCTGGCCATGTATCCATTCATGAAACTTCTATGCATGATGGCGTTATGCGGATGCAGCCTTTGCAGGATGGCCTGGCCATTCCTGCGGGGAAAACCGTAGAGCTCAAACCGCGTAGTTACCACCTGATGCTGGAGCAACTTCCGAAGCCACTGCTTGAGGGCGAGATGATTCCTGTTCGTCTGGATTTTGAAGGGGCTGAAGACATGGATATCGAACTGATGGTTCAGCCGCTGGACGGTATGCCGATGGACCATTCGAAGATGGATCATTCGGACATGGATCATTCGGACATGGATCACTGAGGGCGTTCAGGATTTATTTGATCCCGGGAGCTCTCAGCGCCAGATTATTGCGGACGGGAATCTGAGTGCCCCAGGAAATATTCGGGTGCAATTTCGTCCCGAACCAGTTGTTTCAGCTGCTTGATCTCGGGAAAACCACCCTGTTCCTTGCGGGACCAGATTCGGGTGCCGTTAATGTAGACCTCAAAAACGCCACCGGTGCCCGGTTTCAGAGTCAACTCATCAATCATGCCGTCAAAGGTGGTGAGCAGTTCCTGGGCCATCCAGGCCGAGCGTAGCAACCAGTTGCAGCCAGTGCAGTAGTGAAGGGTGATTTGCGTTGCCATACGGACATAGTTCCTGCGTGAAGAAATACGTTTAACCATGGTATCAAAGTAACGACGCAGTTTCTTAAAGCAAGGGTGGGGGTATGACGGTCTGGTGCAGGAAGAAGCTGTGAATCAACGCGCTTTAATGTAGTGAAGGAGAGCTCCCCGGCGACGGCTGCTTCAGCGGTCGCCGGGGTGGCTGGAAATTACTTCGCGCGGCGGCGAGTAATTCCCAGGCCTAGCAGGCCAAGGCCAAGAAGGGCCATGGTGCCTGGCTCAGGTACGGATACAGTTGTTACATTCAACCGCGCCATTAAGTTGATTGAAGTGTTGGTGTCTTCTGCAGTGAAGAAGGTTTCTGCATTACCCTCGAAACCAATCAAATCCAGGCTGTAAATATTGTTGCCCAACTGGAAGTCGGCACTGCTTACGGACTGGTTCAGAATCCAGACCTGATCGTCCACGTCGCCAACATTTTTGACGACATCTTCCCAATGGCCGCTCCAGCAACCGAAGAACCAGATATCACACTCGTAGTTCTGACCAACGACTACGGGGGCGTTGTTTGGAGTCTCGTTGTGAGCAAATACAAAACTACCGGTAGACGCTCCTGCATCACCAAAGCCGCTAAAGCCAAGATCAATTTTCAGATCAACACCTGAAATTGCATCTCCGGTAATCGGCTTGTTGATGTGAGTGAAGCTGCCCAGAGTGAAGGGGGTGTCGTCAACGATGGTTTGTGGCAGTGGTGAAATGCCGTCAAACACATAGCCACTTTTTTTGTGGTCTTTTTTGGCGCCCCACAGAATTTGGCTGGTACCTTCTCCAGACACATAAGAGCCGCCCACTGCGTTCTCAAAAGTGCCTTCGACTGAGGTCAGCTCGACAGGGAATGCGAAGGCAACGCTGGCTGTTAGGGCCGTTGCCGTGGTCAGTAGTGTTTTTGCTAATAGTTTCATATCCGGATCCTTTCGGGTTGATTAGATGAAACATGTATAAGCAATTGGTGTGCCAGCTTTTAACTTATTGTTTTTAAAGGCTATAAAAAATCGTGAGCCGAACACCTGTAAGATTAATTGACAGTTTTCTCGGCGTGCTTCGCCCGAGCTGCATGAAGTTTTTTGTAGCTCTCAATCATTTTCAGATGCCGGTCCAGCCCTTCCAGATTTACGCTGGTTTCTTCCAGTCCGTAGAAGCGCACTGAGCCTTCGATCGAACCCACCACAGCATCCATGACTTCGTCGCCAAACATACGGCGGAAGTTGTAGAGGTAGTCGTCCAGCACCAGCTCTTCATTTAGTGTGGCTTCCAGCGCAGCCTGCATCGCGCGGTAGAATAAACCGCGTTCTACCGTGTTGTCGTTGAACTGGATGAACATCTCAACCAGCTCCTGGGCCTCTTCCAGCTGGCCTAGTGCCAGATAGATCAGCAGTTTGAGTTCAAGAATGGTGAGCTGACCCCATATGGTGTTTTCATCAAACTCGATACCGATCAAGGTTACGATGGTCATGTAAACGTCGAGTTCAGATTCTTCCAGGCGTTCCACCAGGTCGGTCAGTTCATCTTCGTTCAATCGGTGCAGGTTCAGAATGTCTTCCCGGAAAGCCAGTGCCATATTGGTGTTATCCCACACCAGGTCTTCTACTGGATACACTTCGGAATAGCCCGGAACCAAGATGCGGCAAACCGGGGCACCCAGATGTTCGAACACGGCCATGTAGCTTTCTTTGCCCATGTCTTTCAGTATGCTGAACAGGGTTGCGGCCTCTTCTTCGTTGGTGCCAGAGAAATCCCACTCTGAAAACTCGTAATCTGGTTTCGCACTGAAGAAGCGCCAGGACACCACACCACTTGAGTCGATAAAGTGTTCAACGTAGTTGTTGGGCTCAGTTACCGCCATGGTGTTGAACGTGGGTTCAGGTAGGTCATTCAAACCCTCAAAGCTTCGGCCTTGCAGTAGTTCTGTCAGGCTTCGTTCCAGTGCAACCTCGAAGTTGGGGTGTGCACCGAATGAAGCGAATACGCCGCCGGTTTTCGGGTTCATTAAGGTAACGTTCATTACTGGGAACTGACCGCCAAGAGATGCGTCTTTTACCAGTACAGGGAACCCCTGCTCTTCCAGAGCTTTGATGCCTTCAACAATTGCCGGGTATTTGGCTAAAACTTCGTTAGGCACGTCTGGCAGGGCGATTTCGTTTTCGATGATCTCTTTCTTTACCGCCCGCTCGAAGATTTCTGACAGGCACTGTACCTGAGCTTCGTGTAGCGTATTACCAGCGCTCATTCCGTTGCTGAGATACAGGTTTTCAATAATATTCGAGGGGATGTATACGGTTTCCCCATCCGACTGGCGCACATAGGGAATGCTGCAGATGCCACGCTCCGGCGTGCCGGAATTGGTGTCAAACAG
>NZ_JBFHJO010000062.1:0-11440 GCF_041595835.1 Marinobacter sp. | reverse complement strand
TCAAAGCAAAAGCCGCATCGGTCATGCTGATATCGATAAAAGCACCCTCACCGGTCTGCTGGCGGCGTATAACCGCGGCAAGCAGACCCATCACCGCATGGTGGGAGCCTCCGGCTACATCCGCTATCTGAATACCCATTGGTGGCGGGCCACTGTCGGCCCGGCCACAATGACTGGCTACGCCAGATATGGCGAGGTAATTAATGTCATGGCCGGCACGGTCTTTGTAAGGGCCGGTTTGGCCATATCCCGTGATGGCACAGTAGATGAGCCTGGGGTTAATGGCTTTGAGGGTTTCGTAACCGATACCGAGGCGGTCCATAACGCCGGGGCGAAACTGCTCCACAACGATGTCGTAATCCTTAATGAGCTCTTTAACCTTGTCCACGCTGTCTTCTTGCTTCAGGTTGAGCTGAAGGGTTTGTTTGCCACGGCTGAGATACGAAAACGTTGTACTGAATTTACCATCAAACGGCGGCATCACTTTCGCCAGATCCACTCTGTCTGGCGCTTCTACTCGCAGCACTTCAGCCCCCATATCCGCCAGCATCATGGTGGCGTATGGTCCGGGCAGTAGCGTGCTGAAGTCCAGTATTTTTAAAGCACTTAGGGGGCCAGACATGGCTGTCTCCTGTTGATTCATCAGCTATCGTTGTTACGTTATTTCATGCTGCCGTGTTTTGCCGCTATGGCCAACTGCCGGTTACGTCATTCCTATTGGCAAAATCTTCCACCTTTATAGTCGTTCAGGTGGTTGCATTGTCTTCCCTGGCACTTATGATGAACGTCGTTTCACTGAATGGTCTGTCTATGTCTACCCTTACGGTTTCAAAGCATTTTGTTGAGGCATCTTTGTCCGGCGCGGAGCGCCTGGGCCTGGATGTTCGCGATCTGTTACTTGCGGCCGGCATTTCGCCCGACCTGCTACGCATTGAAAAAGCCCGGGTAAACAGCGATCAGTTCAGCCGTTTAATGCAGGTAATCTGGGCCAGCACCGGCGATGAGTTTATGGGCATGGGGCCACGGAGAGCCAGGTCTGGCACCTTTGCCACCATGTGTGCGCTGGTCATTAACTGCCAGACCCTCGAAGAAGTACTACGACAGGCTTTCCAGTTCTCCCGGCTATTCGAACCCATGGCCGGAATGGAGCTGGAGGTGGGCGAAAACCACGCCCGGCTGATATCTCGCATTGAAGGCGAGCTTCACGACCCCGACCATTTTCTTCAGGAAAGCCTCCCTGTGATCTGGCACCGACTAAGCAGCTGGCTGATCGGTCAGCCCGTGGAGCTTGAAAAGGCTGAGTTCAACTACCCAAAGCCAGAACACGGAGATGAGTTACGGCACATATTCCGATGCCCGCTGGTGTTTGAATCTGACTGCACGGCGCTCACCTTTGGTAAGCGTTTCTTATCGGCACCCGTCATTCGGGACAAGCCCGAGATGCGGCAGTTTTTGAAAACCTCACCCGCGGATTTACTATCGCGTCCCGATGAAAGTAACACCTGGACGGGCCGCATTCGTGGTTTGATTGGCAGGGACTTGTCCAAACCCATGCCAGACTTCGACTGGATTGCGCAAGAGCTGCATACCAGTCCTCAAACGCTGCGGCGGCGGTTAAAGCAGGAAAATACGTCGTTCCAGGAGATTAAAGATTTGCTGCGGCGAGACATGGCCATTTATTACTTAAGCCACCAGGATATGCCAATCAACGATATTGCCGAGCGCGTAGGCTTTACTGAGCCCTCTACCTTTCACCGAGCGTTCAAGAAATGGACCAGTGTGACCCCGGGCGCCTGGAGGGAAGGCGAACGGGGCGACCTGAAAACCTGAGCAAATAATTTAAGAGCCAGCACCACCCTGCTGCAGGTTCCGAATGAGCTGCCCCAGGGTCTGGGCAACTTCATTAACCTGGCTCTGGTTTGGAGCTAACTGGAACAAACGCGAGCCGTCCCTGGGGTCATAAATCCAGCAGGCGGCAACCACCGTTTCACAGTCCCAACGGGGCTGAGGGTTCACTCCGTACACTGATAACGAGCTGGTTTTACGCACGGTGGTATCTCCCGCGCCCCGACGAATCTCCTGAATATTAAGAACACTACCATCCAGAGTTACCCGGTACTCAATATCTGCAGGACGATCCAGGCGCACAACCGCTTTGTCCTTGCGCCAGCCGTTAGCATCCAGCAAAGCATTCAAATGAATAGTCAGAGCTTCCCGATCCGTTTTGGCCAGATACAAGCTACGCAGAGCTTTTGTATCTTCCCGACCTGCCGGCTCAATGACTGCCACGGGCTCTTTGACGCTGGCACCGCCTTCAATCAGCGCCCGGGCGCTCGCTTTGTTCTCCTTTTCAATATCCGTAATCAACTTCAAAGATTGCTGATAATGCTGCCCATCGGCCCCTACACGACTAACATAGCTTTCAAGAGCCGACCGCGCTTCATTCAAGTGTCGGGCCTGCAGCATGGCGCGACCCCGGTAATAAAAATATTCCGCCGGTTTATCCCCCTCCATGGCTTGCAGGCGGTTCAGATATTCACCAGCCTCGCCCCAGCGCCCGCCGCTGACGGCGTCTTCTGTAGCCAGCATAAGCCGGCGAATTTCATGTTCCGGCTCAAGACCCTGAGCCTGGCTGGCAAACACCACCAATACAGAAGACAACACCAGCCCGGCGAGCCATGGCCGGGCCACCGGTATACGCCGTTTTTTAGTTAATACCATACTGCTACTCCTGCTTACTTTCTGTGCTGCCCGCTAACGCTTCTACTGGTGTCGCATGACTGTCGGGGTCAAAGTTATCCGCGCTGCCCACGTCGTCGGAATCTACTTCGGCTTGGTCAACGATGTTCCTGGGCAGCTCTTTTTTGACGCGCACACCCAACTCAACAAACCGGTTAGCTTGAGAAATCAGATTACCACGGCCTCGGGTCAGGGTATTCATCGCATTATCATACGTACCCTGGGCAGTATGTAATTGGCTGCCCAGGCGCTCCATGGCCTCCACAAACACACGCAGCTTGTCATACACAGCCCCGGCTCTCTCGGCTATACGCCGGGCATTCTGGCTTTGACGCTCATAACGCCAGATGTTTTCAATGGTCCGCAATGTGGCCAACAAGGTAGTGGGAGTGACTACAATAATCTTTCTGTCAAAGGCTTCTGCGAACAGGTTGTCATCTTGCTGAAAGGCCGCAACAAAGGCTGGCTCTATAGGCATAAACAACAGCACAAAGTCTGGCGAATGCAGGCCGCTCAGCTGGCTGTAATCTTTCTCGCTCAAGCTCCGGATGTGGTTACGAACGGCTTCAACATGTTGTTTCAACGCTTCTGCCCGCGCGCCATCGTCTTCAGCAATAACCCATTGCTGATAGGCCACCAGGGAAACTTTGGAATCAACAACCAAATGACGCTGATCCGGCAAGTGCACAATCACATCCGGGCGAAGCAACTGGTTATCACTGTCCCGATAGCTACCCTGGGTTTCATACTCTACGCCTTTACGCAGGCCCGAGCGCTCCAGCACCCGCTCCAGTATAAGTTCTCCCCAGTTACCCTGAACTTTTTTATCGCCTTTCAGCGCTTTGGTCAGGTTGGCAGCTTCTTCCGTAATCTGACGGTTCAGATCCTGGAGAGATTTAATTTCGCTACGCAGTGCTTGACGGTCACGGGTTTCAGTAGTGTAAACATCTTCTACCCGCTTGCGGAAATCCTGCAACTGATCACGGAAGGGAGTAAGCAATGTGTCGAGGCTGGTTTTAGATTGCTGGCTAAAGCGCTCGCTTTTCTGGTCAAAAATACGATTCGCAAGGTTTTCGAACTCTTGCTTGAGAGCATCCCGGTTCTTTTCCAGCAACTCCAGCTTTTCGGTAGCGCCGCGCCGCTCTTTATCCAGAATGACTTCTTGTTCTCTCAGGTCAGCCTTCAGCTCGGAAACCTGCTCCCGCCAGCGTTCAACATCACGCTCCAGCGTTTCAGCTCGCGCGGTCTGATCACTTAGCGCCCGTTCCATATAGCTCAGCTCTTGGTCACGCAAAGCTTGAGCCTGGTCACGAACAACCAGCTCTGCGTGCAACGATTTAAGCAGGATGAGTTTGCGTACAAGAACCACCAGCAAAATAACGCAGACGGTCGCCAATGCAATGAACCCGCCTGCCATAGTGTCTGGCTTAGCTGTAACAGCTTGGGTAAGTACCTCTAACACAGGCCTTGGCTCCTCGAATTGCAATGGGTTTGTTCGGTGCGCCTATCAGCAGCTAAAGTCAGACAGTTTACCTTAACGCCCTCACCTTTTACTCATAAAGGATCAAAGCCTCACGAGCGGCCTCGACTGCTTGGCATTTAAAACAATTCCAACTTTGGTCCCCTAGACGCTGGATAAAATTTCATCTAAAAAGGAATAGAACGCTATATAACCATTTGTTAGCACATCTACTACTGGGTGCTCACCGGCAGGATCAGAGCATGTTAAAGGAACTCTGGAGAAAACTGGGATCAGACTGTCTGCAGTTCAACAGACCGGAGAATCGGCCCGAATGGGCAACGGCGCACCCATCTGGAAGAAGAGGTGGCGCAACAATACTCCCTCATATGACACATACCGGCGAGTTCCACCTGGAGCGGGTAACGCAATTACTGCGTGATCGTTACGACCACTCCTTTTCTGCACCCGATAACCCCGCAGCTGATGATCAAACCCTTAAAGCGGTGATCAGCTTTGCTTCCCGTATTCAGGATCAGGATATTCAACGTGAGCTACTGCTGTTTTATCTGAACTGTTCCCCAGTGATTCAGGAATACCTGCGCGCTGAAACGCCTCTAGGAAAAGGCCCTTTCCTCGGCGCTTAATCTTCGCCTTAACCATCTGTAAAGTCGCTGGATACCCAGCTTGTAGTATACTCCCGCTCCTGATTGACAATACATTGAGGGCTGACCGGAATTCCAATACCGGTTTTATGGCGCAGCCACTTCAGGGGATATTCATGGGTTACAGGCTTTTTCAGCCCCGGTTATTACTAGCTTCCGGGATGACAGCGTTCATTATCGCCTTGTCAGGATGCACAGCGGATCAATATTTTATGGTTCCTAAGGACGGGATCGAAGATATTCGCTCGTCCCTTAACAAACAACGGGCAACACTGGTAACGATGGAGAACAATGCCAGCGTGCGCCAGGACCAGATGCTGAGCCAGCAACAACAAGCTACCCAAACCATTCTCGACGCCATTTCCACCCAGGTAAAAAAACCCAGCTGCCCCCCACCGGTTGTTCAGAAGAGTTGCTCTCCCGCCGCTAAAGACGCAGGCCACGCTGACCGCCTCAAAGGCAAAGTTGTAGTGGGAGAACTGGAGAAACTGTACCTGGCCAACCCGGGTATTGTTTACACTGCCCGCATAGACAGCGGCGCTGAAACATCGTCTATCCACACCCGCAATGTAAAACGATTTGAGCGGGATGGCAGCAACTGGGTACGCTTTGAAGTACCAGTACCAGAAACGTCCGGGCAAGAGTGGGTAACGCTGGAACGGGAAATATCTCGCCGGGTGAAAATCATTCAGTCTGCTGCTGATGAAGCAGAGCGACGTGTTGTCGTAGAGCTTCAGTTTGCCATAGGTGACCACGAACAAGTTGCCGAGTTCACTCTGGCAGACCGCACCAACCTGACCTACGACGTACTTATCGGCCGAAACGTTTTACGAGACGTCATGCTGATTGATGTAGGCAAAGAATTCGCCACTGAATTACCAAAAAGTTACCGTAACAAAGCCCCTGCGGGAGATAATGAATGACCGGGAGGTCCCGCATTCCGTTTTATGTTGCTGTAGTTCTTCTGATTGCGGCTGGCATCTCCGTTGCCACCTGGCGGCATTTTGAACTGGGCATACCCTGGATGACCGGCGAGCAGAGGCCCGTCTGGATGATCGAGGCCAGAGTAGACTTTGAAGGGCAAGGTGAGTCCGCTCAAGTTAATTTGCATGTTCCTCAGCAACCCCCAGGCTTCCGTCTTCTGACTGAACAGGCTGCATCACCGGGTTACGGTTTTTCAATTATCGAAAACACCAGTAGCCGACGCGCAGAGTGGACCAAGCGCGAAGTAACCGGGCCACAAACCCTGTACTTCAAAGCGCAGTTTATCCCAGATGAAACCGTCATACCGCAACCTCCTGCCCGCGTTCCCCGCCCCCACTCGGTGTTCTGGGAAGAACCTCAGGCAACTGCGGTACGTGAATTGCTAAGTCAGGCAACGGAGCGCTCAAGCTCTCCCGAAAGCCTGACGCGAGAATTGATCACGCTCATGCAACCGGATAACCGCACCCAGAACTCCACCATGCTGGTATCCGAAGAAAACTACCTCCAGGTATTGGTTCGAATGCTGAACCATGCTGGCATTCCCGCCCGAACGGCAGATGCGCTGAAACTGGAAGACGCCCGCCGGCGACAACACCTTGTACCCTTCCTGCAAATATACAATGGCAAACGCTGGCTGACCTTTGACCCTCGCACCGCCGAACAAGGCGTCCCCGAGAACCTTCTGCTTTGGCGCCAGGGTTCCGAATCACTTCTGGACGTAGTCGGTGGCGACAACTCACAAGTAAGTTTCTCGATGCTCCGCCAAACGGTCCCGGCCCTTCAGTTAGCTACCCGTGAAGCGGAGTCAAACGGCCTGAGCGCTCTCAGTTTTTACCAGCTTCCGATTGAAGAACAAAGCATGTTCCGGATGCTACTTCTGCTCCCCATTGGCGCACTCATGGTGGCGTTCATGCGCATTGTGATTGGCGTACGTACATCGGGCACCTTCATGCCTGTACTCATTGCGGTGGCCTTTGTTCAGACCACTCTAGTCCCCGGGCTGGTCGCATTTCTCTCTGTGGTGGCTATAGGGCTACTGCTTCGGGGTTATCTGTCGAGCCTTAACCTTTTGCTTGTCTCACGAATATCCGTGCTGATCATACTTGTGATTTTCATCACGGCGGGGCTGAGTATTGTTGGCTACCAGATGGGCTTTAATACCGGCATGACGGTCACCTTCTTTCCCACCGTCATCATCGCCTGGACCATCGAACGTATGTCTATTCTCTGGGAGGAGGAAGGCCCCCGAGAGGTTGTGACACAGGGCGCGGGCAGTTTATTTGTGGCTATTTGTGCCTACCTTGCCATGAGCACACCATTGGCAGGCCACCTGACATTCAACTTCCCCGAGCTTCACCTGGTAATTCTGGGTCTGATTTTGCTTATGGGCCAGTACACAGGCTACAAGCTCAGCGAACTTCGTCGATTTACCCCGATGAAGGCGTACGACTGAAATGGACTGGATTTCACCCCGTACGCTAACCCGGCTCGGTATGCTGAATATGAACCGGCGCAATGTGGATTACATTGCCAGATACAACGAGCGCTCGTCGTACCCGTTGGTTGATAACAAGCTTAAAACCAAGCTGGCCGTGGGCGAGTACGATGTAAAAACCCCCAAACTGATTCAGGTAGTTCGGCGGCAACACGAAATATCTCACTTCCGGGAAATGGCCGAAGATCTGTCGGGCTTTGCCATCAAGCCCGCAAAAGGATCTGGCGGTAAAGGCATCACCGTCATTACAGGGCGCGATGGTGACGATTTCATCAAGGCGTCCGGTGCCCGAATATCCGTAGCCATGCTGGAACGACACCTGACCAACATACTCGCTGGGCTTTATTCCCTGGCGGGCACACCGGATGTTGCAATTGTTGAGGACTTGGTAGAGTCCTCCCCTGCTTTGGCCAGATATTCATTTCAGGGTGTACCGGATATCCGCATTATCGTGTTCCAGGGTTATCCGGTAATGGCTATGTTGCGGCTTGCCACCACCGCGTCTGACGGCAAGGCAAACCTTCACCAAGGTGCGGTCGGGGTTGGCCTGGACCTTGGCTCTGGCCGAAGCTTGAATGCCGTTCAATTTAACCGGCCAATCATTCTGCATCCGGATACCGGCCTGGAACTCGAAAACATCCAGATCGAATCCTGGGAGAACATGCTGGAAATGGCCGCCCGCTGCTATGAAGCCACAGGCCTGGGCTATATGGGCGTGGATTTAGTCGTGGATGCCCACCAGGGCCCGCTGCTGCTTGAGCTTAATGCTCGCCCTGGCCTGGCAATTCAAATGGCCAACGGCTGTGGCCTGCTGCCCCGCCTGAAAACTATCGAAGCTATGAAAAGGCCACATTTCAGCCCCCGAGAACGGGCGCAATACGCTATGAAAGCATTTAGCAGATCGTAAGCACGTTCAGTTCGGGCATAAAAAAACCGGAGCCTGTTTAAAACTCCGGTTTTTATGCCTGTTTCACTTGATCAGAGCAATTCGCCCCGCTGCATCAGCAGTCTTCTCTCTTGGGCAAGGCCTTTGAGCAGACCCCACGTCATGATCAGCAGAATCAAGGTAAACGGCAGGCCTGCGCTGATCGCCACCGCCTGGATAGCCCCTAACGCATCATCACCACCGCCAAAAATCAGCGCGGCTGCAATAGCGCCTTCCATAACCACCCAGAACACACGTTGGGCAGTAGGTGCATCAGTTTTACCACCGGCAGTAATACTGTCGATAACCAGAGAACCAGAATCCGATGAGGTGACAAAGAACACCAGCACCAGAATGATACCCACGAAGGAGACAATACCAGTCAGCGGCAGGCCTTCAAACATCTGAAAAGTTGCCAGCGATACATCAGTAAGCCCCTTTTCGGCCAGCACACCAACACCGCTCTGAATTTGTTCAAGCGCAGTACCACCAAAGCCACTCATCCATACGGTGGTAATAAGCGTCGGGATAATCAGTACCGCCGTTACGAACTCACGCACGGTACGGCCTTTAGAAACACGCGCTATAAACATACCTACGAATGGTGACCAGGAAATCCACCAGGCCCAATAGAAGACAGTCCAACCCTGCATCCAGGCGGAGTCTTCGCGACCAAACGGGTTACTCAGAGGCACCACATTAGTGACGTATGACGTCACTGTGATCCAGATGGTTTCCATAATCGTCATGGTGGGGCCAGCGAATAAAATAAAGAACAGCACAACACCGGCGGTAATCATGTTGATATTACTCAACACCTTCACTCCACCATCCAGCCCCCGCAAAACAGAGATCAACGCAACGGCGGTAACCGCCACGATAATTGCCATCTGAATATTGGTGCCAGCGCCCACGTCGAACAAATAGTTCAAACCTGAAGCTGCCTGCTGGGCACCAAAGCCCAAAGAAGTCGCCAGACCAAAAATGGTCGCAACCACCGCCAGCACATCAATAATATGCCCGGGCCACCCCCAGATTCTGTCTCTTAAGAGCGGGAAGAAGGCCGAACGGATCGTTAGCGGCATGTTCTTGTTATAGGCAAAGAACGCCAGCGACAAGGCCACAATGGCGTAAATCGCCCAAGGGTGCAGACCCCAGTGGTACATGGTGGAACCCATGGCCAGGTTACGGGCAGCTTCGGTATTCGCCTCAACATTGAACGGGGTTTCATACCAGCCGGTGTAATATGCCACCGGCTCAGCAACAGCCCAAAACATAAGGCCGATGCCCATACCTGCAGCAAACAGCATGGCAAACCATGAAATCCGGGTGAACTCAGGCTTTGCATCCTGCCCACCCAGGCGGATCTTACCAACCGGCATGAAGATAAGCGCAAGGCTCACCACCACGAAGATATTAGCACTCAACAGGAAGAACCAATCAAACCTGGCAATAATTGCCCACTTTGCCCCATCCAGCGTTTCCTTGGCTAAAGCCGGAAACATCAGAGTGCCGATAACAAACAAAACTACAATGAGTGAAGTTACCGGGAATACCCAGTTATGCAGGTCCAGGCCGAACGGGTTGATATTGTCCTGGCCTGCGACGTAATCCGTCTGATATTCATCTTTCACTACCTCGCCCACGTTGGAGCCTCCTGGTTTTGGTGTGATGTCTGAAAAGTCCGTAATAGTCAGGCCATTTAAGCGGCTCTGAATGTTACAAGTGCGTCATCTTATTATTTTGACCTCAAAACATCAAAGGATGCGTCACGTGCCGAATTAGCACTTCAATTATAGACCACATTAATAACCCGAAGACTCTATTTTCAAATACCACAGACAGTTTGCTTCCATCCTCCCGTCCTGGCATATACTTCACCCATTAACCCCAGAGCCCTATCAGAGGTATTCATGGCAAAAACCACCACCTTCCCTTTTCGCTATACCGCCTACGCCCTCAGTATTGCCGGGTTAGTGATCTCATTACCCGTGACCCTATGGGCCGGAACTGGCTTTATCATCCCGCTCATGTTTGCAGCGCTGACCACCTTGGGCACCTGGGATCTTCTGCAACGAAGACATACGGTTAGCCGGAATTATCCAATCATGGCAAATTTCCGTTACCTGTTTGAGTCGATAGGACCAGAGATTCGCCAGTACTTTATACAGTCTGATACAGAAGAGCGCCCTTTCTCCCGGGAGCAACGCACCATTGTTTACCAGAGAGCCAAGAGCGTACTCGACAAGCGCCCTTTCGGCTCGCAACTGTCAATGTATGAGGAGGGGTTCGAATGGATGAACCACTCGTTAACACCGACAAAACTCAACTCCAGCGATTTCCGGATTGTGATCGGAAAAAATTGTGACAAACCCTACAGCGCCAGCATTTTCAACATCTCCGCTATGAGCTTTGGCGCTCTGTCAGCGAACGCCATCCTCAGCCTGAACGGGGGCGCAAAAAAGGGCGGTTTCTACCATGACACCGGTGAAGGCTCCATATCCCGCTATCACAAGGGCCCAGGTGGTGATCTTGTCTGGGAGATAGGCTCTGGCTACTTCGGCTGCCGTAATCCAGACGGAACATTTAGCCCGGAGAAGTTTCGGGATAATGCCCGCCTGGACCAGGTAAAAATGATAGAGGTCAAACTATCTCAGGGAGCAAAACCCGGCCACGGTGGCATTTTACCCGGAGAAAAAGTCACGGAAGAAATTGCCGAGGCACGGGGTGTTCCGGTGGGCGAAGACTGCATTTCTCCATCAAGCCATTCCGCTTTCTCTACTCCGGTTGAATTACTCGAGTTTATTGAAAAATTGCGGGAGCTTTCGGGAGGCAAGCCGGTGGGCTTCAAGTTGGCAATCGGCCACCCCTGGGAGTGGTTTGCCATTGTAAAAGCGATGTTGAAAACCGGTAAAAAACCTGACTTTATTGTAGTAGACGGTGGTGAAGGTGGCACCGGAGCTGCGCCGCTGGAGTTCATAAACCGGATTGGCATGCCACTGACAGAAGCTCTTTTGCTCGTACATAACACACTGGTTGGCACCAACCTGCGGGACGATATCGCCATTGGCGCTGCGGGAAAGATAACCTCAGCCTTCAATATTGCACGAACTCTGGCGCTTGGGGCCGACTGGTGTAACTCTGCCCGAGGTTACATGTTCGCTCTTGGCTGC
>NZ_JBFHJO010000061.1:0-11533 GCF_041595835.1 Marinobacter sp. | reverse complement strand
GGTGGCTGATCAGGGCAGTGATGCGAGGTTTACGATGTTCTGAGGACATGGCGACTTCTTTTTTATAGGGATATATGGCCTATCGTAGCTGCGACAGCTGCATTTCAAAAGTGAAATTCTATGTTTCATGGTTGAGAAGCTTCGAGGCTTCTTTCCATCCCTGATATTCCCTTCAAATCTTATCATATTGATTTTATTGGTATTAATTCTAGTTTTCCTTGTTGGCCCAGAGTTTGCTGATCAGTCGGCTATGGAACTGAAAATCATGGAATCATTGCTTCAAAAAGAGAGTATCTAATGGGTATTGCACAAAGTGACTCAAGTTCACTGTCTCGTATCGCGGGAGACTGCTGGGGCTGGCAGGAAAGGTTGGAGCGCTACTTGTCTGATGTCTTGTCGGGAAGTGAGGTAAGGATCTCCAGCATGCAGCGACTTTCCGGAGGAGCCATTCAGGAAAACTGGCTGCTGGATGTTGAGGTAACAAAAGGGGCAAAAGCTGGAAACCACCGATGGGTATTGAGAACAGATGCTCAGTCTGCGGTCGATGTCAGTATGTCCCGTGCCGATGAGTACGCGGTGCTGAAAACGGTGCATGAAGCGGGTGTTGAGGTGCCAACCCCGTTCTGGCTCTGTAAAGATCTGGATGTTATTGGCCGGGAGTTCTTTGTCATGCAGGCGGTGGGCGGAACCGCTGCCGGCCATCGCCTGGTAAAAGACGACACGCTGGTGCCTGACCGCCCTGGGCTTTGCCGAGAGCTCGGGCGGAATCTCGCCAGACTGCACTCTATAAAACCACCTGTTGAAGCGCTCGCTTTCTTACCAGCTCCGGCGGCAGATCCCGCTCAGTCAGTTATAGACCAGTATCTGGCGTTTCTTGATGAGCTGCCGTGGGCGTTTCCGGTTATCGAGTGGGGGTTGAGGTGGCTTCGTCTCAACAAACCTGAACCTGCTGAGCCCTGTCTCATACATCGTGATTTCCGCACAGGTAATTTTATGGTGGATAACGGATCCGTGTCAGGGGTGCTCGACTGGGAGTTTACCGCGTGGGGTGACTGGCGCGAGGACATCGGCTGGTTAAGCGCAAAGTGCTGGCGTTTTGGCAATAACGAGAACGTAGCTGGTGGTATCGGCAATCTGAGCGATGTCATGGCCGGTTATTCAGAAATCTGTCCTCGCGAGATCTCGGCGGAAGAGCTGCGCTATTGGCAGGTGATGGCGCATGTGCGCTGGGCCATTGTAGCGGTACAACAGGCCGAACGACATTTATCCGGGAAGCAGAATTCCCTGGAGCTTGCGCTGACGGGGCGGCTGGTGCCAGAGATTGAATACAACATTTTGCAATTAACGGGGGAGTCATCATGAATCATCCTGATGCACCAGAGCTGCTTGCTGCCGCTCGTGAAACGTTGATGAATGAAGTTTTTCCGTCTGTTCCTGAGAGCTTGCGTTATGAAATGAGGATGATCGCCAGTGCCATGGGGATCGCGGCGCGGGAGGCGAAGCAAGGAGAACACGTTCGTAAGGATGAGATCGCCTTACTTTCAGGGTTGTTGCCGGAGTCTGAGGCTGTGGCATCCGGCACGCAAGAGGAGGCACGGCGGGCCCTGGCGAAGGCCATACGCTCCGGTGCATTTGATGCGCCGGAACAACAGCAGAGATTGCAAAGTAGTTTGCAGCAAGCCGTCAGCAACGCCTTGATGATCAGTAATCCAAAAGTTGCCCGCGCTACGGGAGGGACAAACTGATGTCATCAAACCCGGGCAAGCCGGATGGAGCTGGGCGTCGCCGTCTGTACCTCGTCCGTCATGGTCAGGTGAATTATTTTGATGATACGGGGCGTCCTCTGGACCCGCGATCCGTGCGGCTTTCGGAAGACGGGGAAGCTCAGGTGAGAGCTCTTGGAAAACTCCTTCAAACCGAGACATTTGATCGAGCCATCAGTTCGGATTATCCCAGAGCGGTTCAGACGCTTGAGATGATTCTTTCTGGTGGGGCTTCGGCTGGCTCTATTGAAGCGACCCCGGCACTTCGGGAAGTGCGAGCGGGGCGTCTCAGTCTGATGCCGCTGGAGGCCTATGAGTCTGAAGTCTCTGGCGCTTATCACTGGTCTCAGAACAAAGGCTCTGGTTTTTTAAGAGGTGAGCGCTGGGATGATTTCAGTGCGCGGGTTTTAGATTGGTTTCAGACGTTTTTGGCGGATTCTGATTGGCAGAGCGCAGTGATTGCCAGTCACGATGCAGTTAACCGGGTTTTGATTTCGTGGCTGGTCAATGGTGACTTGTCAGCCCTGCCGTTTCTGGAGCAGGACCCAGCCTGTATCAATATCGTCGATATAGACTGCTCAGAGGAATGCCGCCCGGTTACAGCCTATTTGCGTCTTCTTAACTACACCCCGTACAACCCTACGAAGTCGGGAGAACGGCTAACGGTTATGGAGCGAATAACTCAGTCTATGTTGCAGATGTGCAGTCAGTAGAACTAATTCAAATAAATGCTATTGATCAGGAAAATAATATGACTATCGAAGTAAGTGATGATATCCGGAAAATGCAGTCTCAGGTTCGCCGCTTCATTCGCGAAGAAGTGATGCCAATGGAGTCAGATCCGCGTCAGACTGTCCATGGTCCGACCGAAGAACTGCGTGATGAGTTGTTAGCCAAAGCTCGTGAACATGGATTACTCACTCCTCATGCTTCTACCGAAATGGGTGGCGCGGGCCTTTCTCATGTTGCGAAGGCTGTGATTTTTGAGGAAGCAGGGTATTCGCCTCTGGGGCCCACCGCAATGAACATTCATGCGCCGGATGAGGGAAATATTCATCTAATGGATGTTGTTGCCTCCGACGAGCAAAAAGAACGCTGGCTCCGGCCCATGGTAGAAGGAAAAATCCGCTCCTGCTTTGCGATGACTGAGCCTTCGCCCGGCGCAGGTTCAGACCCGTCAATGTTACGAACCACGGCCGTTCGTGATGGTGACGATTATGTGATTAACGGGGAAAAGTGGTTCATTACCGGTGCCGAAGGTGCCCATTTTGCGATCATTATGGCCAGAACGGAAGACGGCAACGCAACCATGTTTTTGTCCGATACGGATCGCCCGGGATTTATTGTAGAACGCCTGATGGATGTAATGGATTCGTGTTTTACAGGCGGACACGGCGTTGTTCGGTTTGAGAATCTCAGAGTGCCTGCAACAGATATTCTTGGTGAGTTGGGTAAAGGGTTCCGGTATGCGCAAGTCCGTTTGGCTCCCGCCCGCCTGACTCACTGTATGCGTTGGCTTGGTGCGGCTCAGCGTGCTCATGATGAAGCGTGTCACTATGCGCGAACCCGGGAGTCGTTTGGCAAACGCCTGGGTGAACACCAAGGGGTTGGTTTCATGCTGGCGGACAATGAGATGGATATATTGACGACTCGGTTGGCCATCATGCATTGCGCCCAGGTATTAGACCGGGGTGAACGGGCAAATCAGGAATCCAGCATGGCCAAGGTCATTAGCTCCGAAGGTATCTGGCGAGTGATTGACCGAAGTGTTCAGATTCTTGGTGGGCAGGGCGTCTCCGGAGAGAGCATCGTTGAGCGGATATTCAAGGATGCTCGTGGTTTCCGGATATACGATGGCCCGAACGAGGTTCATCGAATGAGCCTGGCTAAGAAAATTCTTGCTCGTGATTCTGACAACACAAAGAGATAAGCATGGCGAATATCAATGATCTTTTCAGCGTGGCCGGAAAGCGAGTGCTGATTACCGGTGCGTCTAGCGGACTGGGGCGTCATTTTGCTCACACAATGGCAAAGGCCGGTGCTCAGGTTGTTGTAGGGGCGCGTCGGGTAGATCGCCTTGACGATTTGGTGGCGGATATTCACCAAAACGGGGGAAGTGCAACCGCCATGGCTCTGGATGTGACATCACGGGAGTCTGTCGTCTCTTGCCTTGATGGGATTTGCAGTCGTTTTGGCGGGCTCGATGTTGTGGTGAACAACGCCGGGGTAAGCGATACCAAAGCCGTGCTGGACTACACCGATGATGACTGGGATGCCATTGTGCAAACCAATCTGAAGGGTGCCTGGATTGTGGCTCAGGAAAGTGCTCGCCGTATGGCCGAGACCGGCGGTGGCAGCATTGTTAACGTTACCTCCATTCTGGCCACGCGCTTAGCGGGTGCAGTGGGGCCATATTGCGCTGCCAAGGCAGGTTTGGCCCACCTGACGCGATCGATGGCTCTGGAATTGGCCCGATATAAGATTCGTGTGAATGCACTGGCTCCGGGTTATGTCATGACGGAAATCAATCAGGACTTTCTTCAGAGTGAGGCGGGTGAACGGTTGAAAAAACGGATCCCGGCACGCGAGTTCTGCCAGGTAGCAGATCTGGATGGGGCTCTTTTGCTTCTGGCGTCTGATGCTGGGAAAGCGATGACGGGCTCAGAGATTGTGGTTGATAACGGGCATGCTTGTTCCGGTTTATGATGTTCATATGAGCCCGCAGATATATGCGGGCTCTGAAATCTCACCCGGATGGCGGCAGGGAATCTGTGAGGTCTGCCTTCGGGCGAAACCGGTCAGAGAACCCGCATGAGACTGCCAGCCAAAGCAGCGCCACGATTAACGTGGACACCACAATCGCCGGCCCCACGGGTACGTCCGAAATAACGGAGTATACGATGGCCGAAAAGTGCCCGAGAATCGCGCAAATGGCGGCTGAAAAAGGCGCCTGGTTACGAAGAGCACCCAGAACCAAAGGTGTGATAATGAGTGTGGCGAACACGACGTAAATGCCGGCCAGAGAGACCGAGTAGGTCACAGCGATGGCAAAAACCGACATAAACGCGGCGCTGGAAACCCAGCCTGGCCACCATCTCCCAAGCAACCAGACCGTCGCCGTCAGGATGGCTGAAGCCGTGACCAGTTTCCGGTTTGCCCATAACAGGTCGCCGGAAGCTGCCCGTTGCAGAGCCTGTGCTCCGTGTGGGTCACCACTAACCATCAATACGGCAAGGCTGGCCCCCAGCACATAGAGAATGCCAATCCAGGCTTCTTTTGCTACGTCGAGCCTTTTGACAATAAGGTGGACAGCCAGGGCCGCGAGCAGGGCAAACAGCAGGCTGCTGACTGGCGTTCCGGCCAGTGTGTGGCCTGGCAGAAGGTAAAGTCCCGCCAGAGAGCCCAGCGCCGCCCATTGGGCGATCGCCAGATCCGCGAAGATTACACCTCGGGCGATCACCTGATACCCTAGCGGCACCAGCAGAAAGCAGAGTAATGCACTCGCCAGAACCGGCAAAAGCATCCACTCATAGGCTGCCATCAGAGGCCTCAGTGATCTGTTCTTCAAGGTGGTTGATAATGGTTGAA
Organism: Marinobacter sp.; assembly: GCF_041595835.1. Taxonomy (GTDB): domain Bacteria; phylum Pseudomonadota; class Gammaproteobacteria; order Pseudomonadales; family Oleiphilaceae; genus Marinobacter. The sequence goes on along the minus strand of NZ_JBFHJO010000061.1, from coordinate 6,182 downwards.
ATCAGGCCTGCCAGCGTGTCGGTGGGCGGTTCGTTGGTTACTGTTCCGGGCACCACAATCACTGGTTTTCTGGTTCGCTGAGCGAGCCATTCTGCCGGTTTTGGGTTCTGGTGGCTGGCAATCAGAATCACATCTGCGCTGGCTAATCCTGGTTCTGTCAGCAACTTGCTCAGATGACTGGAGCTTGGCGGCAGCCCCGGTTTGGGTTCCAGGTCAATGGTGGCCTCAACACCAAGCCACCTCAGCAGGTAGCTGAAGTTTGTGTGCTGGATAATAACCGAATGCCCTTGAAGTTCAGCCGCTTGCCTCTGCCAGTTTGCCCGCATCTGGTTCCATTGGCCCCGCCATTTTATATACCGTGCCATGATATCGGCAGCAGCCTCTGGCCTCAGGTCTCCCATGCGTTCGGCCAGCGCTCTGGCAACTTTCGGCAGCTCGTCTGGCGCAAGGTGCATATGAGGGTTCCCCTCCGGGTGCACATCGCCCATGCTGCGGTCCACATGGTCATGGGGCACGTGCAAACGGGCATGGTCGGCAGCGTAGAACAGTCCGGGCTTGCCCGGCTGAACCCCTGGGTTGGCTGCTCGTTGGAGCAGAGTTGGTAGCCAGCCCGCCTCCAGCGATGCTCCTGTACAGACAACAAGATCGGCTGTCCTCACGGCAGAGATCAGGCTGGGCCGGGCCTCTATGTAGTGAGGGTCTTGCAGGTAGCTGGTGGCCGTTGTCAGTTGAGCGTCCGGCATCAGCTGTTGAGCCAGGACCGTCCACTCCGGCTCACAGGCAAATACCCTGAAGTCGGCCCGGGCCGGCAGGGAAGCCAGCCCAAGCAGAAGAGAAATGTACAGCCAACGTGCGTAGCGCATATCAGTAGCCGTGAGCTCCGTGTGCACCCAGTGACATGACGTACTGCACCATCACTGTATTATCCGCATCATCGAACCCGTCACCTGACTGATGGGTATACTGCAACCGGACTGTGGAGAAGTGCGACCGGGACCAAGCCAGCATGACATCGGTTTCTTCCAGGCTTTGAGCGTGGAAATGGTCGTTGTGGGCAAGCTGAAGATCAACCTCGCCGTATCGAACACCTGCCGACCATTGTGGGGCAAACTGATAAACGCCAGACACGTACCAGCCTTTGTGATAGTCACCCGAGGTGGCGTATTCGTTCAGGTCATCGGCGTAGAGGTATTCCCCGCTGAACGTGACCTGTTGTTCACGGGCATTACCGTTGGGTGCCCATTTCCAGACTGCATCGGCAATGTAAAGATTTTCACCGGTATAGGATGCGCCATGGCTGTGACCATCTTCTTCATGGTCATGGTCATGGCCGTGGTCGTGGTCTTCAGAGGTGATTTGCCGGTTATGCAGATAAGACAACCCGGCCTGCCAGCTCTGGGCAGCAGACAAGTCACCACCGATCTTGGTATTTAATGTATAAACGCCAATGTCTTCCTCCCCTTCTGAAAGCTGATCACCACTGAAGGCTTCAGCACCCACTTGCCAGAAAAAAGGTGTTGGCAGAACGGCGTTCAGGCGTACACCGGTGTCGTAATAATGACTGCCTAACAGGGCACGGTACACGGCGGGCCGTTCAACGAAGTCGTCCTCATGCATGTGTCTGCCGTTAAGGTAGCCCACCTGAGAAAGGAACCGGCCGGCGCGAATGTTCAGACCGGCAGGTAAGCCGTTGGTTTGTAAATAAGCTTCTTCAATCAGCACTTCGCTTTCGCCATCATGTTCCTCGAATACTGCCGTCAGCCGGCCCGAGAAAAGATCGTCTATCGGAGAAGACAGGGACAGCTCGGTATGGCCGAGGCCAAAGCCTTCTTCACGGTGCGATAAGGCGGTGTTGTTCTGTTTGTAATACCCGTCCAGCGTTACGCTGACATCCGGGTTCAGTTCATTGGCGGCCGTTTCAGCGGCGAAAAACAGGAGAGGAATCAGTGCGATAGGGGTACTTCGATTAAACATGGAAACACCAATCTATGTTATAACATTACAGTTTGAAGGCCAGAGTAATGCCGGTAAGTGCCCGGTTATGAGGGGGCACGGTTAACGGCAAGTGTCTGGGGTTGGTCGTACTATTCGAAGCCTAAGATGTTATGTTATAACATTTTTGATGTAAAGCGGCTTTGGCTTAAAAGCTATCTGTCTGGCCTCTGCCGCCTATTCAGGCGATGACGACACGATTGCGTCCCGAGCTTTTGGCTTGGTAGAGAGCGTCGTCGGCTTTCCGGATCAACCGTTGGTGGTCGGGGTGGTTATCAAAACACGCTACGCCTGCACTGATCGTTACATTGAGCGTTTTCCCCTCGGGTAGTCGGAATGTCTCTCGGGCCACACTCTCCCGAAGCTTATCGGCTAGCCGTTTAATCTGGCTTTTTTCCATATCGACAGCAATCAGCAAGAATTCTTCACCGCCCAACCGGAAAAGATAATCACCTGATCGGCTGTTGTTCACGAGAATCAGAGCAAGTTGCTGCAAGACAGCATCACCGGCCTGATGTCCGTATGTGTCGTTTACCTGTTTGAAGTGGTCAATATCCAGAACCATCACCGCAAAAGAGGTTTTCTGGCGCCGGGCCTGGTCAATTTGCCGGGTGAGAACGACGGGCAAGAATTTTCGGTTAAGCAGGCGTGTGAGTACATCCCGGCCAGACTCCAGCTCATTGTTCTGTTCGAACAGGCTGTCCAGGTTAAACAGAATACTCCGGACTTTGTCTCTTAAGTCATGCAGTAAGGAAATGCGCTGAACGGGGCTCTCAGCGTCTTCGATATCGGTTCCAAGAAGAGGTAGAAGGACGTTGTCGATGCTGTCCATTACGTCAAGTATTGCCGTTGATTCTGCTGAACCTTCAAAGGCATGAACACCTTTATGCCGAAACCAGAGCCCGAAATCAGAAGCTTGAATACGAGGCAGTTCAGTTCCTTTTTTACCCACAGCCTGATCGAACATTAACTGGTTTTCCCAGTGAAGCACGGCTGCACGTTGCTGATCTTTTTCATTTGCGATGTTCTGGGTGATGGCGAAAAGTCGGTAGGCTTCCTCCGCACGCGAGTTTCTGTCATGGGAGATTGAGTAGGCCTGCCCCATGATTTCCATCGTAAGATCGATGGTGTCAGATACAAATCGCATTGCCTGTATACGTTGTTCACCCGACAAAGCCTCATTTTTGACAAGGCTGGCGAAGCTGTCTTTCAGGCAGCGAGCTCCCCGCAGAACAAGGTGAAGGGGCAGATCAATTCTGGCGTGCACCTCGCCGATTTTTCGCTGTTCGGCAATCAGCCGTTTAATGGCGTCCTGATCGAATGACGCGAACAGCCCTGACAGCCAGCGCTGCATCGAAGATCCAAGCCGTTGACTCACGTCTTCATTGGACAAAAATTTTGATGCTCCAGAATCCGATAGCATGGCTTCATAGAAGCGTTCTGATAGCATCTTTGCATTGTTCTGAAAAAAAGTAAGCACGAACTGATGTGTGTCGGATGGGAACCTTTCGTTTAGCGAAAGCCATTCGTTTGATAGGTCTGTCAGAGATAAGTGGGGCATGGAGTCGTAGCAGAATGAGTGATGTTTTTGACGTAGATTTACAGATTTTAAAGGCGATTTGGCAAGAGAGACATTCTAGGCTCAGTGATGTGCCGGGATATAGGTATCTTCCCTAGGAAGTATGCCTGATGGTGGTCCGGTACATCTAAGCAGCGGTTACCTGATTCCGGCCCAGCTCTTTGCTTCGGTACATGGCCCGATCCGCTCTGCCGATAATTCGTGCGGCATCATCGCCAGGCTGCAGCATCGTAACACCGATGCTCACGGTCACTTTAGGCGCCTGTTCGACGGTTTTAAGCTCATCATAGGATTCCATTGCCGCACGCAGGCGTTCAGCGGTTTGTATTGTGTCAGCCAGCGAACTTTGAGGCATAACCACCAAAAATTCTTCGCCGCCCCAGCGCGACACAAAATCCTGACTTCTAACGCCTTTTTGAAGGATATCTGCAAAAGCGCGGAGAATTTTGTCTCCGTAGTCATGCCCGCAGGTATCGTTGATCTGTTTGAAATGATCCAGATCCATCAACATCAGGCTGACGGGCTGGCCTGAGCGTTTAAAACGCTCAATTTCCTGATCCAGAAGATATTGCATTTGCCGACGATTCAATAACCCGGTCAGGGAGTCCGTAATAGCCACGCTGTGTAACCGCTTCTGTGCGGAGAGGACCACGCCCAGGTAGAACACCGTCAGATAACTGAACATGGCGAAAACGACCGTCAGATTAAAGAGATGGACCAAGTACAGCGGAGTATCAGGAATTGGCTGGAGAGGCTGGAAAAACCGCGCCAGGATATTCAGGCCAACGTAATAAACCCAAAGCATGAGCAAGCCCGGGAATGTCCATTTTCGCGGCGCAGAAAGGCAGATAGCGGGAATAAACATCAGCAAGTAGTAGTGAAAGCCACTGTCCCAGCCTATCAAAACGATACCGAGAGCCGCATGGATAATCACCTCGGTCCAGATTAACCAGGCGGCCAGCCGGTTTTGTTTGTGTTTCAGTGCAATATAGGCGCCGGTATACATGCCGACACTTACGATATTCACCCAGGCGAGAATTGGCGAAGCGAGAGTCAGGAAAATGAAAAAAAAGGCAACGTCTACGGAGCCGGCAATCTGGGTACACCGCATCGCCACCTTCCAAAAAGGCGGCCTCCGGATTCGTGCGGGAACGTTATTCACGATGATTCATGTCCTTCAGGCTTTAAATGGTAAAACGAGTTGTCGCTTCCGCTTGAAATCTCATGCCTTGATCAAAATAAGTGCAACTATGGCGTGAAAGCCGCCCGCGCGAAACCCCTAACACAACATTTGACAGTTGGGGTTGGTTAAGTCTCCCCCCCCCCTTTTATTATTAGCTGTGATGACTTCTGCATCTCATCAAACTGACATATTCCTTATTTACCATGCCTCGCTCATTCACATCGAGGCTTGTATGGATCATTCACTACTTAAACATATCATCCTTTCCACTGCTGTCGCGGCGATGCTGACAGGCTGTCTCAGCAGCGACTCAAATGACACTCATCAAACGGTTAATTCTCCAGATGCTAAGGGTTCGTCCAGTCAGGAGCTTCCAGCTTTGGCACCCGCGGTTATGTTGACTTACAGTGCATACCCCGCCGTGGCTGACCTCAGTAGTCTGGCAGTTATGGAAGAACGCTACGGCAGTTCAGATGCGTCTGGTGCGGTTGCGTTGGACAGCGACTATATGATCGTCGCAGACGATGAAGAGAATCTTTTGCGGGTATATCGGCGGGGGGGTAATACCGATTCCTCTGTTGCTGCAGTGAAAGAGTGGAACTTCAGTGACGTGACGGGGCTCTCTAAGGAACTGGATGCTGAGGCGCTGACCCGATTTGATACTGATAAGATTCTTGTCGTTGGCTCTCATAGTAACAAAAAGGATGGTGGTGAGGCTGTCAGTGATCGTGGCCATCTTGTTGCTGTTCAGGTCAGTGGCACTGGTGTCGATGCAGAATTTACGCACCTCGGGACTTATTCTTTTCTGGAACAGGACCTGATTTCCTGGGATCAGCAGAATGGTGACAATTATGGATTTGCAGATAGCGCGTCAGGAGGTCTTGCGCCGGAAAATGTGGCCGGTTTCTCGATAGAGGGAGCCTCCGTCAGTCACGATGGTAGCACCTTGTGGTTAGGGTTTCGTGCGCCGCAGGCAGTCAGGGTAGTATAGAAACCGTCGTAGAACCGCACCCTGAACAGCCGGAAACGATGGTGCAGTTGCTGCTCGACAACGGCGATACCGTTTGGGACGGGCAAACGAAGATTTCCAAGGATCTGGATCCGGAAGAACAACAGTTTCAGGGCGCTTATATTCAGCTCGGTGTTGCTCAGCCTGATAATACCGCTCCGGCATTGGTCAGGCTTACACCTGAAAATGGGTTGGTTGGCGTTAATACTGATACTCGGATCGAGCTCACCTTCGATGAAGGAATTACCCTATCTGACGAAGGGGCGATGATCCTTTACCGAGATGGTTATCCTGTACAGACCTACTTTAAATACAGTAACGAAGTGTCTGTGCGCTTTAATACTCTGGTCATAAGGCCGTCTACACCCCTCGATTATGAATCGGATTACAGTATTCGGCTGCAAGGTGATTTCGTGCTG
>NZ_JBFHJO010000060.1:0-11685 GCF_041595835.1 Marinobacter sp. | reverse complement strand
TTTACCACCGCCCCTGCACAGTAGCCACAATCCTGCGTCCACCTGCGTTGTTCCGGTGTTCACAAAGGTAGATCCCCTGCCAAACACCCAATGCCAGCTTGCCATGGGTAATAGGGATGGTCAGTGATGGGCCAATGATCACGTTCTTGATATGAGACGTGGTGTCGTCTGGCCCTTCCAGCGTGTGTTCATAGTAGCTGGCATTTTCCGGCACCATGATATTGAAGTGGCGCTCCAGGTCACCGCGTACGTCCGGGTCAGCATTTTCATTGATGGCCAGAGAAGCAGACGTATGCTGTATGAACAGGTTCAGCAAACCCACTTCGCAGTTGGTCAACTCCGGTGCTTGAGCGAGAATGTCCTGGGTAACCAGGTTAAACCCCCGGGGGTAAGGTGCTAACTCAATAACGTTCTGGTGCCAGATCATATTTTCTCCACAAATTATTTCTGCAGGTCATCCCATGGATGAACCGGTACGGCCGGGTCTTCCGTCACTTCGCCCTCAAAGGAACTGCGGAAGTAGTCCATGGCTTTCTCTGCTTCGCCCAGTTCATCAAAGCGGGCGATGTGATAGATCGCCTCGCCTTCATTCACCAGCGGCAAGTTGTTCACACAAATGACAATACCTGAGCAGGGTGAGGTAATTGCCACCTCGGTTTCTCCGAAGGGGTCTGCCACCATGGCCAGCTTTTGTCCTTTACGAACTTTCTGCCCCAAACGAGCCACCGGGCGCATGATGCCGTCTATATCAGCTCTCACCCATTGCGAGTTGGCGGCAGTTTCCGAACGTTTTTTCGGTGCTTTCGGGCCTTTTTTGGCGGGTACCATTTCCAGTTCACGCATCACCCGGATAATGCCTTTTACGCCACTGGCAATCACCACATCGTCAAAACGCAGGGCTTCGCCACCTTCGAAGGTGATGACAGGAATGTCCAGTGAATCTGCGTAGGCTCGCAGGCTACCGTCCCGCAAACCGGCATTGATAATAATGGGTGCTCCAAAGGCTTCCGCCATGCGTGCGGTTTCCGGGTTTTTAAGTTCAGCCCGTATCTGTGGCAAGTTGAAGCGATGAATGGCCCCCGTGTGCAAATCGATAATATGGGTGACCTTTTCCATGATCAAAGTACGCAGCAGGTATGCGATACGGCCACCCAGGGAACCCGTCTCTGACCCCGGGAAGCAGCGGTTCAGATCTCGCCGGTCAGGCAGGTAACGGGTGCGCTGTACAAACCCAAAAATATTAACGATGGGTACCGCCACCAAAGTGCCACGCAGGTGCCTGAGAGCTGAGTTTTTCAGCACTCGCCGAATAATCTCCACACCGTTAATCTCATCACCATGGATAGCACCACAAACCATCAATACCGGGCCATCACGGCGGCCGTGCACAACCTCCACCGGGATGTGCAGAGGCGTATGGGTATACAACTTTGCTACCTGAACATTCACGGTTTCCCGGGTGCCGGCTTTTATCTCTACACCGGCAATTTCAAACGGGGCTCTTGCCATCGGCTTCAACCTTTACCCCGGGTTTTTGTTTTCTGCGGGCTGTAGTTTTTCTCGGTCCAGTTAATGATCATACCGGCAACGTTTTTTCCGGTGGCATTCTCTATACCTTCGAGGCCTGGGGATGAATTTACTTCCATCACCAGCGGCCCACGACTGGAGCGCAACAAATCAACACCTGCCACGTTCAGCCCCATCGCCCTGGCCGCAATAACTGCCGTACGCCTTTCTTCAGGCGTAATCCGAATCAAAGACGCAGTACCACCCCGGTGCAGGTTGGAGCGGAATTCGCCTTCTGCGCCTTGTCGCTTCATGGCGGCGATAACTTTATCGCCAATCACGAAACAGCGAATGTCTGCACCGCCAGCCTCTTTGATAAATTCCTGAACCAGAATATCTGCTTTCAGGCCCATAAAGGCTTCGATCACACTTTCTGCTGCTTTTCGGGTTTCCGCCAGCACCACACCGATCCCCTGGGTACCCTGTAGTAATTTGATGACTACGGGCGCTCCGCCCACCATTTTCAGAAGTTCGGGCACGTTATCCGGTTTGTTGGCGAAACCTGTTACCGGCATGCCTACACCTTTACGAGCTAACAGTTGCAGTGACCGCAATTTGTCCCGGGAGCGGGTAATGGCGACAGACTCGTTCACCGGAAATACCCCCATCATTTCGAACTGGCGCAAGACTGCCGTGCCATAAAAGGTAACCGAGGCACCGATCCGGGGGATCACAACGTCGAAGTTCTCCAGAACCTCTTCATGGTAGTGAATCTTCGGGCTAGCTGAGGTGATGTTCATGGAACAGTGAAGGCAGTCAATCACCTTCACTTCATGGCCACGGTTGATGCCTTCCTCTACTAAACGTCGTGTAGAGTAGAGGTGACGGTTTCGCGACAGTACCGCAATTTTCATGCTCAAGTCCTTGGTGCCGGCTCACCGGCAAGGTAAGAAGCTTCAGGGTAGACAAGAGCGCGGCCCGACATAGCGGTACGCCCCAGCAGCATCCGGAATCTCATTGAGTCCCGGTTGGTCAATGTCATTTCAATAGGCCAGCTTTGATCCCCCACAGTCAGGGTAGTTTCAATCACCAGCCGTAATTCTTTGTGACCGCCAGAATCAGATACGGTTCGTTCATCCAGCACTTTGGCATCACACTCAACCACCTTTTGCATATCGTTCTGTACAGGGTGTACCCAGAACTTCACCCGGCGTTCACCCTTTTCCGTGTATGGTTCTGTTCGAAACGTATGCAGGCATGAGGTTCGGGCGCCCGTGTCGACCTTGACCTTCATCCGGGCAATGCCTAAGTCGGGCAACCCCACCCACTCTCGCCACCCAAGCCGGACTTTGTGATCAGCCGGGATAGGATCCGTGGTTTTAATTTCTTCCATCGCGTTCGTTGGCATCCGGGAAATCCTTATCTTTTTGTTGTTCCGGAGCTAACAGCTGCACCCGGAATGGCTCGGAATGACTGCCGGCATAAATGCTGGCGTGGGGAAATGGTATTTCAATACCCTGTTTATCCAGCAGTTTTTTAACGGCGATCATCATGCTGCTGCGACCTTCAAAATACTTATCTTTGGGAACCCAAAAAGAAAACTGCAAATCTACAGAGGATGCACCAAAACCCGTCACCTGCACGAAGGATTTGGGCTCTTCCAGAGAAACCGCATTCTCTTTGGCCAGTTCCAGCAACATGTCGCTGACTCGTTCAACATCTTCGGCGTAGGCAATGCCAAGGATCAGATCAACCCGGCGAATGGGAAAGCGCGAACGGTTTACCACTCGGGTTTTTATCAGGGTTTCATTTGGAATACGGACATAAAGATTATCGGGTGTACGGAGCTTTACACTCAGCAGATCAATAGCCACCACTTCTCCGACGGTGGCATCCACATCAATAACATCACCAATCTCAAAGGGCTTCTCCATCACCAGAAATAAGCCACTGATGATGTTCGACGCCGATGTCTGGGAGGCAAAACCGATGGCTACCGTCAGAATACCAGCCGCCCCCAACACCACTTCCAGAGAGAAGCCGGCTTCGCGCAGCGCGGCCACTGCAAACAATAAGAACACCAGATAAAAGAACAACCGGCGAATCATAATCTGATGGTGCCGAGAGACTCTGGTCTCTACCAAACGGCTCATACTGCGGGATACCAAAGTACCGAGAACAATGCCCAGCACCAACAGAAATCCGGCAGAAAACCACTGTCCCCAGGCTATTCCGCTGGCTACCTGCCCTATCGTCGCTTGCATGGTGTCAAACAAAGAAACACTCCTGTCGTGGTGATCAGCCAAAGATATGATCAAAGGCACGGACTAACCTCCGGCCTCGGGCCAGTTTTTCCCGAGGCGGTGCGATAGCCTCACATAGACCGGCTTCAGCAATAACTGCATGGTCAATATGCAGGCTGGCTGAACTCATATCGGTTTCACACTTCACCGTTACACCCGAGGTCCAGAGTTGCCCTCGCTCGTTTCGATAAATCCCCAGAAACGGTGTAGGTAAGCTGAACCGCTCTAACAACAGCGGTTTTTCCCTTTCATTAATAATGGTCACCGGAGTCACCGCCCGCCATGGCCGTTTAGGAACCGCTTCCAGTGCCAGTCGGCCATAGGTTGAGGAGGCATAACACAGCTCCCCCTCCCGGGTATTTCTGCCCAGCCAGGTTAACGAGGGCGGTGCCAAAGGTATTTCTGTGAGTTCCGTAAGAGCCTGGCCTACACAGACCTTCATCCACAAGGTTGTTCCCACATAAAGAATACAGCGCGCTCCGGCTGGAATGGTCAAAGGCTGGAAGGGGCGAATAACCGTTGGCAACTTCGCCATGGCCGGATAGAAATGAACAACGCCATTGTCTTTCGAGCGCACAAAGCGCTGCACATTCACGTCGGCTGACGGTAAGGTATGGCCTATCGACTCATGCCAGCTTTCAGGATCCCCTCCCTTGGCGGTTGTTTGTTCCCGAACCTGCCACTCAAGGTCGAGCAATGTCACCCATAGCTGAGTATGGCCCAGCTGATGCTGTTGCGTCTGGCCGGAAACCAGTTGATAGGAGTGCGCCCAAACACCATCGCGGGGGCTTTCAGTGTGCTCTGACATGCTGGTGAAAACACTCCTTTCTCATCGCCGTATTTACTGCTTAACTATAATCCAATCCAGTGATACCAGCGAATATATAAGTTAATGATTTTCCGCCTGTAATTACCCCTACGCCACGGCCTGAGGAAAACCCGCTCATGACAGAACTGGTCTGGTTTCGAAATGACCTCCGCATTGCTGACAACGCGGCTCTGACGTCCGCCTGCAAAACCGGGCACCCCGTAACAGCCTGCTTTATCGTGACACCTCAGCAGTGGCAGGAGCACGACTGGTCGGCAGCGCGGGTTCAGTTCATGCTGGAACACGCCAATAGCCTCTCAAAAACGTTGGCGAAGCTGGGTATCACTTTAACCTTTCTCCACGCTGACACCTTCAGCTCTGGCATTAAAGCCCTGGAACAACACTGCCGACTACACCAGATCCGGCGTCTGTACTTCAATGAAGAGTATGGCATCAACGAACGAAAACGAGACAAGCTGGTTTGGGAGCGGCTGACAGAACTTGAAGTGCAGGTGAGCAAATACCGAGATCAGACCGTAGCCCCGGTCGGCCAGATTCTGACTCAGAAGAATGAGCCATATTCTGTGTTCACCCCATTTTCCAGGCGTTGGCGGGTCTGGCTGGATGAAAATCAGCCGACCCTTTACCCAGCTCCCGCAGCCGTGGGGCCGGAAGTCACCCCCGAGCTGACGGAAACATTACCCTCGCCATTTAAGGATGCTCCAGAACCTCTGTTCGCCATCGGTGAGCACGCAGCCCACGACCAGCTGGAAACGTTTCTGACTGAGAGAGCCTCTCACTATAAAGACCATCGGGACTTTCCCTCGCTCGATGGCACCAGCCAGCTCTCTCCCTACTTAGCGAACGGCGTGTTATCCGGCCGGCAATGCCTGATTGCGGCTCAGCAAACCGGCTATTCTGGCGAGGGCATTGCAACCTGGATCAACGAAATTGCCTGGCGGGATTTTTACATCAACATTCTTTATCACTACCCACGTTTAAGCATGCACCGTGCCTTTAAGCCAGAAACAGAAGCTCTGAAATGGAATGAGCCAGGCGAACACTTTGAAGCGTGGAAGGAAGGCCAGACAGGTATCCCGATTGTTGATGCGGCCATGCGCCAACTGAAAGCTACAGGCTGGATGCACAACCGTTTGCGTATGATTACTGCGATGTTTCTATCTAAGAACCTGTTCATTGATTGGCGTTTAGGAGAAGCCTGGTTCATGCAGAACCTGGTAGATGGCTTTCTGGCCTCTAACAATGGCGGCTGGCAGTGGAGCGCATCCACAGGTACAGATGCTGCGCCTTATTTCCGGGTATTTAATCCGGTCACTCAGAGCGAGCGGTTTGATCCGAAAGGTGAGTTTATCCGGCGCTGGGTACCGGAATTGGCAAAGCTGGATAACAAGCGGATTCATCATCCGTCTAAAGGTGGCGTTGTTCCTGAAGGTTATCCCCGGCCAATCGTGGACCTCAAAGAAAGCAGGAAGGAGGCGATTGCCCGGTTTCAGGCTTTGAAGGACTGAATTTCCGCTCCCGGCAGACAATACCGGTCAGCGCGGCCCCAGCCCTGCCCTACTTTTGTTGTCAGACCGAACACACGGGACAATCTGGGTCTTTTAATAGCTTCATTTCTCGCCATTGCATTTGCCAGGCATCCAGAATCAACAGGCGGCCGACAAGAGGGGTTCCCACACCAGAGATAACCTTTATCGCTTCCATAGCCTGAGCAGAACCGATCATGCCCACCAAGGGCGCGATCACACCGGCCTCAGAACAGGTCAGATCGTCGTTGCCTTGCTCGGGATATAAACAGTGATAGCAGGGGCTATCAGAGCGTCGCGGGTCGTAGACGGATAGCTGACCTTCACCACGAATCGCTGCGCCCGAAACCAAGGGTACACCGGAGGCTACGGAAGCCCGGTTAAGAGCAAAGCGGGTGCTGAAGTTGTCTGTACAGTCCAGCACCAGTGTCGCTTCTGACACCAGCGATTGCAGGTTGTCACCATCCATTCTGCAATTAACCGCGTGAACAGTAATGTCAGGATTAATGGCCCGCACCCGTTCAGCAAGACGTTCAGCTTTCGAATCGCCCAGCCATTTCTGTTCGAAGCCTATTTGACGTTGCAGGTTGGCCAGTTCAATCTGATCATCATCCACCAGTGTCAGTTGGCCGACTCCCGCCGCACCCAGATAGAGTGCGACCGGGCAGCCCAATCCGCCGGAACCGAGTATCAGCACCCGCGCATCTTTCAGCGTTTGCTGGCCGGCAATATCGAACTGGGGGATCAGTATCTGGCGGCTGTATCGGAGCAGTTCGTCATCACTGAACATGGAGTTGGTCTCGCAATTATTTGCCGGCAGGCGTTTGGGCAAAGGTCATTCGGTCGTTGCCGCCGTAATCTTTTCGGGTTTCTATGTTGAGCCATCCGGCCGAAGCAAACAAATCCCTCACGGCCTCGCCTTGGTCATATCCATGTTCCAGCAACATCCAACCGCCAGCATTCAACCTATTCAAACCCTGGATGACCAGCAGGCGTATGTCATCCAGCCCATCATCTCCGGCCACCAATGCAGATGAAGGCTCGAAACGAACGTCGCCTTCGCTGAGGTGGCGATCGCTGGCCGCAATATAAGGTGGGTTGGAGATGAGCAGATCGAAAGTGCCCTCAGGAATTTGATCAAACCAGTGGCTCTGCACCACCGTAATGGGAACCCCCAGCCTTTGGCTGTTTTCACGGGCCAACTCTACGGCCTCGGAAATACGGTCGCTGGCCATGATCTGCCAATCCGGCTTTTCACTCGCAAGGGCAAGAGCAATAGCGCCTGTACCGGTTCCCAGGTCAAGCACTGTTGCCGTTTCAGGCAACGCTATCGATAAGGCAACCTCCACCAGACATTCTGTGTCTGGGCGGGGAATCAAGGTAGAGGGAGACACCTTCAGGGGCAGTGACCAGAATTCCTGCCGGCCAAGCAGGTAAGCAATGGGCTTGCCGTTAACCCGCTCTGCCACCAAAGCAAAAAACTGTTGGGCTTGTTCCGCCGATACGCCTCGCTCTGGCCAGGCCCGGAAGCTGGTGCGACTCAGCCCGGTAACGTGGCTCAGCAATAACTCCGCATCCAGTTTAGGTGAATCGCCACCAATTCTGGCTACGGCTTTTTGAATAAGGGTTTCGCAGGTCAGCAAGGGCTTACTAGTCCTGGGAGAGTTCGGCCAGCAATTCGGCCTGATGTTCCTGTTGCAGCGGCACAACAACCGCATCCAGGTCGCCCCCCACCACCTCATCCAGCTTATACAGCGTCAGGTTAATGCGGTGATCGGTAACCCGGCCCTGTGGAAAATTGTAGGTGCGAATGCGCTCAGAGCGGTCGCCACTACCCACCAGACTTTTACGGGTTTCAGCCATACTTTGCTGTTGTTTTTCCTGCTCAACATTCTTCAACCGGGAAGCTAGCAAGCTCATGGCCTTAGCTCGGTTTTTGTGCTGAGAACGCTCTTCCTGACATTCCACCACAAGGCCTGAGGGCAAATGGGTGATCCGGATGGCCGAATCAGTTTTGTTAACGTGCTGACCACCGGCACCAGAGGCCCGAAAAGTATCAACCCGCAAATCGGCTTTGTTGATTTCAATGGCTTCGGTCTCATCTGCTTCCGGGATAACTGCCACCGTGCATGCAGAGGTATGAATACGGCCCTGGGATTCAGTTTCAGGCACTCGCTGAACCCGGTGCGCACCGGATTCAAACTTCAGAGCACCATAAACGCCATCACCGGAAAGCCGGGCAATCACCTCTTTGTAACCGCCATGCTCGCCTTCGTTTTCGCTCAGTATTTCAACCTGCCAGCGCCGTTTCTCAGCGTAGCGGGAATACATCCGGAACAGATCGCCCGCAAAAATGGCAGCTTCATCACCACCCGTGCCCGCACGCACCTCCAGAAATACGTTCTTGGTATCGTTAGGATCTTTGGGCAGCATCAGCCGTTGAAGCTCAGCATCCAACTCTTCACTTCTGGCTTGCGCACCGGCCAGCTCTTCCTCAGCCATGGCCCGCATATCGGCATCACCATCCTTCGCCAGCTCTTTTGCTTCATCAATATCTTCAAGAGATTGCTGCCAGGCCTGAAAACATTTCACCACTGGCTCAATTTCTGAGTACTCTTTGGATAAATCCCGGAACTTGTCCTGATTAGCAATAACGGAGGCGTCACTTAACAGCGCGCCCACCTCTTCGAACCGCTCTACCAACTGTTCGAGGCGGGATTCAATCGATGGCTTCATAGTTTTTCCGTGGTGGCAGGCTCGTCAGCATCCAAAGCATCCAGCTGATAAAGCTCCCGGAGACAATCGGTAACTTCCGTACGCCCCTCAGCCATGGCTTTACGCACCTGAACGGAAGGTTGGTGCAGAAGTTTGTTGGTAAGGCCGCGGGCAAGGCTACGGAGAGCCGTTTCCGGGTCGGCACCATTACGCAATGCCCTGAGGGCTTTCTCTGTTTCAGCATCGCGCAGAAGCTCCGCGCGCGTCCGGAACACTTTAAGCGTGGAAACGGCATCCAGGGCCCGTAACTGGTCAAGAAAATCCTGAACACCACTGGCAATCAGGTTTTCAGCTTCCCTGGCAGCGCCCTCCCGGGAACGGATATTTTCTTCAATAACCTGACGCAGGTCATCAACGGTATAAAGGTATACGTCCGCCAGCGAACTGACTTCCGGCTCAATATCCCGGGGAACCGCAATATCAACCATAAAATACGGACGATGTTTACGCTTTTTCAGTGCGCGCTCAACGGCCCCCTTGCCTAAAATAGGTAGCGGGCTGGCGGTTGAAGAAATAACAATGTCTACGTCGGCCAGGTGGTCCGGAATTTCCGACAGCAAGATGCCTTTACCACCGTGAGTTTCGGCCAGCGCTTGTGCCCGTTCCAACGTGCGGTTTGCCACCAGAAACTGCCGCACTCCGGCATCAGCCAGATGACGAGATACCAGTTCGATGGTTTTACCCGCACCAATCAGCAGCGCCTTGTTACGGGACATGTCAGCAAAGATGTGATGCGCCATGCTGACAGACGCATAGGCAACAGAAACCGGGTTTTCACCGATAGCCGTTTGAGTCCGAACGCGTTTGGCTACGGAAAAAGTGTGCTCGAACAGCCGCGAAAGGAACGACCCTGTTGCGTTGTGCTCACGAGACAGGGCATAAGCATCTTTTAGCTGCCCGAGAATCTGCGGTTCACCCAACACCATTGAATCGAGGCCGGCCGCCACACGCATCATATGGCGCACCGCATCGGAATCCCGATGCACATAAATCACGTTTTCGAGGTCGGCTACGTCCAGCTCATGGAACCCCGCCAGCCAACGCAGAACCGCCGGCGCACAGTCGTCATCGCCAGCCAGGTATAGCTCGGTTCGGTTGCACGTGGACAGGATGGCCGCTTCACTGGTCCCCGTCGCCACCCGCAGTTCGGAAAAGGCCTCTGCCATCCGCTCAGGCGTGAACGCTACCCGCTCGCGGATCTCCACGGGCGCAGTACGGTGATTTATTCCCAGTGTCAGCAATGCCATTGTGAGGTCAAAACACCTTAGTCCAGTGAAAGATAACCAGCTCTCATTCTACCGACCCATTCCCGAGCCTGCCACCTGAAAACACTCTGTCTTCGGCAACTGCGGACATGTTGGGCAAGGTTGGGCAAGTTCAAGCGCTTATGCCATTATAGACGATCGGCTTAAGCCACATACCGATCTGCCTCAATTTCCGGGCAAAGAACGGTTCTACTGAAACACAGCCTAGAGCTCACAGGAAGTTGCATGCAAAAAAACGCACCATACCTGGCCACCTGTCTGCTGGGACTTACCATCGCCGCTTTGTCCGGCTGTTCCAGCCTTTCAGGGCCATCAGCCCAACCTGTCGCGGAAACTCAGCCGTCGGATACCCCGGAAGCAAAGCGAACAGAAATCGAATACGCAGACTTCCAGCCCGAAGTACTTTACCAGCTGCTTTCCGCTGAAATTGCCGCACAACGGGGCCGGTATGATGTCACCCTGGTTAATTACCTACAGGCTGCAAAAACCTCAAAAGATGATGGCGTTATTGAGCGGGCCATGCGCATTGCCCAAACCCTCAACGCAGATAACGCCCAGCAGCAACTGGCCGAACTGTGGCTGACGAAATCACCGGAAAACGTTCAGGCCCACAGAGTGGCCGCGATTCAGGCGGTAAAACGGCAAGATCTGGAAACCACGCTTTTCCACATGGAAAAAATAATGGACCAGGGAGAAGACGCTGACTTTGACAGCCTGGCCGCCATTGCGTCGAGACTCCCGTCCGCCCAGCAACAAGAACTGCTGTCACTGTATCTGCGTCTTGCTGAACGCCACCCGAACACACCCGATCTGGAATACAGCATCGCCTTGCTGATGAAAATTACCGGAGCGCCGGATGATGCCCTGGCCAGATTGGAAGACCTTCTTATAAAAGAACCGAACTTCCAGCCAGCCATCATCCTCAAGGGCGACCTTCTTTACCAGACGAACCAGAAGAAGAACGCCCTGAACTATCTGACGAAAAACACACGGCACTTTCCCGATAACCGGCAAATGGGCACCCTGTATGGCCGCATGCTCGTCAACGAGAAAAAACTACAAGCGGCACAGGATGAGTTCGAGCGACTGGTAAAACGCTACCCCGACACCCCGGGGCTCAGGCTGTCCTATGCTCTGGTCGCCCTGGAAAATCAAAATCCCGATTTAGCTCGCAACGAGCTCACACGACTGCTCGAACAAGGGCATCACACCAACGAAGCAAGCTATTATCTGGGCCGGATTGAAGAAGATGCCGAAAACACCATACAGGCAATTGGCTACTATCAAAGCGTGGAAAGCGGTAACTACTTCTTCCCGGCCCTGGCCCGTGCCAGTGAACTGCAGGCTCAGGCAGGAGAACTGGACGAGGCCGTAACCTACCTTCAGTCACTGAGAGCAAACAATCCGGACCAAGCAGAGAAACTCTGGCTGCTTGAAGTCAACTTACTGATTGATCAGGATAAAAAACCACAAGCACTGAT
>NZ_JBFHJO010000059.1:0-12833 GCF_041595835.1 Marinobacter sp. | reverse complement strand
GGCGGTGGTGAATACGGGACTTACACATGGGACAGCATAACGGGCGAGCTCAACCTGTCCGTGATAAATGATTCCGATGGTAGTGGTGGGCTTGCAGGCAACAATGAAACCGCCACATGGAACATGAAGCTGGTGAATGGCGGCTTGCATCTCCATTCCGACCAGGAAAACGAGGACGTTATTTTTAACCCTGTTCGTAACGAACGAAACAGCCTCGTTGGCAGTTGGTACATAGGAGAAAACAATCGGACCGCCCACAACATTCTGACCATCCTCGACGATAGCAACTACGTCATTGCACACAGCACGAATACAGAAACCTACGGATCCAACCCGGTAGCCGTTTCCTCGGAGTGGGGCTCCTACAGTTTTAACGGAGACCACTTTACCGTAACCGATGTTGACGTTGATCTGGACGGCCCGGGCGGCCTGTACGACAGCCCAGTCCACGATGGCGACGGCCCTGTTGATGGCCCTGCCATTCTGCACCCCACGGGCGAGCTGACCATCACAGACAACGCAGACGATGAAAACACGTTCACGTTCAGGCGTATTGGACGGTATTCTGTGAAACTCCGGGATTTTGAAGGTGATACTCAGCTGGTCTACGTGAATGCACAGGAATCCTGGGACGAGGATGAAGACAGCATTCACTTCGTCTTCCCAGACCTGATCGAGCCCGGTTCACCAAACCGTTACGACCTGACGTTCTCGTCTGACCAGGTCATCACCGTCGATATGGGTACCGAAAACGAAGAACGCAGTGGTGTCATGTCGTTCGAGGGCAGTGGTGAGGACAATGTTGCCGGTACCTGGAACATAAACACCGCAGGAACTCTGGTCTTTACCGAAACCGACGGCACCTCTGGTGACTATGGACACTGGCGATTCCTGGCCTTGAACAGCTCCGAAATACTGATTCACCTTGATGGCGTCGGCTCTCTGGAACTTATGTTCATCGCCACTATCCCCCTATCGGAGAAAACCTAGCAGCAACTGAACTGAAGCCCGCCCTGAGCGGGCTTTGTCTTTTCAATCCAGCGCCCGAACCAGAGCGCCCACCAGCTCCGCCTGACGACGATAACCGTTTTTCGCCAACAGATTCTTCACATATCCCCGTACCGTATGAACGGACAGTTTCTCAGCCTCTGCCACTTCGCTGATACTCAGACCGTGCATCATATGCCCTGCAGTTACGGCTTCTGCACGGGTGCAATTGAACAAAGCCTGAAGCCGGTTCAGGTCAGGCTGCGTTTTCGGTGAAAATGAGATGAGCTCTACCAACGCTCCGTAATGACCATGCTCACTGCTTTCACCCTCCTGTATCATAGACAGGGGAGTCACACACATCGCAAGCCGTTCGTCATCAACTCGTTCAAACAAGGAGATCGTGTCCTGAACGCCAGTACGAGCGTTAAAGATACTGGTCAGAATGGCATCATTCAGTTGCCGGTTAAATCCTGAATTCCGGCTCTGCAATCGGGGGTCGTCTGTGCCCCCCAGGAACAGTCGGGGATGAGCATCAATTATGGCTCCGGCTGCGGAATTACAACGCACCACCCGCGCCATCTCATCCAGCACGATCATAGGCTTACTGATCTGATCCAGAGCCATCGACAACGTTTCATTCTGGGAGCTGGAGCGATAGATTTTATTGAAAAGCCCTACAGCATTCTCAATATGCGGCGCCAGCAAATTCATCTGCATCAACTCATTGGGCGTAAACTGGCCCTCGTCACGATGGCGGTTTGCGAGAAAAATCACTTTCAAATCAGCAGTCCGGCTCACCAGCATCCCGGCACTATCACCTAGCCCTGCTGCCTTCACCCATACCCGGGTTTCGTCGTTGACCACCTCAAGAAGATCAACATTCGGATCACAGCCCGTCAGGGAATCAAATTTACGCGGAGGCAGAGCACTGAAATGAAGCAGCGCCTCATCTTTTTGAACAAGGTCACTGTTGAGAAACCATTGCTCGAAGCCTTCCGGATAGCCATAAGTCCAGCCGTAAATCGCCCGGACCGGATTTTCTGCCAGCCCGAGAATTCCTCCCTGAAGGCAACGGAACCGATGCTTGAACTCATCAAAAAAAGGCTGAAAACCCTGGTTAGTGTGTAAGCAACGATACAAAGTAGAAACAAGGTGATTGTACCCATCAAACTCTTCATGACTGATGGGCAAAGAATCATTCATCATCTTAATCATCGGTTAAAAATCCGTTCTTATTAGCACCCTAATAATAAAATGAACCAACCCATAACTCACCCCCTGCTATACAAGCCTTGAGGTACATATATAAAGGCTTGTTATTTAATGTAACAACGACCAAACTGAAGACGCCAACTTTAGCCACAATGAGTCGTTATTTGATGCCTACGATGGGTCACAAGTCCGGAGCCAAAGCACCAACAACTCAAGCATCTCTTGTTTCTGCCGACAGAGGCATTTACAAGCAGGCACAGCTATACAGGGCATTCAGCGAGGTCAGTCAGGCCATACTTCGCATGCAGTCAGAAAAAAAGCTATTCCCCCTGGTCTGCACAAAGGTTGTTGAATACGGCGGTGTTTCTAAGGCCCAGATAAAACTGGCTCATCCCCAATCCAGACACCTGAAACCGAAAGCACAGGCACAGCGCAGCCAGGATCAGCCAGAAGACACAAAACAGCCAACCTGCTCCGACTTTTCCATTCTCCGTGGCGGCAACCCCTACGCCATTCTCTCTGTCTACCACGAGGAGGAAGACTTTTTCGACCCTGACACCTGCGACCTTTTTGACCGGCTATGCCGAGATCTCAGCTTTGCACTCGACAGCTTTGATCAGGAACAGGAGCACCGCAAAACCCTGAAAACGCTGAAAGCCAATGAAGGCCGCTTCCGGGCTTATTTCGAACAATCCATGTTTGGCATGGCTACCATCGGCGCAGACAAGCACTGGATCGAGGTAAATCAGGCCTGTTGCGACCTGTTAGGATACACATCTGAAGAGCTGGCCTCCATCACAGGGACGGAACTCACTCATCCTGACGACAGGGCAACCAGCAAAATCTACGCCCGGCAATTAGCTGAAGGCTCTATTGATAGCTACATACTTGAAAAGCGATACATCAGGAAATCCGGTGAAGTCATTGATGCTCTGACAGCCGCACGGTCAGTTCGCAACCCCGACGGCAGTTTTGCCTACGCCGTTATACTCATTGAGGACATTACACTCCGGAAGATGGCAGAGCGCCGTGAACAGATGCGGCGACAGGCACTGGAAATGGTTGCGCGGGGCGTTGCCCTCGAAAAGATCATGCTTCAGATTATTCAGGCTGCTGAAGAGATCTATCCGGATGCTATGTGTTCGATCCTCCTGCTGGACAAAAGCGGTGAACGTCTTGTGACCGGAGTCGCACCAAGCCTTCCGGATTTCTACAGCCAGGCTATCCTTGGCGTACGTATTGGCGAAGGCGTGGGCTCCTGCGGTACCGCCGCCTTTACGGGCAAACGTACCATTGTTGAAGACATCGCATCACACCCCTACTGGTCCGACTACAAGCAAGTAGCCCTTAAGGCCGGGCTCGCGGCGAGCTGGTCCGAACCTATTCTTGCAGCTTCCGGCAAAGTACTTGGAACCTTTGCTATTTACCGTCGCAAACCAGGCTCCCCTGACGACCAGGAAATCGCATTAATTGAAAGTGTCGCCATTCTGATATCCATCGTCATCGAACGAGCCCGCACCCAGCAAGAACTTCATCTTGCCGCTTCCATCTATAACAACAGCTGGGAAGCTGTCATGGTGGCTGCACCAGATAATACGATCGTAACAGTCAACCCGGCCTTTACCCGCATTACAGGCTATAGCCTTGAGGATGTCCGGGGAAAGAACCCCTCCATTCTCAGTTCCGCTCGTCACGACCGCAGCTTCTTTGATCGCATGTGGCAAAAGATTAATGAAAGCGGTTCCTGGCAGGGAGAAATCTGGAACCGTCGTAAGAATGGGGAGACATTTCCTCAATGGCTCAACATC
Source organism: Marinobacter sp. (assembly GCF_041595835.1). Lineage (GTDB taxonomy): Bacteria > Pseudomonadota > Gammaproteobacteria > Pseudomonadales > Oleiphilaceae > Marinobacter. Next base: position 8,823 of record NZ_JBFHJO010000059.1, on the reverse strand, counting down.
AATACCATCCATGGCGAGGATGGCGAAGTTCAGCACTATGTGGCGATGGGATGGGATATCTCCCACAAAATCCGGTCAGATGAACTTATCTGGCGCCAGGCCAACTATGATTTTCTGACCGATCTGCCGAATCGCTACATGTTTCAGGACCGGCTTGAGCAGGAAATCCGCGCCGTTCAAAGAGAGGGTTCCCGACTGGCGTTGCTGTTCATCGATCTGGATCACTTCAAAGACGTCAACGACACGCTGGGACATCCGGTGGGTGACCAACTACTGATCGAGGCGGCAGAACGCCTCAACCGCTGTGTCCGGGGCTCTGACACTGTGGCCCGGATGGGCGGCGATGAATTCACCGTTATTTTAAGAGATCTGGCACACGCAATAGATGCCGAAACCGTTGCCGAGCAAATCATCAGCGAACTGGCTTTACCCTACATCATCAATAACGAAACCATCTATGCTACCGCCAGCATCGGCATTACCTTCTGCCCGGATGACGCTACCGATGTAGACCAATTAATCAGCAATGCCGATCAGGCTATGTATGCATCGAAGTCTGCGGGCCGCAACCGCACCAGCTACTTTACCCGCGCCCTTCAGGACTCAGCAAAAAACCGCCTTGCCCTGATTAACGATATGCGGGAAGCGATTCAGAAACAGCAGTTTGAACTGCACTACCAGCCAGTTTTCGAGCTATCAAGCGGGAAAATGGCCAAAGCGGAAGCACTGATACGGTGGAACCACCCGGAACGAGGCCTCATCAGCCCGGTAGAATTTATTCCCCTGGCCGAAGAGACCGGACTCATTGTAAGCATCGGTGACTGGGTCTTCCGCGAATCATCAACAGCAGCAAGACGGTGGCAAAAACAACGCGGGCAAGGCTTTCAGGTGGCCGTCAACATATCACCCGCTCAGTTTCAGAGCGACGCTCTCAGAATCGATGACTGGCTGTCATACATGGACAGCATCGGGCTTGACGAGCAATGGATCACCATAGAAATTACCGAAGGCCTGCTGCTGAACGCCAGCAAAGACGTAAAACACAAGCTTCTGCAATTTCGTGATGCCGGCATCCAGGTCGCCATCGATGATTTCGGGGTGGGATACTCAGCGCTCTCCTACCTCAGGCGGTTTGATATCGACATACTGAAGATTGACCAGTCCTTTATACGGAACATGGAAAATGAACCGAATGACCTCGCGCTCTCAGAAGCCATTGTCGTCATGGCCCACAAACTGGGTCTGAAGGTGATTGCCGAAGGTGTTGAAACCGAAGCCCAGCGCCAGATGCTGCTGGACATCGGCTGCGACTATGGCCAGGGTTACCTGTTCTCGCGCCCCCTTCCTGCAATCGAATTTGAAAAATTCCTTTTAAGTTCCAAAACTACAAATTCAAAGCCAGCCAAGTCCGTGCTTCAGGAATAACCTCTTAGTTAGAAAGATGCCGGACAGGTCCGATGAGTGATCAGGCCAGAGCGATGAGCATCTCAACCGGCAGCTCTTCGCAGTTATTCCCCGGTCCACCCCGGTCCACCACCAGAAACTCACCCTCACTCCCCAGCACCGAATGTACCGCATGCCATGTGCCTGCCCGATAGTTAACGCCCTGATGCCCGTCGGTAACGAAAGCCCGCACTGACTCCGGGTTAATGGCATCACCCGGCGGAGCCACCACAACCAGGAAACGCTCTCCATGCATGGGAATGAATGCCTGGCTACCCAGTGGGTGCCGCTCCAGGCAATCAACAACCAGAGGCACCTGAACCGGCTGGCTGACAAAAATACTGATCATAGGGCGACCGCCCTCGCCCAGAATCTCGACACCGGCCAGATCATGGTGGCGCTGGGTACGGCCACCGTTGATAGGAAACGACTTGGTAGCGTCCCGGCTATCGATCACGTCCCCAAAAAGCCTGAAGCTCTCAGCTGTCAAAGGCCGGGCAGTCAGTTTCAGCATGATTATTTTCCCGTTAATAACTCAGCGAGCGCCTGAACCATTAAGCTTCATGTGGCGGTTCACGTCTTTGTACAGCAGGTAACGAAAACGTCCTGGGCCACCCGCATAACAGGCCTGAGGGCAGAAAGCCCGGAGCCACATGTAATCACCGGCTTCCACCTCTACCCAGTCCTTGTTAAGCAGATACACCGCCTTGCCTTCCAGAACATAGAGACCATGTTCCATCACATGGGTTTCCGCAAACGGAATAACACCACCGGGCTGGAAGGTCACGATATTGACGTTCATGTCGTGGCGCATATCACTTTGATCCACAAAGCGTGTTGTCGCCCAGCATCCGTTGGTACCCGGCATTTCAGAGGGTTCAACATCCGCCTCGTTGGTCACGAATGCCTCTGGCAGATCGACACCATCAACCGCCTCATAGGCCTTGCGAATCCAGTGGAAGCGCACCTCTGAGGAAGATTCATTACGCACCTGCCAGTCACTGCCTGGTGGAATAAAGGCATAGCCTCCCGGAGCCATCTGGTGCTTTTCCCCTGCCAGGGTCAGGCTCAGCTCACCATCTACAACAAACAATACGCCTTCAGCTTCCGGATCAAGTTCCGGGCGGTCACTTCCGCCACCAGGCGCCACTTCCATAATGTACTGGGAAAAGGTCTCTGAAAATCCGGACAACGGGCGCGACAGAACCCACAGCCTGGTCTTGTCCCAGAACGGCAGATAGCTGACGACAATATCTCCCATCACGCCTTTGGGAATCACCGCGTAGGCTTCAGTGAATACAGCCCGGTCAGTGGTCAGCTGCGTCTGTGGCGGATGCCCACCGGTTGGCGCGTAGTAGGGAGAGTTATTGCGACTGTTGCTCATCAGAGTGCTCCAGAATCAGAAGGATGGTGTTCAGCCCAGTGCCGGGCAATATCCACACGCCGGGTCACCCAGACCCGATCGTGGGATTCAATATGATCAAGAAAACGCTGCAGCGCTCTGAAACGCCCGGGGCGCCCGACCAATCTGCAGTGCAGCCCAACAGAAAGCATCTTTGGAGTATCTTTGCCTTCTTCGTACAACACATCGAAGGCATCCCGCAGATACTCGAAGAAATGATCCCCGGTGTTGAAGCCTTGCGGGGTAGCAAACCTCATGTCATTGGTATCCAGGGTATAGGGCACAACCAGGTGCTTATGGGCCTTGCCCGCAGAATCTTCCTGGCTCACCCAGAACGGCAGATCATCGCCGTAGTAGTCGCTGTCATAGAGGAAACCGCCTTCATCCAGCAGCAACCGCCGCGTGTTCGGGCTGTCACGGCCGGTGTACCAGCCCAAAGGCTTCTCGCCATAGAGTTCCTGGAAGATCTGGATCGCACGTTGCATATGTTCGCGCTCAATGTCCTCGGGAACATTCTGGTAGTGGAGCCAGCGCCAGCCATGACAGGCCACTTCATGCCCCAGCTCCCGGAAAGCCTGAGCCACTTCCGGGTTGCGCTGTAAAGCCATTGCCACACCGAAGACCGTTAAAGGCAGCCCGCGGCGCTCAAACTCTTTCAATATCCGCCAGACCCCGACCCGGGAACCGTATTCATAGATGGATTCCATACTCATGTGCCGGTCGGGATAGGCTTCAGCACCCACAATTTCGGAAAGGAAACGCTCGGAGTGGCTGTCGCCGTGCAACACACAATTCTCGCCACCTTCCTCATAGTTGAGTACAAACTGCACCGCCACTCGCGCCTGCCCAGGCCACCGAACATCTGGCAATGCACGACCATAGCCAACCAAGTCACGGGGATACTCCGGGGTCATACTCATAGAATCGCGTCCTCAATAGGATCCGGCGGGGCGGATCATTATGTGGGTAACTCAAACCAATCTGGATTTTATTGTATACACAAATATATTTTTTTGTACAAATCATTAAAGTGAAGCACCAGTATTGAGGTCGAAAATTTTTCAAAAATCGGAAAAAATGCCCCAATCCAGCCTGAATCTCCGTATTTTTGCACCAAAAACTTGCAGCACATCCGGATCTTGCTTTAAATTGTGTACAATCTCGTATTGTATTGTCTCCACAAAATCCTCCACAGGTACACCATGCACATACAAATCATCAACCCAAACACCACTTGCGCCATGACCGAAACCATCGGCACCGCAGCGGAAAAGGTAGCGTCTCCGGGCACCCGTATCACCGCTACACAGCCTGAAAACGGGCCAGTTTCCATCGAAAGCCATTTCGATGAAGCCATCAGTGCTGTCGGCGTTGTTGAGGAAGTATTAGCGGGCGAGCGTGGTAATGATCCCGTCGACGCCTACATTATTGCCTGCTTCGGAGATCCCGGCCTGCTGGCTGCACGAGAACTGACACAAGCACCCGTGCTTGGCATTGCCGAAGCGGCATTCCATGTAGCCACCATGATCAGCACCCGTTTTTCCATTGTTACTACTCTTGGGCGCACTGGCATCATCGCCGAGCACCTGCTGGAGAGCTACGGATTCAGCCACCACTGCCGCCGGGTAAGAGCTGCAGAAATTCCCGTACTGGATCTTGAAGAACATCCTGACAAGGCGCTCCAACGCCTGGTGGATGAATGCCGAAGAGCCAAAGAAGAAGACAATATTGGCGCCATTGTTCTGGGTTGCGGCGGCATGGCCGATCTAACGGATGAAATTTCGGAAGCGGTTGGCCTGCCTGTCGTCGAAGGCGTAACTGCGGCCGTCAAACTGTCGGAAGCCCTGGTCGGACTGAAGTTGGGCACCAGCAAATACGGAGACCTGGCATTCCCTCGTCCCAAGCAGTTTGTTGGCCGTTTTGAAAATTTCTCGCACCTGAACAGCAAATAGAACAAGACATACACAACGAGGACCACCATGAGCACCCCTCAAGCACAGACCCAACTTCACAACGCCTATCAGGAAGCGCCCGAAACGGCCTCCAAGGCGCCCGGAGAAGAATCGCTCGCCCCCCAGACCACCCGTATCATGGGGAGAACGTCCTACCTGCTAGCCTGGTTCGGCGGCTGCGTTTCCATCGGAACCTTTACCATGGGGTCCAGCGTGGTTGGCACCCTGAATCTTCTTCAGGCCACGATTGCCATTGCCATCGGCTGCTTCATTATCGGCACGGCCCTGGCCCTCAATGGCGCAGCCGGTTACAAATACGGCATCCCGTTCATGGTTCAGGCACGCAGCGCCTTCGGCTTCGCCGGAACCCGCCTGCCAGGTCTTGTCCGGGCAGTTCCCGCTATTGTCTGGTACGGTTTTCAGAGCTGGATTGGTGCCGGAGCACTCAACATGGTGTCCACCACCCTGTTTGGCTATGACAACCTTGTGTTCTACTTCCTCGCGTTCCAGTTCCTGCAGATTGCTCTGTCAGTGATGGGTTTCCAGGGCATCAAGTGGCTGGAGAACGTAGGCAGCGCCTTTATTCTGGCGTCACTGGTGTACATGTTCTACAGCACTGTACAGCGTTACGGAGACACGCTGTCGGCCAACCTGCTGACAATGGAAGGCTCCTGGGGACTGCCGTTCTGGGGAGCTACCATGTTGTTCCTGGGCATTTACAGCACCATGATTCTGAACGTCAGCGACTATTCCCGCGAACACCAGCAGGGTACAGGGCCAGGCCTGATGACCACCATCTACTCCATGTCCATCCTGCCCTGCACCGTGTTCATGGGGCTGATTGGCTACATGGTTTCTGAAGCCACCGGTGTTGCTGACCCAATCCAGGTCTTTGCCAATGCCGTTGATAACACACCACTGCTAATGACCACCCTGATGTTCATCGCCTTCGCTCAGGTAACCACCAATGTGCTGAACAATGTGGTGCCCCCCACTTACGTTCTGATGGACGTGTTCAAACTGAGCTTCCGCAAATCAACCATCATCGTGGGTCTGCTGGCGTTTGCCACATTCCCCTGGGAACTGGTAAAAGACGGCTCCGCAGCCGGCCTGCAAATATTTGTGCAGACCTATTCCGCCTTCCTTGGCCCCATCTTCGCCATACTGGTAGTCGACTACTATCTGATCCGTGGCCGGGAGCTGAATCTGGATCACCTGTATAACCCCCACGGCCCCTATCAGGGCGTTAACTATGCAGCTCTGATTGCCACGGCTCTGGGAGCAGTGGTTGCCCTGAGTTTTTCTGCAGTGTCCTGGTATGCCAGTCTGATCCCTGCAGGGCTGAGTTACTACCTGCTCATGAAATACTGGCCTGCCTGCAAGCGTTTCTCCAACTGACCAGGCAACCAGCCACGGCAGGGCCAGACATTAATAGGTCCTGAACGGGGTTCCGGCCCCGACAACACCCCCCGGTTATCCGTGGGGGTGTTCACCCTTCCCGCCTAAGCATCCGATGCAAAAATATCCCTCAGATCCGGCGCTTCCTCCGCCTCATCAAACATCGATAGTGACGATTCAATCGACTTCAGGTGCCGCTTCATAAAGTCACGGGCCCTGACACCATCTCCGTTCGCCAGCAGATCAATCAGATTCTCGTGATCATGGGACTCACAGCCCAAGTGCCCGGAATGCCCGTACACGGCCAGAATCAACGAAGAACGGGAACACAACTGGCTTACGAAACCCGCCAGCGTATGGTTGCCAGACAATTCCGCAAGACGGGCATGAAAAGCGGCCGAAAGCTTGATGGCCGTGCGCTGTTCGCGATTCCGGAGCGCTTCCTGCTCCTGGTTTGCCATGTCACGCAATTCCTCCACATCGGCTTCAGTCATTCGTTTTGCCGCCGCTTCCATCAAGGCGCACTCCACCAGCAGACGCGCTTCAAATACATCTTTCGCTTCTTCCACAGAGGGGCGAGTCACGCTGGCACCACGACGCGGAGTGAGAGTAACCAACTGTTCGAGCGCCAGCCGCTGCAACACCTTTCGAATACCGGTCCGGCTGACACCAAAAACATCGGCCAACGCATCCTCACGTAGTCGCGCGCCCGGCTTCAGCCGATGGCCTATGATCGCCTCGGAGACAGATTCATAGATGGCACTCAGGTTTTTATCTCGAGACCCCTTCCCCGCCGCGCCAGAAGATTGTTGCGAGCCCGCCCCGTTAGATTCAGCAACCTGCCTACCACTACTCATCAAGTTCTCTCCTGATTAAAATCCAATATCGCCCCATATTGTATACGCTCTGCGCTCTGCAAAGAGGAGTGTTTTGACACCAGGGATTCCCGAAATACCCATCACAGTGACAAAAAGGTTGCAGAAAACCGGCTGATTCGGGAATCTTCAGAACATAAACCCGAACCCGACGGGGCCTCCCAGGCGAGCCATCTCGTTTATTCTGGTTGACGGATCACCCTTCAAGGTCCTGAATGGATATGACACAACACAACATCTTTCGGAGGGAACACACATGAAATGGCTGGTACTCGCTATTATTGTCGCGATTGTGGCAATCTGGTTATATCGGGGCAAACGCAAGAATTACACCGCAGAGCCGGAAGTTAAAACCTTCGACGAGAAGGATTTTTACCTCACATCCAATGACAACACCTCAGACAACGAATCCTCCCCCGACAAAAACAACCCTCGTCACTGAGTGGTTGCCCATTTTCCGGCCGAAAAAGCCTTCGCCACGGTTTGGAGACCTGTTTTAATGATTATCCGCAATCGCCCGGGTGCCTTTGGGCTAATGCTTGCCTGGAAAGGCTCTGTGGTTCCCCACATCCTTCCACAAGTCATTTCCATCGGGCTGTTTTCCGCTGTAGTGACCTGGGTTTCCCGCCACCACTATCTGGATGGCATTGTCGAGTACACCCTGTTGCCGTTCACCATCATGGGCATGGCGCTGTCTATCTTTCTGAGCGTGCGCAACAGCGCCACCTACGATCGCTGGTGGGAAGCACGCAAGCAATGGGGCCACATGGTCTACGAGATACGAAGCCTGGCCAGGGCCAGCGGTATCTATCTGAGCAATGAACGGCGCAAAGAGCTGCTGATGAGATGCCTGGCCCATACCCATTTGCTGCGGGGCCAGTTACGGGAAGAAGATGTGAGGGCCGACCTGCCGCCTTCCCTTTCCAGTATTCTGGTAGAAAAAGCCCTGAGTACCAAAAACCCCGCCGCCTATATGCTACACAGTGCCGGCGAACTGATTGCAGAAGCCCATAAAGCAGGCGATCTGGACTCAATAGCGGCAGCGGCTCTGGACCGGCACCTGCACGGTCTGGCGGGTATACAGGCATCCTCGGAACGCATCGCATACACACCGCTGCCGTTTGCCTATACCCTGCTGGCGCACCGAACTGCCTACATATACTGCTACATGCTGCCATTCGGGCTGGTGGGTGTGGCCGGGTGGTTTACGCCCGTATTCGCGGCGGTGGTGGCCTACACCTTCTTCGGACTGGACAGACTGTCAGAGCAACTCGAATTCCCTTTTGGCCGCCACACCAACGACCTGCCCCTGGACGCCATATGCCGGGGCCATGAAATCAGCATTGCCGAAGCCCTGGGGGAACCGGCACCGGAAGCCTTGCAGCCAGTGGATTATCAGTTGTTATAAAGAAAGCCTCTTGCTCCGGGGTTAACCGGCTTCAGGCTTCATACGCCCTGCGATAACTGCCCTGGTAATCAAAGATCCGCTCCTGCACCTGCCAGTAGTGCTTCTGTTTGCGGGCAATGACAAAGTCCGGTGCCGGTAGGCGGGCCTGCACTTCAAGCACCTCTTCAATCCGGCTGAACTCTTTCGGGGCCTGGCCACTGGCGAAGCGGCGGCCGAACAGGCGGTTGAAAACGCGGCGCTGGGCCGGACGGCTGAAATCGAAGGATTCGCCGAGTTCTTCCCCGTCCTCACCGTGGTAGGTGATTTTCAGCCTGCTGTCGGGTTTGTCTTTATGGACGCTCAAGG
>NZ_JBFHJO010000058.1:0-13095 GCF_041595835.1 Marinobacter sp. | reverse complement strand
CGCCCGAAAGTCTGGCGGATTATCGATGGTTTGATCGGCTTGATGATGCTGGCTATTGCGCTGCAGCTGGCTATAGTTGGTGTGACGTAATCCAAACAGTTTTTTTGATATTTTGCTGAGGAATGTTGTTTTTGGGCACAAGCTAAATGGTTAAATTGATAATTTCTCATGCTTGAAATTTAGGCCTATACTCGAATGCAAGGTAAGAGAATCTCTAAAATTATAATGACTTGCTGGCAGGGCTGATTTGACTATTTTTAATCGCAACTTATGGATGCTGTTTTGGTTTGTTGTCGCGATTGGTGTGCTTATACTTTTCTTTATCCTGACGAGCATGTGGGAATCGACGCTGCGTACTCAGGAGTCTCACCACCAATCCCGGGCTCAGTTGATCAGCCAATCGGTGACCAACGTGCTGCGTACCCATGAGTTGATTCTGGATGTTGCGGCTGCTGAGCTCGTGCGCTCAGATCTCATAAATCACACCCGTGAAGTCCCTCCTTTTCTTGATGACATTATGGATGCCAGCTCTGCTCTTGCCGGTTTTGGTATGGCGATGCCTGATGGCGAGCTGGTCAAAGTAACATCGTCGGTTGATATCCATCAGGCGCCCAATCTTCTGGAGCAAGAAGCTTCCAGAGATGGGTTTCAGCGTGCCCTGGAGTCAGACAGGCTTATTGTTGGCCGAACGTATTTCCTGGCGGCGGTAAATGCCTGGATTATTCCTGCCAGAAAAGCCGTCAGGAATGAAAATGGCGATGTCGTTGCGGTTATGTCTGCAGGCATTCGAGCCGATGGCGATACTGGCGTCTTTGGTAAAAACATGCATGTCGGCCCAGATGACTCCGTAGTGATTTATCGGGAGCACGATGGTTATCTTCAATTTATGTCCAAGGAGGGCAGTTCCCCGGAGATGTATACCTCAACCCATGAGGTGCCAGAGCCGCATGAGGTTGACTGGGTGGATGATATTGGTGCGGGCGAAAACATCCTGGAGGTGGTGAAGGCTCGTCCTGTTCCCAGTACTTATTACAGAGAGCGCGGGGGAGAAAACTATATTGGCGCTGCCTGGTATTCACCTGATTACGAGCTTTGGATTATTTCAGAATCGAACGATCGGGTCGTTTGGGCCGACTTTGTTAAACGTGGATCGATTCTGCTAGCGGTTTTCTCTGCCCTCGCAGTGCTGTTGTTCATCCTGGTTCTGCACATTGAACGTGCAGAAAAGGAGCGTCGGTCGGCTCTGATGTATCGGTCAAGGCATGATGATCTTACGTCGTTGTTGAACCGGGTTGGATTGATTGACCAGATCCAGGAGCTGGTGAAAGACGGCGAAAATTTCGGTGTTATTCTTCTGGATATTGATAATTTTAGTGGGATTAATGATCGTTTTGGTCAAGATCACGGGGATAAAGTACTGACGGAATTTGCCCGGTGCCTGGCGGAACTCGCTCGTGACCAGTATAGCGTTGCCAGGCTAGGGGGTAATGAATTTGCCGTGGTGAGTCCGGTACGGAATCCTTCAAAGCTGCTGGCATTGTGCAATGACTTGCTGAAGAGCCTTATCCGGGAAATTTCGAGCGGGCCCTTGCGGCTTCAGTTAGGGGTAACTCTGGGTGCCGCTGTCTCACCTGAGCACGGAGGCAGCTTTAACAGTATTATTCGTAGTGCGCATCTGGCTCTGTATCAAGCCAAGAAAGCCCGAAATGATGTCTGTCTTTATCGTAAAGACCTTGAGGCAGAGCATCTGCGCCGGGTGCATATTGAACAACGTCTTCGTGTAGCTATCAAAAACCAGGAATTGTTTATGGCGTATCAACCGCAACTGGATGATTCCGGGAGGGTTGTGGGTATGGAAGCTTTGGCTCGATGGAATGATGCGGAGTTAGGGTATGTACCACCCAATGAGTTTGTTGAAGTGGCAGAAGCTTGTGGTTTGATGATCGACCTGGGCAATTATGTGCTTGATCGGAGTCTGGCTGACTTTCGGGTAATTGTTGATCAGGTGCATGCTCCACTTGAGTTGTCAGTGAATATTTCTACCATGCAGTTTATTCAGCCCGGCTTCGGTGATTTTGTATTGGCGAAGTTGAAAAAACACAATGTGCACCCTCGTCAATTGACCCTGGAGATTACAGAAACCGTTTTTATTTCGGGTTTTGAGCAGGTGTTGCCTGTGCTGGAACAACTGCGGGGCGCAGGAATTAACTTGTCGATGGATGACTTCGGGACAGGCTACTCATCTTTAAGTTTGTTGCGAAAATTGCCCATTGATGAGTTGAAAATAGATAAGAGCTTTGTTGATAGCATCAATGATGACGAGCGCGCCAGAAATATGGTGGAGAGCATCATTGCGATTGGCCAGAATCACCGAATGCGGCTGGTGGCGGAAGGGGTAGAAGAGGCCGCACAGTTTAAAACGCTGATTGCTATGGGGTGTGGGCGTTTTCAGGGGTATTTGTTTAGCCGGCCGGTGCGAGCGGAAGAACTACTGACCGTAATTAATGAATGTAATGCCCGGGTCATTCATTGATCCCGGGCGCTTATTTCCGGAAACCTGATTATTTTTGTTTTGATTCAATACGTTTCAGAAACTGTTTAATATCTTCAAAGGCTTGATCAGCCTCTGGCAGCAGTGGTGTGAAGATATGCCAAACATGGACCATGTTTTGCCAGGTGTGCAACTCTACTATTGACCCTTCCGCGTTAGCTTTGGCTGCGTATCTGGCGGCATTATCCAGCAGCATTTCTGTCGTACTTGCATGAATGAGTGTGGGTGGCAGGTTGCTAAGGTTTCCCCGTAATGGGGAGGCTATCGGGTTAGTAGGCGAGATTCGAAAAGCTGCCAGAGTGCCCCACCAGAGAAGAGGCAGAGGGATTTTAGAGAGCCCTCCAAACACCGGGCCCAGAAGCGCGTCAGTTCGGATGTTGTTCCGGTTGCTGGGAGCTGTCAGGGTGAGGTCTGTGGATGGCGACAAGGCTACCGCTGCGTCTGGCTGGCGGATGCCATTATCCCGGACCCAGGCTATCAGCGACAGAGTATGACTGCCTCCTGCTGAATCTCCCGCTACCACCATAAAATCCGCTTTTTCTTTGCCATCCGGACCATTGCTGAGCAACCAGGTATAAGCTTGCCGGCAGTCACGAATGCCATCCATAAACCGGTGTTCTGGCATTAAACGGTAGTCCACTGCAAACACGGCTGCGTTGGCAATATGGGCGAAACGGTCTGTGATGGCGCGATGGCTTCGCGGGCTGCCGGCAGCCCAGGCCCCTCCGTGTATATAAAGTACTCGCCGGCGGGTATTTGCGCCCGGAGTGATGACCCACTCTCCTCGTGGATGATCGCAATGCCGAATTTCCGATTCGATTTCTGAATTTTCTCCTAAACTATCCAGATGATTGCGCAATGCCATTAACTTGGCTTTACCCTTCAAGCCCTTGGACGCCCGGCCCACCTCCTTGATGCGTTCGAGTACTTTATCTTGAGCGGGGTTTGGGGCAACTTCATTCACTGCCCAATTGCTGCCATCAAACTGAGAAAGGTCTTGAACGCGGAATAACAAAAAAGTGGCAGCAATGATCAGTACAACGATGGCGAGCAATATCCAGAGCATGATGTTTCCTCTTGGGGAGTCTCGTTTGAGTATAGTTATTATGCTGGAGTTATATCCGTATCATGGCAACTATTACATGTTGATGGTTCGGTTGCCCTTGGGCTGTCTGATGAAGCCTGTGCCACTTCAGGAAGTTCGGATGGCAAATTGATTGAAGAAGGTCTGCATATGCCCAAGGTTTTTTTCGGAATTGAAATTGCCCCGGAGATTAAGCAGCGCTTGCTGAAGGTGAGAGCGCCTGTCATGGGGGCTCATTGGCAGAATTCTGACCAGTTACACCTGACTTTAGCTTTTCTTGGAGAGGTTCCAGCAGCTAAAGTGACTGAATTGTGCCAGATCGCCAGCAGCGTGTCAGAGGCGCGATTTGAGCTTGAAGTGCGTCGCCTTGGTTGTTTCGGATCACCAGACCAGCCAAGGATCCTGTGGGCTGGTGTATCACCGGAATTGCCTGTCGCGGCTTTGCACAGACAACTGGCAGACAAGCTTGGGAAGGCTGGTTGTGCGATTGAACACCATAATTTCCGGCCTCACATTACGCTCAGTCGGTTCGGTCGTCCGGCTGGCTCTGTCAGGGATTTTATTCAAGCGGGTAGCGGTGCAGTGTTTGGCTGCATGATTGTTCGGGAGTTCGTGTTGTATGAAAGTACACAAGGGCCGACGGGTTCGGTTTATACAGTGTTGAGCAGATTTTCATTGAGGTAGCAAAAAGGCCCGGCAGAGCCGGGCTTTCAATACATACTGTACAGTCTTAGTGACCGTAGACTCGCATAGTGGTGTCTTGAACAACCAGGTTGTCCATCATTACAGAACCTATATTGGCGCCACCGACCAGAATTTCTCCAATTTTTATGTCGGCTGCAAAGGTGTTCAGGTCGATCGCCAGAGCGTCGCCAGTACCGTTCAGGCGGGTGCTTTTGTACACATCCATATCGATGAGCGCGCCAAGCGTCAGCACGTTTGCGTTACCGGGTCCAGAGCCGTCAAGTTTTTGCCCCATATAGTCTGCTCCGGTCATTTTGAAATCACGGATGCCTACACCCAGAAAGTCGATATCAACGTCCAGGTCAGAGATGCCAACCTGAGTTTTCAGGTTCAGTGTGTCGGTGGCAGTATCGATCCGGATACCAACTTTGGTGAATGCACCCACCATGTTGAAGTTACTGGCCAACAGGGTGGAGTCAGTAGCGCCCTGCAGAGACCATTCACCAGTGCTCAGTCCAAAGTCGATTGGCGCAGCTACAAGTGGTGAAACGTCGATGACGGCATCGCCGTCTGCTTCAACGTCAATAACAACTTTGATGTTGTCGATCAGGTCGCTGGTTTCGCCGAATAGTAAATCGCGGAAATCGGTGATTTCTTCGAAGATATCCGTACGATTAGCGCCACCGAATTTAATGTCCTTGATTGAAAGCGAACCTTCGTCGGTGTATTTGAATTCATCAATAGATAGCTTGGTTTCCAGCTCGATGGTTACGCCAGCTTGGCCGGTGATGTTGCCCATGTGCACATCGTCCATCGGTTTCAGGTCTGCCTGGGCTGCAAAAGGAAGCCCTGCAAAGGCTAGCATTAACGCGGATTTTTTCAGGCTGTTCATATCGTTATTCCTTTTATGGTCTTTTGTTGTTTTGGGTCTTCGGGTCGCAATGGTTGGTCGCAGCCGGGATTCCCTGCTGCGACCCTTTCCCGGCTACGCCGGATCTATTTGAACTTACTGCGGAGTCAGGTTCAGATTAATGGTGTTGCCTGGGCCAGACATGAACTTGTTCAGAAGGCCGGTCAGCAGACCACAGTTTTGCAGTGGTGGCAGATCGTAAACACCGGCTACATCTCCGCCGGTAGCTGGTGAGAAGTTAGAGCCCTCTGGAGTAGTGAGCTGAATATTTACCGGCTCACTCGTGCGGCACTCATGGCCACCACCTACACGTACAGGCAGACCAAACACCTTGATGGCAACTTTCGGAACTTTTACGTACAGAGGGGAATTTGCGGTCAGTTTACCGTTCACCAGGGCTCCGGTAGTCAGGCCGGCTTGCTCGAATTCTACGTTGGCCGCAGCGTTGATTTTGCTCCACAGAACCTTTATGGAAAAGTTACCTGATGTAGGCAGAACCTGAGTATCGGCTTCGAAGGTTCCAGAGGCCAGGTCAAGCATGGTCGCAATTGAACCTGTAAGAGGCAGCGTGCCACCCGTGCCTGCGATAAGCGTAGAGCCTTCCAGGCCCAGCAGTAGTTCAAGCTCAGCACCACCGGTTGGCTCTTCGAAAGCTTCTGCAGTAACAGGAATAGTGACTTCAGCGTTCTCCGTGTCGCTAGAACGAACAACCAGTGCCGCGTTACTCACGCCGACGGCCGCAGCAACGAAGTTCACGTCAACAGAACAGCTTGAGCCAGCTGCAATGGTGGTGCACTGGTTGGTCTGAGTGAAGTCGTTAGAATGGGTGCCGGTAAGCGTAATACTGTCGATCTGCAGCGCAGCATTACCCGTGTTGGTGATGGTTACCTGCTCAGACTTGCTCATGCCAACCTGAACGCGGCCCAGATTGACGGAACCTGGTGTTACGGATATTTCCGGACTAGGAGCCAGGGTTCCACGGCCGGAAAGTGCAACATCAATACTTGGCTTGTCTGCATCGGTAGACTCTATGGTCAGGGTCGCGCTGCGGGTACCGTCAGTGCTAGGGGCAAAGGTAACGTTTACGGCACAGGAAGTTTCCGGAGACAGAGCCGCACCACAGTTGTTGGTTTGGGTGAACAGGTGGGCATCAGGGCCGCTGATGCTGATGTTGTTAATGCCGAGTGCGGCACTGCCAGTGCTGATAACAGAAACAGATTGCTGGGCATTCAGGCCAGCCTGAACAGAGCCAAAGGCCAGCTCTTCTGTGTTAATGCTGATTCGTGGCGTTTCAACTTGTTCACCTGCAACGGTAAGAGTTACCAGTAAATTGTCCTGGTTGGGCAACTGTGTGCAAGAGGTCGTGATCTCACCGATAGGGGCAGGAGCAATATCGCCGTTAGCGGTACGGGCAACCAGATCAAGGGTTAGTTCGCCAATGCGGATTTCGGCTTGGCCAACGTCGTCGCTGGTGAACAGAACTTCGGTCGTGCTGCCTGCTGCAGGCACATTGAATTCACCGCTTTCTTCAGGGATGTTGGTTGCCGGTATATCCAGGTGAACCACTTGTTCAATGGAGCGGCCAGCTGCAGTGATTATACGGTTAACGTTGGTAGCTGTGCCTTCGAGAGTTTTCGATTGAACCAGCTTAAGACCTGTGCGCGCGTCATCATTCACAACGGTAATTGCGCTGACTGCAAATGCCGGGAGGGTATCACCTGCATTTACTGTGGCAGGAATATCTGCGCTGATTGTTGCGCGGATAGGCTGGTCGCCGATTAGCGGGAACGGACAGGTAAAGGCTAGTTCGGTTGAAACCGGTGCTGCGGCAACGTTAGCGCTGCCGGCGGCCATGAGTGCTGCGGTAGCAACGGCGGGGCCGAGCTTGTGAACACCGGGATATAGGTTGTTGAGTTTCATTCGTCGTCCTCTGTCTTGCGATCTTTGTTGTAATCAGGGACGCAGACATCACCGATAAGGGCACTTCTATCGGCCTTGCGCTGAATTTCTTAGTCATGGGTACTGAGCCCATGATTGCCTGTTTATTAGACGTGGAGAGGGCGTGTCGGTCATTGCTTGTGGCGGCACCGTTTTTGTCTAAAACGGTGGCATGATGGGGTTATTGTTTAAATCGTGAACGGCATCAAACTGAAAGGGTATCAGTGTTTACTTTTTGTTTCTGGCCTGACGCCGCACGTCACCGGGCGTGCTGCCAGTCCATGATCGATAGGCTTTAGTGAAGCTTGCCTGATCACTGAAGCCCAGCTTTTCTGAAATAGACTCCAGGGATACATTGGTGTCTTTCAGGTAAAGCGTGGCAAAATTTTCCCGGATTTCATTCCTCAGTTCCCGGAAGGATGTGCCTGCGCCGGCCAGGTGTTGGCGAAGTGTTCTTGGGCTTATATCCAACCTGCGTGCAATATTTTCTGTGGTACAGGGGCGCCCGGGCTGACTCATGATCAGTTCGCGTACCTGTTGAACCGTTTCATCTGCTTCCACATTTTTCTGTTGATGGGAGTGGCGGGTGCGGGCAACCAAAAATTCCAGGCTGGCATCGTCTTTACGAATGGGGGTGCCCTTCAGAGGAATGGTTACTTCGCTGACTTCTGCGTTAAAAATAAACTCGCACCCTGGTGCCAGTAGTTGCCAGTCTTCTTGACTGATGTAGCTCGGGAAATCGAACATGAAGGTGAAGTTACTGCACACCTGGCAAGAGACCCGGTAAATACTGCCCATGTAGATTTTGGCAAGGCCCGATTTCAGGTTGCCCACGTTCCATGTGTCTATCAGTTTTATACGGAAAGTTGAACCGGTGGATTCCAGTTCCATATCCATGAGCGGCAGTCCTACGCGTAAGTACTGCACGATCATGCTCACTAGTCGTCTGGGGTTGTCTTGCTCCAGCATTGCGAAGCCAAGGAGACCGTGACAGGGAAGATCAAGCTGCTTGCCGAACTCAAAAGCCGCACGTTCATCGGTCATTAACCAATCGGCTTGTTGCAGAAGACCGAGTACCTGAGTCATGGAAAGGCTGGCATCCGGGTTGTTCAGCAATTCGTCTGTAATGCCCGTTTGGGTCAGAATGGTGTGGCGTTTTACGCCGCGGCTTTCCATAAAGCGGACAAATCGGCGAGCGTAACGTGCCGAAATGATCGGCACCTCCAGTGCAAGGGGCGACAACATTTCCATAGGTATGTCTCTGAGGGCGTTCGTCATTAAACTACAGTTGTTATTATGTCAGCCTCGCTTGGCTGTTATTGGCGACAGTATATGCATCTGGATCTGTGGCCTTTATGGGCGCGGGTCACAAACTGACCGCATGGCCGGATATGACAAAACAAAATATTCAAAACGTGGGCGAGTTGTATGTATTCAGGCTCCAGTGAACTTGCACCCGGTGACGGTGTGACCATTTGTCCAGTTTGTGAGGCGGGTGAGTTGAGCCTGTTTCGTGAAGTCCGGGGTAAAATCTATCGGCGATGTGAGTGTTGTATGGCTACGGTTATGGATGAAGCGTGTCGGTTAAACGCGGATGAAGAGCTAGCGGTATACAGACTCCACGATAATGATTGGGAAGATGCTGGTTACCGCAGGTTTTTGTCAAAGCTGGCGACTCCCCTGATGGAGCAACTGTCAGCGGGTTCGGTTGGTCTTGATTATGGCTGTGGGCCGGGGCCAGCCCTGGCTCGAATGTTCGGTGAAGCGGGCTTCCCTGTTGCGCTGTACGATCCTTTTTTTTATCCGGAACTGTCTGTGCTTGAACGGTGCTATGACTTTATTACGTGTACGGAAGTGGTGGAGCACCTCCATAAGCCTGCAGAGGTGTTTGCCTGCTTAAACCGGCTTCTCAAGCCTGGGGGGATGCTCGGGGTTATGACGTGTTTTCAGACAGACGATGACCGTTTCGACAATTGGCACTATCGCCGTGACCCAACACACGTAGTGTTTTACCGTGAACAAACCTTTGCCTGGCTTGCGATGAAGTATGGTTGGCAGATGAGTGTGCCTTGTAAGGATGTTGTACTTTTCAGAAAGTTGAAAGGCCAGTAGCTTCCATTATCCGGTACTGCCAATATCTCAGCCGGGAACTGTCGGCCCACTCTGAATAGGGCAGGCTGAGGGGTAAACTGTCTTTTGTATTGCTTTTCCAGTGTTCATTAAAAAAGCGGATGGCTTTTTGCGCTATAGGGCTGTCGCCGGGAACGGTTAGCCAGATATCGGATTCAAGGTTCAGGTCGTCCAGATTACGACGGGTTAAATTGGCGGAGCCCAGAAGTATCTCTAAATGCCCGTCAGCACGAGTGTAGCTGATGAGCTTACTATGGCATTGTTCGCCATGGGTGTTGCACCAACGAATAGCTACCCCTGCCCGGCTCAATTCATTGGCAACCGGCCTATTGGGAATACCGTTCTTTTCGTGGCCGAAAGCGTCTTTATTTGCATCTAAAAGCAGGCGAATATTTACGCCCCGTTGTTGCGCGGCCTTTAGTGCGTTGATGGTAGAGCGGTGTGACAAGTAGAACATGGCAATATCTAGTGCTTCGTCAGCTTGGCTGCGTTCTATTATGTCCAACGCCTGATCACGAATGGCTGACTCAGTCAGAAGTTTAATCACGCCGGAGGTTTCTCTCTTTTGCGTTGGAGCGGCTTCCACCTGGTTGACCCAGTGGTCAAGAGTTTGAGTATCTGCACCAGACAGTGTTGCAACGGCTCGCTCACTTCTAAGGATATCTGCTACGGCTGGGCCACTGAAGGTCAGCCCAATGTTGCTGTGCCGACTGCTGCCGTCATGGGGGTTGGCCGATGTAATCAGGGCGCGAAACTCGTTGTTTTCATCGACAACCATCAGCTTTCGGTGGTTAGCTTTGAAATTCGGTAGGGTCAGATAACTGCGCAGGGTGGTTGGGGCTGTACCCAGGGCATTAGGTAGCCAGCCGCCGTCTGGATTGTTGCCAAGCCATTGACAACACAGGCGCCAAAACGCAGACCAGGTGGGATTACTATCCCGAAGAGGTTCCAGCCGGGTTACGACCAGTTCAATACCCGCGCTCTTTAATGCCTCAAAAACCGGTGAGTGGGTGCCTTCATAGAAAGTATTGATGGGGTCTGATATCACGACAATGTCGATATCGGGACTGGCGGTTTTCTTTTTGATCAGGGCCTGGGTCAGTTGATTTGCCAGGGGGCGCAGGCCTGCGTCTTTCGGGCCGACGCTGTTATACAGGAACATATCGATCAGGATGAATTGTTCAGCCTGGTTGATTAGCCTGATCACTTCGTCAAAAACTTCATGCTCAAGAACACTTCGGCCATCCGGGAAGTGTCTGGTGGTGTCAGTAAGCAGTTCAGGGCTATACAGCGATGCTTGGTTGCCTTGGTATCGAAGTCCTGCAGGCAAGGGCTTGTAAGAGTGCCAAAAGCCCAGACAAACCAGTATCAAGAGTAGAATAGTGGCGACTAGCTTCATTGTCATAGCGAATCCGGTCCGTCGAGATGTACTGAGCGAAGCTGGTTTACAGGCGCTGTTTTTTGATGATCCTGTCAGAGAAAAGCATAAGGAGCTTTGCCGCATCAGGTGCCGGCTTCACAGAGCTTAGCAGGCTATCCGGGTCGAGCCCCTCTGTTTCCAGTTCAGGTTGCTGAACCTTCAGATAGCTTTTCATTATCTGATCTGTGAATTCCGGATGGAACTGAACGCCCCAGGCATTCTCCCCAACACGAAAGGCCTGATGGGGCTCGAAAATTGATTCGCCCAGCAGCACGGCTCCTGGTGGGAGTTCCAGAACAGATTGTTTGTGAGTCAATTGAGCACAAAACTCTCGGGGGAGATTGCTGAATAGCGGATCGGATTCTGCGCTGTCGAACAGCCTGATCGTGTGAGTGCCGGTTTCTCGCCCCTTTGGGTGATAGCCTACTTTTCCGCCAAGGGCGTGAGCCAGAAGCTGGTGTCCATAACAGACACCCAGGGTAGGAATGCTGGCATCTACAGCCTCTTTCAGCCATTCACCGGCCTGTTCGCTCCAGGGCTCGCGGTCGCTGACCATCGCTGGCGAACCGGTAACCACTATGCCGTGCCAGTCTCCCGGTTGGCCGGGAGGTGGGGCCAGCGTTACATCAACTACTGTCAGGGTGAGTTGGCTGGACAGTCTCCGTACGAACCAAGTATCAAAATCCCCGAATTGATCCTTGATTTGTGGGTAGGTTGTTCCTGTTTTCAGAATAACCACTTTAGGGTTATTTGCCTTGCCTGAATCAGCCATGCTGCACCCCGTTTGACTCTTGAACCTGACGTAGAATTATTCCTGCGGTAATTCTGCGTTGTGGAAGACGTTCTGAACATCGTCCAGGTCGTTCAGCATATCCATGAACTTTTCAAACAATGGAATGTCGTCACCTTCCACTTTTGTCGTGGTTTTCGGCAGGAACTGGATTTCATCCACATCAAACTCAATTCCTTCGAAGGCCTCTTCCAGTGCTTGCTTGGCTTTGGCGTACTCAGTGTTGGGGGTGAAGACGGTGATTTTGCCATCCTCGTTCTCGATGTCAGTGACATCTACATCGGCTTCCATCAGCGCTTCAAGAACGGCTTCTTCGTCTTGGCCGGCGAAGACGAAAATGGCGCAATGATCGAACATGTGGGCTACAACCCCAGGGGTACCGATTTTGCACTTGGTCTTGGTGAATGCGAGCCGAACATCCCCAAACGTTCGATTAGGGTTGTCTGTCAGGCAGTCAACAATGACCATGCAGTTGCCCGGGCCGTAGCCTTCATAACGCGCGGTGGAATAGTCTTCACCTGCGCCGCCCTTGGCTTTTTCAATGGCTTTTTCGATGACGTGAGTGGGAACCTGGTCTTTTTTAGCGCGTTCAATCAGCCCACGCAGTGACAGGTTTGCCTTGGGATCTACGCCGCCAGACTTGGCCGACATGTACAGTTCCCGGCCGTATTTGCTGTAAACCTTGGTTTTTGCCGCAGCCGTTTTGGCCATGGATTCTTTGCGGTTCTGGTAGGCTCTGCCCATCTTTAGTGCCCCTCGATTGCTGTAAAGAGCGTGATTTTACTGAACCTGAGAGGAATACAACAGCTTTGTTATGCCAGTTTAGGAACTTGCTGAATTCCTCGGCGTAACCTGAACTCAAGTGCGGAGCAAATTATCTTGCCGGAAAACGGAACAATATCCTCAAAACTGATGGTGTATTGCACGCGCGTTTGGCCATCTTTTGTATCGCTGAACCGGATGCGGCCTATGTGGTTTTTGATGGGGCTGAGGCTTGTAATGGAGTATTCAATGAGGGTGTAGGGTTCAAATTCGAGTACGGTTTCTTCAAGGCTAAAAGGGCCAATGCCGACTTTTCGAACTGAGCCTACGCCATTTGGGTCAGCCTGGTCACTGTCTTTAACGCGTTTAACCGGGGCGCCAATCATATTACCGAAACGGTAGTGGTCTGCGAACAGGGCAAAAACCTTGTTGCGGGGGACGCTAAATGTTTCGTTAATCTTGATTGTATAAACGGCCATGCTGTTGCTCTTATTGTTGAGGATTGGCTTAAGGGTAACGGTTCACAGTGTCCAACAAAAGTCATAGGCCTGAGCTGGCGTAAGGTTGGCCTCGGAAACCACACTGGTTATAATCCGGGTTGCTCAGGATGAGTCGGAATTAAAATCATATAAACTTCAGGGATCGAAGTCATGCCCCAGGCAAGCGGATTGCAGTTCACCGCCCGTATTGGTGAATTCCCCTCGAATCACTTTGTCGTTGCCAGCTTTGTACTCACCGAAGGTCTGTCTCAGCTTTCTCATGGCCATTTGAAACTGGCCAGTACCGACCCGGACGTGCAAGCCTCAGATATTCTGGAACAACCGGT
>NZ_JBFHJO010000057.1:0-13552 GCF_041595835.1 Marinobacter sp. | reverse complement strand
CGTATCAGTGCACCATCACCTGACAGAGCTTTCCGGAGAGCAAGAAAGTGTTTTTGAGTGTCTGGGCTGGCATGCCAGTGCTCAATCAGGACGTCCAGAATGCCGCCACACGGAAGGCTTATGCGGGGGTTGTCGGGTTCACTGGCTGCGCCATAGCGAATCCGGTTTAATCGTCCCTGAAACTCGCCTTCAGCAAGCCTCGCCAGAAAGTCTTCTTCAACACAACCTCCGGAGAGAGAGCCGCAATGCTCCCCATCGGCTTTTGCGATCAACCAGGAACCTGGTGCTCTGGGGGATGAACCAAAGGTGCTCAGTACAGTACACAGCCAGAAATCCTCGCCGGTGTTACACCAGTTGATGGCTTGGTTGACAACCTGAATATCCAGCGGTTGCATGTGTGTCTCCAGAAATTGGGGATGATAGTGTTAATACCGGAATTAAGCGGTGTTGCCAAATGCAGTTGGGCCAAAGCGTGAAGGATGTGTCATTGCGTGCTCAGTGCCTTGGTGTGTGACGATAGTCGCTGGGAGATGTACCCATGACTTTCTTGAACAGCCGGGAAAAATAATAGGCGTCATCGTAACCCAGCTGCCGGCTGATATCGGCAAAGGTCCGGCTGGTGCTGTCCAGCAATTCGCAGGCCCGCTCCACCTTCAGGTGTAGGAAATGTTGGATCGGTGCGGTGCCGGTTTGTTCCCGGTAACGGGTAGCGAAATGGGCCGGTGAAAGTCCGGAGAGTTCGGCCAGTTGGTTTAGTGTCAGGCGCTCTTCCAGATGTTCACGCATGTAGTTATGAATGGTGTCCAATTCGGCCTGCCGTGCCAGGCCGGTTTCGTTTGCGTTGATCGGTACCGCGGCCAGTAACTGGCGTAAGCGGTTGCTGGCGTGAATCAGGCCTTTCGTACGGAAACCGGTCTGGCGTACAGAAAGCAGTCCGTTGAAATCCACCAATAAACGGGGCTGCCGCCCAAGGTGACGAATGAGTGTGCCATGCCTGAAACCCATATATTGGTGAAACTCATTAGCCAGAGGCCCAGTGTAGTGCACCCAATGGATTGTCCATGGGTGGTCCGGGTCGGCAGTGTAGCGGTGACTGGCGCCGGCAGGCAGAAGCAACAGATCGCCGGAAGTTACTGTATAGGGAGCCCCCTCTACGTTTAAAAATGCTTTTCCCTCTGTGCAGTAGATCAAAAGATTATCACGGTGGTTTTCCCGGTGCATATGGTGGCCGAACGCCCTGCGGTAGTGGCCAAAAGCGGTCGGATACAGCTCTCTGGTCAGCGGGTGATTGGCCAGAAGCTGGACGATAGGTTCTGGAATAACGTATCGCACGCTGTCAGCAGGTACCGGCCATTGTGAGGTTTGTGCCGCGGGTTTCTTCGTTTTTGCTCTTGTCATCGAAAAATAATCCATCAGGAGCGAAATTTAGTCAATCACCAATCCGGCAGGTGCATGCTAGTCTGTGTAGCAATCATCGCCCGGGTGTGTGGATTCACAGACAGGCTCGGGCGTTCCGGATAACAACAAACACGGAACTCAATACCATGAAAAAAGTACCTCAGTTTATTGCCGGTGAATTTACTCAAAGCCAGACAAGGAACTGGATTGATGTAACCAACCCTGCTACCAACGAAGTGATCGCCCAGGTGCCCTGTGCCACAGCTGATGAAATGCGAATGGCCATCGACAACGCCAGTGAGGTGTTTAAGGTCTGGAAGGAAACTCCGGTTTCTGAGCGGGCTCGGGTGATGCTGCGCTATCAAGCGCTGCTGAAAGAGCATCATGATGAAATTGCTGAGATCCTGTCTCAGGAAACCGGTAAGACCTTTGACGACGCCAGGGGTGATGTCTGGCGAGGCATCGAAGTGGTTGAACATGCCGCCAACGTTGCATCTCTGATGATGGGGGAAACCGTTGAAAATGTCGCCCGCGAAGTAGACACCCACTCCTGGATTCAGCCACTGGGTGTTTGTGCCGGTATTACACCATTTAACTTTCCGGCCATGATTCCTCTTTGGATGTTCCCTATGGCCATTGTCTGCGGTAACACCTTTGTTCTGAAACCGTCTGAACAGGATCCTCTGACGCCGATGCGTCTGGCTGAGTTATTCGAAGAAGCCGGTGCTCCGAAGGGCGTTTTGCAGGTGGTGCACGGTGCCAAAGAGCAGGTGGATACCCTGCTGAACGATCCGGCTATCAAGGCTATTTCATTTGTTGGTTCTGTGCCGGTCGGTCGTTATATCTACGAAACCGGTACCCGTAACATGAAGCGTGTTCAAAGCTTTGCCGGAGCTAAGAATCACATGGTGATCATGCCGGATGCTGACAAACAGCAGGTTATCAACGCGCTGGTGGGAGCCTCTGTGGGTGCGGCTGGTCAGCGTTGTATGGCCATTTCTGTTGCGGTATTTGTGGGCGCGGCTCAGGAGTGGATTCCGGAACTGAAAGAGGCTATGGCGAAGGTTCGCCCCGGTGCCTGGAACGATGCTGGTGCCAGTTACGGTCCGGTGATCAGCGCCAAAGCGAAAGAACGTGTGGAGTCTTTGATTGCATCGGGAGAAGCTCAGGGGGCGAAGCTGTTACTGGATGGTCGCGGTTGCACGGTGGATGGCCTGCCAGATGGTCATTGGGTAGGGCCGACGTTGTTCACCGATGTGACTCCCGATATGGATATTTATAAAGAAGAAATTTTCGGGCCGGTCCTGAACTGTATGAATGCGAGTGATCTGGGTGAAGCCATAGAGCTGATCAACAACAGTCCCTATGGCAACGGCACGTCTATCTTCACTAACCATGGTGGTGCAGCCCGCCGGTTCCAGCATGAAATTGAGGTGGGTCAGGTGGGTGTGAATATTCCCATTCCGGTACCTCTGCCGTTCTTCTCCTTCACCGGCTGGAAGGGCTCATTCTATGGTGACCAGCATGCTTACGGCAAACAGGCCGTGCGTTTTTACACAGAAACCAAGACAGTAACGTCCCGTTGGTTTAACAGTGAAGCGACATCGTCTGAAGCCAACTTCTCCATCCAGCTCCGCTGAGCATCAGACAGGAAGGTGAATGATGGATTTTAACCTTAATGAAGATCAGCTGGCGTTTCGGGAAGCGGCCCGGGCTTTTGCTGAAAAATCTATGGCCCCATATGCGGGCCAGTGGGATGTGGATCACACCTTCCCGGTTGAGGTGATGAAAGAGGCCGGAGAAATGGGCTTTATGGGGATATACACCCCTGAAGCTCTTGGTGGCATGGGGTTGTCCCGGATGGATACCTCGGTGATTGTGGAAGAGCTGGCTGCTGCTTGTCCATCCACAGCTGCCTTCATCACCATTCACAACATGGCCACCTGGATGGTGGCCAGTTTTGCTTCCGACGAGCTCAGACAGAAATTTGTTCCCAGGATGGCCAGCGGTGAATGGCTGGCGTCATACTGCCTGACCGAACCGGGAGCTGGTTCTGATGCGGCAAGCCTGAGAACCAAAGCGGTTCGGGATGGCGACAGCTATGTCATTAATGGTAGCAAAATGTTTATCTCTGGTGCGGGTGCCACAGACGTTCTGGTTCTGATGGCTCGTACCGGGGAGTCAGACAGTGGTGCAAAAGGTATTTCCACCTTTGTCATTCCAGCTGATGCTGCAGGCATTTCCTACGGCAAAAATGAAGAGAAAATGGGATGGCACAGCCAGCCGACTCGTCTGGTTACATTGGAAGATGTGCGGATTCCTGTGGGCCATCGGGTGGGGGAGGAAGGCGATGGCTTTGCGATTGCCATGAAAGGTTTGGATGGCGGGCGTTTGAACATTGCAACCTGCTCTTTGGGTGGTGCTCAGGCCGCCTTGCTCAGAGCCCGGAATTACCTGCATGAACGGCAGCAATTTGGTAAGCCGCTGGCAGCATTCCAGGCACTGCAGTTCAAACTGGCCGATATGGCCACCCATCTGGTTGCTGCGCGGCAAATGGTTCGCTTGGGTGCGTTCAAGCTGGACAGCAATGATCCAGAAGCCACCTTGCACTGTGCCATGGCTAAGCGGTTTGCTACCGATGCCTGTTTTGATGTGGCTAACGAGGCGTTGCAGCTGCACGGCGGCTACGGTTACATCCGGGAATATCCTCTTGAACGTTATGTTAGAGATCTGCGGGTGCACCAGATTCTGGAAGGCACTAACGAAATTATGCGGATGATTATTGCTCGGCGGTTGCTGGAAGAAGGCGTGGCCGAGGCCATTCAGTAGCGGGCGAACCGAAAATAAAAGGATTCAAACATGAGTGATCTGATTCAACTCGAAAAACGAGACCACATTGCCATTCTGACCATCGCCAACCCCCCGGCTAACACCTGGACGGCCGACTCGCTGGAGGCTTTGACCAAAACCGTTCATGCACTGAATGCTGACCAGAATATTTACGCTTTGGTGATCACGGGGCAGGGCGAGAAATTCTTCTCAGCCGGTGCGGACCTGAAAATGTTTGCAGATGGTGACCGGGCTGTCGCCAATGAAATGGCGCAACGCTTTGGTGAAGCGTTTTCCGCCTTGACCGCCTTCCGGGGTGTGTCCATTGCCGCTATTAACGGCTATGCCATGGGCGGCGGTTTGGAATGTGCGCTGTCCTGCGATATTCGCATTGCCGAAGAACAGGCTCAGATGGCATTGCCGGAAGCCAGTGTTGGCCTGCTGCCTTGTGCTGGAGGTACCCAGAACCTGCCTTGGCTGGTAGGTGAAGGCTGGGCCAAACGAATGATCCTGTGTGGTGAGCGTGTAAAGGCTGATAAGGCTCTCCAGATTGGCTTGGTGGAGGAGGTTGTGCCTGCCGGACAGGCTTTGGAAAAAGCCCTGGAGTTGGCCGCAGGCGCATGCAGGCAAAGTCCATCTTCCATTGCCCGGTGCAAGCAGTTGGTGATGAGTGCCCGGAGTGGTCGGAGTCACGCCGATGGCTGGCGTATGGAGCGTGAGTTGTTTGTGGAATTGTTCCATACGGAAGACCAGAAGGAAGGCGTGAATGCGTTCCTCGAAAAGCGTAAACCGGACTGGAAAAACCATTAAACCGGGGCTGTTATGAGCGATCAACCAATCATATTTGAAGAGTGGAGTACCGCTGACGGTGGCCGGATTGCGGTGGCGAGGCTGAATAGCCCAAGGAACCTGAACTCCTTGTCCCTGGACATGATTCGCCTGCTCAGGCCACAACTGGAACGTTGGTCAGAAGATTCGGGTGTTTACGCTGTCTGGCTAGAGGCTGAGGGCGATAAAGCTTTTTGTGCGGGAGGCGACATTGTGTCTCTGTATCGCAGCATGACCGAGCCTGACGGATTGAGTGAAGGTGAGAGCTTCTTTCGTGAAGAGTATGAACTGGATTACCTGATTCATACCTTCCCCAAGCCCATTGTCTGTTGGGGTAATGGCATTGTGATGGGGGGCGGCATTGGTCTGATGGTGGGGGCTTCCCATCGGGTGGTGACGGAACATTCCAGGCTGGCCATGCCGGAAGTCAGCATTGGTTTGTATCCGGATATTGGTGCTGGCTGGTTCCTCAATCGTATGCCCATGCGTACGGGGTTGTTTCTAGGGTTGACGGGTGCCCGCATGAACGGCGCAGACGCGATGTTTGTGAACCTGGCTGACCGGTTCATCATCCATGGCCTGAAAGGGCAGGTAATTGATGCCCTTAAATCTGCACAGTGGCATGGCCGTGATCGTCACAGTGTGGTTAGCGGTGCACTTCGGACGTTTGAGCAACAAAGTGCGGATGCGCTGCCGGAGTCTCCGGTTCACACGCATCTGGATGCTATTCAGCAGGTCACCGATGCAGACGATGTAGAGCAGGCTGTGGACCAGATGAGAGAGCTTGGTACACGGGATGACTGGCTGGGCAAGGCTGTGAAAGGACTGGCCAACGCATCACCGACAGCACTGGCACTTACTTGGCGGCACTATCATCGTAGTCAGTTAGACAGTCTGAAAGAGGTTCTGGATAACGAATTAGTAATGTCGCAGAACTGTTTGAAGAAGGGGGAGTTTGCCGAAGGCATTCGCGCCTTGCTGATTGATAAGGATATGCAGCCACGCTGGCGTTTTGCCACGTTGGCGGAGATGGATGATCAGTGGATTGACGAATTTTTCAGCCCGACCGCCGGGTAAATACACTCGGCGCTCTGCAACAATAACAAGGAGAAGCAAGATGGCGAATATTACCTTTATCGGCCTCGGTAACATGGGGGCACCCATGGCCTCTAACCTCGTTAAGGCCGGGCACCAGGTTACTGTGTTCGATTTGTCAGAATCTGCAGTTGCAGCTCTGGTTGCTGAAGGGGCAAATAGCGCTGAAAGCAGCAAAGCTGCCGCGGCAGGTGCTGAGTGTGTGATCACTATGCTGCCGGCTGGCAAACATGTTGAAGCGGTTTATCTGGGTGACGATGGTCTGTTGTCAGAGCTACCTGAGGGCACTTTGGTGATTGATTCTTCCACCATTGCGCCGGAAACCGCATGCAATGTAGCTGAGGCGGCTGCAGCCAACGGTCTGGCATTTATTGATGCTCCAGTGTCTGGTGGCGTGGGGGGCGCGAAAGCCGGCACGCTGACATTTATATGCGGAGGCGATGAAAGCACTTTCAATAAAGCCAAACCTATTCTGGAGGCTATGGGTAAGAACATCTTCCACGCGGGGTCTTTCGGAGCAGGGCAGGTAGCTAAAATCTGCAACAACATGCTGTTGGCGATTCTGATGGCGGGCACCAGCGAAGCTTTGGCTTTAGGCGCCCAAAATGGCCTGGACCCTGCCGTATTGTCGGAAATTATGAAGCAGAGTTCTGGCGGTAACTGGGCTCTGAATGTCTACAACCCCTGGCCTGGGGTGATGGAAGGCGTGCCTGCCTCCCGGGATTATCAGGGCGGTTTCCTGGTGAACCTGATGACGAAGGATCTGGGGCTGGCGTTTGATAACGCTGTGACGAATCAGGCTTCCATTCCTATGGGGTCTCTGGCACGTAATCTGTTCCAGTTGCATGCGGGCCAGGGCAACGGAGAGCTGGATTTTTCCAGTATCCTTAAACTCTACAAGCCGGATTAACCGGCAATCTTTTCTAACTTGTCAGCCAAAGCTTCGGCTATTGCCCGGTAACCTTTATCGCTGGGGTGGTAGCCGTCTTTGGCCAACATCTCAACGTCAGTCATGGTCGGATAACTCCAATAGCGAAAGTCTTCCGGTAACTCGTCCGCCAATTGACGAAATAGCCTGTCCAACTGCTTTGCCCTCCACCCCATGATATTGCGCAGTGGTGCCGGTAAAGCAGTAAACAGGTGCATCGGAGGAACGCTCAACAAGCCGATTGAATTCGGGTAACGGGGTGCGAGTAACGCCCGCAGTTCATGTAATTGTTGTCTGAATTTGGCTCTGCCAGTGAACCCTGTTGTGTCATTGACGCCCATGCTGAGCAGCACCACATCGGCTTCTGGTAAATCGGCATTTGCCAATTCCTTGTTCAGGTTACCCAGGCGGATGCCATTCACGCCAAAGGTATACCAGGCTATAGGTTGCCCTGTGCGTTCATGCAGCTGAAGAGCAAGCTGGCTGGCCAGCCCCTGGTCGTGGGTGCTTACGCCCACGCCCGCAGCGGTAGACTCTCCAAGTATCAGAATACGGAGTGTGGGTTTCTCTTCGCCATACTGTCCGCCGGGATTTCCCTGAGCTTCAGGCAGGCGTGGTGTATTGCGACGTGCGCGCTTGCCTTGGTACAGGAGTATGGGGAAAAGGGCGGCTGTGGTTAACCAGAAGGGTATGTGCATGGGGTATTTCAGTTGTTGGTGTTAAAGGTCGGTGGTTATTGTCTCCTGAGCCGGGGAAATTTTCTATAGGCACCCTCGCCCCCTGAGAGCCAGCCCTGTTTTGGAGCCGTTGTGGCGTTTTAGTTGCTGACAAATCCAGTGGCCCGTTGCTACGAGTTTGTTAAGGTCTATACCTGATTCAATGCCCAGGCCATTCAGCAAATACACCACGTCTTCGGTGGCCACGTTCCCTGACGCCCCTTTGGCGTAGGGGCAACCGCCCAGCCCCGCGACGGATGCATCAATAACCGCCAAGCCTTCTTCCATCACTGCATATAAATTGGCGAGGGCCTGACCGTAGGTATCGTGGAAATGGGCCGCCAGATGTTCAACCGGTATGTCTTTTGTGACGGCTTCCAGCATGCGTTTGGCCTTGAGTGGGGTGCCCACGCCGATGGTGTCGCCCAGGGAAATTTCGTAGCAGCCCATGTCGTAAAGTGTTTTAGCCACGGTCGCTACTTTTTCAGGAGCTATGTCACCTTCGTAAGGGCAGCCCATAACCGTAGACACATAGCCCCGAACGGAAACGCCGTGTTGTCGGGCGTGCTCGATAACGGGCATAAAGCGTTTAAGGCTTTCTGCGATGCTGCAGTTGATGTTTTTTTGAGTGAAAGATTCTGAGGCGGCACCGAATACTGCAACTTCATTGGCCCCAGCCGCCAGTGCTCGCTCTAATCCTTTGATGTTTGGGGTCAGAGCGGAGTATCGTACGCCGGCTTTGCGTTTGATACTGGCCATTACCTCGGCCGCATCAGCCATCTGTGGAACCCATTTCGGGGACACAAAGCTGGCAGCTTCTATGTGGGTGAGTCCGCAATCCGCTAACCGCTCGATCAGTCCGGTTTTGACCTCAGTAGCGATGACATCGCCCGGCTCATTCTGGAGCCCGTCCCTGGGGCTCATTTCAACCAGTCGGACCTGTTTGGGGAAAACCATCAGGTCGCCTCCTGCTCTGTTGATCTTGGTTCGATCGCAATCAGCTCGTCGCCTTCGGAAACCTGATCCCCTTCGGCAAAGAAGATATCGGTCACTACACCTTCGCCTGGGGCTTTAATTGCGTGCTCCATCTTCATTGCTTCCATAATGACCAGCGGCTGGCCAGTGGTCACCTGCTCACCCACCTTAGCTTGTACCGCGACGATAGCGCCGTTCATTGGGGCGGCAAGGCTGCCTTCTCCAGTCATGTCTTCCCGCTCATAGTTTTCTTTATGCACGCTGCAAGTGAAGGTGTCGCCTTCGTAGAAGAGCACGAGCTGGTTGTTATGCAGGTTGCCGTAGATGTTGATACGGTGACCGTCGATCACGGCTTGCATGGTATCGGCATTCAGGCGGGTGGTCAGGCTGTAGATTTTGTTGGCTACGGTGACCTGATATCCGCTGTCTTTTAGCAGAAGATTCAGGTCATAAACTTCTTCGCCGACCTGCAGTTTCAGCGGCTCAGTGTATTCTGAGTTCATGCGCCAGTTGTTCGGGTATCCGAAGGGCGACCACGGGTCGGTGCTGATCGTTTCCCGGGATTTACGTTCTTCCATGACGAAACCGGCCGCCAGTACCAAAGCTCTGTGAGTATCCAGTCGGGCTTTCGGGAACAGGCGTTCCCGGTGGTCATCAATAAATCCGGTGGTCAGCTCTGCATTCCTGAATGGTTGTGAGTCAGCCAGAGCATGCAGGAAGCGGATGTTGGTTTTTACGCCCGCAATACGGTAATGCTCCAGAGCTTGCACCATGCGATTGATGGCTTGCTCCCGGGTTTCATCCCATACGATAAGCTTGGCTATCATCGGGTCGTAGTGAATGCTGATGTCGTCGCCTTTGGTGACGCCTGTGTCGACACGCACATGGGCATTTTCCTCGGGCGAACAGAGGTAGTGAAGGTGGCCGGTGGCGGGCAGGAACTCATGATCAGGGTCTTCCGCGTAAACCCGGGCTTCCAGTGCATGCCCCCGGATTTTTACCTGAGATTGTTTCAGCGGCAGAGCTTCGCCCCAGGCGACTTTCAACTGCCATTCCACCAGGTCCTGGCCGGTGACCATTTCGGTGACCGGGTGTTCTACCTGCAGGCGGGTATTCATTTCCATGAAGAAAAAAGATCCGTCCACGTCGTACAGGAACTCGACGGTACCAGCGCCTGCATAATGAATGGCTTGAGCAGCTTTTACTGCGGCTTCGCCCATGGCTTTCCGGGTGTCTTCGCTTAGCCCCGGCGCAGGAGCTTCTTCCATGATTTTCTGGTGGCGGCGCTGAACCGAACAGTCCCGCTCTGCCAGATAGATGCCATTGCCGGACTGATCGCAGAACACCTGGATTTCCACATGGCGGGGCTGGGTCAGGTAGCGTTCGATGAGCATGTCTGGATTGCCAAAGGCATTGTGGGCTTCCCGCTGGGCAGCGGCCAGTGCATCGTCAAATTCTTCCATCCGTTCCACCACCCGCATGCCCTTGCCGCCGCCACCGGCGACCGCTTTCAGCAGCAGGGGAAAACCGCATTTTTCCGCTTCCGCACGCAAGACTTCCGGAGACTGGTCTGCACCGTGGTAGCCGGGAACCAGGGGAACACCGGCTTTTTCCATAATGGATTTGGCTGCGGACTTCGAACCCATGGCGGCAATGGCGGAGGAAGGCGGGCCGATAAACACCAGATTGTTGGCTTCACAGGCTTCGGCAAAACCGGTGTTCTCGGACAGGAATCCATAGCCCGGGTGAATGGCCTGGGCGCCACTGATCTTGGCCACTTCGATGATCTTGTCCGCCCGCAGGTAGCTTTCGGAGCTGGGGGCTGGGCCTATGTTGAAGGCTTCGTCAGCGAGGCTCACGTGCCGGGCGTTGACGTCGGCGTCTGAGTAAACTGCCACGCAACGGATGCCCATGCGGTGGGCGGTCCGGATGATCCGGCAGGCAATTTCGCCACGGTTGGCTATCAGAATTTTACTGAACATGTTACTTGCTCTCCGGAGTCCAGTTGGCGTGCCGCTTGTCCAGAAAGGCATTCAGTCCTTCCTGGCCTTCTTCACTCACTCGGATGCTGGCAATGCGTTGGGCGGTGTCTTCAATAATGTCGGCAGTTATGGGCTTTTGGCTGACGGCAAAGACCAGGTCTTTCGCTGCTTTCATAGCCTCAGGCCCGTTGTGGGCAAGCTGTACCAGCAGTTCTTCGCAGCGTTGCTGCATAGACACTACGTCTTCACAGATCTCATGCACCAGCCCGAAGCGTTCAGCTTGCTGGGCATTGAAGACTTCGGCTGTGATGAAGTAACGTCGAGCCTGGCGTTCACCAATTGCCCGAACCACATAGGGGCTGATCGCTGCGGGAATCAGGCCGAGTTTTACTTCGCTCAGACAGAAGCTGGATGTCGCTGTGGCAAGTACAATGTCGCAGCAGGCCGCTAATCCAACAGCACCGCCAAAGGCTGCACCCTGTACCAATCCGATGACGGGCTTGGACAGGTGGTTCAGCATGTTCATTAATCGTGCGAGTTGCCGTGAGTCATTCAGGTTTTCCTGATGGCTGTTGTCGGCCATGCGTCGCATCCAGCTCAGGTCAGCACCGGCTGAGAAGTGCTTGCCTTCAGAGCGCAGTACGACGACGCTTGTTCCTTTATCGGCATCCAGTGTTTCCAGAGCAGCGATGAGTTGCTGAATGATGACATCGTCAAAAGCGTTGCGCTTATCGGGGCGGTTTAGTACCACCTCGGATACGCCTCCCGGACGGCGGTTGATCAGGACGGCGGATTCGTTGTTTGTCATATCAGTTTCCATGATCACATCCGGAACACGCCGAAGCGTGTTGGCCTGGCTGGTCGGTTGAGGGTGGCAGACAAGCTAAGGGCAACCACCTGGCGGGTTTGTGCCGGGTCGATCACGCCATCATCCCAGAGTCGTGCGCTAGCATAGTAAGGGTGGCCCTGGCGTTCGTAAGTGTCGATGATGGGCTGCTTGAAGGCGGCTTCGTCTTCAGTACTCCAGTCCTGACCTTTGCGTTCCATACCTTCACGTCTGACGGTAGCCAGTACGCCGGCAGCCTGTTCTCCGCCCATCACGGAGATACGAGCGTTGGGCCACATCCAGAGGAAGTCGGGGCTGTAGGCGCGGCCGCACATGCCGTAATTTCCAGCCCCGAAGCTGCCGCCAATCAGTACAGTGATTTTGGGCACGTTGGCGCAGGCCACGGCCATGACCATTTTCGCGCCGTGTTTGGCGATGCCTTCCGCTTCGTATTTCTGGCCAACCATGAAGCCGGTAATGTTCTGCAGAAATAGCAAGGGAATGTTGCGCTGGCAGCACAGTTCAATAAAGTGCGCACCCTTCTGGGCGGACTCGCTGAAAAGAATGCCGTTGTTGGCGATGATGCCGACCGGGTAGCCGTGGATATGAGCGAAGCCGGTGACCAGTGTCTGGCCGTAGTAACGTTTGAATTCGTCGAATTCGGAGCCGTCTACAATTCGGGCGATGACATCCCTGACATCGAATTGTTTGCGCAGGTCGGTGCCGACGATACCGTAGATGTCGTCAGGGTCGTACAGTGGTGCTTTGGGCTCGCGAATTTGTACATCAACCGGTTTTCGGCGGTTCAGGTTAGAGATGCAGCGCCTGGCGATTTCCAGTGCATGGGCGTCGGTTTCTGCGTAGTGGTCGGCAACGCCAGAGATTTTGCAGTGGACGTCAGCGCCGCCCAGGTCTTCGGCGCTGACGATTTCACCTGTGGCGGCTTTAACCAGCGGAGGGCCTGCGAGGAATATAGTGCCTTGTTCCCTTACGATGATGGATTCGTCTGCCATGGCGGGTACGTAGGCACCGCCGGCGGTGCACAAGCCCATAACAACAGCAATCTGGGGGATGTCATCGGCAGACATGCGGGCCTGGTTGTAGAAAATGCGGCCGAAGTGGTCTCTGTCCGGGAAGACTTCATCTTGCCGTGGCAGATTGGCACCGCCGGAGTCCACGAGGTAGATACAGGGCAGGCGGTTTGCCAGTGCGATTTCCTGGGCCCGCAGGTGTTTCTTCACGGTCAGGGGGTAGTAGCTGCCGCCTTTTACGGTGGCGTCGTTGGCGATGATCATGCATTCGATGCCGGAAACACGGCCTATGCCTGCGATGACGCCAGCAGCGGGAACTTCTTCGTCGTAGACGTTGTAGGCAGCGAGTTGACCGATTTCCAGGAATGGAGAGCCTTCGTCGAGCAGGGTGTTGATGCGTTCCCGCGGCAGCAGTTTGCCTCGGGCAATATGGCGTTCCTGGTAGTCGGGGCCGCCGCCGTGGCAGATCTTGTCGACTTTTTCCCGCAGGTCGGCAACCGCTTCGGCCATGGCGGTGTAGTTGGCCTGGAATTCGTCCGATCTGGGGTTAATCTTGCTCTGGAGTACTGTCATTTGTTCTGGTCCCTTGCTTGGGGGCGCGGGTCTGGAGGGGTGTCTTTCCGGAAAACGCTACAAGCACCCCTTGCGGGGTCCGGCCAGCAATCGTAGATTGCTGTCGTTCGGCTGCGCATGAAGCTCCGCTTCATAAACGCTTGCCTCACCCATGTGCGCTTCTCTCCGGCCATCCATGGCCTTCGAGATTTCCGGCAAGACACCCCTCCAGCCCCTTGTCGTTCATTGGGAGCGGATTTTTGCGCCTCTACTTGTTCAGGAACAGTTCCCGGCCAATCAGCATCCGGCGGATTTCTGAGGTTCCGGCTCCGATTTCATAGAGCTTGGCGTCCCGCAGCAGGCGACCTGTGGGGTATTCGTTGATATAGCCG
>NZ_JBFHJO010000056.1:0-13692 GCF_041595835.1 Marinobacter sp. | reverse complement strand
GAGGCCGGAAGTAAGGCGCAGGACATCTATTTTTTTCAACAGTTAGCAGAGGCGGCATCACGGAGCAATAAAAGGCTCATTGTAGTTGGAGTGCTTCATCAGTCGTTTGGTGAGTATGCAAGCCGGCTTTCTCGGGAAGCTCGAGATGAATGGACAAAAATTCAAGGTCGATTTGTTGATCTCCCTATTAATACGATGGGGGAAGAACAGGTTGATTTAATTGCGAGGGCAATAGAGACTTCTCATGCCGATAAGGGGATTTCCGCGCTTGCCAGTGATGTTTTTAAAATAATTAAGACAAATAGGCCTAGTGCGTCTCAGGATTTAAGTTCAAAGCTTGAGAGATGCTGGCCACTGCATCCGGTAGTTGCATGTCTTTTGGGTCCCATATCAAAAAGAAGATTTGGACAGAACCAGAGAAGTATTTTTGGTTTTTTAAATTCTCTCGAGCCGCAAGGATTTCAAGATTATCTGAAAAATACTCGTTTGGAGCTTCATAAGCTTTATTCTCCGGCGAATCTTTGGGACTACCTCAGGATAAATCTTGAGCCATCCATTTTGGCCTCACCTGATGGTCATCGTTGGTCTCTCGCTGTCGAAGCTGTAGAACGCTGCGAGTCTCTTGGTGGTGATGCTTTGCATGTCGATGCCGCAAAAACCATAGCTTTAATTGACTTATTTAAAAATAAATCTGGACTAGTTGCTAGTTTCGATTTTGTTCAGTCCTGCTTTTTGAAGAACTCTAAAGCTGAGATACAGGGAGTTTTAGATGATCTTCAAAAGTGGTCAATTATTATTTTTAAGAAATACTTAGATTCATTCACCGTCTACGCGGGGAGTGACTTTGATATCGATCAAGCTCTCAATGAGTTTGATGATGGCCAGAAAGTGGATTTCATAAAGCTTCGTAAATTGGCTCAGCTACAACCCGTTTTAGCAAAGAGATACTATCATTCAACTGGATCTCTTTGTTGGTTTGATATTGATATTGCACCAGTTGCGGAAGCCCAGGAGCGGGTAACTAACTTTTGTCCATCTGGTGGAGCTATCGGACAGTTCCTTTTGCTTATCCCAACTGAGGGTGAAACAGTAAGTCAGGCTGGTGCGATTTGTCGTGTGGCTGCTGATTCTGCAGGTACGTGGCCCAGTCTTTTGGGGTTGGCGCAGAATAGCTGGTATATCGAAAGCCTGGCCAAGGAATTGATCGCTTTAGAGCGTATTCGTGTTGAGCGCCCAGAGTTGGAAGGTGATGCTGTTGGTAGGAGAGAGGTCGATGCACGAATCTTGGCCACATCATCTGTGCTTGAAGAAGAATTGAAAAAATCACTATCGGGAGCACGATGGTATGGTAAGGGGGCGGAGCCTCACACTGTTGGTCACACAGGGCTTAGCTATAAAGCATCGATGTTGGCTCGTGAAATTTTCCCCAATGCACCGCGCATTCATAATGAGTTACTGAATCGCATTAAGCCTTCTAGTAGTGCGGTTGCTGCACAGAAGGCATTATTGCGTCTTATGGTTTCAAGGGAGGG
This sequence comes from Marinobacter sp., assembly GCF_041595835.1. GTDB lineage: Bacteria > Pseudomonadota > Gammaproteobacteria > Pseudomonadales > Oleiphilaceae > Marinobacter. The sequence continues at coordinate 12,160 of NZ_JBFHJO010000056.1, read as the reverse complement.
GCAGGAAAGGCTTGGGATTGATGGGTTTCCTGCTGAAGGTGGTTTGTTCGAGTCAATATTGAAGAAGACGGGAATTTATCGTATTGACAGTTCTAGTGGACGATATCGATTCATGTCCCCCGTGAAAAATGATGAGTATAAAATCTCTCCTTTATGGAGGGCGGCTGAAAAATTTATTTCAAATAGTCCTCGAAACGCAATTTCCCTTAAGGATATTTACGATATCTGGACAGCGCCTAAGTATGGCGTGCGACAAGGGTTGTTGCCTATTCTGGGGGTTGCATTCATTTTAGCAAATCGTAACCAGGTGGCGCTTTATTTAGATGGGATTTTTAGATCATCTTTTGATGACTATGTCGTTGATTGTTTGACTCAGGATGCACAACGGTTACAGCTTCGTTGGATGAATCTTCCAGAAGTTTCTCGGCGAATCCTCACTGGAATGGCGGATCTTGTAGGTGAAATTGATGAGAGTGGGAGACAGGTTGAGCTTGAACCTATTGAGGTAGCTAAGCGTCTTGTTTCAATTGTCGATAGTCTGCCGAAGTGGACACTGCGAACTATGAAAATTTCTCAGAATGCAAAACAGGTGAGAGACCTTTTCAAGCAGGCCCACGATCCAAATAAATTTTTATTTGATGATATTCCTAGCCTTTTTAATGGTGGATCGGAAAATATTGATTTAGGTAGTGTAGGACAGATTGTTTCAAAGGTTCGCGATGGGATTGTTGGTCTGAGGGATGCCTATCCACAAATGCTCCAGGTGTTACGTAAAAAAATGCTTTCTGAATTAAATGCTGAAGATGATGTGGTTTCACTTTCAGCTTTGCGAGATCGGGCCGAGAATATTAAGGAGATAACCGGTAATTTCAGACTAGAAGCATTCATTACTCGTCTTAGTAACTTCCAGGGGCAATTTGATGAGGTGGAAGGTATCGCTAGTTTGGCAGCAAATAAGCCCCCCCGTGATTGGATTGACAGGGACATCGATCAGGCTACTATAGAAATTGCTGATTTAGCTCAACAGTTTAACCGAATTGAAGCGTTTGCGAGGGTTCAGGGGCGTACCGATAAGCGTCATGCAGTCGCAGTTGTAGTGGGATTAAATGGTAGCCCAAGACCTCTGTCGAAAGAATTTGACATATCAGCACAAGAAAAAAAGTCTGTAGGTGAGCTGATGGTGAAAATTCAGGGGGTTATAGATGGGGAAGAAATGTCTGAAAGACTAGTTTTAGCGGCAATGGCAGAAATAAGTGCAAAGTATATGGGCTTTTAACATGAATATCCCTGATAAGCATGTGTTAGGTATCTCTGGTGGCCGTGATAGTGCCGCTTTGGCAATTTACATGCGGCAAAAATACCCAGAGCTAGTTATTGATTATTTTTTTACTGACACAGGTAAGGAGCTTCCCGAGGTCTACGAATTCCTTGGACGGCTTGAGGGCTTTCTCGGAAGACCTATCATGAGACTAAATCCTGATCGTGATTTTGATTTTTGGTTGAAGCAGTTCAATTATTTCTTACCCTCACCACAAAATCGTTGGTGTACTAGGCAGCTCAAAATTCGACCATTTGAAAACTGGGTAAAACCACTTGTTGATTCTGGTGCAAATGTTACTAGTTACGTAGCTATAAGGTCTGATGAGTCGTATCGGGAGGGGTACAGCTCTAAGAAGGAAAATCTGAAAATTAAGTTGCCTTTTCGCGAAGATGGTATTGATAAGTCTGGAGTTATTGAAATTTTGGAGTCATCTGGCGTTGGTATGCCAGCATATTATAGTTGGCGCACACGTAGCGGATGCACATTTTGCTTTTTTCAACAAAAGATTGAGTGGGTAAGACTCCTTGAGCGACATCCAGATGCTTTTGAAAATGCAAAATTATACGAAAAATCAGCATTGGATCATGACTCTCCATTTACCTGGGTACAAGGTGAATCTCTTTTGCAATTATCGCATCCAAAGAGAATTGAGGAGATTAAAGATGACCATAAGAAGAGAATCGATAAGCAGAAGGCAAATGTTATAATGAATCCTCTAAGGCCTGATGCTGAGCCATTGGATATAGATGATTTATATGGTCAGGCGAAAGTGTGTTTGGCGTGTCATAAATAGCTAAACGACTTAATCTGTGTTTTTGGCGAGGGTCAAGCATACCAAAAAGGAGCTCTGTTTGTAGGCTCCTTTTTGGTATGCCTAAGCTGACTGGCTATTGTATCTTTATTCAGAATCACTTGATTCAGCTGACTCCCAAACCTCCTCGTTTTCCTTGCTGGTATCTGTTTGTGTTGCAGGCGTAATGCAATGTTTCATATCTGTTTTGGTGATGTGATTGCTTCCAATATTGCTAAGGAATACCCTGTAATCGTTGAAGGCATTGTCAAAAATGAGGGTTAGGTCATCCTTTGAAAGGTCGTCTTCGTTGATAGAATGTTCCTGACAGTGTTTTGTTTTCATGCTGTGGTAAAGACTCGAAAACACTTGGCCTCTACTTTTTTCGAGTTCTACAGCCACCGCGGATTTAAGAGTTTCTTCTGTCGGTTGCCATATTTCCAATATGAGATATTTGTATTTAGGCCATTGCTCGGGTTGCATTTCACCTCTAAAAACAATGTGCCTAAATGTCTGAAGATTTGGCTTAAGTTTCCATTCCCCAATTTCGCCTTCTAGTTCACCTGTAAATACCTTGACAAGTTTTTTAAATTTAGTTGAAGTCGTTGGAATAAAAAAGGTATTCAGTTGTTCAATGTATTCATTGAATTGCTTTTCTGTGTCAAGTAATTGTTGGTTGTTCTTTGTTAAAGAGGTGTTGGCTTTCTCGATTTCACCGAAAAACGAGCAAATTATTGCACTTTGAAACGCAGTAGTCTTAAATATATTATCAAATAAATCATTTATCCAAATAGAAACCTTTTCATGCACTTTTTCAGAGTCTTTTAAGTACTTCTTGTCAGATACTGAATTGATATAATTTTCAGATATTTGTAGTTTTAGGCTTTTGATTGAATTATCTATTCTGGTTGCTGTACCGTCTAGCCTTTTTGCAATTTCTTCAATTTCGGGCACGTCGGATTTAAATTCGCCATCGTTAAGGCGCTGTCTTAACGAGATCCTATGCGTTTCAAATATTTTTCCAATACCTTGACCTTCGAAGAAAATTGGTTTTAGTTTTCTGTCTTCGTGTACGTCAAGATTCGTTTCAAGCTGAAGGGTTGCTCTATTGTAAATCTCATAAGGCTTGAATTTTTCAAACATGGAAATGATAAAATTTCCGTATTTTGTCATGAATGAAGAGGATAAAATTTCTGCTGCATTTTCACTAAAACTGTCCCTGAATGTATTCTCAGAGACTTCTGCACCTAGAAGGTCTCGGCCATTTAACCTGTGCATACATAGGAAAGTATTTAAATTAGTCCTTTTGTAGAACTTTCCTGATCTAGCAGTAATACCGTTGTTGTCCCCACTGTTTAGCATTAGATGTTCAATCATGAAATAGCAATGATTTACGCCTGTAGTTGCTACTGGGCTTTGTATCTTTTGCTTGTCGTTAAATTGATCAAGTTCAACATTCCATATTCTAAGGGAGTATGGTGACCTTTGATCTTTTGATTTTATCTTTGAAAGCATTTTTCTTAAAAAATAAGCAATTATGTCATTATCATCAAGGAGGATATTCCTAGAGTTTGATACTTTTCTGGCGGTTTTATTCAAAGTTAAAAAGATTGACCTAGAGGCCTTTTTTAAGTCGAAGTCACCGACATAATCGGAATTTAACTCAGGTACAGTGCAGAAAATGATAGGGAGATTAATCTCATTTAGGTTAAACTGTTGTATGTACGCCCTGGTCCACTCCGAATAATATTCTTTAAACGGAGCTCTTCTATCGTCTGACCATTGGTTTTTAATGTTTCGGTAGAGTGCTAAGAGGGCCATTGCCCTATGTTGTCCGTCGACAATGACTAGTTTAGTCCTTTGTGTGTTTATTCTGAAGCGGACTAAGTCATGTTTTCTCGTCTTCCCTCTCTTGATCGGTTGTTCAAATTCAAAGACTTCGGCTCCGATGTCTCCAGAGCGCAAAATGGATTTTCCAGGTTTGTTTCCCTCTTCGGGGATCTCTATAGTATTGGTTTTGGGGTATTTGCTCTCAGGCCTGTTTGCGTCAGGCTTGACCGGGAGGACGACTACAACGATAGGGGGAAAAAGCTTTATTAGGTCTGCTGATTTGTCATCTAGGAGGTAGGGGATTAGCTCTGATGACACCCGAGCATCGTCAATATCTCTTTGCATTATTTCATCAAAGTCGAGCTCTTTAAAGTCGAAAATTTCACGGACTGGTGCGAGGTGGGATAGTAGTTTCTCGTCTGACCCCGACATGAAATTTAAACCAACATGTGTAAGAAAAAATTTAACTTCGAGGGAGTGTTGTCCAAGCATGCCGGAGCCAACTTTGAAGCTGCCAACTGATCCTTCTAGTGTTAAATCTAAGGAAGATTCTTCTGTTAGGTATAAATCGTCAGCCATTAGTTTCTCCCAAATACTGGAAAATGAATCCTATTTAAAATATTTTCAATGTCGACATAGTTTTTAGAGCCACCTAGCACTTCCTTCGCAATTACAAAAAGGCTTGGGGGGTTAATTTTCCGTGAATAAATTTGCCAGGCAAAACATTGATCTCTGTCAGCGCTGTTTATCGATACCTCTTTGGTGCTATTAGAGTAATACTTTTCTATTAAAGCCTTATGTTTAGTGAGTCTTTTTTGGAGGTTTGATGACATGCCAATATAAATTGGGCTTGCAAAGTCAGGAACCGATAGCTTTAAGGTTGATTGGATGGCGTTTAATCGGTCTGGGTCTTCAACGATTCTGTCGAGTAATGTTTCTGACAGGCTAGGAACGTGCGAAAGGGCCCCTTTGTATTTAGGTTTGAGCGGCCCCTTGAGCGATACCTCGTAAGGATCTTCTGTGAAATATCTAAAAAGAAACTTGTCAAAAAAATCAGTTAGTAATTTCTTTGCTTCTTTTGTTTCCCCGTTTCTTTTAAGGGACTCCAGTGTTTCAATCGTTTTATTTGTATCAAAATCTGAGATATCTGGGGTGTAGTACCAGGCATAGACACCTGGGGCCGGTGGCGTTTCGGGTATCTCGCTCCATTTGTAAACAGGTGACTCCAATCTGCCCCCCTCAAGGTTGTCGTAATGCTCTGAATTGAAGGACCATGCTAGGTCTGCCGCTGCCATCCTATTAGATTTATTCTCTTTAGGCTAGGATAATTTGACGATAAAATTGTGTGGTACATAGTACTTAACGCCAGGCATTTTTGATAGTCCAGAGCCCATGTTTTTTGCATCTCAGTCGTGTTGTCCGCTCAAATGCGTATTCCGGTGAAAGTGGGCCGGTGATTCTGCTTTAAACTGGACCACCGATTCCGGAGGAAAGTGGGCCGTATGTCGGAGCGAAGCGACGCTGGAGTCTTTTTGTAGAACGACTGTCAGTTTTGGTCAAGGCTGATGGCGTGTTTTCGCATCGAATTTCCTTTCAGTTCAATTTTGTAAGCGTTGTGTACAAGCCGGTCGAGAATGGCATCGGCAAGGGTCGGATCGCCAATCGCTTCATGCCAGGCGGGGACAGGGAGTTGGCTGGTGACAATGGTCGATCTTTTGCCGTAGCGATCCTCCAGCAGTTCCAACAGATCCCGGCGCTGCGGGTCGCTCATCGGCATCAGTCCCCAGTCGTCCAGAATCAGCAAATCCGTCTTTGCGTAGCCGAGCATCAACTTGCCGTAGCGGCCGTCGGCCTTGGCTAGGCGCAACTCCTCGAACAGGCGTGGCAATCGCAGGTAGAGGACAGAGTAGCCTTCCAGGCAGGCTTTGTGGCCTAAGGCGCAGGCCAAATAACTTTTGCCGATCCCGGTCGGCCCGCAGATCAGCAGATTGAGGCCGCGAGCAATCCAGAGGCAGGCAGCCAGGCTTATGATCAAGGCTTTGTCCAATCCCCGCGATGCCTTGAAGTCGAGATCCTCGACGCAGCAACAGTGCCTGAGCTTGGCCTTTTTCAGCCGGGTTTCCAGACGACGGTTCTCCCGTTCCGTCAGTTCCCGGTCGATCAGCAAGCCGAGTCGTTCTTCAAAGCCCAGGCTGTTTATTTCAGCCATCTGCTGCTGTTCGCGCAAGGCCTTGAGCATGCCGGTCAGGTGCAGGGTGTGCAGTTTTTCCAGTGTGGGGTGAGTCAACATTCTTCTCTCCTAGTGGTAGTAGTGGCTGCCACGGATATTGTCATGGACAATCGTGCTAGCGATCGGCAGGGCCTGTTGCCGGGGTTGCTGGTCAAGACCGGTTTTCAGAATCGATTTGACGCTCTTATAGCTGGTGGCCTGACCCTCCAGAGCCAGGTCGCAGGCCGCTTCGAGTCTTTCCGGCGTATAGATTTTGGCCAGACTAATCAGGCCCATGGCACTGCGGAAAGCCTGTTGGGCATGCTGTCGTGAGGCGAGGATCGCCTCGATCATGGTCATCGTTCGCGGACCGGTTTTCGCCGCCCAGCGGATCAGGTGCTGCGGGGTCCAGTCGGCATACTCCTGTTGACCTTTGGGCATGTGGTCGCTAACGGTGGTGTGACGACCTTTCTGGAAGGATCGGACATGCGAGGCAACCCGCTTGCGCTGCACAAAACATTCGACGCTGGTCGCGGTAATACGGGCTTCAAGTTGCCGGCCCCGCAGTTGATAAGGAACCGAGTAGTAGTGGCCATCGATCTCGACATGATAATCGACCCCAGCCCGCACCTTTTTCCACTGCGAGAAGGTGTAGGCCTCCGCCGGTAACGGTTTCAGGACCGGGCGATCGAGGGTCTCAAAAGCCTCTTTGCGTGAGCCGGGGAGTTTCTTGAAGGGGCGACTGTTCAGGTCGGTTAAGAGCACACGGATGGTGGCATTGGCGTCGGCCAGACTGAAGAAGGTCTGCTTGCGCAACCGCGCAAGAATCCAACGTTCGACGATCTGCACACCGACTTCCGCTTTGGCTTTGTCTTTCGGCTTTCGAACCCGGGCTGGAATCACCGCCGTACCGTAATGCTCGGCCAAATCCTGATAACTGGGATTCAGGTCCGGTTCGTATCGGCAGGGTTTACTGACGGCGCTCTTGAGATTGTCCGGGATGACCAGTTCCGGGACACCGCCGAAAAACTCGAAGGCGCGGCGGTGGGATCCGAGCCAGTCCGGCAGGTTCTGACTGAGAGTGGCTTCGGCAAAGGTGTAGCTGCTGGCGCCCAGCACCGCCACGAAGATCTGGGCTTCGGTGATCTCCCCGGTGTGTGGATCGATGATCGGCAGGGTGTGACCGGCATAATCGACGAACAGTTTCTCGCCGGCCTTGTGGATCTGCCGCATGGAGATCTTAAGTTTGCGCGCCCACTGCCGGTAGAGTTCGCAAAAATGGCTGTAACGGTAGCCCTGCGGATGTTCGCTCTGATATTCCTCCCAGAGCAGCATCAGGGTCACCCCTTTGCGTTTCAGTTCCGTATGGAGATAGGTACAATCCGGCAGGGCTCGGTCGGAGGCCAAAACAGGAGCGGCGGGTGGAAACAGCAGGTTATAGAGCTGCTGATCGGTAAGGTCCTCTGGCAGCGGCCAACCCAGTCCGGCCATTTTCGCCCGGTGCAGATAATCGCCGACCGTGGTTCTGGATATGTTCAGACAGCGTGCGATCGGGCGTTGTCCCAGCCTGATGTCGAAATGAAGACGAAGAGTCTCTCTGATTTTGCGCATGGATAACCTCGTATTTGCCAACGGTGCACCTCCTGGAAAATTAATTTCCAAGGTTGTACACCAGGTTATCCAGCGTCGCTTTCGATTCCGGAGGAAACTGGTCCACCGATTCCGTTACTCAGGGAAAAGTGGCCCAGTTTGGATCGGAATCAGTGGCCCAGATTACAGCGGAATGACTGGCCCAACTTGCTCCGTAACGGGTGGCCCACTTTGCAGCGGAATCGGTGGCCGGATGGCTCCGGAATCCGCATCCCGCATCTTTCGGCAAGTACATCGATTTTACTCATGAGCTATTTCTTCTAAGTTAATGAAAACATTAAGAGAACTGTTTTTTGTGACTTTCTGTAATAGATGGCTTTACGGCAATTGCGAGGCGAAATTTCTTGGATATACTCAATTTGAAATGAGGGTTTTTTCGTTAGTGAAAAATGAAATAGCCAATTGTGATCGCGGGTTTAATTCATTTTTCAACCTTCTGTAATTAGGGGCCTTCGTTTTGCCCCAGTTCTGTAGCCTACGCTCGGTTTACTCTGGGTCCCCGCGTTTTACCCGAATTGAAATAACTTGAAATGTGTTTAGCAAGCTCATCGCATGGGGCCTTCGCAGATTCTTCACTATATGCAAAAAATATTATTGTGCGAGGTGGAATCAAATGAAGAAGACTATTAATGATCTGGCCTTTTTGGGTGGATCCCCAGCATTTAACGAACCACTTCATGTCGGACGACCCAATCTGGGAGACCGGGAACAATTGTTCAAGCGTATTAACGATATGCTGGATCGAAAATGGCTGAGTAACAATGGACCCTATGTGCGCGAATTTGAGCAGAGAATTGCCGACATGATGGGGGTCAGGAACTGCATCGCCATGTGTAACGGGACGGTTGCTTTAGAGATTGCTATCCGTTCTTTGGAGTTAAAAGGAGAGGTTATTGTTCCATCATTCACCTTTGTGGCTACCGCGCATGCGCTGCAGTGGCAAGAGATAACGCCCGTTTTTTGCGATGTTCATCCCCAAAGTCACACCATCGACCCTGCCTGTATTGAGAAGATGATAACCCCACGGACCACAGGAATCATAGGCGTTCACCTCTGGGGGCGTCCCTGTGATATCGAACCATTAGAGCAAATAGCGGCATCCCACAACCTGAAGTTGCTGTTTGATGCCGCTCATGCTTTTTCCTGCTCCCACAAGGGGCGAATGATAGGAAGCTTCGGTAATGCGGAGGTCTTCAGCTTTCACCCGACTAAGTTTTTCAATACCGGAGAAGGCGGGGCCATTGTTACCAATGACGATGTTTTGGCCAGCAAAATTCGCCTGATGAAAAACTTCGGTTTTTCGGGATATGACAATGTCGTTTACATAGGAACGAATGGAAAAATGGGAGAATTTTCTGGGCTCATGGGGGTGACAAACCTCGAAAGCCTTGACGAGTTTGTGGCCGTAAATCATCAGAATTACAAATTTTATGAGGAAGGGTTGAGGGGCTTGGAGGGGCTTAAGCTGATAAAGTATGACCATGCGGAAAAGTGTAATTATCAGTATGTCGTTCTTGAAGTCGATGAAGCTGTTCTCCCGGTGACCAGAGATAAACTTATCGAAATTCTTCGTGCTGAAAATGTACTGGCTCGCCGTTATTTCTACCCCGGTTGTCACCGGATGGAACCTTATCGTTCTTATTTTCCCCATGCGGGGCTGGTTTTGCCTGAAACCGAACGACTTGCAGGTCGGGTTTTGTCTCTCCCCACGGGGACAGCGGTCGGTCAGGAAGAGATAACAACGATATGTCAGATTATCAGGCTCGCCGTTCTCAATAGTCATGAGGCAAGCGGAGCGTTGTCAAAGCATGCTGCTGGGTAAATGCAGGCGGCTGTGATGTCATAAATTTTCTGCCTGATTTGGGTTGCAGCCAATGCAGGTGGGGGCTAAAGGAGGGTGTTAAAGTGAAAAAGATTTTGTTCTGTGCGGCTCATTGTTTTTTTAAAATTCAGCTAGTCATACTCGGTCTGTTCATTCTGGGGGCGTTTTCCGTCCCAAGTCTTGCGAATGCTCAATCCCCTGCACCCGTCGTAGCCATTCATGTGTCGGAGTTGACCCAGGCACTTGAAACCCTCCCAGCTGTGTCGCCCACACCGACTTGGGACGGAACCAGTGGCTATCAGTGGTGGTATACCTCCTGGCACTATTTTGTGGCCTACGAATCCCTCAAAGAGGCTCTTCGCTCGGATGGTACGCCCTTTGTCGAAGTTAGCGACAGCGATATTGCCGCCGGTTCATTGTTGAATTCAGACGGCTCGCCACGGTACCCGATTTTGTTCAGTCTTGCCTCTGAAGCCATTGCTGACAACGAGATTGCACCACTCATCGATTATGTCAGCGCAGGAGGATTTTTGTTCACCGGTTCATCTGCGTTTACCCGCTATCCGGATGGTGCCTCTCGCGGCGATTTTGCCCTGGCTGACTGGATGGCTGTTCATATGACCCAGTCTACCCTGTTGAACTGGTACTTGAACGGGTATTTTACAAAGTCGGGCGACCATCGCCTGACCAGTCACATCCCGGACGGTACCCTCCTCTGGAGTGGCCCCGCCTCTGCCGAGCAGATCCCCTGGGTTACTTATCCGGACTTTAGCGTTCATGGTTCGCACTACGCCTGGGAAGTCGTTAGCACCGGAGCTACAGTTATCGCGAATGGCGAAAACGGTCCGCTTTTGACGGTCAAAAGTTTGGGCCAGGGGCAGATGATTTACCATGGAACCCTGCAACCGCTCATCGGACACGGTGGGTATGACCCGGGGATGTACGCGTATCTCATCTATCGACGGGCCATTGAGTGGGCCTTCGAATCGTTCAGCATGCCCCTTGTTAAGGTGAGCCCATGGCCCTATTCATACGAGGCGGCATTCATGGTTCGGCATGACTTTGAAAATGACCAGTCTTCTATCATGGCGATTAAAGAATCCGCGCAATTTGAACATGAGCACGGGGCCAAGGGGGATTATTACTTTAGTACGGGAGCTCTTCGTGAGGATATGTTGGAAGATCCTGTAACCATCGCTGACATACGGAGTGCTGTTTCGAATTATGGCGCCACCATAGGATCCCATAATGGTGGCCTTAAAAACCCCATAGATGCGTCGCTTTCGCAATGGGATTATGAATATTGGCACTGGGGTCCGGACGAAGTTTTGGACCTTTTCCCTCCAGGCTATGAGAATGGGAAGGCGTATGCTACCGCTTCCATTCAGACGTCCTTTCTGGATATTGAACGGTGGCTGGCCGATCTTGACAACGGCCGACCGGGGTGCGGCTCATTGAACAATTGCCCTCGCACCTGGGTTTCTCCTTTTTTCGATTCAACGCGTGAGGATTCCTGTGACATTGTGGAGCAGTTGGGTTCAGTAGTCATGGGGGAACAAAAAATCAGCCCCTTTCCCCATCGGACCCTGTCGTACCAAACAAAAGGTAAATACTTTTACCCCATTTCCTTGCCTGTGAGTGATTGGTACGTTGACGGTGACATTGCCCAGAGTACTGAATATGGTCATTCAATAGATTCTATCCGCGCTGGAGTTGATTTCTACTACAACCTCGGCTTTCTCATTAATTTCTACGGGCATTTACCCTCAAACAACGGCAGTGTGGCGCAGGAATATGTCACCTATGGTACGTCGAAACCCAGTCTCTGGTTAACTAATGCCGTGGAAGTGAATGACTGGTGGAGGTTGCGCGCTACGGCTGTTGTTACTCCAACGTTCGCTATTAATGGCAATACCATTACGCTAACGGCGTCAGTCTCCGGATCGGTTGACCCTGCAACGGCGATAGAAATAGCTCTTCCGCAAATTTCAGATCAATCGATAAGCGGCCTGAGCGTCTTTCTTGATGAGACTCCAGCTAGTTCAGATGCTTATCGAATCACCAGCTATGGCATAAAAATCCGGGTCGGTTCAACGGTATCAAATGTCAGGGTTCAATATTCTCTGTCAGTCAGTAATTCTCCGCCCGTCGCGGAAAATGATAGCTACAGCGTGAGCGCCAATACGACGTTCAATCAGGTGGCACCCGGTGTGTTGAGCAATGACAGTGACCCGGAAGGGTTGGCTCTGACGGCCCAGCTGGTCGGTGGCCCCGCCCATGGCAGCTTAACGCTCAACGCCGATGGCTCCTTCATCTATACACCGATAACCAATTATGTGGGGAGTGACAGCTTTACTTACCGGGCCTATGACGGGACGGCTACCAGTAACCTGGCTGCCGTGACCATTACGGTGACATCGTCCGCAGGCGTCCTGTTCTCAGATGACTTTTCACGAAGTTCAGGTGCGTCCGATACGCTCGCTCCCTGGGTCAGTGTGCTGGGGACCTGGACGGTCGAAAATGGAGTTTTGCATGGCG
>NZ_JBFHJO010000055.1:0-14190 GCF_041595835.1 Marinobacter sp. | reverse complement strand
TTCAGATCAGCCTCATTCGATAGCATCGACCGATACCACAGAAAATCTGTGTAGTGTGGCGTTAAAACAAGAAGTCGCAGGCGATCGCACCTGGTGTCGAGAGACAATGTCATCAAACAAAATCCATGTGTCGGTCAGAATCGCTTAAGTGTTATTAAGCATAGCCTATAGAAGGTCAAGGTACACAGGCCTACGCTGGTGTAGAATACCCCCATAATGAAATCCTCTGCATGATTCCTCAATTGGCCCCGATATTGTGAACAAGCTCAACCCCAGACAACGAGAAGCGGTTCGCTACGCAGACGGCCCCCTATTGGTACTGGCCGGTGCAGGCAGTGGCAAAACCAGCGTGATCACCCGAAAGATCGCCCATCTTATTGAAGAACTTGGCATTCCCGGCCGACACATTGCCGCCCTGACCTTTACCAACAAGGCCGCCCGGGAAATGAAGGAGCGAGTAAGCCGCATTGTAGACCGCGGAAAATCCAGAGGCCTGATTGTTTCCACTTTCCACAATCTGGGGCTGAACATCATCCGTGAGGAGCACCCACACCTCGGCTACCACCCGGGTTTCTCCATCTTTGATGCAGAAGATGCCAAAGCGCTGTTACAAGACCTGATGATGCGAGACGAAAGCGCCGAGGCAGGCGATGAAGTGAGCGATGTCCAGATGACCATCTCATCCTGGAAAAACGCTATGCGCACTCCGTCAGACGCCTATAGCAAAGCCGCTGATGAACGGGAACAGCGCATTGCCATCATCTACAAGCATTACAACGAATACCTGAAAGCCTATAACGCCGTCGATTTTGACGATTTAATCCTACTGCCAGTGCAACTGTTCAGGGATTGCCCGGATGTACTGACGAAATGGCGAAAAAAAATCCGATACCTGCTGGTGGATGAGTACCAGGACACCAACGTCTGCCAATATGAGTTGGTCAAACAGCTGGTCGCCGAGCGGGCTGCGTTTACGGTGGTGGGTGACGACGACCAGTCTATCTATGCCTGGCGAGGCGCTCGCCCGGAAAACCTCGCTCAGTTAAAAGATGACTTCCCTAGCCTGAAAATCGTCAAACTGGAACAGAACTACCGCTCTACCGGGCGCATTCTTCGCAGCGCCAACACGGTCATTGCCAATAACCCCCACGTATTCGAGAAGGCCCTGTGGAGTGACCACACCATCGGTGAAGAAATTCGCATCATTCGCTGCCGCAACGAGGATGCCGAAACCGAACGGGTGGCCACGGAAATTCTCGACCAGAAGCTCAAGAATGGCCTGAATTTTCAGGATTTCGCAGTTCTCTATCGAGGCAACCATCAGGCCCGGCTGCTGGAGATGAAGCTTCAGGCCTACCAGATTCCGTACCGGCTATCCGGCGGCCAATCGTTCTTTTCCAAGAGCGAAATAAAAGATGCAATGTCCTACCTGAGGCTGTTGATCAACCCCGATGACAATGCGGCATTCCTGCGCGTGGTGAACGTACCCCGCAGGGAGATTGGTCCACGCACGCTGGAGCAACTGAGCCACTATTCCCGGGCACGCAATGTCAGCCTGTTCAAAGCACTAAGTGATATGGGCGCAGAAACCCATGTCACTGAAAAAGGTCTGGACCGCCTCCGGCGTTTCGCCCACTGGGTGGATAAAACCTGTGAGCGACTGTTTTCGGAAGACCCTATCCCGGTCATAAAACAGCTGTTCACCGATATCGAGTATGAGGAGTGGTTGCACCAGCACTCCGGCAGTCCCAAACAGGCCGAACGCCGGATGGAGAACATCTGGTATCTGGTGGAATCCATCCAGCGCATGCTGGACGATGGCAAAGGCACCGCAGATGAACTGGGCATCGAAGATGCAATCGCCAAACTCATTCTGCGGGATATGATGGAACAACGAGAAGAAGAGGACGACAGCGATAAAGTTCAGTTGCTGACCTTACACGCCTCCAAAGGGCTGGAATTCCCCCATGTATTCATTATGGGTCTGGAAGAAGAAATTCTGCCGCACCGGAGCAGCATTGAGGAAGGCAATATTGAAGAAGAGCGGCGTCTAATGTACGTAGGCATCACCCGGGCCAGGGAAACCCTGTCTTTGACCTATGCGGCTTCTCGAAAACAATACGGAGAAAAACTGGAAACCATACCCAGCCGTTTTCTGGATGAACTGCCGGAAGAAGATGTGAAATGGGAAGGATTGGGTGAGCAGGACAAAGAGGCTAACCAGAAAAAGGGCAAAGCCACCCTCAGCGCTCTGATCGGCAATCTGGAGCTCTAAAACGACAAAACCCCGCAAATAGCGAGGTTTTGTCTGGCAAATCAGGCTTACTGGCTTGACTCAACCATAAACTCAACAGCAGCGGCGAGTTCCTCGTCAGAGCAGTTCGCACAGGCGCCTCGTGGAGGCATGGCATTAAAGCCATTGATGGCGTGATTAATCAAGGTATCCATGCCTTTCGCAATGCGAGGTGCCCATGCCTCGGCGTTACCGCTCACAGGTGCACCGGCTGCACCTGTGGCGTGACAAGCCATACAGGCAGAATTGAAAACATCACTACCAGAACGAGCACCAGCACTAGCGCCGGCCGATGCAGCCGGAGCAGCAACCGCTTCACCACACTCTTCGCCCTGCAGGCAAACTTCACCCACCGGCTTGATGCGCTCGCGGATTTCATCTTCAACACTAGCCAGTGCAGTACCGGCGGCCAGGCTAAAGCCAAGCAAACCAACAGCCAGGAGTCTCTTCATCTTCACAATGCACCTCGCATTTGAGCGTTATAATATTTCGGTCGCAGCATTATAGCGATTGACGCCCTGCAAAAAAACCAAACAGCAGAATCAGATTTTGACTTCAACCAGTTTAGTGACAGTTTTGCAGGTTGTAGCTCAACCATCTTCATTTCCGGTTACCATAGTCGCCACTCTAACACTCTTCCTGATATATGAGCCCGAACATGACCAAGATACCTGCAGATATTCCGGATAAAAGACGCAGGCCGCTGCTGATTATCGAGTTTACCTGCCTGGCGGTTCTGTTGATCTCAATGGGCTGGTTCAGCAGCCAGTCCACTGCTGAGAATCCTATAAGCCCGGCCTGGCTATTACTCCCAGCCGTTGCCAGCCTCGGCGTATTTCTTAGCTTTATCGGTTTGATGTACCTTCGGTGGGTCGTTTCTGCCAATGATGACCAGCGGAGCCGACACAAAATGATCTTTGTCTTGCTCGCCCTTACTCTGATCGGGGTTTGGGTTTACGGCATTGGCAACACCTGGCTGAGTCTGACCGCCAGTTAAAGGATATGACATGAAATTACGGCTTAGCTTTGCCTGCACGCTGTGCGTCGCCAGCCTGACATCGACCTTCCCGGCATGGGCACAAGATGCAGCTTCCGGGGAAACCGTTAACTGCGCTTTGATTCTGGATGGCGTGCAGCGACTTGCCTGTTACGATGCCCTGCATGACCCCGGCGCAGCCAGGGAACAAGCCGATGAGGCGAACCTGAAGCAGGCGGAGCAACGCGCTGAAACACTGGCTGCCGACAAAGCCACTCGCCAGGAAATAGTAGGAAATGCCCTTGAGGGCGACCCGGGTTCAGGCGTTATGGCCGCTCTGGTGAACAACTACTTGGATGCGGAACAGTCCCTTTTTTCCTTTGCCGGCAGTTTCGTTGCCCATAAACCCAATTACATCTTGCCGTTAACCTGGGTAAAGAACCCCAATTATGAACCCAGCAGCCCCAGACTGGGTCTCACCAGTTATGATTATGACCTTGCCCGGGAGGAAGCAAAGTATCAAATCAGCTTCAAGGTTCCTCTGCTGACGGGCATTTTCGATAAAAAGACCACGGTCTGGTTCGGTTATACCCAAAAGTCTCTGTGGCAGGTGTATAACCAGGATGAGTCCGCACCTTTCCGGGAGACCAATTATGAGCCGGAGTTGTTTGTCCGCTATCAACTAAACTGGAATATCGGGCCAGGCACGTTGAGCGCTGTTTCGGCAGGTTTCAATCATCAATCGAACGGGCAGGCTGACCCTCGCTCACGGAGCTGGAACCGTATTATGGGTTCTGCGGCCTATAGCTATAACCGCTGGTTGTTTATGGTGCAGCCCTGGTTAAGGCTGCCAGAAGATAGTAACGACGATGACAATGCCGACATTGAGCGGTATCTCGGCCATGCCAGCTATCATGCGGTTTATAAGCTATCGGAGGATCGTACGTTTTCCTTGAAGGTGCTAAACAATTTGCGGTCAAATAATCGGACATCAGTGGAGTTTGGTTACAGTTTTCCGATGGGGGATTCGTTAAAGGGCTTTTTCCAGTATTACAACGGGTATGGAGAGAGCCTGATTGACTATAACGTTCGTATTGAGCGGTTTGGCATTGGGGTTATGCTGAACGACTGGCTCTGATTTCACCAGGTAATGGAGCAGACCCGAGGCATGGGGTAGCCACTCCAAAACGGAAAACGTGGTTTCCCTGATCGTTTCAGAGGGGCTACCCCATGCCTCGGGCCCATACTTTGTGCTGGGCACTTCAGGCGTTCAGCTTTTCCATTTCTTCCAACAATTCTTTGGTCTTTTCTTCCATCAGAGCAGTATCAGCTCTGGATTCCACGTTCAGGCGAACCACCGGCTCAGTATTCGACATACGCAGGTTAAAGCGCCAGTTGTCGAACTCTATGCTCAGGCCGTCTACGAAGCTGATGCGTTTCGCGCCGACTGAATATTTCTTTTCAATCGCAGCGATCACTTTGGCTGGGTCATTGATGGTGCGGTTGATTTCGCCACTGGCCGGATAGGCTTCTATTCTGGCATCAATCAGAGACGACAAGGTTTGGCCGGATTGGCACAGGCGTTCAGCGATCAATAGCCAGGGGATCATGCCGCTGTCGCAGTATGCGAAATCGCGGAAGTAGTGGTGGGCACTCATTTCACCGCCATATATGGCATCTTCGTCACGCATTCTTTGTTTAATGAAAGCGTGCCCGGTTTTGCTTTCGATGGCTTCACCACCGGCTGCTCGTACCAGATCCTGGGTGTTCCAGATAAGTCTTGGATCGTGAATGACCTTCCCGGGGCCGGTTTTTCTAAGAAACTGGTCAGCCAACAGGCCGACAATGTAATAACCTTCGATAAAGCGGCCGTTTTCGTCGAAAAAGAAGCAGCGGTCGTAGTCACCATCCCAGGCAATGCCCATCGCTGCGCCGTGTTCTTTCACTGCATCCGCTGTGGCGGTTCTGTTTTCCGGCAGGATGGGATTGGGTACCCCGTTGGGGAAATGGCCATCGGGTTCATGGTGAACTTTGACGAAGTTGAACGGTAAATGCTGTTCCAGCTCGTCGATGACCAGACCCGCTCCGCCATTGCCGGCATTGCATACAATCGTCATTGGCTTAAGAGTTGCCGCATCCACGTATCCGAGCAGGTGGTCAATATAGGCGGCCATTACATTCAGAGACTGGTAGCTGCCCTGTTTGGGAGCGTTATCAAAGGGTTCCAGCACTCGGTCCCGGATGTCATTCAGGCCATTGTCCGAACTGATCGGGCGGGAACCAGGCCCGACCATTTTCATACCGTTGTGGTTCTTGGGGTTGTGGCTTGCGGTAACCATGATGCCGCCATCCATGTCGTAATGACTGGTCGCGAAATACACCTGTTCAGTGCCGCAGAGGCCAATGTCGTATACGTCCGCGCCGGCAGCCATCAAACCGGAGTTCAGGGCTTCCGTGATTTCCGGGCTGGATAGCCGGATGTCGTAACCGACGATCACTTTTTTTGCACCGGTGACTGCCACATAGGCCCGGCCGATTTTCTCGGCGAGAATGGGGTTCAGTTGTTCCGGCACGCTGCCGCGCAAGTCATAGGCTTTAAAACAAGACAGGTCCATTGTATGTGCTTACTCCCCGGCAGATGACTGAAGCTGAATATAATTTTGAATGCCCATCTGCCGGATCATTTCCAGCTGAGTTTCCAGCCAGTCAATGTGCTCTTCTTCACTGTCCAGAATACTGCGGAACAACTGACGCGAGGTGTAATCCTGAATTTCTTCACAGTAGGCAATGGCTTCTTTCAGATCTTCGTGGGCTATGTGCTCGATTTTCAGATCGCACTCGATCATTTCCTGAACGTTTTCACCAATCAGCAACTTGTTCAGATCCTGGAGGTTAGGCAGGCCATCAAGAAACAGAATGCGCTCGATCAGCTGATCAGCGTGTTTCATCTCATCGATGGATTCTTCGTATTCTTTGGCAGCAAGTTTGGCGATGCCCCAGTCTTTGTACATCCGCGAATGCAGAAAATACTGGTTGATAGCCGTCAGTTCGTTAGCAAGCACCTTATTCAGGTACTGGATGACTTTCTTATCACCTTTCATTGCATCGCTCCTTGTTCTCAGCAGCCGCCTCAAGCGTGAAGCTCTGCCGGGGCTGTTCCGGGGTCGGCGAATTCACACGGAATTCGTTTATCACCATACAAGGATAGCGTGTTAGAGCCGTTTTCTGAATCGGGAAACCCAAAAGAACCGTCAGGCTGGGCTGGCCAACATGTTGGCCAATGCCAAATAGTCTGATGAGCGAGTTTCTCTCAGTATGCTGCGAGCCATGCTGGCACAACGACCACACTGAGTGCCGACACCTAATTCCTTGCCAAGTTGGCGCACAGAGGAAACCCCATTTTCTGCGGCTTCTCGGATATCTCTGTCGGTGATTCCATGGCAAACGCATACGTACATAGCAGAGCTCTCACTAACGACAACAATCTTAGTGATAATTATTATCATTATGATCCGCTACTGCAAGTCTTTTCCGTAAATTTTGTATGGCCAGTGGGATTACGGCTCCGCTTTTCGGGTCAGGTTCGTGTGCCCAGAGTCGCTCACAACTACGTTGTCTTCAATCCGAATACCGCCACAACCCTGCAACTCGTCAAGCAGCTCACGGTTCAGATGGTGCCCGAGAGGACCGCTCAGCAATGGCCTCAGCAACGATGGGATAAAGTACAAGCCCGGTTCAATGGTTACCACCATGCCCGGTTCCAGCATTCGAGTCAGACGAAGGAAAGGCGCGTCTTCCGGCGGGGGCACTGGCCTGCCAGCAACGTCATGCACCTGAACGCCAAGGAAATGGCCAATGCCATGGGGAAAGAACGCCCGGGTAATACCCTGTTCCACAATTGCTTCGTCATCCAGACCTTTCACCAGACCCGATGCCGACAGTAAAACCGCAAGACCTTGATGGGCTTTGCGGTGAATATCGATGTAATCCACACCCGGAGCCACCATAGCACACAGTCGCAACTGCAGCCGCTCAAGGCCCTGAACCAGAGCAGCAAAATGTGCTTCACCGGAACCCGCAGTCGTGCGGGTGATATCAGAACAGTAACCCCGGTAACGAACACCGGCGTCAATCAGCAGGCTTCTGGGCAGGCCCGGGGGTTGAATATCGTAATACTGGTAATGCAGCGTGCCTGCATGCTCATTCAGACCGATGATGCTGTGGTATGGGGCATCAGCTTCACGCTGACGGGTTGCCTGCTGGTAGGCAAGACTAATGGCGAACTCACTTTCGCCGTTCAAAAAGGCCGTTTGTGCAGCACGATGTCCTTCCAGTGCCAAGGTGTTGGCATGAGCGAGACAGCCGATCTCATAATCGGTTTTGTGTACCCGGGTTTCATCCAGAGCCTTTAACAACGCCGGTGGGTTAATGTCTCCCGGCAAGCCATCAAGTAACACTGGGTCGCCAATAACCGCCAGTCCATTACAGGTGGTCAATTCTGGCGCGTCAGGGGTCCGACGACTGCGCACTTCAACGGCTTGCAGCCACGGCTCTTCAGGAAGAGGCCGGCCGGCATGCCAGAAGTCTATCGGCTCATATAGCCACAGAACCGGCTTCTGCCCCACGCGAATCAGCAGCCAGCAATGCTCGCGCCCGGTCAGGCCGGTCCAGTGCAGGAAGGGGCCGTAGCCTTGAAAATGCCAGGCCTGGTCATCACCGTATTGATAAGGCGCAAAACCAGAAGCCATCAGAAGCGTGTTATAGCCATGGCTTTCCAGCGCATGTTCGTACCGGGACTGCAGTTGCTTCAGGTGTTCCAGCTGCAAAGCCAGCAGATGTTGGTCAGGCATAATGAATGTCCAGTTTGTGCCAGTAATTAAACAGGTTATCCGCCCCCTACAGCCGCCCTTCTTCCACCGCGTGGCAAGCCACCTGGTTACCCCCATCGGTAACAATCAGCTCAGGTATCTGGCGGCGACAACGATCATTAGCGTGGGGACAACGCCCATGAAATACACAGCCAGAGGGTAGGTTGACAGGTGTAGGTACCTCCCCTTTCAGGCGAATATGGTTTGGGCGATCATCTTCCAGCTTCGGAATAGCCGACAATAAAGCCTGGGTGTACGGGTGCCTCGGTGTCGAAAACAGGGTTTTGGTATCCGCCAGCTCACATACCCGCCCCAGATACATCACAGCCACCCTCGTCCCAAAATGTTCCACTACGGCCAGATCGTGGGTGATAAACAGGTACGTCAGACCCCGGCTTTCCTGAGCATCCATCAGCAGGTTCAGCACCTGGGCCTGAATAGAGACATCCAAAGCAGAAATCGGCTCGTCCGCTACAATGAATTCCGGATCTACGGATAGCGCCCGGGCAATCGCTATACGCTGGCGTTGACCACCGGAGAACTCATGGCCAAATCGGCTACCCCAGTCCCTGTCAATGCCAACAGACTCCATCACTTCGTGAATTTTATTTCGCACTTCTATTGCCGGCCAATCTGGATGATGAAACCGGATAGGCTCTTCCAGCGTTTGCTGAATTGTCATACGTGGGTTCAATGAGGCATATGGGTTCTGAAACACCATTTGCATCTTGCGCCGATACGGCAGTGACTCTTTTCGCTCAAGGTTGTCGATGCGATGGTCTTGGTAGTGTATTTCCCCGACACTAGGAGAAATCAGCCCCATAACGGTGCGAGCCAACGTAGATTTACCACAACCGGATTCGCCTACAACACACAGAGCCTCGCCCTTCTGTACGTCCAGATCTACGCCGTTGATCGCATGCACAGCTTCCTGTTTTCTGTGAAAACGCCCCCCGCTAAACGTAATCTGCTCAAGCAGACTGCCAGACAGATCGAAGCGTTTTTCCAGGCCGCGAATACTCACCAACGGGGAGGTCGTCATGATTCAGCCTCCTGCATGCGTGTCTCCTGTTCAATTCGGTGGGCGACTTCAAAACAGGCCACATCCACATTGCCCGAGTGTACATACTCCGGCATAGCCCCCCGGCATTGTTCAGTCGCAAACTCACAGCGAGGATGAAACGGACAACCTGCAGGAACATTTTTAAGTGACGGCATCGAACCGGGAATCTGGAACAGACGGGCGCCGGGACTCCCCATCTGAGGCAGTGCGCTGATCAGCCCCCGGGTATAAGGATGCTGAGCGTTATTAATAATATCCCGGGTGGGCCCCTGCTCGATAATGCGCCCCGAATACATGACCAGCATCCGCCGTGTCACCTGGGAGACTACGCCAAGATCATGAGTAATAAGCATCAGCGCCACGTTCTCCTGCTCGCACAGATTTAGCAGCAGATCCATGATTTCAGCCTGAATAGTGACATCCAGTGCCGTTGTTGGCTCATCAGCCACAATAAGTTCGGGCTCTAACAATAATGCGATGGCAATGATCACACGCTGACGCATCCCGCCAGATAACTCATGGGGATATTGATCCAAACGTTTTTCCGGCGAGGGAATCTGCACTTTCTGCAATCGGTCCAGAGCAATATCCCGAGCTTCCTTCTTGCTGATTTTTCGATGCGCAAGAATAGCCTCAACCATTTGAGTGCCAATGGTAAGCACCGGGTTCAGGGTCATCATTGGGTCTTGAAAGATCATGGCAATCTGATTGCCGCGGATCTTACGCAACTCCCGTTCGCTCATAGCGGCCAGATCTTTACCTTTGAACAGAATCTGCCCACCTGCAATATAGCCAGGCTGAGCCACCAGGTTAAGAATGGAAAAGGCAGCCACAGATTTACCGGCTCCAGACTCGCCCACCAAACCCAAACGTTCGCCTTTATCCAGGTTGAAGCTAATGCCTCGTAACGCGGTCAGATCCCCGCCACGTACAGCAAATCGCACATCCAGGTTTTTAACTTCCAGCAGTGCCATGACATTACCCCTTATACAACCGTGGGTTCATCACATCTCGCAACCAGTCACCCAACAAGTTGATGACCAACACGAGCACCACAAGCACCATGCCCGGAATAAGCGTGATCCACCAAGAGCCACTCTGAATATAGTCAAAGCCAGATTTGATCAAAGAGCCCAGAGACGGCTGGGTTTCCGGCATACCCAGCCCCAGAAAGGACAGCGCAGCCTCCGAAATGATCGCGTTAGCAATCTGTACCGTGCCAATAACAAAGATCGGCGACAGGGTGTTAGGCAAAATATGCCGGAACATAATGCGGCGGGTACCGAACCCCATCACCTTCGCCGCATCAACATATTCTTTTTTCTTCTCCGCCAGCACCGAGGCACGGACTGTACGGGCAATCTGCGGCCATTCGGCCACGCCGATGATAAATATCAGCATATAGATAGCGATTTCACCGAACATCAGATTACCAAAGCTGGCCTTGAACACAGCGCCAACGATGATCGCTACCATCAGTGTGGAGAACGATAACTGCACATCAGCAATGCGCATCAGCACAGCATCTACTTTGCCTCCGAGGTAGCCCGCCAGCAGGCCAAACAGAATGCCCAGTACCGACTGCAGCACCACTGCGCCAAAGCCAATCATCAGCGACACCCGCGTGCCGTACAGAATGGTGGACAGCAGATCGCGCCCTTGCGCATCGGTACCCAGGGGGAACGAAGGATCAGCTCCATCAAGCCCTAGCGGCGGCAGCTCGGAATTCATAATATTGATCTGAGCCAGATCATAGGGGTTCGCTGGCGCCAGCAAAGGCGCAAAAATCGCAGCCAGTACCATCAGCAACAACACCAAAGAACTGATGATGGCAACCTTGTCGCGCCTGAAACTGTACCAGAAGAAGGACTCGCGGAAGCGGTCCCAGCGGGAAACCGTTGCCGTTGTCATGCTTTTTTACCTGTCAATTTAACGGTGGGGTTCACCAGTCCATAGAGTAGATCCACCAGGGTATTGGTCACCACAAAGATCAGGCCCACCACCATCAGGTACGCCACAATCAGAGGAATATCGCTGCGGGTGATGGCCTCCAGGAACATCAGCCCCACGCCCGGCCACTGGAATACGGTTTCTGTCAGAATTGTGTAGGCCACCATAATGCCGATTTGTACACCGCCAACGGTAATGACCGGCAGCATGGTGTTCTTAAGCGCATGCAAAAAGTTGATTCGGCCAGCACTCAGGCCCTTTGCCCGGGCGTAGCGAATGTAATCACTCTGCAGCACCTCCATCATTTCGGCCCGGATCAGGCGGATAAACAGCGGTAACATGATCGAAGCCAGAGACACCGATGGCAAAACCAGATGCATCCACCCATCACTTGAGAAAAAACCAGATTCCCAGGTACCAAACAGGTGAACCAAATCATCACCCCGACCATAAGACGGCAAACCACCTTCGGTCGACAAGGCTTCATTCAGCCACTGCCCCCACCCGGTATCCACCGGGAACCAGGTAACCGTTACGCCAATTGAAAACAACTGAATCAATACTATGGCCGTCAGGAACACTGGGATAGAAATACCCACGGTGCTGACGCCCATGAAGAATTTTGATAACCAGGCCTGAGGTCGAATGGCGGCGTAAACGCCGATTGGTACCGAAAGAAAAATAATAATCAGGCTAGCACCAATCACCAGTTCCAATGTTGCGGGCAGATGTTCAGCAATAACCTCCAGCGTCGGCTTACTGTAAAAATAGGAATTGCCCAGATCGCCCTGAATAGCCTTCCCGGCGAAGCGCAGATACTGCAATACCATCGGGTCGTTCAACCCCAGCTCTTCACGAATGGCTTCTCGCTCCTCCGCAGACACGGACATGCCCACCATCTCCTGAAGCGGGTCCCCGAGCCCATCCTGAATAGCAAAGGCGATGACACTGATCACGAACATAACCAGAAAGGCCTGGGAAATCCTCTGAACTAAAAACGCTAGCATGGGAGTTTTCCGGATAAATCTTGCAAACAAAAAGCCGGCACCGGATCACCCCGGTACCGGCCTACCACCATCAGCAATTACTCAACAACAAGGTCTCCCAGGTACGGGAAGTTCATGACGTTAAGAACCGGCTCAATGTTTACATTCTTCTTCGATGCCCAGGCCAGATCCTGCCAGTGCAGCGGAACAAATGCGGCATCATCGTACAAGCGCTGTTCAACTTCCTGCAGCATCGCACTACGCTTATCCAGATCGGTTTCCACGTTGGCCTTTTGCACCAGAGCATCAATCTCCGGGTTGCAGTAATTGCCTGCGTTGTACTGGCCAGAGCCAGTATCTGCATCTGGGCAGAAAGTCAGGAATTCGTAAAAGTTCGCCGAGTCTTCAGTATCTGCATGCCAGCCAATCAACATCATATCGGCAGCACGATTATCGTATTCCGGCCAGTACTGGGCCTTTGGCAGGGTTTTCAGGTCCACCTTGATATTAATGCGCGCCAGCATGGCTGCTGCAGCCTGAGCGATTTTATCGTCATTCACGTAACGATTGTTTGGCGACATCATGGTGATGGTAAAGCCATCCTCGTACCCCGCCTCTTTCATCAACTGCTGAGCCTTGGCTACATCAAAACGCGGTTTCAGGTTTTCATTGTGACCCTGATATCCGGCCGGAGACAGCTGAGACGCCGGGGTTGCAAAGCCTTTCATGATCTTCTCGGCAATGCCTTCCTGATTGATGGCGTACGCTATGGCCTGGCGAACCTTCGGATTTTTGAAGGCTTCAACCCGCTCCTGGTTCATATGAAAAATAATGATGCGGGTGCCACTCATGGTCACCAGATTGGCGTTTTTGTCACGCTTGATCCGGTCCAGATCATTCGGCGGAACCGGTGCAATAAAGTCCACACCACCCGACAGCAACGCAGACACACGAGTGTTATCTTCTTTGATGGGCGTTAATACAATTTTGCCAACATTACCGGGAGATTCAGTATCCCAGTAGTCGTCAAAGCGTTCAAACTCCACCCGTACACCCTGCCGGCGTTCACTAACTGTGTAAGGCCCGGTTCCGGAAAGGTTCTCAGAGGCAAAGGAGTTGCCATGCTTGAGAATAGCGCCCTTATCTTTACCGTCTTCCGTTTTGCCGCTGTAGAACTCACTATCCAGCGGGAAAATGTATGTCGCCGTGTTCAGCAATAGCGGGTAAGGCTCCGAAGTCACCAGCTCGAAGGTGTAATCATCAATGACATTAATGCCGCTAAAGGGTTTGAAGATAGCTTCGAAGTCCTGGCTTTCTTTCAGGCGATCGAAGGTAAATTTCACATCCTCAGCAGTAAATTCATTACCGGAATGAAACTTCACACCCTTACGCAATGTGAAGCGCATGGTGTTTTCGTCAACGCGCTCCCAGCTTTCCGCCAGGCGCGGTTCAAACCCGAGATCTTTAGTCCAGCGAATCAGAGGGTCAAACGTCATATGGGACAACTGCAGAATGCCGCCCGAAAGCTGCTCATGAATATCCAGCGTTACCGGATCTGAATCATAAGCCACCTTCAGCTCTTTTGTTGCTTCGGCGGATACAGCTACCGGCGCCGCAGCCAGCGCCATAGAACCAATAAAAGCTGCCAGTAATTTTTTCATCGTATTTTCCGTCACTGTTTTAGAAATTTTCACGGAACATCGGCAAGGCTTGCACCGATTGTCTAAAAACAACCTAGACGTGACAGCAGTTTACGGCAAGCACAATTGCCACATTAGAATATTAGTTCAACAAATCGCCTTTAAAAGGCCGGCACTACAAACTGGAACGCAAACGGCAGCAAAAGCGCGGTAAATACGCCGGTCAGCCCCATCCCAAGAGACGAAAAAGCCCCGGCAGTCGGACTGATCTCGAAAGCCCTTGCCGTACCAATCGCGTGGCCATTCAACCCCAAAGCGAAACCAATAATTCGCTCATCGTCAATCTTCAGCCATTTAGCGACCCAATCGACAAATAAGGACGCCAGAACGCCGGTAATCAGCAAACCACCCAGG
>NZ_JBFHJO010000054.1:0-15804 GCF_041595835.1 Marinobacter sp. | reverse complement strand
GATGCTTTCAGATTGCGGGAAAAGTATGCGGCCTCGGTTGAGTATCTCCAGCGCACGCTCCAGTTTGTTCCGTTGTGCCATCTGAGTTGCAATGTTTTCGTACACAGCGGCCACCATCGGTTCAGCGGGGCTTGGCTGATCTTCTTGCTCGCGTTCCAGCAGTCGGGCAGACAGCTCGTCAGCTTGTGCTGCATCATTACTGATCAGTGCTGATTCCAATAATACCAGTCGCGGGCCGTGGGCTTGCGGGTGCTGGGTTGTCATTTCCTGCATGAATGCTGTGAGCTTTTCCCGGCCCATGATCCGTGCTGCAGCCTGGATAGCGCCAGCGTGGTTCGGGTTGAGGGCGATGGCTTCTTTGTAGTAGCCGAGGGCTTTGTCTGTGTCTTTGTTGTTGCCTGCAAGGTGTCCTAAGGCTACTAAGGGGGCAGCGTCTTCAGGGGCTTGATTCCGGGCTCGGTTATAGAGTTTCTGAGCTTCTGTCGGGTTGCCAAGGTTACTTGCGAGATGGCCCTGGGCAAGCAGAGCGGGAACGCTGTCCGGATTTTTCTTTAGCCAGGCATCCAGGGTTTTCCGGGCTCTGCTGGTGTCTCCGGATAATGCCTGAATTTGTGAGATAAGAAGCTGTGCCTGAAGTGCCTCGGGGGCGTTATCAGGAATCCTGCTGGCTTGGGTGAGAGCCAGGTCATGATCGTTAACTTGCATCAGATAGGCGGAGTATCTGAGCCTCAGGTTATGGTTATCCGGGGCCAGTTCAAGCGCTTTTTCAAGCAGCTGCCGACCACTCTGGTCATCCCCTGATGCCAGGGCGGCAATGCCGACAAGGGCCAGGGTTTGAGGGTCTGAGTCTTTGTTGTCTACGGTTTCCAGTATGGATTTTGCACCCTGAGGATCTTGCATGGATATTCGGGTGGCCGCCAGCAGCTTACGCACGTCGTCGGAACCGTCCATTTTTGACAGGGGTTCGAGCAGCTTCTCTGCTTCTTCCGCGCGCCCCTGGCGGAAACGGATAACGCCAAGCATGAGTGCACTTTGCTGGTGTCCGGGCGCCTGATTCAGGACTTCCTGAAGGTATCGGCCAGCGGTGTCGAGGTCTCCGTCGTTGTAGGCGGCAGTAGCGGCTTCGAGGTTGCTTTTGATGGTGCCGGGTGCGGACTTGGCTAATATTTCTTCGTAAACGAATGCTTCTGCAGACTTACCTTGTTGGCGCAGTACGGTCACAAGGGCGGAGATAGTCTGGTATTTGCGGAAGGTCATGACATCGTACTGGCCAATGGTTTCCAGAGCACGAATATAGGCTTGTTCTGCCTGAGGCCAGTCGCTCTGGAGGTGAGCCAGCTGGGCTTTCCAGAGCCAGACTTCTTCGTGCTGAGCATCCATTTTCTCGGCCTGGGCCAGGTATTCTTTGGCTGCTGTGTAATCGTTGCGAGCCGCAGCAATTCTGGATAGGCCAACCATGGCTATGGCGTTGTTTGCGTGTTTCTCAGCCGCTTCGTTGTAGGCTTTTTCAGCGTTTTCGAGGTTACCACCAACGAGCCAGGCCCGGCCTCGAAGGTTGTCTGCCTCAAGTTCCTGGTCACGGGAAGGTGAGGTTATTTTGTCCAGTGCGCTTAAGGCTTCAGCGGACTTTGCCCGAAGTGCGAGAGATTCGGCCCGAATCAATAATGCTTCGTTTTTGTCTGCCTGACTGAGGTTTTCTGAACCAATCCTCTCCATTAACTGATCAAGCTGACGCTCGGCGTTTGCAGCATCACCGGCTGTGAGCAGGTTGTCGATGATGACGAAGTAGGGGGCGATTCGCTCTGGCTGGAGCTGAATAGCACTTCGTGCTTCGATGGTGCTGGCCTTTAACTCTCCCTGTCGCTGGAAGAAGCGGGCCTGATCTACATGGCTGATGTACTGGATGTCTTCCTGTGACATGTCGGGTTCGTTGCCGCAGCCGGAAAGCCCCGCTGTTGCGATGGCAACTGAAAGTAGTGACGCACGCATAATATGGTTAATGGTCATGCCCTGTTCCTTTTTTTTCGGGTCTTTTTTTATTCCGATCGCCATGTATCAGTTACCGTTGGTAGCGGTTGATGTTTCGATTCGGTACTTGTCTGTCAGGTTGTACAAAGTGGGGCGGGTTATCCCCAGTAAGCGAGATGCTTGTGCCATGTTGAAGTTGCAACTTGTCAGTGCCTGAAGTATGGCTTTTCGTTCCGCATTTTCCCGCACCTGGCGCAAGTTTAGCTGGTAATCAGAATCGCAGCTCGTTTCAAGCGGTAGTACCAGGTCTTCTGCGGTGATGCGTTTATCGTCAGCCATGATGATGGCACGCTTTACCTTGTTAATCATTTCGCGAACGTTGCCCGGCCAGTTATAGCTGCTTATGGCTTGAACTGCGTCTTCTGAAAAGCAGAGGTTGGGGCGGTCCATCTGTTTGCCCAGGCTTTGCAGTAATGATTGGGCAATGACAATAGCGTCGCCTTCACGGTCACGAAGTGCGGGTACGTCCAGGGTGATTTCACTGATGCGGTAATAGAGGTCTTCCCGGAATGTACCTTCAGTGATCAGCTCCTGAACGTTCCGGTGGGTGGCGCAAACCACGCGGACATCGACCGGGATGGGTTTGACGGACCCTACGCGGTCTACCACTCGTTCCTGAAGGAAGCGTAACAGTTTGGCTTGCAGCGGCATGGGCATGTCGCCAATTTCATCCAGGAACAGCGTGCCCCCGTTAGCGCTTTCAATCTTGCCTTTTTTGCTTTGCGTCGCCCCGGTGAAGGAACCTTTCTCAAAGCCGAACAATTCACTTTCCAGCAGGTTTTCCGGGATGGCTGCACAGTTTATTGCCGCGAAAGGTTTGTCTGACCTGTGGCTGTGGTCGTGCAGCGCCTGGGCTAATAATTCTTTGCCTGTGCCGGTTTCGCCTGTGATCAGTGTTGTAACGTCTGTTGGTGCGACTTTTTCGATGGTGCGGCAGATGGCCAGCATCTCGGGGCTGGAGGCCACGATGCCCTTGATATAGGTGCCGTTGTTCTGGTTTGCCAGTTCCCGGTTTTCTTTTTCCAGTTCGGCAAGCCGGAAGGCGCGGTTCACCACGAAGGTGAGGATGTCGGCATCCAGTGGTTTTTGGTAGAAGTCACAGGCACCCATGCCGATGGCTTTTACGGCGTTCTCTTTGTCTTCTCGCCCTGTCACTACAACGATTTTTGTTTGCGGTGCCAGGCGGAGGATATCTTCAAGCAGTGCAAAGCCTTCAGTTGCACCGCCAGGGTCTGGGGGGAGGCCCAGGTCTAAGGTGACCACCTGAGGTTCGAGGCGGCGAAGTGCGGCCAGGGCAGATTCGCGGTCAGACGCGACTGAAACGTCAACATCTTCGCCAAAGCACCAGCGCATCTGGCTTTGAAGGCCTGGATCATCCTCTACAATTAGTAGTTGCTTCACAACAGCGATTAATCCTTTGTTCTGTTGATAGGTTGGCGTTATACCTTTGCCTTTTCCATATATACGATTCTTAACTTAACATTGACACTTTGCAATGCCGGATTCAGAAAAAGCCTCCTGGCGCCGGTTAATTGACGGCTCTGGGTGATTTTTGAACATCATGGTCGGGTAATGGTTCTGCGTCAGCAGCCTCTTTGTCGGAGTTTTCTACCAGAGGTATGAAGACCGAGAAGCAAGACCCTACGCCGGGTTCGCTGGTTATGTCGATATTACCTCCCAGCTCCTGAATGTATTCCCTGGCCTGGTAAGCGCCGATCCCCATCCCGGTGAGGCCTTTGGTGCTTTCAAAGGCTTTGAATAGTCGGGTGCGGATAAATTCATCTGTCATTCCTGTGCCTGTGTCTTGAATGAACAGCACGACTTTACCTTTAGCCGTTTTCAGGTTGAGGGTGATTTCTCCGTCGGGAGGTGTGGCATCCTGGGCATTCTGAATAAGGTGGCCAAGCACGCTTCTGAGTTGTTCTTGCTCCGCGCAGATATAGATAGGGGGTGGGTCGCCAAGTAACTTTGGAGCAGGGCTGCGACGACTTTTATGTTCAACAAGTTCACGTACAACAGCGGTCAAATCCAGAACGCTGCGATGTTCTTCGTCTGGGGTGACCGGTTTTCGTATGTGGTCTACCAGATTGGACATCTTCCGCACGGCGTGTTCGGTAGTGGAAATCATGTCGTCGATGAACGCCGGGTTGTCGCGGTGTTTTGGCGCGTTTTTTACGAGTAATGACAGTTGGGCGATGAGGGTTTTAAGGTCGTGCACCATAAAGGCGGATGCTTTGCTCACTGCTTCAAACTGCATGGCGCGGGAAAGCCGGTTCTGGGCGTCTGCCTGGGCCAGTAAGTTACAGGTTTGCCGGGCCACGACTTTAATCAGGTCGAAGTTTTCCCAGTTCAGCACAACTTTGGCATAAGGAATGCCAACCATAGCTATGCCATACAGTTCGTTTCCAAGAAACAGGGGAATGATGAGCCAGGCATCGGGCGTATTGGTGATAGCTTCGGGAAGTTCGAGCAGGTCGTAACTGAGGGGGTCTTCCCGGTATTCCCGCAGGTCGATAATCCATTCTTTGGTCTGAAACAGGCGCACGAGCTCTGAATCGCCATCTATGGTGGTGTATTTGGGGGTGGCAATGTTCACACTGCCTTCGAGTTGATAATTGTTTTGGTCAGACTTGATCCAGATAGCACCCGCGTTGCTTTCTACCAGATCTGCCAGTATTCGGATGGCTCGCTCTGGCAGAGGGGGATCATTGCTGAGGTTGGCAAGCTCCCGCGTCATTCTTAGCCATTCTTCCCGGTAGTCGTATTTGTAGTCGAAGAAGTTCTGGCTGATAAACACCATTAACCGGCCGCGAAGTCTGCGGGACATGATCAGCGTCACCAGGAAGGTCAGTGCGATGGTGATGAAGAGTACTTGTAGCGCATCTCCCCATTTGCCACCGAGGCTGCGCACGTAGTACCCGCCGATGGCAAGCAGGAGCAGGTATCCACCGGCGATCAGGAGTGTGCCGGCATGAAACACGGCAGAACGTGAGAGCTGAAAGTCGACGGGCTGTTTTCGGGTGTTAATGATGTTTACGGCGAACATGGGTACGAGGGCTGCGTTCACGAACCCTCTGGCATCCCAGAAGGAATCTGCAACCTGACCAAACAGCAGCGCGTCTGCGAACATGAAAAAGTCATAGGCGAAGATGGTGGCCGTACCAATGCACAGGTATTTCACGCTGGACCGGCTGAGCGTGGGGGAGTTTCTCCAGATCTGTTCAATCAGTGATAAACCCAGAAGTGACAGGGCTATCTGGCCGATCAGTTTGGTTTTTCCACTGACGAGATCTGCATTGAAGATGAACTCAAGGGTGCCCAGAACCATCAGGGCTGCAATCAGCGCGGCGGTCGCAAACCCAAGGGTTTTCCGGAGTTGGCCGGTAAATTTGGCCTGGCGAAATGAGTCGCGGAGTATTGCGAAAATCAACAGGAGCCATGCGGTGTCACGCAGTAGTTCGAGGAGGTAGCGGATAAAAAAGCCTGGTTGGCTCCAAAGGCTTTGGGTGACCAGTGCTGCGGCCCATATAGCGGTGACGAAGGACGCAAGGAACAGTGCGCGATCAATATCGCGCCGCAGGTATCGGGTAGCCACCATGACTGACAGTACGGAGAAGACTACCGCTGATGTGCCATAGCTGATTACGCTTAAGTCCCTGAACATTCGGTCTTTCCTTGAACCGTCGGTCTGTATTTAACCTGTACAGGGTAGCCTTGATGCGCTGTTTACGTCCATTTCAATTCGTAAAATCGATGCAGAATTCATAGGGCTTACTTGTTATCCCGGTAATAATTGAATATTTCTTGCAGTGAGTGTTTGGGGTTGAAGTTGAATTCCCTGGCAAAGTTGCGCCCATCAATGATTACCGGATATTTGAAAAATGCCAATAAGTAATGGGGGAAGCTGCGCAGGTTGAGAATTCTGGCAATGGTTTTAGGCAAAACCGGGGGTATGGAAGCAATGGGGATGCGTGTGCAGCCGCAGAGTTTCAGCGCTTGTTGATAGGCTACCCAGTCATGCGGCGCTACGTTGAAGACGCCTTTCGTTGGCTTGTTCCATGTCAGAACGATGGCGTCGGCCATGTCGTCGATGTGGATAAACTGCATCATGGGCGAAAAACCTGCCAGTACCGGGGCTCTTTTACTGCTCAATAGTGTGCTCATGGTGTTGCGGACACCGGGGCCGACAATGTTGCAGGCTCGCAGAATGGTGATGTGCAGTTCGGGGTAACGCCAGAGGTAAATGTTTGCGAGGTTTTCCAGTTCTACGGAATCGACCAGGTCGGCACTGAGCCCGGCGCTTTTCAATGGTGCAGATTCGTCAATCAGAGCGGGGTTATAGGCTACAGCACCGTATACATGGTAAGTGGAAAGTACGATGATCCGCTTGATGCCGTATTTATGGGAAAGTTCGAGTAGTTTTTGTGTGCCCAGTACGTTGGCGTTGTATCGGCGCATTCGGCTGAGTTCGCTGGACTGCACCCGGCCCAGGTGAATGACTCCGTCGAAGTGGAAGCGGCGGAACAGGTCTTCAAATGCGCGCTTGTTAAAGTCGAAGCAGTAACTCGGAATTTCGTCACCCAGGTAAACCTGTTCACGGGAATCAACGGCGACCAGATCGCAGGTGCCGCGCAACTTTTCTATCACCTGTTGAGCCAAAGCGCCGGCGGCACCTGTAACCAGAATCTTTGGTCTGTTTGTTTTTGTCATCAGAACAACCTTTTTCTTTCGCTCAGGCCTTTGTCGATCAGCCGGCTTATTTCAGCTTTTACGGAATCTACCCGGTCGGTTATTTGTTCTTCGGGAATATCGCTGCCATCAAAATACATGGGCTTGCCGAAATTCAGGTGCACTTTGGCTGGAAAGATAACGGGCAGCGCCACAGGTACGTAGGGAATACTCAGAGCGCTGGCCAGGGGTTTGATGTTGGCAATGGCAGGTATGGTTTCTTCACACCCCACAACGCCTACAGGTACGATGGCGGCGTTGTATTTCATGGCAAGATGCATGAAGCCGTTACCGAAGCGTTTAAGTTGGTAGCGGTCTCGATAGAGTTTTCCTGAACCCCTTATGCCTTCTGGGAATACGATCACCGCTTCATTGTTCTCTAGCATTTTTGCGCAGTTAACCGGGTCGCCCAGGACTGCACCAACCTCATTCAGTAAATTGCCTAGCCAGGGCACGGTGGGAAAGAACCGTTCGATCATTGCCCGGGGCATGCGGGGTTTTTCTTTACGAGTGGCTATAGCGTAACCAATAAGAAGGCCATCAAGGGGTAGTTGACCGGAGTGGTTTGCGACGATCAGTACAGGCCCTGTTGCCGGGATATTTTCTACGCCGGTGGTCTGAACTCGGAAGTATTTTTCGTAAATCTGACGTGTGATGCTAAAACCATATTTAACGGCATCATTGTTGTAGCCCCAGGGGTCATACCCCAGAGAGCCAATGGGTTTTTTAATTTTTTCGACTTGCTTGTCCAGCTCCTCTGAAATCAGTCTGGACTTCAGAAATGATGCCAGGCCCATACCTGCTCCCTTTATTGTTATCGGTGCTGTGGCTCAGGTGTTTTTCGCCCGCTCAATCAGCACGCCTAAAGTGTGGCTCTGGCCTTCATTTAATACTCGATAGTCTGCTGCTGCATTGGCCGTTTCGACACAGAGCATTTTTTTCCAACCAGAATCAGGGAAATCGGAAAGTCGTCTGGATTTTTCCGCTCCCGGATTCCAGACAACGGTTGAGTCACTTCCTACCGACGTCAGTTTTGTTTTGGCGGCAGGCGTGACCACAATCAAAGGCTCGCCAGTTTGGTAAATTCGGTCGGTTTCCGAATCGAAGTAAACCGGGCCTTCCTGATTGAAATACTCCCAGCCTTGCAGGGTATCTATGTACTGGCTGTCGCCAAGGCCAAGAATTCGGGTATGGGTAATGTTGCTTGTAGGCAGGTAGGTGTGCAGTGCCTGGCTGAAGGCCAGTGGTTTTTTTGACAGGTTGGTTGTGGTCAGCGCTATCTGGCAGCCCTTACTTGAAAAATTGAAGGTGATAAGTGCCAGTGCCCGACCGTCCCAGTAATCTGCGAAGTCTTCGTTTGCATTGATCGACAGGCTTATTTCTACTTCATGTTTATCTTCACGAACATCTTCCAGGTGCCATAGGGCTGTTCGGGCAAAACCATGGGCGGTAGGTGCGTTAATCCGGGAGCGGATCGCCGGAGGATTCCGGGCCGGGTCTCCAAACCAGGGCCAGCAGACAGGGATGCCGCCTCGGATTGAGCGGCCGGGCTGGAATCTGGCCTGATCGCTCAGCCATAGCCAGTTGTTTTCGCCTTTAGTGGCGAATTGGGTGAGGTGGGCCCCCTGTAGAAAAATAGTGGCTTGAAATAATGGGTGGTGAACTTCCAGGGCTTCCAGTTGACCGATAGTTTTCCAGCGGGTAAAGGACCATTGTCCGGGGGTTTGGAAAACGGGTGGCTTGTCACTGGATTCCGACATGGCAGGTGTGAGCTTCCTTTAAGTACATTCACGTATGTTCAGCGTAAAGTAAAAGCATTAATTGAGCGAGTTTGATCATACAATAGCGCAAATATTCGGAGTGCTGTCAATGGATGATGAAATCACAGGTTCCATCGTAGTCCCTCTGCCGGAACCTCGCCTTGAGGTTGATGCAGGCTTACTGGACCGGTTGGCAGGAGACGATCCGGGGGTAATGGAGGGTAGTGCGCCCGCCAATTGTCTGATTAACGATGCGTGGCTGGATGGGCTGGCGGATGGTCTTGCGGAGCAGGCGTGGGTTGAGGTCGATTTATCCGCACGTCTACCTGCTGGGTTGTTACATGCGTTACGCCATGAAATTGAAATTCTGGATAAAACGGAGGCAATGACACGTGCCGGAGTGGGGCGTGGCGCTGACCTGGTTAAAAACCGTAGCATTCGGCGTGATAAAATTGCCTGGATGCAAGGTTGTAGCGCGCCTCAGGCAGAGCTGTATCGGTTTTTCGATAAAATTCGGGAAGGCTTGAATCAGCGTCTGTTTCTTGGTTTGAAACGGTATGAAGCTCATTATGCTACCTATCAGGAGGGCGACTTCTATAAATGTCACGTGGATAGTTTCCGGGGCAGGGCTTCGAGGGTCGTCAGTCTGGTTTTGTACCTGAATGAGGGCTGGGGTCTTGAGGATGGCGGCGAGTTGCGGGTGTTTGATCCAAAGAACCCTGAGTCAGTCGTGGGCTTGGTCAGGCCTGAGGATGGCCGTGCAGTGCTCTTTCTCAGCGAAGAAGTTCCCCATGAAGTGTTGCCGGCGCGGCGTACCCGTTACAGTATCGCTTGCTGGTTCAGGCAGGATGAAGTGCCTTTGCCGCTTTAGGGCGTTGTAATCGGTATAACCTCCTGATACTATTCGCGCCGCTTTCGGGGAAATATCCCGGAACGCTGTTATGGTGGCCCCATCGGTGCCTCCGCAACATGAAGCCGTGAACCCGGTCAGGCCCGGAAGGGAGCAGCCGAAGCGGTGGATTTGTGTGCCGGAGAATTGCTGGTGGGGTCACCCCCATTATTTCCTCTGTTTTGCCCTTCTGTCTGATTTGTTTTTCCTGTCGCATTCTCTTTTGATCAGATCTTCATCATTTACAGATTGAATCTACCAACCTGATTTGGCCCAGCCTGCCCCTTTACATTGTTTGACTTGTTGATTACTTTTTGGTTACGAATAAATACAAAAAAAGGTAATGACATGAAGAAGAATAAAAAAATGGTCCTTGCGGCCAGCGCCCTTGCTATTGGTCTTTCTGCACAACCTGCTTCTGCCGGATGGTTTGACTGGCTGTTCGGGAAAAGCACTGACACCTACACAGCGACGAAACACCCCATTGTGCTTGTCCACGGCTTGTCTGGCTTCAATAAGCTGTTTGGTATTGTCGAATATTTCAACGGTGTGCCTGATGCCCTGACAGAAAGTGGGGCTGAAGTATTTGTTCCTCAGGTTTCAGCGGCTAACTCCACGGAAGTCCGGGGCGAGCAACTGTTGGCTCAGATTGAGGAGTACATGGCTGTGACCGGTGCAGAAAAGGTGCACCTGATTGGTCATAGTCACGGTGGTCCTACCATTCGGTACGTGGCGGGAGTGAGGCCTGATCTCATCGCTTCGGTATCGAGTGTAGGTGGTGTTAACTGGGGTACTCCTGTGGCTGACGCGTTTAACACTGGTGCGCTGGATAATCTTGGTAACTGGTTTTTTGGCCTGCTGGATACCTTCTCCGGTGGTGGTGGCTTACCGCAGGATACGGGCGCGGCTATTGCCTCTCTGAGTACTGAGGGGTCTCTTCAGTTTAATGAGCGGTTCTCGGCAGGTATTCCTTCGACCTATTGTGGTAATGATGGTGCCGAGGTGGTGGATGGGGTTCGTTACTATTCCTGGGGCGGCAATAAAATATCCACGAACTTTTGGGATGTCAGCGATCCATTACTGAAAGCTCTTGAGCCTTTGTTTGACGAACCGACTGACGGCTTGGTGCCGGCGTGCAGTATGAAGCTGGGTAAAGTGTTGGGTGTGGATTATGGCCACAACCACCTGGATCAGGTGAATATGTTGTTCGGTTTGGTGGGGCGTAATGCTGCCGATCCGGTGGAGCTTTATCGCCAGCAGGCAAATCGCCTCAAAAATCTGGGCCTCTGATCTGAATTTTTAGTAAAAGCGGGCCGCACAGGCCCGCTGCAGAGGTTGTTCATGAAGAAAAGTTATCTTGCCGGCCTGGTCGGTATTTCTTTGTTCATTGCTTTCGCTTCCATGTATTCGTTTTGGTGGGGTGGTGCTGCTCGTACCGGATCTGATGCACTTTCAATAAACCTGCCATCTGATGAAAAACCGGTGGTTACTGTCAGTGGAGGCGGTGTTCGCCTTGGTGCATTGCCTTCCGAATCTTCCACAGCCTTACCACCTTTACCCAGAGATGAACGTGTAGCTGATATTGAAGTTGACGGGGCTGTGCGTATCGATATGAACGGCAATTTGGTGCTGGACCGGGACCTTCGCCGTTTCATGGATTTCTTTATTGGTCTTGCACCGGATCGTCGCTATGAAGGTGCACTTAAGCAGCGGATGCAGGCTGTCATGGAGAGTGACGCTATTCCTTCAGGTATTCAGGCGGAGGTTCTTGTCATTCTTGATGATTATTTGGCCTATCGGGAGGCGGCCGCGGCTCTGGAGCAACAGGGTGATCCTGACCCGGCGGATATTCAGGCTGTTTTTGATGTGATTTACAGCATGCGTAGAGAATACCTTGGCCCCGATGTGGCTGAAGGCTTTTTTGGTCAGGAAGAGCGCCGCTTGCGGATGACGTTAGACCGGCAGCGGATACTGGCTGACGATACGTTGAGTGAATCTGAAAAGGCCCTGGCGCTGGCGCAGGTTGACCAGATGCTGCCAGCTCATGCGCGTCAGGCAAAGGAAGTCTCAGAAACAGTTGTATCTATGGTCCAGGAGGTTCAGCGGTTAAGAGCGTCCGGCGCGAGTGAGGCCGAGGTTCGGGCGCTTCGTATGGAAAAATATGGAGCAGAAGCGACAGGTCGCCTGGAGTTGCTGGATCAGAAGCGCCAGCAATGGCAGCGCAGAGTTGCGAGCTATGAGCAGCGTAAGCTGCAGTTGCTTCAGGCTGGCGGGCTTGCTCCGGATGATCGGGAAAGGGCACTTGAGGCGTTAAGGGCGGAGATCTTTCAGGAAGAACATGAACGGCGCCGCATTCGTGCGCTGGACAAAGCCAGCGGAAGCGCCGGTTAGGGTAATCATCCTTCTTCTGACGCAGGGTCCATGATATTGTTAGGCCCTGATTTCAGAGCAGTTGACGGATCATGAGCTACCAGGTTTTAGCCCGAAAATGGCGCCCCCGCACCTTCGAGGATATGGTGGGGCAAGAGCATGTGCTACAGGCACTTGTACACGCATTGGAGCACCAGCGGTTGCACCATGCGTATCTGTTTACCGGCACCCGAGGTGTTGGTAAAACCACCATTGGCCGCTTGTTGGCCCGTTGTTTGAATTGCGAAACCGGCATTACGCCCAACCCTTGTGGCGAATGTGGCGCTTGCAAAGAGATTCTGGAGGGCCGGTTTGTTGATCTTATAGAGATCGATGCGGCGTCTCGTACCGGTGTTGATGATATGCGGGAGCTGACAGACAACGTTCAGTATTCGCCAACCCGCGGCCGCTTTAAAGTGTATCTCATTGATGAGGTACATATGCTCACGAATCAGTCGTTTAATGCCTTTCTGAAAACGCTGGAAGAACCCCCCGAACACGTAAAATTCCTGCTGGCGACAACCGATCCGCAGAAGTTGCCGGTAACGGTGTTGTCCCGTTGTCTGCAGTTTAATCTCAAGCGAATGACACCTGAGCATATTGTTGGTCATTTGCAGCACGTACTGACTGAAGAAAAGGTTCCCTTTGAAGATCCTGCTCTTTGGCTGTTGGCTCGGGCTGCAGACGGCAGTATGCGGGACGCCCTGAGTCTGACTGATCAGGCTATTGCGTTCGGCAACGAGAACTTGTCGGCCAGTGATGTCAGCACCATGCTGGGTACCATTGATCAGCAGGACATCGAACGTATTGTAAATGCCCTGGTCGAGCGGGATGGCCCTGGCTTGTTGTCGGAAATTAGCCGTATTTCGGATTTTGCGCCGGATTACGCCGTGATTCTTTCTGATCTGCTGTCCCTGTTCCATCGGGTGACTATGGAGCAGGTAGTGCCGGGCAGTGCGGATAACGCCATGGGGGATGCCGCGCAAGCTCAGGCGCTGGCACGTAAGCTCAGTGCCGAAGATGCCCAGTTGTTCTACCAGACTGCTTTGATGGGCAGAAAAGATCTGGCTATTACGCCGGATGCCCGCATGGGCTTTGAGATGACATTGCTGCGTATGCTTGCCTTCAGGCCGGGCGCAGATCGCCGGGAGCCGCCTGCGATCCCGGCAGCCGGAAGCGAAAGTGCTGGGCGTGCTGACCCGGAACCTGAGCCTGCACAGCAACCCAGTGCAGAACCGGTAGCATCAGTACCTGAGCCGGTAGTTGAAGTACCACAGGTTTCGGATGCGGTGCCTCAGTCTCAAGATCAGTCTGAGCCGCCGGTGATGGATGTGCCGCCTTGGGATCCGGAGCCGGGTGATCAGGCATTCTCTAAGGCAGTGCCTGAGCCAGAACCTGCAGCTATAGCCATGCAGGAGGAGGCGCTCGAAACGAAGAGCGAGCCTGCCTCTGAGTTACAGGCGTCAGAGCCTGTTGTGGTGGACGCGCCACCTGTCGTTGAATTGCAGGAGCCGGCCAGCTCAGACGGTTTTGTCTGGGAACGTGATTACCGGCAGCTGGAAATAACCGGTATGCCGGGGAACCTGGCTAGTTACAGTGCTATGCGGTTAGACGGCGATACGGTGGAGCTGACCTTGGATGAGGGGCACTACCGGCTGTTGAATGAGCGACATGAAGAAAAAATTATTGCGGCCTTGAGATTACGTTTTGGTGACGCCACACAGTTAAAGATAGTGCAGGGCGAACCGGGGTTGCACACCCCCGCCGCTTTTGAAGAACGTCAACGGGTTGCGCGCCAGAAATCGGCCGAGGAATCTATCCGCAAAGACCCGCTTGTACAGAGTATTGTTGAACGGTTTGAAGGGCGGGTTATTGAAGAAAGCATCCGTCCGATCGAGACAGGCAGGAGATGATCGCATGATGAATAATATGGGCGACCTGATGAAAAAGGCCCAGCAGATGCAGGAGCAGATGCAAAAGGCTCAGGAAGAAATCGCCAAGGCTGAAGTGGTGGGCGAATCCGGAGCAGGCATGGTAAAAGTGACCATGAATGGTCGTCACGATGTGCGAAAAGTCGAGATTGATCCTTCCTTACTTTCTGAGGACAAAGAGATCCTGGAGGATCTTTTGGCTGCTGCGGTTAACGATGCCGTGCGGCGAGTTGAAGCCAACCAGAAAGATAAGATGTCCGGCATGATGTCTGGTATGGGGATACCTCCCGGGTTCAAAATGCCGTTCTGAATTGGTTCAGGTTTGCCGTAGTCTTTGAGGAGTATTCATGGCATTCAGCCCCATGGTTGATGAATTGGTCGAATCTCTCCGGTGTTTGCCGGGGGTTGGACAGAAAACTGCCCAGCGAATGGCTTTTCACCTGCTGGAGCGGGGCCGCTCTGGCGGGGTTCGCCTGGCGAGTGCTTTAAGCCAGGCGATGGATCACGTGCGTCGGTGTGACAGCTGCCAGAATTTCTCGGATACTGAGATTTGTCAGCTTTGCGCGAAGCCAGAGCGACGGACAGGGACATTGTGCGTGGTTGAAAGCCCTTCTGACTTGCTGGCTATTGAACAAGCTGGCGATTACCGGGGTAGCTACTTTGTATTGATGGGGCACCTGTCGCCGATTGATGGTGTTGGCCCTGAAGAAATTGGTATTGAGCGGCTATTAAGGCGGGTTCGTGAAGAGGGTGTGAGTGAGCTGATCCTGGCAACTAATCCGACTATTGAAGGTGAAGCCACAGCCCATTACATTGCCGATCGTCTTGATGGCCAAAGCATTCTGATAACCCGCCTGGCTCACGGTATTCCCGTGGGTGGCGAACTCGGCTATGTTGATGGTTTTACCCTGACGCACGCCTTCCGGGGCCGTAAACCCCTTTCTGAATAGTTCCAGGTTTCCTTATGATTCAAAACCCAACGGCCATACCGGTTCCTCCAGCCCCGGAGACCATTCGCTGGCTGGCTACACCGGAGGAGTTGGATCAGTGGTTGGCAAGTCTTGCACCCGGCAGCCCGATTTCCCTCGATACTGAATTTGAGCGCGTTTCCACTTTTTACCCGATACCGGGTTTGGTCCAGATGGGTGGGGGCGGTGAATACTGGTTGGTTGATCCTCATGTTGCAGAGGCTTCCGATAGTTTTCGCGACATGCTGGCGGACGCACAGCGTCCGAAGTTGCTTTATGCGATGAGCGAAGATCTTGACCTGTTCAGGCACTGGCTCAAAATTGCCCCGGCTGGACTGCTTGACCTGCAAATTGGCGCAGCTCTGGCCGGTGCTGGCTTTTCAGTTGGTTATGCCCGGTTGGTAGAGACCCTGTTTGGTGAGACGTTAGATAAGTCGGTTACCCGTTCGGATTGGATTTCCCGGCCACTGACGCCTGAACAAGCACGTTACGCAGTGGATGACATTCGGTTTCTGGAGCCGCTGTCGCACTGGGTGTTCTCCAGGCTTAAAGAGCGAAACCTTGAACATGCCCTGGCAGATGAGTCTCGCCGGTTTGCGAGCGAGGCAGCTGATCAGGAAGAGCCTGAGCGGCATTATCTGAAGTTGCGTGGCGGCTGGACGTTGCCTGCTGAACAGCAAGCGGTTCTTCAGCGCCTGGTGGTTTGGCGCGAGGAGGAGTGTCATCGGGTTGACCGTCCGAGAAATCGGGTACTGAGTGATGCTTTGCTTATAGCCATTGCCGAGCGCTGCCCGGCCTCACTCCGCGAACTTAACGATATTCAGGGCGTTCCCGGGGGTATTGTTAAGCGTTACGGGGAGCTCTTGCTTGAACTGATTCGTACAGGCAAAAACACTGACATTTCTTCATTTGAGCCGATTCCGAGACCTCTGACCCGGGACCAGCAAACGCTCTATAAAAAGGTTAAAAAGCACTTTAATAAAGTGGCAGAACGTTTTGATATTCCAATGGAAATTCTTGCACCAAGAAAACGTATAGAAAAAATCATTCAAGATCAGACTTTGTCCGGGCATACATTTTTTGAAGGCTGG
>NZ_JBFHJO010000053.1:0-16201 GCF_041595835.1 Marinobacter sp. | reverse complement strand
GTTACTGGCCGTGTACTGAAGTCGCTGGGGGCTGGTGGTGATCTTAAGTGGTTGAGAAATCTGGATACAACGCAATCATTGGCTGCGATATTCGGATTTTACACGGCGCCAGACTATATTTTCAGGAATGATGAGCTACTTGCGCTGGCTAACCGTTCGGGGGAGGTTGATAAGGGTTTGTTTCCGGTTGATGCCCGGGCCATTGATTGGGAGGTCTATCTCAGGAAAATTCATTTGGCGGGCCTTAATCGGTACGCTCTTAAAGCCCCGGGAACATCCCGCCTTAAGTCAGCGCGGCAGCGTAAGAAAGCTGCCTGACACACCTGTTATCTGGCAGGTCCGGGTACTTACGTCCTGGGGCTGCCAGTTTTGCATTTGTCCTTTTGCTATTCCTTTCTGACGAACTATGCTTTTCCTAAGCCACGGGCAGATAAACTTTTGAGTTGTTCCCGTTGCTGAGGGGGAGCCCTTGGCATTTTTAGTGTGACTTTCAGGTTGTTCAAGCGCAGCTTTGGACGTTCGTCTAATTCATTGTTCAGTGATACACGTGTTGAACTAAAGATATCCGTCTCAACCTGGATGCGGTTCGCCGCGCCACCCACCCTGAATTGATAACCGATAACGACAAAAGACTCTGATCAAAGGGGAGAGCAATGACAGATAAGCATGTATATCCGGTAAGTCCGGAAGTGGCTGCAAGAGCACTGATTACCGGAGAGCAGTACGACGCAATGTATCGCCAGTCAGTAGATGAGCCTGATGTTTTCTGGGGCGAACATGGCAAGCGTCTTGACTGGATCAAACCTTATACGAAGGTGAAAAACAGTTCCTACGATTACAACAATCTGTTCATTAAGTGGTTCGAAGATGGTGTTTTGAACGCTTCGGCAAACTGCCTGGATCGCCATCTTGCTGAACGTGGCGATCAGACCGCTATCATTTTCGAAGGAGATGATCCTTCCGACTCCCGCAATATAACTTATCGTGAGTTGCATGGAGAAGTTTGTAAATTTGCTAACGTTTTGAAAGATCAGGGCGTGAAGAAAGGTGATGTTGTCACTATCTACATGCCAATGATTGTAGAAACAGCTGTCGCCATGCTGGCTTGTGCTCGGGTTGGAGCTATTCATTCTGTTGTTTTCGGTGGTTTTTCTCCGGAAGCGGTGGCTGCTCGTA
The DNA here is from genome assembly GCF_041595835.1 of Marinobacter sp. Lineage (GTDB taxonomy): Bacteria > Pseudomonadota > Gammaproteobacteria > Pseudomonadales > Oleiphilaceae > Marinobacter. The sequence goes on along the minus strand of NZ_JBFHJO010000053.1, from coordinate 15,025 downwards.
TTGTAAATGGTAAATCCCGTTTCGTGATCACCGCTGACGAGGGGCTGCGTGGCGGGCGTGCCATTCCGCTGAAGAAAAATGTGGATGCAGCCCTGAGACATGAAAGTAATGCCCAGGTTGAGCGCGTGATCGTGGTTACCCGCACAGGCAACGATCAGGTACCTTGGACTGAAGGCCGCGATCTGCGTTATGAAGATCTGATGCAGGGGGCGTCTACTGAGTGCGCTCCCGAGCCGATGAATGCGGAAGATCCGCTCTTCATGCTATACACCTCTGGTTCTACGGGGGCGCCAAAGGGAGTTTTGCATACCACCGGAGGGTATATGGTGTATGCCTCCATGACGCATCAGTACGTGTTTGATTATCATGATGGTGATGTTTACTGGTGTACTGCTGACTTTGGGTGGGTGACTGGCCATAGTTACATTTTGTACGGCCCTTTGGCGAACGGCGCTACAACGTTGCTGTTTGAAGGCGTGCCTAACTATCCCGACAGTTCGCGTATGGGGCAGGTTGTTGATAAGCATAAAGTCAATATCCTTTATACGGCCCCGACTGCGATCCGTGCTCTTATGGCGGAGGGTGAGTCCTGCATGGATGGCACTACCCGTGACAGCCTGAAGGTGCTGGGTTCTGTAGGTGAACCGATCAATCCGGAGGCCTGGGAGTGGTACCATCGTGTCATTGGTAACGGGAAGTGCCCGATTGTGGATACCTGGTGGCAAACCGAGACCGGCGGTATTCTGATTGCTCCTCTGCCTGGAGCAACTGATCTAAAACCAGGCTCGGCAACTCGCCCATTCTTCGGTGTTCAGCCGGCTATTGTCGACAATGAAGGCAATATTCTGGAAGGTGCAGCTGAAGGCAACCTGGTTATTCTGGATAGCTGGCCGGGCCAGATGCGTACCATTTATGGTGATCACGAGCGCTTCGTTCAGACTTACTTCAGTACATACAAAGGCATGTACTTTACCGGTGACGGTGCTCGTCGTGACGAGGATGGTTATTACTGGATTACCGGACGTGTGGATGACGTACTGAATGTATCCGGCCACCGCCTGGGTACGGCGGAAGTTGAAAGTGCACTGGTCGCTCATGATAAAGTTGCCGAAGCGGCTGTTGTTGGTTATCCCCATGAAATCAAAGGGCAGGGCATTTATGTCTATGTCACGCTGATGCAGGGAGAAGAGCCATCTGACGAGCTGAAGAAAGAACTGGTGCAGTGGGTACGTAAAGAAATCGGCCCGATTGCATCGCCAGATGTGATTCAGTGGGCACCGGACTTGCCGAAAACAAGATCTGGCAAGATTATGCGTAGAATTTTGCGTAAGATTGCAGCTAATGAGCACGATCAACTGGGAGATACCTCCACGTTGGCCGATCCAAGCGTTGTGGATGAGCTGATTGGCAGTCGGGCGTTCAAGTAATGTCGGCGGTTGCCAGTCAATAACCTGTGAGGAAAGTGTGGAATGACACAAACAATTATCGTCGCTGATGACCACCCGTTGTTTCGGGCAGCATTGAAACAAGCGGTCAATCAAGCGGTGCCTGATGTCAACACAGTTGAAGTGGACAGCATTAAGGCATTACAGGCGGCGGTAGAAGCAAACCCGGATGCTGATCTTATCCTGTTGGATTTGAATATGCCGGGTGCTCATGGTTATTCGGGGTTGGTGTTTATGCGCGGCCAATATCCCGGTTTGCCTGTGGTTGTTGTGTCAGGATCAGAAGATTTGCAGGTTATGCGCCGCTCCGTGGATTACGGTGCTTCTGGCTTTATTCCCAAAAGTGCGCCATTGCCCACTATAACCGAAGGTATTCAAGCGGTTCTGGAAGGGGATGTGTGGTTGCCGGAGGGGGTTGCTGACAAGATCGAACGAATGCAGTCGGAACCAACCGATTTTTCGGAACGCCTGGCTTCTTTGACGCCACAGCAATTCCGGGTGTTGGGTATGTTGGCTGAAGGGCTTCTCAACAAACAGATTGCTTATGATCTGGATGTTTCGGAAGCCACTATCAAGGCACATATCACGGCGGTATTCCGTAAGCTTGGGGTCCGGAACCGGACTCAGGCGGTTATTGCGATTCAGCAAATGGAGTTAGATCCTTCGGAGCAGTCATTGTCCGGAGGCTGATCGCGTACGCCATCCGATGTTTGTATTTAAAACGGGAGCCCTTTGGCTCCCGTTTTTTATGATGAAATTGGGCCATCGCATGGCACCAGGGATTTGCAGGCGATTGCAGGAGAGCTGGCCAGGGTCAGCCAGCGTATCCCAGCTTCTTGTTAACGACGTTGAACAGCTCCCTGCCTTGAGACCACAGTTCAAAATTCTTCAGAAACTGCTCAGTAAGTGCCCGATGCCAGCCAATGAAGTCACCAGCCATGTGCGGTGTCATAATCACATTGTCTCGCGTCCAGAGCGGATGATCCTCAGGCAGTGGCTCCTCCTCGAAAACATCCAGTGCAGCACCGGCAATTTCCCCGTTATCTAGTGCTTTGATCAAAGCCTCAGTATTCACAATCGGTCCGCGACCGATGTTTATCAGTCGTGCTGTTTTCTTCATCGCAGCAAAGGCCCTGCTGTTAAACAGCCCCTCGGTCTGAGGTGTCAGGGGTGCTGCAATGACTACAAAGTCAGCGTCTTTCAGTTGGTCATACAGCACCTCATTGCCATGTACTGCATCAAAATCCGGATCGGATTCTCTGGCCGATCTGGCAATTCCGTGCGGGTGCATACCAATGGCTTTGACGAGCTTGCCAATCTGTCTGCCAATAGATCCTGCGCCAACCACAAGTACGCGTTTACCTTCAATGCGCTCCGTGTCCCGATGCTTCCATTGATGCTTTGTCTGTAATCGCAGAGACTCTGGGAAGTCCTTGGCGAACATCAGGATGCTGCACAATACGTATTCGGCAATGGTCCGGTCGAAAATTCCACGGGCATTAGTAACGATTACATCGCTGTCGATAAGTGCCTGAAACATTAAGGCATCTACCCCGGCACTGGTGGCATGAATCCACTTAAGTCGATCAGCGGCAGGCCAGGCGGCTTCGAGAGCGTCGGTGCGGAAGTCTGTCACCATCATGGCGTCGGTGCCAGGCAAAGTGTGTCGTAATGTTTGTTCGTCATAGGCAAACCGGACTTCAGCCTGGTCCATGAGTGTATCTATCCCCGGAGGGGCAGGCTCGTTGGGGGCAGTAAGTACGGTTACAACCGGTTTGTGCGAATCTGTCATTTCAACTCCGGAAGGTGTTATCGGGCATAAGCATCTGCATACACAGTCTGGTATCCGCCCAGGCTATGGTCAAATTCGGTCGTTTTCTTGTACCCCCCATCGTTCGTGACTACGCTCCATGTAAGCCTTTATTTCCCGCCGTATAAGGAGGTGGACATGTCAGGTCCTGTGAATAAAAACGTAGGTCAGGCGACGTCGCGTAACATGAAGTACAGAAAGGCGAAAGCAAGCTGGAACCCGGCTATGCAGGCGATACCTGTGTCGGGTATTCGTCGGCTCGTGAATATGGCCTCGACCATGAAGGACGTGATCCATCTGTCAATAGGGCAGCCGGACCTGCCTACGCCTCCGCATATTATTGAAGCCTATGTAGAAGCCCTGAATGCGGGGCAGACAGGCTATACGATGGATGCCGGTCTGCCAGAACTGCTGGTTGCGCTGCGTGATTACTATGGTAAACGGTATAACCGTAAACTGACCCGAGACAACATACTCGTCACCAGTGGCGCGACAGAGGCCATGTATCTGGCAATCTCATCAATGTCAGCGCCGGGTAGACAGTTTCTTGTAACCGACCCCTCTTTTCTTTTGTATGCGCCTTTGATTCGGATGACCGGCGGTGAGGTGAAATATATTCCGACCTATGCCGAGAATAACCATCAGCTTGATCCGGATGATGTCATTCGAGCCATGGGGTCTCGTACTTTTGCTCTGGTATTGAATAACCCTAATAACCCCACCGGTGCTGTTTACCCCAGAAGTACGGTGGCTACGATTCTCGAAGAGTGTGCTTATCGGGGTATCCAGGTGTACGCCGATGAAGTATACGACCACATGCTGTTTGATGATGACGATTTTGCCAGTGTCCTCAGCTGCGCTGTGGATCTTGATAACGTCATGTGTATCAGTAGTTTTTCGAAAACCTATAGCATGGCTGGCTTGCGTGTAGGTTGGGTAATCTCCAGTCAGGCGGCCATCAAATCGCTGCGGCGCTACCACATGTTCACTACTTCAGTGGCTAATACGCCTGCTCAGTATGCGGGAGTGGCGGCCTTGACGGGAGATCAGCAGTGCGTGCGGGATATGACAAACATTTACCGTGAGCGTCGGGACAAAATAGTGAAATTGGTTGAGCGTACGCCACATCTCACGGGCTATAAGCCGGGGGGAGCTTTTTATACCTTCCCGAATTTACCACCTCATGTGGACGGCTCGGATGTGGCACTCCGGTTATTGAAAGAAACCGGTGTCTGTGTTGTACCGGGCGATGCATTTGGTGAAAGTTGCACCAACGCGCTCAGGTTCAGTTTTTCTCTCACCTGTGAACGCATGGATGAAGCCTTCGACCGAATCATCCCCTGGATGGACAAACAGGCGTTTTGATACGGTACTTTAAGTTGTCAGCCCTTGGGAGATGCCGCACTATAGTGGCACTTCTGAGGAGACTGATGAATGATCAATATGATTAAACCTGCTCTGCGTGCGTTAACGCTGTTTACTGTTGTGCTGGCAAGTGGTTGTGCGAGCTTGTCGCCGTACTCCATATCTGAAGGTGAGGTTGAGCAGCATCTTAAGGACGCCGTTGCAAAATACGATCGTGATCAACTGCAAAGCGGTTCACCGCTTAGCCTTAGTTTGACGGGGGCAGATATTACCCTAGGCCCGGATGGTCGTGATGTGGCGGTGATTGATCTGAAAGGGCAGGTTGCCCTGAATGCGCTTCTGGCCAAGCTACCGGTAGATCTCGCGCTGAAAGTGGAAGGCGCGCCGGTATACGATAGTCAGGAAAAAGCCGTTTATATTCGTCGCCTGCAACTGCTGGAAAGCTCTGTTGATTCGCCATTCTTCAAAGGTGACCTGGCTCCGGTGACCGATACTGTCATGCGGGTAGTGGCGCAGATGCTGGAAACCATGCCCGTTTATCGTCTGGATGAAACTGATCCTGCCCAGCGCTTGTTTGGTGTCGTGCCTATGGATATCCGGGTTGCGCCCGGTCGCCTTGAGTTTGTAATGGCGGAGTAATGCCTGTAACCCAGAAAATAAAAGGGCCGGATGATTATGTTTATCCGGCCCTTTTTACTTTATGGGGTGAGATGAGGTCAGGCGGTGGCTTTGAGAGCCTCCCCGAAGATGCTGGTGGCCTCGTCAATCTGCTGCTCATTGACGATGAGTGGTGGTAACCAGCGCACAATTTCCTGATACGGGCCGCAACGCAACATTAATAAACCTCGTTTCTCGCATTCTTTAAGAATATTGCCTGCCCGTTCGCCGTCAGGGGTTCCATCGCGGCGCATTTCCACACCCAGCATCAACCCCATTCCCCGAATGTCCGCCATGTCCGGGCAACCTTTCTTCAGGTCTTCAAGGTTGCCCCGAAGACGTTTGCCCATACGCTCGGCGTTCCCAACCAACCCTTCCTCCCTGATGACGTCAATGGTGGCAATGGCCGCAGCGGCTGAGACAGCGTTGCCGCCGTAGGTACCGCCTTGCGATCCAGGCCAGCCTTTGGCCATGGTTTCCTCTGATGCAGCCAGTGCAGAGATGGGAAAGCCGCTGGCCAGTCCTTTGGCGATCAGAATTGCGTCTGGCGTCACGCCGAAATGGTCATGGGCCCAGAACTTTCCGCTTCGGCCAAAGCCTGCCTGAACTTCGTCAAACACCAGCATGATGCCATGTTTGTCACAGCGCTCCCGAAGCCCTTGCATGAAGCGGGTGTTGGCTGGCACATAACCGCCTTCACCCTGAACGGGTTCGACCAGCATTGCGGCCGTTTCTCCGGGGGCAGAGTAGGTAACGAAGATCCGATCCAGTTCTTTCAGGCAGAAGTCGGTAGCTTCATCAAGGCTCCATCCGTAATGGAAAGCATGGGGGAAAGGGGCTACCACGACCCCGGCCATCATCGGGCCGACACCAGCGCGCAGACCCACGCTGGAGGTGGTTAAGGACAAGGAGCCCATAGTGCGACCATGGAATCCTCCATGGAAAACAATGATATTCGGGCGGCCTGTCACCTGGCGTACCAGACGGATGGCACCTTCAACAGCTTCGGTGCCAGCATTGGAGAAGAAAAAGGAATTGAGCGAAGCGGGTGTCAGCTCCCCGAGCTTTTCTGCCAATTCTGGCAGGCGGGGGTTCATCACGGTGGTGGCCTGGGCATGCACCATCGTGGCAACCTGCTTCTGGGCTGCCTCAACAACCTTTGGGTGGCAATGGCCCGTACTGGTAACTCCGATTCCGGAGGTGAAGTCCAGGAACCGGCGGCCTGCTGGATCAATAATATACGCGCCTTCGCCCTTGGCTGCAGTGATGCCCGTGGCCTGCTTGAGCAAAGGGGACAGTTTGCCTTTATGGTCGGTCATCGATTACCTCCCGGAATGAATTTAGAACTCTCTAGCAGCCTAGTCAGGGGTTTAGCCGTTTACAAATGGCGTCTCCAATTTCCCTGGTACTGCGTTTTTCGTGACCTTGCTCGGCAAGGTCTGAGGCAACGGCATCAAACAGTTCTTTTCCTGCAACGCTAAGCGTTGGGTCTCGCCTGCCCAGCCATTCCAGCATGCGGGCGGTGGTAAATAACATAGCGGTAGGGTCGGCAATACCTTTACCCGCAATATCCGGTGCGCTGCCGTGGGTAGGCTCGAACATTGAGGGCATGCTGGGGTCAGTGGGGTTCAGGTTGCAGGACGGGGCTACACCCATGCCGCCGGAGAGCACTGCCGCGAGGTCGGTCAGGATGTCTCCTTGCAAATTGCTGGCGACCACCACGTCAAAGGCCCAGGGGCACTGGACAAACTTCATGCAGGCGGCATCGATCAGTTCGTGGTGAGTGGCGACGTCAGGATATTCTTTGCTGAGCTCATCAAAGACTTCTGTGTATAGATCCCCCCAGTGACGCAGGGCATTGCGTTTGGTGATAAGGCAAACCTGACTTTCGCAGGCACGGCCATCCAGAGTTGCAAAGGTTCTGGTGAGGCCTTGCCGTACCCGCTCCTCGGCGCGCTTTCGGGCCTGCTCAAAACCGTACCGTATAATGCGCTCGGTGGCGCGGTGGGTGAAGACTTCCAGCTGAGTGGCCACTTCATCAGGCGTGCCTTGGCGTAGCCGGCCTCCCTGGCTGACATACTCGCCTTCACTGTTCTCCCGGATGACCAGCATGTCGATGTCTTTCGCCCGGTCATCTTTCAGGTACTGGTGTGCACCTGGCAGTAATCGGGCAGGGCGCTCACAGACCCACTGGTCAAATCCTTTGCGCATGTCCAGTAGCGGTGCCAGTGAGACGCTGTCTGGTAACAGGTACCTTTGAGTGTCGCGGAGTGGGCCAGGGTCTCCGAGTGCCCCCAGCAGAATAGCGTTGTACTGTTTGAGCTGTGTCAGAGCGTCGGCAGGCCAGCTTTCACCATGTTCCTCGTGCCAGGCATGGGAAGGCCAGGGAAGGCGTTTCCATTCCAGTGCCAATGAGTGTTTTGCGCGCAGAATTTCCAAACAACGGATGGCTTCCGAAACAACTTCCGGACCAATGCCATCGCCGGGAGTGACTGCAATGCGGGTGGTTTGGGCCATTCCCGAACCTCCTGGATGCGGTGAGTGATGATCAGACGTAACAACCCCAGTGTAGCCCCCAGCGGGGTAGTTGCCAGTTCATAAGCCAAACAGGCGTAAGTCCCTGTTGTATCTGGCTGTAGATGCTGGCTATAGTGGTTATTAAATTCGCTGAGTTACGACTCCGATGGAACTACCGATAACAGGATTACCCAAGTGCTCTACCGAATAGTGACGTTGATTGGCGCCCTGGTTTTTGTGGCGGCTTTGTTTGCTTTGATTTGGTTCTTTTGTAAGAAATTTCTTGAGCACCATGGAGTGAAGGATCAGGTCTCAGACCGGGCGACGGTGCTGGCAATCTGGACATTTGCTGGCATTGCCATTGGCCTGCTGTTTGCCGTGGTGGGTGCTTTTGTGCTTGGGCCATGGGCGTTCTACCGAACCCTTCGGGGCCACGACGTCAGTATCTCTGATGGTGCTGCTGTTTGGTGGGGGTTCGGGATTGTCGTGCTGTCACTCGGACTGACCGGCGCCAGTTTTCTGGCATTTCTGATGTTAGTCGGAGCCTACTGATTTTTGGGCAGGTCGCGTAGTAATCCCCGGAACCAAACCAACGCAGGTTCTCTTTCATAGGCTTTATGCCAGTATAGGTGGATATCGACGGATGGCATCTCGTCTGGCGGAGCCATCACCTCTATGTCTGCACGTTCGGCAATGATTCTGGCATAGGTCTCTGGCATGGTCAGTAACAGGTCTGAACTTTCTACCACTCTGCAGGCAGCATAATAATGCTGGCAGCGCAGCCGAATGTTGCGCTGTACGCCATGGCGAGACAAAGCAAAGTCCTCCAGGCCTGGCCCCTCCGTGCGAGACGACACCAGTACATGCTTTTCGGCCAGGTAGGCTGGCATGTCCAGCCCTTTCTTTATTACCGGGTGGTTCTTGCGCGCCAGAACAACCATTCTGTCTTGCTGGAGTCGTTCATGGCTGGTTTGGTTGCTGACGGGAAGTAGTACATCAATCGCAAAATCCAGCTTGCCTGCCGCTAACTGAGTTTCCATTTCTCGCCTTGCTACGCGCTGGCTGGCGATTTCCATTTCAGGATAAGGCCCCAGCTTATTCATTAGCTGAGGCAGAAATGTGGACTCCAGCACATCCCGAAGCCCAAGAACGTAAGTCTTGCGCTGGCTGGCGGGGTCAAAAGCATGGAACTGATTCACCGCACTTTGAACCTGGTGCAGGCCGGGGCGCATGGATTCCAGGAATCGCCGAGCCAGTGGCGTGGGCACCATCTGATTACCCTGGCGGGTAAACAGCGGGTCATCAAAGTGCTCCCTTAACCGGGCGAGAGAGTGACTGACTGCGGGCTGTGTCAGGTGCAGTGCCTTGGCTGCCCGAGTCAAACTGCTCTCCCGATAAATTGTGTCAAATACGTGCAGCAAGTTAAGGTCGAGTCGATTCAATGCCATGATGGATATCCGTGATCTGTATTAGTAAGACTAATGATAAATGATAAGAACAATTCAGTCGCGTAATAGCGCTCTGGCTCCTAGACTCTTTGGCATCTAATCGAAAGTGCGCCCCTTAACGTGGGGCCGGTAAGCGCGAGGAGCTGCACCATGGATTTTAATATTTCAGAGAAAGGCCAGGATTACCTCAATCGTGTGAAAACATTCATGCGTGAAGAAATCTACCCCATTGAAGAGCAATACCACAAAGAGCTGGCGTCTTTGGACAATCGGTGGGTAGTTTTGCCGATTATCAAAGAGCTGAAAGAAAAAGCAAAAGCTCAAGGCTTGTGGAATATGTTCTTTCCGGATGAAAAGCATGGCTGTGGTCTTCTGAACTCTGACTACGCCCTTATTGCCGAAGAAACTGGCCGCAGCTTTATCGCTCCCGAAATCTTCAATTGCAATGCGCCAGACACTGGCAATATGGAAGTGTTGATCCACTATGGTTCAGAAGAGCAGAAAGCCGAATGGCTGCCCAAGCTGATGAGTGGCGAAATCCGCTCCGCCTTCTGCATGACCGAACCTGCTGTTGCTTCGTCAGATGCCACCAATATGGAAGCCACTGCCGTTGTCGACGGAGATGATGTCATTCTGAATGGCCGGAAATGGTGGAGCACCGGTATTGGTCATCCGGATTGTAAGGTTGGTATCTTCATGGGCGTGACGGACCCGGATGCCCAGAAACACCGTCGTCACTCCATGGTATTGGTACCGCTGGATGCCCCGGGTATTACCATTGAACGCATGCTACCGGTGTTCGGTGCATATGACGAGCCGTACGGCCATGGTCAGGTACTGTTTGAAAACGTACGTTTACCAAAGAGTGCCATCATCGCCGGTCCCGGCCGTGGTTTCGAGATCGCCCAGGGTCGCTTAGGGCCTGGCCGGGTACACCACTGTATGCGGGCTATCGGTGCGGCTGAGCGCGCACTTGAGCTGATGATCAAGCGTTCTCTGACTCGTGAGGCTTTTGGGCGCCCGCTGGCTAAGCTGGGAGCTAATCCGGATGTCATCGCCAATGCGCGTATGAACATCGAACAAGCACGGTTGCTGACCCTGAAATGTGCGTGGGCGTTAGATACCAAGGGTATTTCAGGTGCATTGCAGGAGGTTTCCATGATCAAGGCAGTGGTGCCTTTGATGCTGCAACGAATTGTGGATGATGCGATACAGATGCATGGTGGGGCCGGTGTCAGCGATGATGATTTCCCGCTGACGGCGTTGTTCGGCTACGCTCGGGTTCTGAGATTGGCCGATGGCCCGGATGAAGTTCACCGTGCGATGGTGGCTCGGTTGGAGCTTCGGAAATACAAGTCCTGAGTCGGGCGAGGGAGTCATACTCCTCTAGCCTCTGAGTGCGGAGGTGGGCGCCGGTACCAACTCTGACTCAGGGGCAAAAAAGAACAGGAACTCCAAAACATAACGAAGAGAAACAACGATGACACAACGGGTATTTATAACCGGCGGGGCCAGCGGTCTGGGCCGGGCGATTGCATTGCGGTATGCCAAAGAAGGCGCGAAAGTCTGCATCGGAGACATTAACCCGGAGCTGGGCATGGCCGTTGAGGCGGAATTAAATAACGCTGGCGGTGAAGGCTATTTCGTTGAGTGTGATGTTCGCCGTCTGAGCGACTTCGAGAAAGTCCGTGATGACCTGGTTCAGAAATGGGGTGGGGTTGACGTTGTCGTCAACAACGCCGGCGTTGCCTCCGCAGGCTCCATTGAAGACACCACTATTGGTGACTGGGAATGGATCCTTGATATTAACGTACTGGGCGTTGTCCGTGGTTGCAAAGCCTTCACTCCGCTTTTCAAGGAACAAGGCTCCGGCACGTTTGTGAATATCGCTTCCATGGCGGGGCTGATGCTCGCGCCATTGATGAACAGCTACAACGTATCCAAGGCAGGAGTTATTGCGCTGTCAGAAACCCTGAGTCAGGAACTGAGAAGTTCGGGTATTCATGTTAGCTGCGTATGTCCCGCGTTTTTCCAGACTAACTTGACCAGTGGTATGCGTTCTGACATTCCGGGTATTCAGCAGAACGTGAATAAATTAATGAAGCGTTCCACTATTACTGCAGAAGACGTCGCAGAAGATATTTTCCGAAGCGTAAAAAACAAAACATTCTGGGTGCTGCCCCACGTTAAAGAACGTCGAATGTGGATGCTTAAGCGCCATGCACCCTGGGCGTTTGACTGGTTGATGCACCAGGAATCCAAACGTTGGATGAGCAAGATGGGTAGCAAGAGCAACGCCTGATTGGTGAACCATGCTCGCAGGATCACAGGAGAGAATGAATGACACAGATTGATCAGGCCGTAGATATTCGGGAAGGCGAAGAACTGGACGTTCAGCGTGTTGACCAGTTTATGAAACAAGCCATTCCCGGCCTGGAAGGGGAGCCCACCATCAAACAATATCCCGGTGGTGCTTCCAACCTGACCTATCAGGTAGATTATGGCGCTCAGTCATACGTGCTGCGTCGCCCACCATTTGGCAAGATTGCGAAGTCTGCTCATGACATGCTGAGGGAAGCACGGGTGATGCAGGCACTGAAGCCGGTTTACCCTTACGTGCCGAACATTATTGCCATCTGCGATGATCACAGTGTGTTGGGTTGCGACTTCTATGTGATGGAACGGCTTAAAGGCATCATTCTGCGTCAGGATTTTCCCAAGGATCTTGAGTTGAGTGCGGCCGAAACCCGCAAGCTGTGTTTGAGCGTGATCGATAAGCTGGTCGATCTGCACACTGTTGATGCGAAAGCTGCTGGTTTGGATGCTCTGGGTAAGGGGGCCGGCTATGTACAACGTCAGATTGGCGGCTGGAGTGATCGTTTCCGTAAATCACGTACCGAAGATGTGGGAGACTTCGAGGCCGTGATGAGCTGGCTGAACGAAAAAATGCCAGACGACATCGCTCAAGTGATCATCCATAACGATTACCGCTTTGATAACGTGGTTCTGAATCCAGACAACCCGTTTGAGGTCATCGGTGTTCTGGATTGGGAAATGGCTACCATTGGTGATCCGTTGATGGATTTAGGCAACACCCTGGCCTACTGGATTGAGGCGGACGATGAAGGCCCCTTCCAGATGTTACGTCGCCAGCCTACCCACCAGCCGGGCATGCTGACCCGCAAGGAAGTGGTGGAGTACTACATGGAAACATCCGGCTATCGAGTGGATAACTTCGATTTCTATGAAATTTACGGCTTGTTCCGGCTAGCGGTGATCGTTCAGCAGATTTACTACCGTTTCTATCATGGTCAAACCAAAGATAAGCGCTTTGCTGCCTTTGGCCATGCAGCCAACTATCTGGAAAAACGCTGCTTGCGTTTGATCAGTGAGAGTAGCTTGTAATGGCCACCATTTATCTGGTGCGTCACGGCCAGGCCAGCTTTGGCAAAGAAAACTATGATCAGCTGTCTGAGAGAGGTTGGGAGCAAGGTAAAATTCTCGGTCGCTGGCTGGCGGATAAAGTCGAGCCTGGTGCCGTTTTTGCCGGTAATTTACAGCGTCACAGGGAGACCGTTGAAGCCGTTGCCTCCGGGTACGGTGCAGCATTACCGGATGTGCAGACTCTTGAAGGCCTGAACGAGTTTGATCATGTTCAAGTGGTTGAACGCTTACGTCCGGAATGGGTCGACAAGCAAGCCATGGCCAGGGAGCTTGCAAGCTTTCCCAAACCGGCGGCAGCTTTTCAGAAAACGTTTGAAAAAGCTATGGACCGATGGGTCAGCGGTGAGTATGACCACGAATATACGGAGTCTTGGCAGGGCTTTCGGCAGCGGGTAGTCCATGCGTTGAGCCAACTGATTGACAGGGCCGGTGGTGCCGATGCCATTGTCTCAACCTCAGGTGGCCCTATTGCGGTAATTGCGCAGCATTTACTGGAGCTTTCCGATTCAAAAGCGTTGGAGATGAACAATGTCATTGCCAACACCAGCGTTTCCAGAATTCTGTATTCTGGCCCTCGGCGTAGCCTGGCTGTCTTTAATAACTATAGCCACCTGGAAGCGGAAAACCCTTCCTTGGTGACATTTCGATAGGATTGAGGAAAAAGCATGAGCAAAGTGAACCTGTTTGATCTGACTGGCAAAGTCGCTCTGGTAACAGGAGCCAGTCGTGGTATCGGTGAGAGCATTGCCCGTACACTGGCCGACAATGGCGCCCACGTAATTGTCAGCAGCCGCAAAATTGATGACTGTGAAACCGTAGCCAGTAGTATTCGTGATGGGGGTGGCAGCGCCGAGGCGCTGGCTTGTCATATTGGCGAGATGGATCAGATCGAAGCTACCTGGGAGCACATTGCCAAAACTCACGGAAAGCTTGATATTCTGGTAAACAATGCAGCGGCTAACCCCTACTTTGGCCCGGTCGAAGACACTGACCTGGGTGCGTTTCAGAAAACGGTCGACGTTAACATTCGCGGTTACTTCTTTATGTGCGCTCGCGGAGCTCAGATCATGAAGAAAAACGGTGGTGGTGCCATCGTTAACGTGGCCTCTGTGAACGGTGTAAACCCGGGGCATTTTCAGGGGATTTACTCTGTTACCAAAGCTGCCGTAATTTCCATGACAAAATCCTTTGCGATGGAGCTTGGAGCTCAGAACGTAAGGGTTAACGCGCTATTGCCGGGGTTGACGGATACCAAATTCGCCAGCGCTTTGACCACTAACGATGCCATCAAGAAGCAGGCAATGGCCCACATTCCTATGAAGCGTGTAGCCGATCCGAGCGAGATGGCCGGAACCGTTTTGTATCTGGTGTCGAATGCGTCCAGCTATACCACAGGTGCCTGTATTAATGCCGATGGTGGTTATCTGACGATTTAATCCTCACTGACGAGAAACTGGCCGGAGGGTGCTGCATCGTCCGGCCTTTTTTTATCTGCATAAAAAACTCTGGAAAAACTTTGCATGCTTATTAAACTGGTTTGTTTCCGCTGCAGCCTGAAGGTTTCGAGAGCTATTACCTAGAGGTCTGCCATTCACGTGCAGCTTTTTTACCGTCTCGTTGAAGGATCCCTGATGTCAAAATTCAATGTTGCACGTGCACGCCGCATTGTCTTCTCGTTCTATATGTCAGGCTTCATGTCGATGATGATGTCCGGCATTATCACGTTGATTAATACAGGCCTGGCCGATGGTTTTTTTACTCGCTGGGGCGGGGCATTTGTCGTGGCGTGGGCGGTGGCTTTTCCTCTGGTGATCTTCATTGCACCGTTGGCAGGGAAAATAGCGGATGTCACAATCCAGAAAATTACGGGTTCGGACAGCTAAGCCTGTATGGCTTGAGAGTGGGTGTTCAGCGCACATCCGGTTGTTGTCGTGTTAAGGATGCCATTGATGTCATCGCATCGACAGACAATAAATATGCCCGGATCTTTTATTGAACGGACGTCTGTGCAGGCCAGGACTGAGACAGAGACGTCCCCACAGGTGGTTTGAAGTGCAGTGAATGCAGTACTTTGTCCAACACCGCCCCGCCATTCCAGGCCGGATCATTGTTGACTATGCCAACGACCGCCCAGGTTGTATTGTTGGAATCCCGGGTGAAACCGGCAATAGAGCGAACATCTTCCAGATATCCGGTTTTAATCCGCCCTTCTCCTTCCATACCGGTATTTCTCAGTCGCCGTGCCATGGTTCCGTCCATCGCAATAATCGGCATAGACGCCATCAGGTCAGAAGCGTAGGGGCTGTTCCAGGCGTGCTGGAGAATCTGGGCGCCCTGCC
>NZ_JBFHJO010000052.1:0-17104 GCF_041595835.1 Marinobacter sp. | reverse complement strand
TTTTCCTGAACGCGCTGTAACCCCGGTGTATAAAACTGTGCAAATCACCCAGTCCAGCTCTTTCTGCGGTGCCACGGGTCATTGATAGCAGCCAGCCGAGAGTGCGGTTGCGCACATATCGGTCTAGCTCCTGGCCGGTATCGGATACCAGTTCCAGTTGTCGTTTGCGAACTGGGAGCTGTCCGCTGGCCCGGTAGCCCTCACACCAGTCTTCGGGGGTGATTTGCTGAGTGCTCCGGTTGTTCTTGTCAAACCACTCTGCCAGCTCCAAATCCAGGCTTTGAGTTACCAGGTTAAGCTCCACCAGTCCGGCAAATGTGCCCAGAAGGTGATCTGGCAGCCACTTCACCATTTTGGGGAAAATGCGATCAACGTTGTCGTCCCGACGGGTCATGCCGGCCGGGGCGTAAAGGTCAGACAGGAGAAACTCCAGGCCTGTGTGATAGCCCGGGTGGTGATATAAATCCTGATGGGTGGTTTTCAGGCGCTCGGCCTGCCAGTCGGCCAGTCGGCGGGTGCCTTCCTGTAGTGGGTGGTTTGTTTTGAACTGTCTGAAATCGTGGTATTCCAGTAACAGACGTTTGAGCCTGTGGGCGTTTTCTGAATGCACTTCCGTTGCGATCAGGCGTTCACGATACATGCTGAGGCTCCATCAAGCTGAACCAAAAGTTGATCAGTTTAACGAAGCAGCGCTGCGGGCGCACCCGCCGATTATGAGTTCAGCTCAAGCCTGAGCGGATGTCTGCAGGGTTTCGAAGCTGGGTAGCCATTCCCGGCTGTCGAGTGTCACGAAGTGACTGGGTGCGCCTGTTTCGACAATGCGCATGGTTGTGGGGCTTGTTCTGGCGCTGGCCAGCATGGCTGTGCGGTCGAGAATCCGATCGGTTGCGGGGATCAGAAAGGTTCCGTGGCGGATATGCTGATATACCGAGCAGTCTGTTCTTGCCATCCACTCCATGATGTTTTCAATATTGCGAACAATGGTCAGGTGGTCTTTCGTGGCGTAGAACAGTTTACTCAACAGCTGGCGCTTACGGGGATTCATTTTGCCAAAAAAGGTTTGGCCGTAGGCTGACTGGGGCGCGCTGTTGATCAGGCGAATTAACCAGGGCCACATGCCGTGGCTGACAGGTTCCAGCAAAGTGGTTACCAAACCGTGGATCTTACCCTGAGGCAGAACTGGGGCTTCAAGAACCACTTCTACGTTTTCGTAGAGCTCTGGCCATTGGCGTATCGCGTCAAGGATAACCGCACCCCCCCGGGAATGGCCGTGAATACGGATGTTACGGGTGGTGGGGAGATTCTGTAAAGCCTGGTTCAGGATGCAGGCGTCGTACTCAATGGTTCCTTCCAGAAACTTGATCGGAACTTCCCAGTCGGCATTTTCAGGCGTTATACCATTAACCGGGATGTGGTAGTTGCTGCAAGTCAGAAGGATAAGTTCAGTAGAAGGGCCGTCGTAGGTCTGTGTAAAGTAACAATGATTTTCGAGAAAGCCATGTACACCAATGACAGTATGCTCCGCGGCACTGCTGTGATTACGTATCGAAACTGCGCCTTTACCAACCCGGAATACCCGCCCGGAAAACATTTCGGAGTAGGCACTGTCGATTGGTTTGATCAGTTTGCGGATATGGCTGGCTTTCATTGCTTATCTCCCCCGGCACAGATCTGGCTTGTTTAAATTGTGAGTGGCCGGTGTTTTATAACCATCGCACTAAGCGTTATAACGAGTATAGATGTGAACGATTGTTTACGTGTAGTTTTTTGTAATTATCTGAAATCTTCTGATTATGGAGACGGTACTCCGACTCTGGCACAATGCGGAGTTGGCGTCACCAGACATTTATCGGGGAACTTCAGGTTTGGATCAAGAGCAATCGCATCTTATGTTGCCTTCGGATTCGGCCTGGCTGGCGCTGGAGCGGCCAGCGAACCCAATGACCATCACTATTATGCTCCGGGTGGATGGCCTTACCGCTGACCGGTTTCGTGGCTTCCTTCGCGTGTACTGGGCTTCGTGGGAGCGCTTCCGTTACCGTCCGGTATGGCGGGCTCCTGCCTGGTACTGGCTGGCGGACTCAACGTTCAATGAGACGCGCCATCTGGATGTGGTGCTGGATCGCTTTGATCAGAAGCAGTTGCAGGAATGGGTTTCTGAGCGCCTCAATGAGCCGTTGCCCCTGTATCGCCCCATCTGGAAGTTTTGGCTGGCCCCGAATGCGGAGGGCGGTGCCGCGCTGCTTTTAAGGCTTCATCATTGTTATGCCGATGGGCTGTCACTATTGGGGATCTTCGGCCAATTGTGCCCAGCCTCTCCGAGACAGTATCCCGCCCTCTATGGTGCTCCGGAAGTTCCACGGCTCGGACGTTGGGCCATGACAGCTCAGCAGTGGCTTGAATCGATGGCGGCTCAGGTCGGGCAAGGGGGGTTGTCAGGTTCAGGAACAAGAACAGATTCTGCGCAGGGGCAGGTCGGACAACTGGTGCAAAATGGGGTTCGTCTGGCGCATAAGTTGAGTGAGTTTTTGATAGAGCAGGAGGACACCCCTTCTGACCTCAAGCGGCCGCTGTCAGGGCGGCGTAGTTGTTCCTGGTCTGCCCCTGTGCCGCTGGAGCGTTTCCGGGCCCTGGCGTTAGCCACCAAAACCACCATCAACGATGTATTGCTTGCCTGCGTGGCTGCCGCAGTTCGCCCCAGGCTCGGCTTGACGCAGGCGCAGCTGGATGATGCCATCATGCACGCTGCTGTGCCGGTGGATATTCGGGCTCAGATGCCGGAAGGCATAAGGCCGGAAGCGGGCGAGCTCGGTAACTGTTTTGGTACGGTCTTTGTGCCTTTGCCGGTCGATGGTGAAAGTGCGCTGGAGCGTCTCTTCCGCATCAAGCATGAAACCCGAAAACTCAAAAAAAGCGGGCAACCCGGTATTGCCTGGGGTTTGACCTCCTGTGCCCCGCTGTTGCCAGAAGTGGGTCGCAAGCCGTTGGCTGATCTGTTTTTCCGAAAAGCGTCGGCGGTGGTCTCCAACGTGCAGGGGACGCCGGAGACTCGTTATCTGGCTGGCTGTGCTATTACTGAGCAGATGTTCTGGGTGCCTCAGGCCGGCGATATTGGTCTGGGGGTAAGCATTGCCAGCTACGCAGGGCAGGTCCAGTTCGGGGTGGTGGCAGACGACGCCATTTTGTCTTCGCCCGATGAGTTCCTTCAGGATTGCCTGATGGAGCTGGAGCAGCTTCAGGTTTCCTAGCCCTCACTTTGCCGCGCTTCGGTTGTCTCTCTCGCTTCGCCGTCCTGGTTCGTCTGTTTTGCCTCTACTACGTTTGTCGTGCCGTCGCATCATTCAACTATCTGGAATACCGACTACATTGAAGAAGTAAACGCAAAGACTGCGTTGTCTTGCAATAAATACAACAAGAGGTCGAGATCATGATTTATGCACAACCAGGAAAAGATGGCTCTGTTGTTTCGTTCAAATCCCGTTATGAGAACTTCATTGGTGGTGAATGGGTTGCTCCGGTAAAGGGCCAGTATTTTGAAAACATCACGCCGGTTACCGGGGCGGTTTTTTGTGAGATTCCGCGCTCTGGAGCGGAAGATATTGAATTGGCGTTGGATGCGGCTCATAAAGCGGCACCGGCCTGGGGCAAAACCTCACCTGCAGAACGATCTAATATCTTGCTAAAAATTGCAGACCGGATTGAAGCCAATCTTGAAACGCTGGCGGTGGCAGAAACCTGGGATAACGGTAAGGCTGTTCGGGAAACCTTGAATGCTGACATTCCTTTGGCTGCTGATCACTTCCGTTACTTTGCTGGCTGCATCCGGGCTCAGGAAGGTCACATGGGCGAGATTGATCACAATACCGTTGCGTATCATTTTCATGAACCGCTTGGCGTCGTCGGCCAGATTATTCCCTGGAACTTCCCGTTGCTGATGGCGGCCTGGAAACTGGGTCCTTGCCTGGCAGCAGGTAACTGTACGGTGCTAAAGCCCGCGGAGCAGACGCCGGCCAGCATCCTGGTGCTGATGGAAATCATTGGGGACCTGTTGCCTCCGGGAGTGATCAATATAGTTAATGGTTATGGCCCGGAGGCAGGGCAGGCGCTGGCTACCAGTAAGCGCATTGCAAAGATTGCTTTTACCGGATCTACGCCCGTTGGCTCTCATATTCTCAAGTGTGCGGCGGAGAATATCATTCCCTCCACTGTTGAGTTGGGTGGTAAGTCGCCGAATATCTATTTCTCTGATGTGATGAGTGCTGAGCCTGAATTTGTGGACAAGTGTGTGGAAGGGCTGGTGTTGGCTTTCTTCAATCAGGGTGAAGTTTGTACCTGCCCGTCCCGGGCGCTGGTTCAGGAGGATATGTTCGAAGAGTTCATGCAAAAAGTTATTGCACGCACGAAATCCATTAAGCGTGGTAACCCGCTGGATACTGATGTTCAGGTGGGGGCTCAGGCGTCCAGGGAGCAGTTCGACAAAATCATGTCCTACATGGATATCGGGCGTCAGGAAGGCGCGGTTGTGCTGACGGGGGGTGACCGTGAGCACCTCGAAGGTGAGTTCAATAACGGCTTCTACATCCAGCCGACCCTGTTCAAGGGTGACAACAAAATGCGCGTGTTCCAGGAAGAAATCTTCGGGCCGGTGGTGGGGGTAACGACCTTCAAGACTGAGGAAGAGGCATTGGCTATTGCCAATGATACCGAGTTTGGCCTGGGTGCGGGCGTCTGGACCCGGGATGCCAACCGTGCATACAGAATGGGGAGGAATATCCAGGCCGGTCGGGTATGGATGAATTGCTATCATGCTTATCCGGCCCACGCGGCCTTTGGTGGTTACAAGAAGTCCGGAGTCGGTCGTGAAACCCACAAGTTGGCGCTGGGACATTATCAGCAAACCAAGTGCATGCTGACCAGTTACGATATTAATCCGCTCGGATTCTTCTGATTTCCTTGCCTTTGCAGAGCTCCGCCCGGGGCTCTTTTTATTTTGATAGACAGTCAGTCTAAATTGTGCATAATTAATTAGACGGTCAGTCTAAATAAGAGGCGAGTTGTGGAAAACGTACCCATAAAACGTAGGCGTGGCAGGCCTCCCAAGAACCAGAGCGCCAGCTATCAGGATACGCGGCAGGTCTTGATCCGTGTCGGGCTGGCTGCGTTAACCGAGAAGGGATACTCCTATACCGGCCTGGATGAAATTCTGCGGGTGGCGAACATACCGAAGGGATCTTTCTACCACTATTTTGATAACAAAGAAGCGTTTGGTCAGACGCTCATCGAGGCCTATGGGCATTTTTTTGCCAGTAAGCTGGAGCGTTCTCTATCTGACAATTCCCGTACTCCGCTGGCCCGTATTCAGGCGTTTGTCGAAGACGCCAAAGCGGGTATGGAGAAGTTTGATTACCGTCGCGGTTGCCTGATTGGCAACCTGGGCCAGGAAATGGTGGCCCTGCCAGAAAGTTTTCGCAGTTTGTTGTGTAACACCTTCCGGGATTGGGAAAGCCGTATTGCCCGGGTGTTGACGGAGGCTCAAGTGGCCGGAGAAATGCCTGACCATCTGTTACCAGAGCCAATGGCTCAGTTTTTCTGGATAGGTTGGGAGGGCGCGGTGTTGCGCGCAAAACTTGAAAAATCTTCACAACCGCTGGACCAGTTTGCCGAAGGCTTTATGGCGCTGGTACGCGGTTCCTGATGCAAGCAACTTAGTTCAAATCACCAGGTAGAACCGTTGGAGGCAACATGTTCAAAGGTATTTTGATTGAAGGCAGTCGGGGCGACCAGCAAGTGTCCCTGAAATCCATTGATGAGGCTCAGTTGCCGGAAGGCGATGTCACGGTCGATGTCACGTACAGCACGCTGAACTACAAGGATGCGCTGGCGATTACCGGCCGTGCACCCATTGCAAAAAGTTACCCGATGGTGCCGGGCATCGATCTGGCTGGTGTGGTTACTGCGTCATCCAATCCAGAGTTCAAAGCCGGGGATGAAGTTGTGCTCAATGGCTGGGGTGTGGGTGAAAAACACTGGGGTGGCCTTGCCCAGAAAGCGCGTCTGTCTGGCGACTGGTTAATTCCGCTGCAGGCACCGTTCACGGCTCGTCAGGCCATGGCGATTGGTACCGCAGGCTATACATCCATGTTGTGTGTGATGGCTCTG
Source organism: Marinobacter sp. (assembly GCF_041595835.1). Lineage (GTDB taxonomy): Bacteria > Pseudomonadota > Gammaproteobacteria > Pseudomonadales > Oleiphilaceae > Marinobacter. The sequence goes on along the minus strand of NZ_JBFHJO010000052.1, from coordinate 10,945 downwards.
GAGAAGCACGGAGTGACGCCGGATTCAGGTGACATTCTGGTAACCGGCGCTACCGGAGGTGTGGGTAGTATTGCTGTGGCGGTGCTGGCGAAGCTTGGTTATTCGGTAACCGCTGTTACGGGTAAGCCGGAAGAAGAAAGCTATCTGAAGTCCCTCGGGGCCAGACAAATTCTGGACCGGGCCGAGTTGAGTGGTCCGGGAAAGCCGCTGGCCAGAGAAACATGGGCCGGTGCAATTGATGTGGCTGGCGGCCAGGTACTGGCCAATGTATGTGCTGGGATGAAGTACCGGGGTGTTGTCGCGGCTTGTGGTCTGGCGGCCGGAATGGATTTCCCGTCAACCGTTGCTCCTTTCATTCTTCGGGGTGTCACTCTTTGCGGCATTGACAGCGTTATGGCGCCGAAAGAGGACCGTTTGCATGCCTGGAAACGGCTGGCTCAAGACCTTTCGCCTGAATTGCTGGACAGCATGATTACTGATGTTCCATTTGATGACGCAATTAATGCTGCTGGCCAACTGATGGAAGGCAAGGTTCGCGGTCGCATTGTGATTTCCGTAGCTGGTTAATTCTGGCGTTTACTTCGCTGCATAACAAAACAGAGGATATAGAATGTCAACAAAAACAGAACAAGCTATTAGCCGTTTTCCCGTGCCTGAGTTGGACGCCATGCCGGAAGATATTCGTAACCGGATTCTTTCCGTACAGGAAAAATCCGGATTTATCCCCAATGTTTTTCTGGTGTTGGCCCATCGCCCAGCCGAGTTCCGGGCTTTCTTCGATTACCATGATGCCCTGATGGAAAAAGACAGCAACCTCACCAAGGGCGAGCGTGAAATGATCGTGGTGGCCACCAGTAATCTGAATCAGTGCCAGTACTGTGTGGTCGCCCATGGTGCAATTCTGCGGATTCGGGAGAAAAATCCCATGATTGCGGATCAGGTTGCGGTTAACTATCGCAAAGCGGACATTAGTGATCGCCAGAAAGCGATGCTGGACTTTGCAGTGAAGGTTTCCCAGCGGGCTCAGGACGTTGGCGATGATGACTTTGCTGAGTTGCACCGCCATGGCTTTACTGATGAAGATATCTGGGATATCTCAGGCATTGCGTCATTCTTTGGTCTGTCGAACCGAATGGCGAATGTGACCAGCATGCGTCCGAACGCAGAGTTTTACGGCTTGGGCCGGTAAGACTGCGCCGAGAGCCTTCTGGCGGACTACACTTGTTGTAAACCGTTCAGTGCGTCAGGAGGCGATTCTGAATTTTGAGCAAGTCACCGGCATCTGCGACCATGTCCGATTAAGATCCAGGGCTCGTAGGGCATAGTTCCCTTTTCGCGAGAGGATCAGGAATGACAAGGCAGGATAGGAGGCGGCAGTGAGCGATTATCGAATAGAGTCTGACAGTCTGGGTGATGTGATGGTCCCGGTGGATGCACTTTGGGGGGCCCAGACTCAGCGGGCTATCGAAAACTTCCCGGTGAGTGGTCAGCCGATGCCTGCAGCTTTTATTGCTGCCGTGGCTCAGGTCAAGCGCGCGGCAGCTCAGGCAAATGCTTCACTGGGATTATTGGATGAACAGCGGCGTGACGCTATTTCTGATGCCTGTGAGCAGCTGATACTGGGAAAATACGCTGATCAATTTCCGGTTGATCGCTACCAGACGGGCTCTGGCACCAGTACCAATATGAATCTGAATGAAGTGATCTCCGCCATTGCTGCCCGGCAGGGCCATGAGGTTCATCCGAACGATCACGTCAACATGAGCCAGAGCTCCAACGATGTCATTCCTACGGCTATTCACTTGAGTTCGGTGCTTGCTGTCAAAGGGCGATTGCTGCCCGCCTTGTCGCACCTGCGTGGGATTATCTATGAGCGTGAGGCGGAGTTCTGCAACCAGGTGAAAACCGGTAGAACACATTTAATGGACGCTATGCCGGTCACTCTTGGGCAAGAGCTCAGAACATGGCGTGAGCAACTGGTTGCGGCTGAAGCGCGTTTGGGCACGGTGTTACAGGAGTTGGCGTTCCTGCCTCAAGGGGGGACTGCTGTTGGTACCGGGGTGAATGCAGCGTCAGAGTTTGCCAGGCAATTTGTCAAGTTTCTGAAAAATAACACTGGATTCCCGTTTCGAACGCTTGAGCATAAATTTGTCGGCCAAAGTGCGGTGGATGCGCCGCTTGCGCTGTCTGCTCAACTTCGGGGTGTTGCGGTGGTGCTGACCAAAATTGCTAACGATTTGCGTTGGATGAACAGTGGCCCGATTCATGGCCTCGCTGAAATCAGCCTGCCAGCGTTGCAGCCCGGCAGCAGTATCATGCCCGGCAAAGTGAATCCGGTGATTCCGGAATCGGTGGCTATGGCCAGTGCTCAGGTGATGGGGCTGGACGCTGCGGTTGCTATTGCCGGGCAGTCCGGAAACTTTCAGCTCAACGTTATGTTGCCTCTGGTTGCGGGTAATTTGCTGGATATGATCCGGTTGATGAGTGGTGCGGCAGGTGTTTTGGCTGATAAAGCCATTAAGGGATTTACTGTGAATGCTGAACATCTGAATGCCGGTGTGAATCGTAACCCTGTACTGGTCACTGCGCTGAATCCTGAAATTGGTTATAGCCTGGCGTCAGAGATTGCGAAGGAGGCATACCGCTCTGGCCGCCCGGTGATCGACGTAGCTGAAGAGCGAAGCGGGCTGAGCCGTGCGCGGTTGGAAGAGTTGATGGATCCTCTGAAATTGACCCGTGGGGGCCTGGCCTGAACTGAACCCGCTGGAGGTGAAGCTTTGTTGCTATCGCTAGAGCTGTTTGCTTTGTTGGTGCTGGCCAACGGTGCTCCGGTAGTAATGGCCCGGTTATTTCGGGATTGCGGTAATTGGCCGGTGGATGCTGGTCAACTCTGGACTGATGGCCGGCCGTTGCTGGGCCCGAGTAAAACCTGGCGGGGAATTGTATCTGGCACCCTGTGTTGTCTGTTGTTTGCTGCATGGGTAGGTTTGGGCTGGGTATTTGGCGCCGTGTTTGGGGCGCTGTCGTTGCTTGGAGATCTGATCAGCAGTTTTATCAAACGCCGTATGGGAATGCGTTCCAGCGCACGGGCGTTATGGCTGGATCAGCTACCCGAGGCCGGTTTGCCGATGCTGATGGCCTGGCTGTGGTTGTCCTTGCCCCTGTGGGAAGTGGTTGCCATAACGCTGCTCTTCGCCCTTTCCAATATGCTGTTTTCACCTCTGCTGTATCGCCTCGGGGTTCGGGCTCAACCGCACTGAAGGGGCTATTCCGGCCCTTGGGTGAGAGTGTGAAGTGTCACTTCGGGAGGGCAGTTAAGGCGAACATTCAATACTGAGGTGCCAGCCCCGGGTGAGGTGTAGCCCTGCATACCGTTAACCCGCCAGAACCCCCGCCCCAAATGTCGTGGGCAGTCAGAATCCAGTGTGATGGGGATGCCGCCAGGCAGGCAAAGCTGCCCGCCATGGGTGTGGCCGCAGAGGAACAGATCGTAACCGGCATGAGCGGCTTCTCGCCAGATTTCTGGTGTATGGCTCAATAACAGGCTGATGGCTCCGGCAGGGATGTCGTCGCCGGCACGCTGCAGGTTGTGTGCCTTATAGTAGTGAGCATCATCTACCCCAGCCAGGTAGATGGTACCTTCAGGGCGTTGAATGGGGATCATCTCATTCATCAGCAAGCGGTAACCCATGTCTTCCAACGCTGGCACCATTCGCACGCTGTCATGGTTTCCCAGTACTGCGCAGGCATCGCCGTGGATAGCGCTTCGTAAGCGCGCCATGCCATCCAGTGAGGCTTCTACCGGCCCCCAGGTCAGTTGACGGTAATCTCCTGTCAGTACGCACAAATCATAATCCAGTGGTTCAATTTGCTGGATGACTGCCTGCAGGTTGTGTTCATCCATATCCACATGCAAGTCCGTCAAATGCAGGATCCGGAACCCCTCAAAAGCGGATGGCAGACCAGGAAGAACAAACGTATTGTGTGTAGTCCTGAGCTTACGGCTATTGGCCTGGGCTCGGTTGAAGAGCCCCACCGCTTTCAGGCAGAAACGGATCAGGCTGGGTGCGTTGGTCAGGTTTTCCAGATGAAACGAGCGTTTATCACGGCCCAGAATCAGGGCTTCGGATTCCTGTTCGATACCGAGCCTCTGGCGGGCGTGAACCGGCCCTAATCGCAGGCTTAAGCGGTAATGTAGAAGATCGTCCTCATTTTCCGGTTCGCGGACTTTTGCTGTCATGCTGTTTCCTTGATGCCGAGCGGGATCTTATGGTTGATCCCTGTTGTCATTATGGTTCGTCACCTCGTATGTGCAACTACTCTGGCTCCCGGTTTGGGGCTGGCTCCTGTAAGTGCCATACTGGGTATAGTTTTCTGATGATGGGTGGGCCGCTTTATGAGTAACACATGCAATATTCCCGGACTGAATGTCCCCCGCAGCCGGTTTCCTGTTCCAGAGATGGAACTTCAGGAAGCAGAAGGTGAAGCCCATGTTGTTCTGGCTGGTGGTTGCTTCTGGTGTGTGGAGGCGGTGTTTCTGGCAATTGATGGCGTGATCCGAGTGGAATCCGGATACGCTGGTGGTTCTGCCCAAACGGCGAACTATGAAGCTGTCTGCACGGGTACCAGCGGCCATGCTGAAGTGGTTGATGTGCACTACGACCCAGCCAAAGTCAGTTTCAGTGAGCTGTTGCGGGTGTTTTTCTCGGTTGCTCATGACCCGACCCAGCTGAACCGGCAAGGCAATGATGTTGGATCTCAGTATCGATCTTCGGTGTTCTATGAAACGGCGGAGCAAAAGCAGGTGGTTGAGGCCTACATACACCAGCTGGATGAAGCCGGAGTTTACCCCTCTGAGATAATGACTATCCTTGAGCCTCTTGATGCCTTCTATCCGGCAGAGGCCCAGCACCAGAATTTTGCTGCGCGTAATCCATGGCAGCCATATATCATGGCGGTTGCCGCTCCCAAAGTAGAAAAGCTGGCCAACACCTGGCCGGACCGACTGAAATCTGAATACCACCAGGACGATTCTGACCTGGGGTGAGGAGAGTCCTAATGAGTGTATCTGCCGCAGGTTATGATGTAACGCCCTTGAGCAAGATGCAGATTGAAGAAAAAGCCGCGGGGCTCACGGCCGAAGAGAGACGCGTATTGCTGGATCATGGCACAGAGCATCCGTTTTGCGGCACTCTGCTGGATAACAAAAAGACGGGGGTATATCACTGCCGCCTGTGCGACCTTCCTCTGTTCAGCTCTGATGCCAAATTTGATTCCGGAACCGGCTGGCCAAGCTTTTTTCAGCCATTTGACCCGGATCACCTCCGCTATATCGAAGATTCCAGCTTTGGCATGACCCGCACCGAAATACGTTGCGCGCGCTGTGACAGCCATCAGGGGCATGTTTTTCCCGATGGCCCGCCGCCCACCGGTCAGCGGTATTGTCTGAACTCGGTTTCGCTGATGTTTCGGGAAACCGGCTGAGCTAAGACTTTTGTTCGTTATTCACTGGTAGTGGGAGCCGGTACAATTCAGGGATAGTCCCTGAATGTTGGCGAATGAAAGGTGCATGTAATGAAGCGATTGAATTTGAGCCCGCTAACGGAACCGGCAACCCTGCTCCGGCGGGCTGCAGTGGTGTTGGGCTCGATAGGGTTGACCGCTATCTATTCTTTGCTGATTTTGCTGCGAGCTATGTTTGGCCAGCTCAATCGCCCGATTGTCGACAAATACTGCCGGGAATGGTCAGCGTCACTGCTTAAACTGGTTCGCGCCAGCGTGACGGTTCGGGGTGAAGTGCCAGACTTTAATGATGGCCGACGTTACATCATTATGTGCACTCATGCGAGCCACTACGATATTCCCATCAGTTTTGTTTCCCTGCCAGGTTCTATCCGTATGCTGTCCAAAAGGGAGTTGTCCCGTATTCCTTTGCTGGGACAGGCGATGGCGGCGGCTGAATTTCCCTGGATCAACCGGTCCAATCAGACAGAAGCGGTACGTGATCTGCAAAAAGCCAGAGCCATGATGGAAAGCGGTATCGTGCTATGGGTTGCCCCGGAGGGGACACGCTCGCCCGATGGCCAGCTACTGCCTTTTAAAAAGGGCTGTTTTCACCTGGCGTTTGATACCGAAGCGGTGATTGTGCCCGTGGCGATTCGTGGTGTACATCAGGTATTGCCTGCTCGCAGCATGCAAATCAATTTGGGTCAGCCGGTTGATGTACGGGTAGGGGCACCGATTGAAACCGCAGGAAGGCGCAGGGAAGAGCTTCCGATGGTCATGGATGAGGTGCGTTCGAGAATGGCTGAGCTGCTGGGTGATGGCGAGCCAGAGTAATCATCTGCCTCGCTCTCCTGTTGGATTTATGCGCCGGCAACCACGGTAGAAAGCAGGTAGGCGGTGTAGGCAAGATAAACCGTCAGCAAAAGCGCTCCGTCCACTCGTGTGATCATCTTGCGCCAGCCCGTCATGCCGAAGCCCATCACCAGAAGCCCAACGGTTAGCGCAAGCATCAATGCCCAGTCCCGATACAGAACTTCCGGGGCAACGGATAACGGTTGGATCACCGCTGCCAGACCCACTACCGCTAAGGTGTTAAAAATACCTGAGCCCAGGATGTTGCCCAGAATCAGGTCATGTTCATTCTTTTTAACCGCAGCAAGGGCCGAAGCCAACTCGGGCAGAGACGTGCCGATAGCGACAATGGTCAGGCCGATGACCAGATCGCTGATGCCCAGGCTCTGAGCAATAGTTACTGCGCCCCACACCAATATGCGGGAGCTGATAATCAACAGGACCAAACCGGCCAGCAGCCAGATGACAGCGCTTTTCATTGGCATCGGATGAGCGATGATTTCACTATCAACCCCCTCGGCCAAGCTGTCATTTTTGCCTCGGAAGCCCTGGAAAATAGACCAGCCCATGACGGCGGAAAAAACGCCCAGCAATACCCAGCCATCTGTGCGTGAAAGCTCTCCGTCCAGTAACTGCGCACCGGCAATCAGCGTGAGCACGACCAAAATTGGTAACTCTTTACGGATAACCTGGGAGTGCACGGCTATCGGCGCGATAATGGCCGTCAGGCCGACAATCAAAGCAATATTTGTAATATTAGAGCCGTAACCGTTACCCAGTGCCAGGCCTGGGTTGCCATCTGCAGCAGCCATGGCTGAAACCGCGAGTTCTGGTGCGGAGGTGCCGAAGCCAATAATGACCATGCCGATTAACAGAGTAGGCATGCCTAAGTGTTTGGCAGTGGCTGCAGCGCCTTCTACGAACTTATCGGCACTCCAGACCAGCAATACCAACCCGAAAAGAATGGCACCAATAGCCATCAGCATAGAAAAACCTCAATCCAAATTTCAGAAGCCAGTGCGGGAATCGCAGGCGAAGCAAAGTGCGCACAAGATACAGCAAGTCACTATTTCAGGTCAGCCCCGAGCCACAGGATTTTCCGCTATAAGCAATCTCCCGCATTAACCCGAGCAGTGTATCAGACTAAAGTGGCGCTGATATTGTCAACAAAACACGCGAGAATCTCGTGGTGCCATAATTGGCAACTCACCATGTCTTGGTTGGCAATCGCAATTTATTCTTCCCGTAAAAAACGGGATAATGCGCACAATTCAGATCGGAAGCACACGGCTGCGCCGTTTACCTCGCGTAGTTCCGGCTTTCGACAGGCCGCTTTGCTGATCGTGGAGTGGTTCCAGGCTCAACACTAGCTAGGGTAAAAACCAATGGCCGTTAGACAGGCAGACGTAGTGCTGGTCGGTGGGGGCGTCATGAGCGCAACCCTCGGGATGATGCTCAAACAGCTTGATCCGTCTCTGGATATTGTCATGTTGGAGCGTCTTGATCACGTTGCTCATGAGAGTACCGACGGATGGAACAACGCAGGTACCGGCCACGCAGGCTACTGTGAACTTAACTACACGCCCGAAACCGACGACGGTGACGTAGAAGTAGCTCGGGCATTGCAAATTAATGCGCAGTTTGAGGTTTCTTTGCAGTTCTGGTCTTACCTTGTTGAACAAGGTGTTCTGCCGGAACCATCCTCCTTCATTAACCGCACACCACATCAGAGCTTTGTCTGGGGTGAGAAAGACGTAGCCTTCCTTAAACGTCGTTTTGAGCGTCTTAAGGCGCACCACTTGTTCCGGGAAATGGAATACTCGGAAAATCCTGAAGAGCTGGCCCAGTGGATGCCCTTGGTTGTTGGCAAGCGGGATCCAATGGAAAAGGTTGCAGCGACTCGTATCAAACACGGTTCAGACGTCGACTTTGGTTCGCTGACCCGGAACATGGTTAAGTGGCTGGAAACCCAACCAAATTTTGAGCTGATGGTCAGTTCGCCCGTTCACTATATTGACCAGCGCGACAATGGTCGCTGGAAGTTGCGGGTGAAGAATCAGAAAACCGGAGAAATGACTAAGCTGGAAACGGGGTTTGTGTTCCTGGGCGCCGGTGGTGGTGCTCTGCCGCTGCTGCAGAAATCCGGAATTGATGAAGCCCGGGGTTATGGAGGCTTCCCTGTCAGCGGCCAGTGGCTGGTGTGCCAGAAACCTGAGATTGTTAACGAGCATCACTCCAAGGTATACGGAAAAGCGCCGATTGGCGCTCCGCCCATGTCCGTTCCGCACCTGGATACTCGCATCATTAATGGCGAGCCTGCGTTACTATTCGGGCCGTTTGCCGGCTTTACTACCCGTTTCCTCAAGCAAGGCTCAGTGTTTGATTTGTTTGGCTCTGTTCGTGCTACCAATCTGCGCCCGATGTTGTCGGTCAGTAAGAGCAACATGGATTTGACCCGTTATTTGATTGGTGAGGTTTTTCAGTCTCACAGTGATCGGGTGAATGCGTTGCGCAATTTCTTCCCGGAAGCGAAGGAAGAGGACTGGAGGCTGCAAATGGCGGGTCAGCGTGTACAGATCATCAAACAAACCGAAGAAGGTGGAGGCAAGCTCGAGTTTGGAACTGAGATTGTTGCGGCAAAAGATGGCTCACTTGCCGCTCTGCTTGGCGCCTCTCCCGGGGCATCAACTGCGGCCAATGCCATGTTGAACGTATTGGAACGCTGCTTCCCTGAGAAAATGCAGTCCAAACAGTGGCAGGAGAGAATGAGAGATCTGGTGCCGTCGTATGGGCAATCATTGGTTGAAGATGAAGAGCTCTTAAACTCTGTGCGTGCGCGAACGCTGGCAACACTTCAACTCGTTTGATGTTTTGCATAAGCCCGGCGCTAAATGGCACCGGGCTTGTTTTACTGTAGATAGCCTTTCTGAATCAGAGCTGGCTGAATGCTTTGTCAAAATCGGCAGCTGCTGCGTCTGTAAACTCAAAGTTTTTCCGGATGTAGGCCAGTGTGGCTTTTTCAGTATCTGTTACTCCAGGTCCGTCTTGGGCGGACTTGATCAGGTCAGCAACCTCATCTTTGGATAATTTACCTTCGCCCTTTCCTGTCGTGTGCTTGCGTGCGAGGTCTAGCAGCTCTTTTTCGTATTTTTGACCATCAATCGTTTCGTAAGCCATAACAATGCCAACTCCATTTAACAGTGAAAACGGGCCGCTCAGGGTCGAGCGATCCCGCTGTGGACAGGCGCTTGGGCGTATGAGTTTTGCAGCAGCCTGTCTGGTTCATACAAGCACAAGGTTTTGGTTTGTGCAAATAATGAGCAGGTGCCGGCAACGCATGAGTTACGTGCTTTTGGCAGCTCCGCGCAGCATAGCCTGGAGCAGTTCGGCCGCATCAAACTTTGTCAGCGCTTCGTCAGCACCCACCTGATTGGCGTAGCTGAGGCTCATTTCACTGTTCAGAGAAGTGTGCAGGATAATATAGGGTTGCTTCAATGTTGAGTTGTCGCGCACGTCAAAGGTTAGCTCGTAGCCATCAAGGCCCGGCATTTCAATATCACTGACCAGAATGTCAACTGGATTGCCCTGCGAGTGAAGGTCTAACAAAACGTTCAATGCGTCGTTGCCATTGCTGGTCACATGGTACGTAATGTTTTTGCTGTCCAGAACATCCGACAGTTGTTTTCGTGCTACTTGAGAGTCGTCCACCAATAGAATGTTCAGGGACTTGAGGGTCTCGCTCTGAACATCTGACAGAAGAACCTCCTGGGTATCCAGGGATTCCGGATAGACTTTGGAAAGTAACAGCTCCACATCGAGTAGCTGAATAATGTCTCCGCTCTCGTCCAGCAAACCGGTGATAAAGGCATTGGTACCTAATGCCTTGGGGGGCGGAATGACATTTCTCCAGTTTGTTTCAATAATTTTCTGAACGCCACGCACCAGAAAGCCTATTTCCTGGCGCTGGATGTCGGTCACGATGATTGATGCCTGGTTTTGCTCCTCTTTTGACAAGGCGGGGTAGCCAATAGCCGCAGCCATATCGATAACCGGTAAGGCTGAGCCCCGGAATGACGCGGTACCGATTACGGCGTGGTGACTATGGGGTAGTTTGGTCAGCCGCTGAAAGGTCAGAATTTCACGGATTTTAAGCGTACCAATGCCAAAAAGCCGCGGCCCAAACAGAGAAAATAACAAAAGCTTTTGGGGTTGCTTCGCTTTATTCGACATGACGCCAGACCCTTTTAAATGCAGGAATTCCCGGGGGGAGAGGTTAAGGAGCTAAAGTTTTGTTTTATCTGTGGGGATAGTAGCAGTTTGCGCCTATTTTGAGGTTGGTGGCTTTGTATCAATTGGTGACAGATTGAAGGGAGGGGAAGTGTGTTTTTTTCAAATGGCCTTTCCAGAAACGAGAAAAGCCCCGGCTAGCGGGGCTTTCTCTTTGTGTTTGGTGGAGACGGCGGGAATTGAACCCGCGTCCGCCAGCACTATGCCTTGAGATCTACATGTTTATGTCCTTCTATTTATTTAACCTCAAGCGACCCGAAGGCCAGGGTGCAAGAGGCGAGTTCTTTAAATCTTAGCCGCT
>NZ_JBFHJO010000051.1:0-17282 GCF_041595835.1 Marinobacter sp. | reverse complement strand
TATACATTCCCGATGCTGTGTGACAGCGATGTCTTTAAGAACAATGATGTGAGGATGGCCTTAAAGCATGCTGTTGACAGGGAAGCGATGGTGAAAACCATCCTGTTGGGTTATGGCTATGCCGGTAATGATCATCCTATTACTGCCAGTAACCGCTTCTTCAATGCAGAGCTGGAACAACGTCAGTACGATCCTGACAAAGCGCGTTTTTATATGCGCAAAGCCGGGTTGGACAAACTGCGCGTACAGCTGCATGCATCTGATGCCGCATACGCCGGAGCCGTTGACACATCGGTTATGTTCAAGGAACAGGCTAAAAAGGCGGGTATCGAAATTGATGTCTCACGGGAACCTTCAGACGGGTTCTGGTCCAGTGTCTGGCATAAAAAGCCATTCTGTACCTCTTTCTGGTATTCCAGCCTGACCGCCGACCGTATGTTTAGCCTTGGATATGCTCGCGACGCAAGCTGGAATGAATCCCATTGGAAACATGAGCGATTCAACCAGCTGCTGACGAGTGCCAGAGGGGAGCTGAACGACACCCTCAGGCGCGAGATGTATAACGAGATGCAACAGTTGTGTCGTGACGAAGGCGGTTCAATCATTCCCATGTTTGCGAGCTCGGTAGCAGCACGCACAACAAGAGTTGCCCACGGTGGAGCAACTGCCCCTTTTGGTGAGCTTGATGGTCTGCGGATTATCGAACGCTGGTGGTTAGCCTGAGCGTGAGAGGCAGGCACCCTGAGGGGTGCCTGCATAGCCGAAGACACCTGAACTCAAGTGATGAAACCATTAGCAGCACCTTGTCTGCGGATGAAGGGGGTGAATAAGTGAAAAATATAATAACGTTATTTTTACAGCGGATTGCTCTGGGGCTGGGATCGCTGTTTGCCGTTTCTATCATTATCTTCATGGCCGTTGAATTACTGCCTGGCGATGTGGCTGAAGCGTTACTGGGACAATCGGCTACGGCGGAAACGGTGGAAGCTTTTCGGACGCAGCTTGGTTTAGATCAGCCTGCACTGACTCGTTATGTTCACTGGATTGGTAGTTTGCTCTCTGGTGATCTGGGCGTGTCGCTGGCCAATCAGAGGGAAATTTCAGAGCTGATTGATGTGCGCCTCAGTAATACTCTGATGCTTGCGTTGATGGCCGCGGCGGTGTCTGTGCCGATTGCGTTGGTGCTGGGCTTGCTGGCTGCGCTTTATCGGAACTCCTGGTTCGACAGGCTGGTGAATGTTTCGGCACTGAGTGCGGTCTCATTTCCGGAGTTTTTTGTCGCCTATATCCTGATTCTGTTTTTCTCCGCCTGGCTTGGCTGGTTTCCCAGTATTTCCAATATCACGCCGGATGCGCCTTTTTCTGAAGTGATAGATCGCTCGGTGTTGCCTGTGATCACTCTGAGCCTGGTGGTCATTGCGCAGATGATGCGCATGACTCGGGCTGCATTGGTCAATCTGTTATCCAACCCCTATATCGAGATGGCCCGACTGAAGGGCATCAGGCCTTTAAGGGTGATTGTTTATCACGCATTACCCAATGCGCTGGCCCCTATTATCAGTGTGGTGGCATTGAACCTGGCCTACCTGGTGGTCGGTGTTGTGGTGGTTGAAGTTGTATTTGTATACCCCGGGTTGGGGCAGTTGCTGGTGGACGCTGTTGCTACACGGGATATTCCTGTCGTGCAGGCCTGCAGTCTCATATTCGCTATGACTTATATCTTGCTGAATACACTGGCGGATGTTCTTGCCATAGCAACTAATCCTCGCCTGATGCATCCGAAGGGGTAATTATGAAATCCATTATCAGACAACTGGGGCAGGCGCCTCTGAGTGCGAAATTCGGAATCGCGGTGATATTTACATACAGTTTTGTCGCTGTTTTTGCTCCTGTACTGGCCCCCTTTGGTGAAACCGAGGTTGTCAGTGAGGGCTTCGCTCCCTGGGGAGGCGAGTATCTTTTGGGTACTGACAACCTGGGACGAGATATGTTTAGCCGTTTGCTGTATGGCGCTCGTAATACGGTCGGAATTGCGTTTATGACGACGGCACTGGCTTTTCTGCTTGGCGGCCTGACCGGGCTGATTGCGGCGCTTCGTGGTGGCTGGATTGATCAGGGGCTTTCCCGTGTTGTGGATATTCTGATGGCGATTCCACAATTGATCTTTGCTCTGCTGATACTAAGCGTGGTGGGCACAACGGTGACATCACTGATCCTGGTTATCGCACTTCTGGATGCTACCCGTGTATATCGGTTAGCCCGGGCAACAGCAATGAATGTTGTGGTGCTTGATTATGTGGAGGCCGCCAAGCTCCGTGGTGAAGGCATGTGGTGGCTGATTACACGTGAGGTATTGCCCAATATAGCAGCGCCGTTAATTGCCGAATTCGGTTTGCGATTCTGTTTTGTGTTTCTTTTTATCAGCGCGTTGTCGTTTCTGGGCCTGGGAATGCAGCCGCCAACCGCTGATTGGGGGGGGATGGTACGTGACAACGCGGTATTGATCACTTTTGGAGATGTGACACCGCTGTTACCCGCTCTGGCTGTTGCGCTATTAACCGTCAGTGTTAATTTTGTCGTCGACTGGATGCTGCATAGATCCAGCGGATTGAAGGAGTGAATGCTATGAAAAATAACAACAATGAGCTATTGCTGGACATTCGTGACATCCATATTGAAGGTTATTCTGATGATGCCTGGCATGAAATTGTTAAAGGCGTGGATTTGCAGCTGAAGCGAGGAGAAATTCTCGGGCTTATAGGTGAATCCGGTGCGGGTAAGTCCACTCTGGGATTGGCTGCCATGGGGTATACCCGGGATGGGTGTCGTATTACCCAGGGGGAGATCCTGTTCGACGGTATGGACTTGGCCAAGGCCTCTCCCGGTCAGTTGTGTGAAATCCACGGAGTGCGGATTGCCTACGTGGCGCAGAGTGCTGCAGCGTGTTTCAATCCGGCCCACAGGCTGATTGATCAGCATGTGGAAACTGCTGTACAGCATGGTGTGGCTGACCGTAAGCAAGCCATGAAAGATGCCGTCGAACTCTACCGGGAGCTTCATCTGCCGGATCCTGAAAACATAGGTATGCGTTACCCTCATCAGGTTTCTGGCGGACAATTGCAGCGTGCCATGACAGCCATGGCGATGTCTTGTCGTCCGGATCTGATTATTTTTGATGAGCCGACAACGGCTCTGGATGTCACCACCCAGATAGAAGTTCTGGCAGCCATCCGGAATGTTGTTGAAGCATTTGGTACTGCAGCCATCTACATTACTCATGATCTGGCTGTTGTGGCGCAGATGGCCGACCGGATCATGGTGCTTCGCCATGGAAAACTGGTGGAAGAGGCCGAGACACGGCAGATGCTGTCGGCACCTCAGGAAGATTATACAAAGTCACTTTGGGCCGTGCGTTGTTTCAACGTGACACCCAAGGCACGTCCTGTTGATGAAGTGCCTTTGATTGAGGTGAAGAATGCAAGCGCAGGTTACGGAGATACTCAGATTCTCCATGATGTTTCCCTCAGTGTGTATCGTGGGCAAACGGTTGCTGTTATTGGAGAATCGGGAAGTGGTAAAAGTACTACTGCCCGAGTGATTACCGGGCTACTGCCAGCTGTTGAAGGCTCTGTTTTGCACAAAGGGGAGCCGCTTCCCTCTGATTATCGTCGGCGCAGTAAGGAGCAACTGCGCAGGATTCAGATGATCTATCAGATTCCGGATACCGCACTGAATCCGCGACTGACGGTTGGTGAAATTATTGGCCGGCCGTTGACCTTCTACCTCGGAATGAAGGGCAAGGCCCTGAAACAGCGTGTTTCTGAGTTGCTGGAACTGATCGAACTGGACCCCGTCAAATTCTATGATCGGCGGCCTCAGGAGCTTTCAGGAGGGCAGAAGCAGCGGATCTGTATCGCACGTGCCCTGGCTGCTGAGCCGGATTTTATTATTTGCGATGAGGTCACGTCTGCACTGGATCAACTGGTAGCGGAAGGTATTCTCAGGTTGCTGACCCGTTTGCAGAAAGAACTGGGTATTGCCTATCTGTTTATTACTCATGATGTGGCTACGGTAAGAGCCATTGCTGATGAGGTGGTGGTGATGCAGCATGGGCGGGTTGTTGACAGTGGTGAGCGTAATGCCATTTTTACACCGCCACACCATGACTATACCGGGCTGCTCTTTTCATCAGAGCCCGAGATGGATCCTGACTGGCTGGACCGGCTTCTCGCCGAGCGCGGTAACCTGGAATCTGTTTCCGTCTGAAATGGGGCCGCAGTGAGGCAAGGTCGTCTTGCTGCGGCATTTCAGGACTGTTGGGTTTTATAAACTTATTGCAGTTGCAGTGACGAGCGCATGCGGATTTGTAAGGTATGGAAGCCCGCTTCCGGTGTGATCACTTGAAGCGGGCAAGTTTTCCAGAGTGGACTGGGCGGGGGGTCAGAAGCTGAAGTTCATGCCAATATTTACCTGATTGGAATTATCAACACCGTAAAGTCTGCCATCCCAAACCATGAATTCGGCCCAGAACAGTACCTTTTCGTGCAGCGTTCTCTGATATGCCAGTATGCCTGCCACAAAGTCTTCATCGGACTCTTCTGCTTCAAAGTCAGAGATACCAAGGGTATAGAGATTTTTTCCGGAGGGTACCCCGATCAATGCATCTACCCCTGAGCCCTGGTCTTTCTTGCTGATGTACGAAGCACTCATATAGAAAATATCCTGATTGTAGGATATCGCCAAGCTATGTGTGTCCACGTCACCTTCGGTCATGCTCGCTCCAGCGCCGAAGGTGAAACGGTTGTGGCTGAATGAGGCACCTAGTTGAGAGATGTCCTCTACGTCATCTTCTTCGCTGCCGATCTGATGCAGCGCCTGTACTTTCAGGCCACCCATATTGGCAGAGCTCAGGTAAATGGCATCATCAATTCTCAGCTGTCCGTCCAGGGTGTAGTAGACAGGGGCGGAGTCCCACCACATATAATCAGCGAAAGAACCTGCAGACTGGTATAGCGGGGAATCAACTTTCCCTATGGCCGCCGAACCATAAGATTCATGGTTGAGGCCTATATGTCCGTAGCGCATATCCCCGATGCTGTCATCATCATTGGCAAGATCCAGGGCAACCTCATACTTTGCGAATGCACTGAGTCCATCAGAAAGGTCGTAAGAACCGGTAACGCCGACACGGGAGAGGGCATCTTTTAATTTGCTTCCGCCTCCATCTTTTTGATGCTCCATCATCAGTCGAAAACTGCCGTATACATCAAGTCCGGTACCGGCAATTTCGTAAGAATAAGCAGGGAATGAAGATAGTAAAGATGATGCAAAAATGAGTCTTTTTTTCATTGTTTATTGCTCTTGTTGTTAGTTATTTATGTCTTTGTCATTTTTTTTGACCTGCATATTTTGAATGAGGGTGTTTATATTGAGTGGCGATTTTGGACAAGTTTGTTTTGTTAATCGACAGGGGGGTATCATTTTATTGGTCGGGTATTTACGATAGCTATGCGCTGTTTAAAACCGTTTTTGGGGCCAAAGTAAAACCCAATGTCTGTTTGCCTTTTTCTGATACGTAACTCGTTGCAGGCGTTGTTTCTGACGGTGTTGCTCTCTGCCAGTGCTCTGGCGGATACCTTTAACATCTCTTGGGATAATGATCTGCTTGTGGGCCTGGATCAGGGTTATACCAATGGTGTACGCCTGTCCTATTTAACGTCACCGTCCAGCGACGGTCAGTCGGGTTCGGCTAACGTTTCACAGGCAGTAGGAGGATGGTTTGAAGCATTTCCGGGAGTTAATCCGGAAAATCAGGATCAGGCTCTATCGTTTAGCCTTCGGCAGTTCATGGTTACCCCCGCTGATATTTCTCGTGAGAAGCCTCTCCTGAATGATCTTCCCTATGCGGGTTATCTTTCTCTAAGCAGTACTGTCTGGAGCTGGGATGCCGACACAATTACAGGTTATGGCATTCATATCGGAGTGGTTGGCCCGGAAAGCGGGGCTGGTGCCTCGCAAAAATGGGTACATAAACTTACCGGTAGTGAAAAGCCCAGGGGGTGGGGTGAACAGCTGGGTACGGATGTTGTTGGGGGCGTTCAGGCTACGCATGGCAGGAAGCTATGGCATAACGGCAGCAAAGGTGAGTTGGAGCACGAGATTGCGTGGGCGGGTTCCATTATGGCCTCCAGCTTTCTGACTAACGTAAGTGTGGGTGGTATATGGAGAACGGGTAAATATCTACCCGTGAACTTTGTACCCGACTACGCAGGAACAGCCAGTACTGTTGGGTTACCTTCCGCTTTAAATAGTGCCGGGGAAGGGTGGTCGGTGTTCATCGGCCTGGGGCTGGACTATGTCCCGTATTCTTATCTTAAAGACAACGCAGGCCCCTACCAGTTTGAAGAGAGTCTGCTGTTGGTCCAGGCTGGTATCGGCGCTACCTGGCAATGGCAAAATCTTCAGGCCGGCCTGATCATTCGCGCGACTTCCGGAGCGGAGCAATCTAATAAAGACAGCTTCAGCTTCGGTACGGTGTCTCTGACCTGGGCACACTGAATACTTTCAGGCGAGCGGCTAATCCGAGGTCAGGTTACAGAACTCTGCAAGCTTCAGGCGCAACTCGTGTAAATCCACTGGTTTGGATAGATAGGCATTGAAGTGCCCTTCTGTATTCCCAATGGGTTCAGGGGTGTTGTTCTGTGCTGCTGATAGCAGGATGACCGGCACATCTGGCCACAGTGATTTCGTAACACGCAGCACTTCATCACCTGAGGCACCTGGCAGGTGGTAGTCTGTAATAATGACTGCAGGCGCAGCATTGGCGCGGGATGCAGCTTCTGCGAAATCTTCTGAGCTTTTTGAAAGCTCCACTTCAAATCCCATGTCAGTGAGCTCGCTGTCCAGCAATTCGCTGATTGACGAAGAGTCCTCCACTACCCAGGCTTTCTGACCTTGCGCATCAAATGAGGGTAGCAGATCCAGTACGGCTGGAACGGATGGGGCCACACGCTGTTCGTCGCCTGCGATGTATGGAATGGTGCAGGTAGCAACAGTCCCTTTCCCAAGCTCGCTTTCCAGCTCAAGTGAACCGCCAAGATTTTCAGCAAGCTCAATACAGATGGACAGGCCTAAACCTGCACCGGGATTGTTCTCAGAGCTTTGGTAATATGGAGTATAGATTTTTTTGAGGTTCTCAGCTGATATGCCGCAACCGGTATCGCTGACACGAAAGACAAGTGACGGCTTCTGTTTGGTGTTGTTGGTTACCGCAATGGAGAGCGAAAAGTCACCTTCATTTGTATATTTGGCGGCATTATCCAGCAGATTGAGCAATATGCGTTGCAGCTGCTGACTGTTACAGCGAATGACAGTAGGAAGATCTGTTTCTATCTTTAGCTGGAACCGGTTGTTTTGTTTGCCCGCGATGATGTGAGCATGGTTGACCAGATTGTCGATAAACGCGATGAGGTAAATGTCGTGAAGTTCATTATCATTCGCTGTGATATCGCGGGCATAGTCTACCAGACCATCTATGAGCTCTTTCATGTAACGCGCCCGGTCCTGAATGACCTGAGTGGCTTTTTGAGGGCTGATGGAGTTGGCGGCCTGAAGCTGTGCGTAGCCCAGAATAGCGGTTAACGGAGATCTTAAGTCGTGGGTCACCTGGCCCAGAAAGTTTACTTTTGCTTTGCTGGCTTTACGAGCGGATTCCAGTGCCATGTTCAGGTCTTCCGTGCGACGTTTCACGGTCTGTTCAAGAACTTCCCGGCTTTCCTTTTCTTGTCGTGCCAGTGCTTTGGCTGTTGATTTTATCTCACGTTTCTGTTGCCAGCTGTAAGTCAGCATCAGGGCAAGTGCAATCACAATCTCGATGGTAATGCGATAGGGCGCGAAATGGGCGGTGTAGTAAAAATTGAATGTGTAGCCAAGCAGCAGGAACGATGTGGTAGCCCAGTAAGCCGACAGCAAAAGTAGCATCCACGGCAGTGAGCTTTGGCCGGGGTGCCGAAGCTTCAGAGCTGGGCTGATCATGAATATCCAGCTGATCAGATACGAGGACATAAGCAGTATGCCCAGCTTGCGGATAGTTACGCCATCGACAACAAACGTAAGGCCCGCAAAGATGACCACTGACAGATAGGTCAGAAGCAGGAATCTTCGCCAGAATCGTTGTTTATTGAGTCCCAGAATGAAAACAGACGTGGCCAGAAATAATTGTACTGAAAGCATGGCTGTGGTCGTTCTCAGATTGACCGCGTAGCTTTCAAGAAAGGGCAGCAAGTAGTTGCTCAGAAAGCCGTTTTTCTCCGCTTCCAGAACAAAGGCTGCGAGTAACCAGGCCCCCGTGACCAATAATCCGGTATTCAGCTGGAAGGCGAGGATCAGAAGTAGCGTGAGAATGCTGGCCAAAAAAGCGGCAAGAAAGATTCGGTTTTCAGTGAGGCTTTGGGTATATGAAACCGGGTCCCAACTTTCTACGCTGATAAATGGAAGGTTGTCGCTATATATTTTCAGGAACAGTTGCTGTGTTTCACCAGCGTTCAGCTGCACTGGGATGATGGTTTTTCCGTTTTTGATTGAGCGATTCTGGATAGGGATAGCCAGCCCAGTGGTTTTCTGCCAGAGGATTTCGTCCGTAGTGGGGTCAAGAAAAAAAGCGTCTACACGATTTAGTCGCCATGGCTCCAGAACCAGCCATCGGATCAGAGCCTGACTGCTGCTGTTGTGCAGGGAAGTTGTCAGCCAGCTAGTTGTATGTTGACGCGGCGCATTCAGGGTGTCTTCGTTTGGTTGCACCCAGTCAGTAAAGCTCCGGGCGTCACTGAGGTCTTGAATGTCGTTGTTGTGAGGGATGGCCAGCATGGAGGTGATGAGCTCACTTCCGTTCGGCATGTTTGCCAGATCTATGGAGATGTTTGAGGTGGCCTTGGCGCTCGCCTGGGTGGCTGAGGATGACATCAGAGCTAAGGTCACGATAACTGCAGCAAGTACGGCTAGGTAATGGCGCTGTCTCAAGAGTTGTTCCTGAATTTAGTTGTGTTGCCGACGAAACTCTCGGGGTGTCAGTTTGAAGCGTTCTTTGAAGGCCGTTGAGAAATTGGCGCTGTCTTTGTAGCCAACCTGATGGGCAATGTCTTGTACAGAGAGCTGAGTTTGCTGAAGCAGTGTCCGGGCCTCTTTCATACGCTCTTCCCGAAGGTATTCGTAGACAGTAACTCCGGCGCAGACTTTGAACGCATTGTTCAGGTGTTTGCTGTTTGTCCCCGTCAGTTTTTCAAGCTCCTGCATCGGAGGTGTTGTCGACAGTGATTTCAGTAGATGGGTACGGGCGGAGTGAAACACGATGTCATGGCGGTTGTTTTTTTTCGGTGCATCATTGGCTGCAGGCTCCTGAGGGGCTGGCGTCCTGTTTCGTAAGTGGATGGCCAGGCGCAGTTTAACCTCATCAAAATTAAAAGGCTTATTGATGTAGTCAACGGCCCCGGCAAGTAATCCGCGAACCCGGTGTTCAGGGGTGGTCATGCCCGAAATGAATATCACCGGGATGTTTTGGGTGCGGGGGTCCTGAGTAATTATCTTGCAGGCATCGCGGCCATTGCAGCGAGGCATTTCCGCGTCCATCAGGATAAGATCCGGCTTTAGAGTCCGCGCCTTTTCAATGGCCTCAAGACCGTCTTCTGCATAGATTAAACGGCAACTGTGTCGTTGAAGATAGGCTGACATCAGCATGCGATCGGCTTCTTCGTCGTCAACGATCAGAATTCGTCTATGCTTCAGCGTTCCCATTTTCGTCCTTTTACAGTACATCTCGCCGCTGCATGGTCTTCAGACAATAGAGTATATGCTTATGTTTTATCTGGATAAAGCGCTGGTGCTGGTAATTTGTCAGTGGGAGGATAAAAGAAGGATTTCCTCCCGGCTATGGCGATAACGGCCGCGGATAAAATAGTGCTTCCGGGCACAGGTTTTGGCGCGCTACCAAAGGTTCTCTTGTGCAAAAGCGTTAGAGTTCGCTGTCCTAACTGTCTCCGAAGAACCTGAAGAGGTTTTTCACTTAATGAATTCAGCGTACTGACTGTATCCGCTTCAGCTTTATCGCTTATGTGGATAGCCAAGAGGATATTATGGCCAGAACCCCTGCCGTTGCCAAATTCAGCCTTGTTTTTTCTCTGACTTTTAGCGCACTTGCTGTTGCAGCGCCGCAGCAAGATGACTTATTAAGTGTTGTTCATGAAGCGCTCGAAAGCAACCCGGAAGTTCAGGTTCGTTTACACGCTTTTCAGGCGTCCACCCATGATCAGCGGGAAGCCTTTGGTGGCTATTTGCCATCCCTTGATCTGAGTGCTTCTGCCGGCATGGGGGATCGTGAATATGATGCCCGTGGCAGTTATAACCGTAACTACGCGGAAATTTCACTGACCCAGATGCTGTTCGATGGGTTTCGCGTGCGTAACGCCGTAGCCAGAACTGAGCACAGTAGCCGTGCACGTTATTACGAACTTCTGGATGAGGCGGAAACCAAAGCGCTGGAAGTGAGTGAAGCATATCTGAGCGTGCTGAAGCACCGGGAGTTGGTTTCCCTTGCTCAACAAAATGTTGCCAGTCACCAGCGTGTTCAGCGCCACGTTAGTGAGCGTGCTGGTCAGGGTGTCAGCAACCGAGCTGATCTGAAGCAGATTGATGGTCGCCTCTCACTGGCGCGGTCCAATCTGATGACGGAAGTGGCTAACCTGCAAAGTGTTACTGCCCGCTTTCAGCGTCTGGTCGGGCGCTTTCCTGCGGAGGAATTAACCCCTTACGAAGTGCAGGCAGAGGCCGTGCCTGATGATTTGTGGCAAGTGCTTAGCACCGTATACGCCAACAATCCTGCCTTGTTTGCCGCTTTTGAGGAAATTCAGGCCTCTGAGGCATCCTATGGCGAAGCCAAGTCCGGTCGCTATCCCACTATAGAGTTTGGTGCCCGCCATGGTACCTATAAAAACAACAACAGTTTCGATAAGCGGACAGATCCGGGTTCTTATGGCGACGAGACGGTAGTTGAGTTGCGTATGCGCTATAACCTGTATCGTGGCGGCAGTGACAGGGCTGCTGAACGTGCTGCAGGTCGTCGGATCAGTCAGGCAGAAAGTATGCGGGATAAGGTCTGCGTTGATCTGCGCCAGACCGCAACCATTGCTCATAGTGATGTACTGAATCTGGAAACGAAGCTTGACTCCCTGGCAGCCCATCGCGATGGTGCTGAGAGCGTATTGGCCGCGTACCGTGAACAGTTTGATATCGGGCGCCGCTCTTTGCTGGACGTTCTCGACTCCGAAAATGAATATTTCCAGGCCCGGCGTGCGTATGTCAATGGCGCCTATGATTTGCAAATCCACCGGGTGCAAACACTCCACAGCATGGGGCGCTTGCTGGAAACTCTGGCGGTAAACAGTGAGGCACTCCCGGATCTGGGTGATATCAATAAATCGGTGAACCCGGGCAATAGCCGCTACTGCACGTTGCCAGACGACGGAGCTGATAGCTTCGACCGTTACCTCCAGGGCGTGGAGTCTGAGGAGATTCTGAGCCTGGGGAGCGATACCTTGTTTGATATTGGCAGTGCCGAATTCAAGCCTGAGGCAGCTGCGCGCTTGCAGCAGTTTGCTCTGCGGCTGGTTGAACAGGGTACCCCGAAATCAATCAACATTGTTGGTCATACCGACAGCACCGGCTCCGATGCACTTAACCGTGAGCTGTCGCTGGCCCGTGCCATTGCGGTACGCGATGCCCTCATTAGCTACGGGGTTGATGATACCGTCATGATGGTGTCGGGCGTAGGTGCGTACCAGCCTAATGCCAGTAATGATACCGCCGAAGGCCGGGCATTAAACCGTCGTGTTGAAGTTCGCGTTATTCATGGCAGGAAGTAGTTGTGAACGGGTGTTATGGATCTGACCAATGACCCCTTGAGCGCTTGCCTGCTTTGGCTGGCTGCTGAAAACGGAACCACAACCAGTCGCGATGCGCTGGTTGCTGGTTTGCCGCTGGTTGATGGTCGACTGTCACCGTCAGTCTTTGCCCGCGCGGCCGAGCGGGTTGATATGAAGGTTAAACTGGTGCGTCAGCCACTGACGCGCCTGAATAACTTATTGTTCCCCTGTGTTGTTCTGCTTGATGGTAATCGCGCTTGTTTGTTGCGGGGCATAGACATGCAGCGGCAAAAAGTGCAGGTGTTGCTGCCAGAACTGGATATGCAGCCCGAAGAGCTGGAACTGAGCAGTTTTAACGAAAGTTACAGCGGTATTGCACTGTACTGCCGGCCGGAGTTTCGTCTGGATCAGCGTAAAACGGGTGCAGGCCCGATAGCTGATAAGGGGCATTGGTTCTGGAGTGTGATCAAGGCTAACCGGCCAGTGTATCGGGACATTCTGGTTGCGGCTTTCTTCATTAATCTGTTTGCCCTGGCTATGCCCTTGTTCGTAATGAACGTATACGACCGGGTTGTGCCGAACCACGCTACGGAGACCCTGTGGGTTCTGGCTATTGGTGCTCTGGTGATCATCTGTGCGGACCTCGTACTGCGATTATTGCGTAGCTGGTTTGTAGAGCTTGCAGCAAGCAGGGCCGACATCACTTTGTCCGCGCGAATTATGGAACGTGTTCTTGGCACCCGGTTGGAGCATGCGCCGCACTCCGTTGGCTCGTTTGCCGCCAATATTCAATCCTTTGAGTCCGTGCGCTCTTTCATTGGTTCCATGACCGTGACCGCACTTATTGATTTGCCTTTTTTCCTGTTGTTCGTCGTTATCATCGCTCTGATCTCTCCTGTGATGGTGATCCCCGTGTTGATCGGAGCCACACTTATTATTCTGTATGCGCTTTCTGTGCAGGCCACCATGCACCAGCTTTCAGAGACCATGAGTCAGGCCAGTGCTCAGCGTAACTCCGGCCTGGTTGAAAGCCTGGTGGCGGCCCCGACACTTAAAAGTTTCAATGCCACCAGTCGTATGCAAAGTGCCTGGGAACAATCCACCCGCTTTTTGTCTGGTTGTGCAGGTAAGCAGCGAATGCTCGGCATGTCTGTAGGTGCCGGAGCTTCCTGGATACAGCAGGTTGTTTCGGTCGTGATGATCATCACTGGTGTTTATCTGGTGATAAACGGTGATATGAGTCAGGGGGGGCTGATCGCGGCTTATATGCTGTCGTCCCGGGCCATGGCGCCTGTTTCGCAAACAGCTTCATTACTCACCCAGTATTATCAGGCAGCCACAGCGCTGAACTCTGTGGAGCAGATCATGGAAGCCGA
Source organism: Marinobacter sp. (assembly GCF_041595835.1). Classification (GTDB taxonomy): domain Bacteria; phylum Pseudomonadota; class Gammaproteobacteria; order Pseudomonadales; family Oleiphilaceae; genus Marinobacter. The sequence goes on along the minus strand of NZ_JBFHJO010000051.1, from coordinate 3,994 downwards.
GCAGGATCGTGTATCCGGCAAGCAACTGATAAGCCGGGGTAAGCTGCGGGGCGAAATTGAACTGCGCGATGTGTCATTTCAGTATCCGGATGAAGAGCGCGAGGCGCTGAGGGGGGTGTCACTGCACATTCGGGCGGGTGAGCGTGTGGGCATTCTCGGTTGTGTAGGCTCCGGCAAAAGTACTCTGGAAAAACTCATTCTTGGTTTATACCGACCAACCTCCGGCAGCCTTTTGGTAGACGGCGTAAATATCGGCCAGATCGATCCCACCGAACTGCGCCGTAATATTGGTTATATTCCCCAGGATGTTCAGTTGCTTAGCGGTACCGTCTACGACAACGTGACTCTTGGTATAGAGCATCCCAGTAATGAACGCTTGCTGCAGGCCATCAATATTTCTGGTCTGAAAGCTTTGGTGGGCGATCACGCAGACGGGCTATCGATGCCGGTTGGGGAAGGCGGTAATCGCCTGTCCGGAGGTCAGAGACAAACTATAGCGGTTGCCCGCGCTGTGATGGCTGATAGCAGTATTTTGTTACTGGATGAGCCCACCAGTGCCATGGATAGCATGCTGGAAAGTCATGTCAGCAAAGGTCTGAGCCAGTTTGGTCAGGGCAAAACGATGGTGCTGATTACTCACCGTACCAGTTTGCTCGACCTGGTTGACCGCCTGATCGTTATGGACGCTGGAAAAATCGTTGCTGACGGCCCCAAACAGACTGTGCTTCAGGCGCTTCAGCAGGGCAGTATTCAGCGGGGTGCGAAATGAGCAACGAGCCGAAAGTTGCAGAACAAGCGGCACAAAGGCAGCTTGAACAGCAGGCCTTTGAACGCTTGAGAATGGCCGATGCCGTTGGCGCCCGGGGCAAACGCTTTATTGACCGGCTGTTTCGTCCGTTCTTTTCCGCGTTTGGCAATAACTCACGGCAATGGCCTGCTGATGCGGGGCAGGCCATAGAGCAGCAAAGCACGCTTCGTGCCCGTGCCTTGCTATACGGTATAGCGCTGACATTCGTCGTGTTGATTGTCTGGGCTGCTTTTGCGCCAATAGATGAAGTGACCCGCGGTGAAGGCAAGGTCATCCCCTCACGACAACTCCAGATCATTCAATCAGCAGATGGAGGGGTGATTGAGGCTCTGTTTGTTGAAGATGGTGCTCAGGTTAGTAAAGGTGACTTGCTGGTTCGCATTGACCCAACGCGCTTTGTTGCCAGCTTCCAGGAAAGCAGTGTTCGGGCGTTCGCGCTGGCAGCGAAAGTTGAACGTTTGCGGGCGCAGATTCAAAACGAACCGTTGCAGCTGGACTTCACTAAGGCTGAAAGTCCAGAGCAAGAGCAGATATTGCGCCAGGAGCAGAGTTATTACCACGCCAGCCTCAAAGAACTGAATGAGCGACTGTCGGTGGCCCGCGAGCAGCGCGAACAGCGGCAGCAGGAACTCAGCGAAGTGCGGGCAAGGCTTGCGGCGGCAGAGAACGCTTACCGAATGTCGACACAAGAATTGCAGGCGACGCAGCCATTGCTGGCATCCGGCGCCGTGTCAGAAATTGAAATCCTGCGCCTGCAACGAGATCAGGCTGCTGCCGATGGTGAGCGGCTTCAGGCTGCGGCACGTGCCCGGCAGGTAGAGGCCGGTATTCAGGAGGCAGAGTCCCGGCTATTAGAAGTCGGCTCTTCTATGCGCAATCAATGGCGAGCGGAGCTCAGTGAAGCAAACGCGCAGTTAAACAGTCTGGAAAAGAGCGTTGCCGGGCTTGCGGATAAGGTAAAGCTCTCCGAAATTCGCTCTCCGGTCAATGGTACGGTGCAGCGTGTATTGCTGAATACCATCGGCGGCGTAGTGCAGCCCGGCAATGCCATCGTTGAAATTGTTCCCAGTGATGACCGTTTGCTGGTTGAAGCCAAAATTGCACCTAAAGATATCGCCTTCCTGCGCCCTGGTCTGCCAGCAACAATCAAACTGCACGCCTACGATTTCTCCATCTATGGTGGTATTTCCGCAACGATCCAGCACATCAGTGCCGACACCATTACGGATGATCGTGATAACACTTTTTACCTTGTGCGTGCTGTAACTACAGAAAACGACGCGGCACAACATCTGTCTGTTATTCCCGGAATGACTGCACAACTCGACATCATGACGGGCAAGAAAAGCATTTTATCTTACTTACTCAAACCCTTATTGCGCGCCAAAGCCAATGCTTTGAGCGAGCGCTGAAACAGTTTCGTTACATGCGTTCAAATCGCATAGGTAACCATTTTGTGAGGTTCTTATGACTACTCTGGCAATTGTTGTATCTCTGGTCGGGCAAGCTTGGGCGGAAAATGCCAATGGTGAACGTCGCGCCCTTGAAGTGGGTGATCAACTGAATGCCGATGAAACACTGATTATGGCGGAAGGCGCGCGAGTTAATCTGGATTTTGGTGACAACCAGCAGTTGACATTCCTTGGTGAGCAGCAGGTCTCTGCCGATCAAAGGGAAGCGCTCACTGAGCAGGCAGAAAGCGTGATGCCGGCCGAGCCCGGAGAGGAACCGGCGGAAAGTAGAGTGCATGCCCCGTCTGATGCGACTGATTCATCAGAAGGCCACGGCTTTGTGCAGCTGGTGCGCATTGGAAATATTATCGAAGCAGACGGATACACGCCAGTTACGGTTGCGCGTATCCAGGAAGTATTGCGCCCCATGGGGCTAAGCCTGCCTCAGTCCGATTTCGTGCGTGATGAACCGCGCTATCACCGGAGTTCCGCTGACCGGCACGAAGTCAATGGAGACTTCCCTGAGGCCGGTGCCAGGCTTGAAAAACTAACCATCTCCATCGATGTCGTTGCTGGCAATGATATCGTGGACGCTACGGAAGCCGGGCAGTCTATTACCCTGACAGGGACTGTGGGCGGCGGAGTAGAGCCAGGCGATCGTGTTACCGTAACAGTTAACGGCAAACTGTATGAAACAACCGTTAATGCGGATGGCAAAACCTGGCAAGTGGATGTGCCGGGCAATGAGTTAGCGCAAGACAAGAATGTTCAGGCAACTGTTGCCAGCGTAGAACCAAATGGCACTCCTGTTTCTGCTCAGGCCGAGCGGCCATACCAGGTGGATAGTATTGCACCAACATTCACTGTTGAGTTAGAGCCAGGCTCTGGCACCAATGGAGGGTACAACGAAGACGACACGAAGGACGGTAAAGTCACCGGTAAGGTGACTTTCGATCCCGACACCACAGAACCTGGTGACACCGTCACAATCACTGACAAAGACGGTGAAGTGATTATTGAGCGCCCGATCACCGAGGATGATATCACCAACGGCATTATCGTCGACGTCCCTGTGTCTGAGGGGCAGACCAATGTCGAACTCAACGTTACTGTTACCGACCCTGTAGGCAACACTGGCACCGGATCAGATGATAAACCGGTGGACAATGTGACTCCGGGAGTAGAGGCAGTGCTTGAACCAGGCTCAGGCCCGAACGGTGACTACAACGAAGAAGACACCAAAGACGGCAAAGTCACTGGTACCATCACCTTTGACCCGGACACCACCGCTCCCGGCGATAAGGTGACGGTAACGGATATCGACGGTAATCCGATTAAAGATAGCAACGGAAACCCGATCGAAGAGTACGAGCTTACTGAGGACGATATCAACAACGGGATTGTCGTGGACGTACCCGTAGCTGATGGCCAGATAAAGGTAGAACTGAATGTTGAGGTCACCGACCCTGCGGGCAATACCAGCACTGGCTTTGACAAAAATCCGAAAGATGATATTGCGCCGGAGGTAATCGTAAAGCTTGAGGACGGTTCTGGCCCAAATGGTGCGTATAACGAAGACGACACGGAAGACGGGAAAGTTACTGGCACCATCACTTTTGAACCCGGCACCACTAAGCCGGGCGACACTGTCAAAATCACCGACAAAGACGGCAATGTAGTTATCGAGCGGCCGGTCACCGAGGACGATATCAGCAACGGCATTACCGTAGACGTG
>NZ_JBFHJO010000050.1:0-18902 GCF_041595835.1 Marinobacter sp. | reverse complement strand
GGTGCGGTAACCTTCTGGCGGGTCTGCAATGTCGTGATAGGCGGGGCGGATGGCCAGTTGGGTGAACTCTTTATGTGCCAGCTGGCCTGAGCTCAAACTAAGTCGGAAGGTGTCGTGGCCTTGATCATCCCGTACGATGGGGGTCGGTACTGCCGGAATGGGTTGGGCGTTTTGAATGCTGCTGCGAACAACCAGTAATTGGTGAGACAAAGGAGCTGCAAACTCTCGGGGCCAGGCATCGGCTTCGCTTTGGTAGCGGAGGTAATCGTAGGTGGTATCGAGTAAGCGGGCTTTGTCTCCATTGTTTAGTGCCTTCACCTCGGGGGCATCCAGCTTCAGGTAGCCGTTGGCAATGGCAGCCGCAATGGTTTGATGCTCTGCAGGAAGGGCGTTGAGGTTGTGGCTGACCGCGGTGGCAGCGGAAGGGCGGTAATGAATGCTCTCGATCAGCTTCTTGTCTCGCACCCAGCGTACGGTGTCCGATGGAATTGCGTGAGTACTTACTTCCTCTAGAAGAGCTGTACCGGGGCGCGCCACATCAATGAGGGCGAGCAGACGGTAGGCGCAATTTTCGTCAAAAAAGTAGTAGTCGAAGTTTTTGTCTTGAATTTCCCAGGTGTGAGCCAGCATGGTATCGACTTCTTGTTGGCTCAGGTTCAGTGTGTATTCCCACAAGTCCCGGTGTTCGATGTCGTTGTACAGGCGGATCATTTCGTAATAGGGCTTGATGGCTGTGACGCCGGGGTAGCCACCGAAAATACCGCGATAGGCAAACAGCAATTCACTGTCATGCTGAGCTGCGTCTGCCGCGTAGGAAATCGTATGGGCCAGCAACAGGTCGGTTTCGTCGTCTTGGGGCGGGTCGAGTCTCAGAAAGGTATGCCCGAACATCGACGATGGGCTGTTCAGGTAGGAGGCAGCAAAAACCAGAGTGACTTTTTCGGTGTTCAGGGTGCCGGCCCATTCGTCGTAGTCTGGGCAGTTGATCGGTTCGCTTGGAAGATCGAGTTGTTCTCTTAACCAGGCATCGCGGGCAGGGAAGCGGCAGCGCGCGTGGTCGTTGCCTTCACCGGGCAGTTGAATGGCTTCTAGTGTTGCCGTCAGTTCAGCCTCGGGGGAAGTCTTACCTTTTTCGCTCAGGAAGAAAGCAGGGTCATCTGCCTGGCTGGCGTAACCTGAGCCGAATGTGCTTTGGTGATAATGGCCAAGTGTGAGCCAAACGGGATGTTGGTGCAGATTCTCAGGTGTTGAAGCAAAGGCTGAGAGGGTCGCCAAGGTGCCAGCAAGCCATAATGCCGCCTGCCCAGTGCGCATGAGGTAGCCCATGGGTGTTTGGTGTATCCGGTATGAGTTGGGAAAATGATAGTGCGCCATCCATAGCGCAGGTTCAATCCCTTGGGGCCTGGTATTAAGCCGCTACGTACTTGCTTAGAGATTCATTCTGCTCAAGCAGTGTAACGATTGCGTCTACCGCTTCGCCAGAAGTGGTTTCTGAATCAGGGAAAATGGCAGCAAAGTTGTCCTGAAGTACCTGTCGGAAATTTGCACGGTCAGCTTCTTCTACGCCTAGCAGCACAGCCAGGGTGTCCAGGTTTTCACCCGCACCGCGAGACATGTCTCGGGCAACTTTGTCGATATTGCTGTCCATGTACATAGCCATGGATTGAACTGATTGGTTGGTAGAGCAGCCTAAAGTGCCGGTTGTCATACCAAACGTCTGGTTACCGAAGGTTCCATTGGTGGTAGCCGCCAGCACGTGTGGAGCTATGCCAGATTGACCCTTCCAGATCATGGCGCCAACACCACAGCCGGGTTGAGCATAGGCTGCAGATTGAAGACCTAGTAACAAGATACCCGCTACGGCAATTTTCTTCATTTTGAGCTCCAGATTTTCGGCTTCTTATATTTCAACATGCCCCTATGCTTTTCAAAAGCTTGAGGCCCTGATTGGTGCAATACTGACGTTAATATTGCGCCAGATTCTTAGGAAGTTTAGTTGAAAACCTGAAGTTTGCTAATTTGCGGGGATGGAATGCAAAAACCGGAGCGCGAGGCTCCGGTTTTTCGACTTCAGGGAACTTAGTTACCGTGAACGGTTAACTCGTAGTTACCAATGATGCCGAGGATGTTGTTTGCTTTCCAGTCCATGTGAGTAACAGAGGTGATGCCGCCATCAGCTTTAGCGGCTTCAATGCTGCAGTCACCTTGAGCGATCAGGCTCAGGATGCTTTGGCACTTAGCTGTACCAACTTTTGTTCCTTTCGCATTTGCAGTCGCGCCAACAGGCAACTGCACGTCGGTGAACAGGCCACCAACCGGCACTGAAGTAGCACAACCAGTGAGGGTCAAGGATGCTGCAAGTACTGCTGTTGATACGATCTTTTTCAAAATTCCAATCCTTTTGAGATAGTTATAAGATTCAAGCGGAGCTGAAAACCCCGGCAAGATAGTAAACTATCCTTAATAATTTTTGAATGCTACTGGATGAGCTGCAAAAAACGGGGGCCCCTTCAAGCGGCTATCGCCTGATTGAAGGGGGATGGTTGCGTCTCAGCCCCCGAGATAGGCTTCACGCACTTCGGGGTTCTCTAACAGGTTTTTGCCCGTATCGTGCAGGCGGATACGCCCGGTTTCAAGCACATAGCCCCTGTCTGCCAGGTTCAGTGCCTGGTGAGCGTTCTGCTCGACCAGAAACACGGTTATGCCTTCCTCTCGCAAGTGGCCAATGATCTGGAAGATCTGTTGGATGATAATTGGGGCTAGCCCCAGAGAAGGCTCATCCAGAATGATCATCCGTGGCTTACTCATCAGGGCCCGGCCGATGGCCAGCATTTGCTGCTCACCACCAGACATGGTGCCGGCCCGCTGACTTTCCCGTTCTTTTAGCCTGGGGAAGAGTTCATAAACGTGGTCCTGGCTTTTGCGAATCTCAGCCTTGGTGTTGAAAAATCCGCCCATGTGCAGGTTTTCTTCCACGGTCAGGCCAGAGAATACTCTGCGACCTTCCGGGACGATGGCGATACCGGAGCGCATGATGTTGGACGTGGCATCGTTGGTGATGTCTTTGCCCTCCAGAATAATGCGCCCGGAGCTGGCTTGCGGGTTGCCGCATACCGTCATCAAAAGGGTTGTTTTTCCGGCTCCATTGGCACCGATTAACGAAACGATTTCACCCTTGTTGACCTCAACCGAGACACCGTGCAATGCTTCGATTTTGCCGTAGTGGGTATGAACGTTTTCCAGTACTAGCATGTTTCTTCCTCAGGCCTCGCCCAGATAAGCTTTGATCACGTCGTCATTCTGGCGGACCTCTGCCGGCGTACCGCTGGCCAGGGGGCGCCCTTGGTTGATGACGGTTATCCGGTCGGAGATGTCCATGACCAGGCTCATGTCGTGCTCGATCAGCAATACAGAAACGTTGTAGTCCTCTTTCAGACTGACAATCAGCTGATTGAGATCGTTGGTTTCTGCCGGGTTGAGACCTGCCGCCGGTTCATCCAGCATGAGCAACTTGGGTTCGGTGACCATGCAGCGGGCAATCTCCAGTCGCCGTTGCTGGCCGTAGGCCAGGTTGCCGGCGTCCCTGTTGGCAAGATCCAGCAAGCCGACTCGCTCCAGCCAGTACGCTGCCCTGTCCAGAGACCTTTGTTCGCGGGCTCGATAATTGGGCGTTTTGAACAAGCCTGCGATCAGATTGGTATTCATGTGTCGGTGTTGAGCCACCAGGAGGTTTTCGACCACCGACATCTGATTGAACAGGCGGACGTGCTGAAAGGTGCGCACCATGCCAAGGCGGGAGATTTTATAATCCGGTTTTCCCTGAACTTCCTGGCCTTCAAATAAGATCTTGCCGCCAGTGGGAATATAGAATCCGCTGACGCAGTTAAATACAGTGGTTTTTCCGGCCCCGTTAGGCCCGATCACCGAGACAATTTCACGGTCCTTCACGTTTAGGTTTACGCCGTCGACTGCGAGCAGTCCGCCGAAACGCATGGACAGATTTTGTACATCCAGCATGCCTGTCACTCCTGCCGTTTCAGTTCAATTGGGAGCCGGCGCATAGGCATCAGGCCCTGCGGTCGCCATACCATCATCAGTACCATTGAGGCACCGAAAACCAGCATGCGGTAATCCGAAAACTCCCTGGCCAGTTCCGGCAAAATGGTGACGGCTATAGCAGCGAGAATAACGCCAATCTGGGAGCCCATGCCGCCAAGAACAACAATGGCCAGAATGATGGCGGATTCCAGGAATACAAACGATTCAGGGCTGATAAACCCCTGTTTGGACGCAAAGACAGTGCCGGCGAATCCAGCGAAGAACGCCCCTATAGTGAAGGCTGAAAGTTTTACGGTAGTGCGGTTCATACCTAACGAACGCGCAGCAATCTCATCTTCCCTAAGGGCTTCCCAGGCGCGCCCGACAGGCATACGCATCAGGCGGCGGATCACCAGAGCTGTAAATACGGCAAGTACCAGAGCGATCAGGTACAGAAAAATGACTTTATGTTCGCCGCTGTAGGCGATGTTGAACGTTTCATGGAAAGAGGTGTTGCCCTCTTCTTTGACTCTGCGCCCGAACTCCATGCCAAAAAGTGTGGGTTCAGGGATGCCGCCAATACCATTGGGGCCGCCGGTTACCGCCGTCCAGTTATTCAGCAGAATACGGATAATCTCACCGAAGCCCAGTGTCACGATGGCCAGATAATCACCCCGTAACCTCAATACCGGGAACCCGAGAACCATGCCAAACGTTGCGGCCAGCAGAGCGCCGATGGGCAATGCCATCCAGAAGGTGAAACCAAAATATTGATACAACAGAGCGAAGGTATATGCGCCAACCGCATAGAACGCTACGTAGCCCAGATCCAGCAAGCCAGCAAGACCGACAACCACGTTCAGACCCAGTGCCAGCATAACGTATATGAGTACCAGCGTTGCTAAGTCAACAGCGCCTCTTGAGACAACGAACGGCCAGAACAGAGCCAGCACGATAATGGCGGTTAGCACCCAGCCTTCCAGCTTCGCCCGTTTTGCATGAGGCATAGGTTCGCGGTTGCTGAACGCGTTGAGCTTTGGAAGTTTGCCCAGGCCTCCGAGGATGTTGTCCCGGAAAAGCTGGAAGAGAAATACCGCCACGGCTGCCATCAGTATGACGATGACCGTTCCCGTGGTTGCCCCTTCAAGGCCGATCCAGGTGCCTTGAGATACAAGGTTCAGCCCCAGAATGGGGTAGGCGATAATGACTGTGACAATCGCACAGAACAATGCGTGTTTCAGGTTGTGTGTTGCCATTAGATCTTCTCAACCTCCGGTTTGCCAAGCAGGCCGGTGGGTTTGAATAGCAGGATCAGGATGAGCAGGCTGAATGAAACGACGTCTTTATATTCGCCGCTCAGGTAGCCAGAGGTCATGCTTTCTGATACCCCGAGAATCAGGCCCCCGAGCATGGCTCCGGGAATGCTGCCAATGCCACCCAGTACCGCCGCGGTAAAGGCTTTCAATCCAGCAATGAACCCGAAGAGAGGGTCAATGGAGCCGTAATACATGCCCAGTAGCAAGCCCGCCACCGCTGCCAGGGATGCCCCGATGATAAAGGTGGCCGATATGATGCGGTTGGTATCGATGCCTAACAGGTTAGCCATGCCCAAATCTTGGGACACCGCTCGGCAGGCTCGGCCAGTCCGGGAACGTGATATGAACAGAGAGAGTATCGTCATGCAGATAAGCGTGGTGATGAAAATAGTGATCTGCATGTAGGAAAGCGACAGTTGGAAGTTGTCAGAATCACCAAAGCGAAAGCCGCCGTCGATCAAAGCAGGAAAGCCGATGTTGCGTGATCCTTGTGCCAAATGGACGTAGTTTTGCAGGAAAATCGACATGCCTATGGCAGAGATCAGTGGGATGAGCCGGTGTCGCCCGCGAACAGGGCGGTAAGCAACCCTTTCAACGGCCCAGCCCATCGAGCTGGAAACGATAATCGCGCAAATCAGCGCGACAATCAAAATGAGGGGTAACCAGGTAATGCCAAGCGTGGCGAGGCCGGTAATGGCAATGAGTGCTGTGTAGGCCCCGATCATATAAATTTCGCCGTGGGCGAAGTTGATCATGCCAATAATGCCGTAAACCATCGTATAGCCGATGGCTATCAAGGCGTAGGTGCTTCCGATTGTTAGCCCGTTAATGAGCTGCTGAAAGAAATATAGGAGGTCTTGCATGCTAGGGGAACTCCGAATGCTTATAGCCAGAAAACACCCTCCCCCGGATCACGGAAGGAAGGTGTTTTTATTCATGCCTCAATAGAGGGGTTGGCTCATTTTGCCGGAGTCTTGCTGCCGTCAGAGTGCCATTCGTAAACAACAAAGTCGAAGGATTTCAGATCTCCGGCCTGGTCGTATTGAACGGTACCGATCGGTGTCTCGAAGCTGTTTGCACGCAGAGCTTTGGCAACATCGAATGGGTCTTTGGAGTCCGCCAGCTTAATACCTTCAGCAATCAGCTGAACAGCGGTGTAGGCAGGAAGAACGAACGGGCCAGAGGGGTCTTCTCCTCTGTCTTTAAAGGCTTTGACCAGTTCCTGGTTTTCTTCGTTTTCGTCGAAGGCTGGCGGTAAGGTTACCAACAGGCCTTCGGCGGCGTCACCCGCGATGGTGTTGATATCATTGTTGCCGACACCTTCAGGCCCCATGAACTTGGCGGTAACGTCGGTTTGGCGTGCCTGGCGCAGGATCAGGCCCAGTTCGGGGTGATAACCGCCAAAGTAAACATAGTCTACATCGGCTTGTTTGATCTTGGTGACCAGTGATGAAAAGTCTTTATCGCCGGCAGTAATACCTTCGAACATGGCTATTTCAACGCCCGCATCTTCCAGCGTGTCACGAACTGCGGTGGCGATACCTTCACCGTATTGCTGCTTGTCGTGTACAACGGCAACGCGCTTGGGCTTCTGGCTTGCGATATAGTTGCCTGCTACAGGGCCTTGCATGCTGTCCAGACCGATGGTACGGAAAATCAGTTCGTATCCGCGTGCTGTGATTTCCGGGCTGGTGGCAGCCGGAGTGATCATCAGAATGCCTTCGTCTTCATAAATGTCAGATGCCGGCTGGGTGGAGCTGGAGCACAGATGCCCGACAACAAACTGCACGCCTTCGTTGACCAAGCGGTTGGCGACGGTAACGGCCTGTTTGGGGTCACACACATCGTCCACTTCTACGGCAACCAGCTTTTCGCCATTGACGCCGCCTGCGGCGTTAATTTTATCGATGGCCATACGGGCACCAGAAAACTGCATGTCGCCATACTGGGCAACGGGGCCAGTCATCGGGCCAGCAATGCCAACTTTGATGTCTGCTGCAGCTTGGCCGGCAGCCATCATGGCAACGGAGGCGCTTACAGCGGTAACGAGTTTTTTGACGGAAATTTTCATCGTGTTTTTCCTGTTTATGTCAGGGTTATTCTTATGTTCACAGAGAGTCAAGAAACACCACAGCCCTTCGCTTGTCAAGGGAATGGGTCTTTTGTTGCTACGGATCACAGGGTTGCTACCAATGTTTAGGGTAAGCAACAGTTGTGCCTGGCTCCGGGGTTTTATGTGTCTGCGTTGTCGTCCTCATCAACAAAAACCAGATTTTTAAAATTCTCGTGGTCGTGAAGCTGCTCAAAGCTTGGGTCCACTGAGGCATCGTCCCGGTATGCTTTGGAGATTTCAATGGCTTTCTTCAGTGTGCTTACCGCATCGTCCCAGCGGCCAATCTCCGCAAAGGCGCAGGCTAACTGGTAGTGGGCGTGCCCGTTGTCTGGTGCGAGCTTAAGTGCTCTATGGCATAAGCTGATTGCCCAGAGGGGCTCTTGAATTTCAAGCACGGCATCGGCTTTATAGCTCAGGGCTTCAACATCGTCAGGTCGCAGGTCGAGAATCTGGTCGTAAGCATAAATTTTATTCTGATGAGAAGTTTCCTGGCTTGCTTTAAGCCAGAGCGCATGCACCTCGTTGGTGCGCTCAATCTCGGCCTGGTTCTGGTGAATAATCTCTGATTTCTGCTGTAGTTGCTCTTCAATGGCTTTTAATCGTTTTTCGTATTCCACCACCAGTTCGTTCACCCGTTTTTCCGCCAAACCCGTGAGCTGATGACGCATATCGCGAATGGAGTTCCATCCGATAACGACAAGAATGGAGGTGGCACCTGCAATAAGGTAGAAGAAGTAGGTCACCGTATCGGCGGCGTAAGACATGGATTTATCGGCCACAGACAATTCTTTTTCTACGACCTTCTCAATAAGTTCAGCGCGGGTGTCCTGCATATCCTGGCGAAGTGCCTTGGTTTCGTCGAGCAGGTAGAGTTCTACGAACGGGGTATACATCGGCTTTCCCAGTGCTTTAATACTTTCTTCCACATCTTCGGGTGTCAGGTTTTTATCAGGGCCTGACTCCTGTTCCTGAGCATATAGCTTTCCCGTGAGTGTCAGAGCGAGGATAAAAGCGAGGTAATACCTGATCATAAGCGGTTTCCGCTTTATTGATGAATGTAAGGGCAGAGGGCGACCTTAGCATAGTGGTTGTCGGAAATAATGCCGCATGGGTTGCGGTTGGACTTTGGGTTAAATGTGACGAGCATAAATGGCTCATGCCAGGTAAAATTGAGCACTTGCATCTGCAGGTTTAAAGGCCTCTAATTGTTAGAGGTATAAATAAATGGCTTTGGAGTCAGGTTTTGGATAGTTACGAGCAGGTGTTGGTGGCGCTTCGGCGAGTTATACGGGCAACAGATTTGCATTCCAAGCGGTTGAGTAAACACGCAGGGCTTACCGGGCCACAGTTGCTGATTATGCGTACGATCAGGGATTTGGGTGAAGTAACCATCGGCACGATAGCCGATAATGTCAGTCTTAGCCAAGCTACTGTGACGACCATTCTTGATCGTCTTGAACTCCGCAAACTGGTTTATCGTGTGCGTAGCACTAAAGATAAGCGCAAAGTCCACGCACACCTGACGGAAGAGGGTGCGGATCTTTTAGCTAAAGCACCCAATCCCCTGCAAGAAGACTTTATTGAAAAGTTCCAGAACCTGGCGGAGTGGGAGCAGACAATGATTCTGTCTTCGCTTCAGCGGGTGGCTCACATGATGGATGCTGATGATATTGATGCCTCGCCGGTTCTGACTGTGGGTTCTGTATTGAAGGATGATGGCTGGAAGGAGAAACTCTGAAGTTGGCTCCGGGCGAGGTCTGCCCATGCGAGGACAGACCTGTTCGCCGAACTGGCAAGTTAGTGCACGCTGGAATCTCTCCGCGGCTTATTACCAAAGCAAACCTGAAACACATCGCTGTAGTTTTTGGCAAAGTTCACGGTGATCCCTTCTTTCAGGTATTCTGGTAGCTCCTCATAATCCCCTCGGTTGGCTTCCGGCAAGATCAGGTTGTTGATCTTTTGTCTTCGCGCAGCAATGACCTTTTCACGGATACCTCCAACTGGCAGTACTTGCCCTGTCAGCGTCAATTCGCCCGTCATGGCCAGATTTTGCTGTGGTGCTTCCCTGCGGGCAATGGAAAGCAGGGCTGTGGCCATGGTCACTCCAGCGCTGGGGCCATCTTTGGGGGTGGCGCCTTCCGGCACGTGCAGGTGCACAAAGGATTCGTCGAAGAAGGTGGGGTCGCCTTTAAACCGTTTCAGGTTGGAAGACACATAGCTATAAGCAATCTCAGCCGATTCCCGCATCACATCTCCGAGTTGTCCTGTTAGCTTGAATCCCCGGTGGTTGGTGTGGATGCGCGATGCTTCGATGCTCAGAGTGGCACCTCCCATGGCTGTCCAGGCCAGGCCGGTGACAACACCAGTGCCCTTCAGAGATTTTTCTTTCCGGAAAACGGGTTGCCCCAGATAGCTGATGAGATCGCTCACGCCGACTTTCACGGGCTCGTTCGGGGTTTCCAGCAATTTCACGATGCCTTTGCGGATGATCTTGTGCAACAGCTTTTCCAGGTTACGGACGCCGGCTTCCCGGGCATAACCTTCAATTACCTGACGAATAGCTGCGTCGGTCATGTTCAGCTGCTTCTTCAGCAAGCCGGCACGCTTGAGCAGGCGGGGTAGCAGGTGATACTTGGCAATTGCCAGTTTTTCTTCGCTGATGTAACCCGATAAGCGGATGATGTCCATTCTGTCCAGTAGTGGGCGTGGAATAGTGTCCAGCTGGTTGGCGGTACAAATGAATAGCACCTTGGACAGATCCATGCGCACGTCCAGATAGTGATCCAGAAACTCTTTGTTCTGCTCCGGATCGAGGGTTTCCAGCAGAGCAGAGGCCGGGTCGCCCTGATACGAAGAGCCGATCTTGTCGATTTCATCCAGCATGATCACCGGGTTGGCTACTTTTGTGTCTTTCAGAGCCTGCACAAACTTGCCCGGCATGGCTCCGATGTAGGTTCGGCGGTGACCTTTGATTTCGGCTTCATCGCGCATGCCGCCTACACTGAATCGGTAGAATTTACGGCCCAGGGCATCTGCTACCGAGTGGCCTATAGACGTTTTGCCGACGCCTGGGGGGCCAACCAGAAGAAGTATGGAGCCACTGACTTCTCCTTTGAATGAGCCCTCGGCCAGGAACTCTACGATGCGGTCTTTGACATCGTCCAGGCCATCGTGATCGCGATCTAGTATCTTGCGGGCTTCGCCCAGGTCAAAGTGATCCTCTGAGTATTCACCCCAGGGAACCTGAGTGAGCCAGTCCAGATAGTTCCGGGTGACGCCATACTCGGGGGACCCCTGTTCCAGTATCTGCAGTTTCTGGATTTCTTCGTTGAAGCGTTCTTGCACAGCTTCTGGAGGGTTCAGTTTTGCCATTCGCGCCTCAAAGCGCTCAGCGTCAGCAGTTTTGTCGTCTTTGGCGATGCCCAGTTCCCGCTGGATGACTTTCAGCTGTTCGCGCAGGAAGAATTCACGCTGGTGTTTTTGCACCTTCTCGTTGACTTCTTCATTGATTTCGGACTGCAGGCGGGCTACCTCCAGCTCTTTGCGCATGAGTAGCAGCACTTTTTCCATGCGGCGAAGCAGCGGCACGGTGTCCAGCACATCCTGCAGTTCCCGGCCCGGGGCGCTGGTCATGGAGGCACCGAAGTCGGCCAGCGGTGAGCTATCATCCGGGCCAAAGCGAGACAGATATTGTTTTACGTCTTCGCCATACAGTGGGTTGGTGCGCAGAAGCTCTTTGATGGCACCGATGATGGCGAGCGTGTAAGCCTTAAGCTCATCGGCTGGCTCTTCTGGCTCTTCAGGATATTCTACCTCCACCAGATATGGCGGGCGGCGACGTAGCCACTGAACAATCCTGAAGCGGTGCAGGCCCTGAGCAATGAACTGTACTTTGCCATTTTCGCGTTGTGCCTGGTGAACGCGGACGGCACAGCCCATCACTTCCAGCTCGTCGCTGGCAGGAATGTTCGACTCCGCTTCAGGGTCTTCAACGAAGCAAATGCCGAGCGTTTTGTGATCGGTCTCTGCCACCCGTGCCAGTGTTTCCTGCCAAGGGTCTTCGTTAACCATCACAGGTTGAACCTGTGCAGGAAAGAACGGCCGGTTTGTTACTGGCAGCACATACATTCGTTGTGGCCGAGCCTGTTGTGGCAGTGCGAGGGCTTTGCTGTTTTCCTCTCTCCCAATGTACTCGGTGGCGTCTTCTTCAAATTCTTCCAAGGTGTCTTTATGGTTCTCGTCGTTCATACCGTTCGCTCTAATGGCGTGAGTGGTTAGTATCTTATGTAACGGCAATGGTGGTTTTTTCAAGCTGGCTTGATTTTTAATTAACTGGCCCCCATACCAAAGCCATCAAACGTCTTTTTAACCGGGTATTTCTATGACAGCTTCACCCTATATCTTCGATGCCACGATGGACAACTTTCCGAAGGAGGTTATGGAAGCCTCCGCTAAAACTCCGATACTCGTGGATGTGTGGGCAGATTGGTGTGCACCGTGCAAGCAACTGATGCCGATACTGGAAAAGCTGGCGGACGAATACCAAGGCAACTTCTTGCTGGCTAAGGTGAATGCTGATGAGCAGCAAGAGCTGACGTCTTCGTTGGGCGTGCGCAGTCTGCCGACGGTGATTCTGGTGAAAGATGGTCAGGCCGTAGACGGTTTTAACGGTGCCCAGCCGGAAAGTGACATCCGTAAAGTGCTGGAAAAACATGTGGAACCCCCCGCAGAAGACCCGTACGAAAAAGCCCGCACGCTTTGGGAAGCTGGTGATCTGGAGGGGGCGCTGACTATTCTGACGGAAATGAATCAGAAGGATCCGGAAAACCTGAACGTGCTGATCGATCTGGCTCAACTAAAGGTCGAGCTGGGCGACGTGGAAACGGCTGAGCAAGTTTTCGAAAGCCTGCCTCCGGAAGAAAAATTGCAGCCCAAAGCAAAACAGCTGGCTGCCCGGATCAAGTTCCAGAAGCAGTCCAGTGAACTGCCGGCCATTGAAGGTCTGGAACAGACTCTGGCAGCCAATCCCAAAGATCCGGAGGCTCTGTATCAGCTGGCATTGCATAAAGTGCTACGAGAGGAAAACGCAGAGGCTATGGCTTTGCTGATACGGCTAATGCAGGCGGACAGCACCTACAAGGATGGCGTGGCTAAGACGACGCTGGTGGAATTATTTGAGAAGCTGGGTAATAACGATGCGGATGTGCGGGCGTATAGGCGGAAGCTGTATACGTTGATGCATTAAATCTGAAAGGGCATGAAAAAGTCCGATGGAGCAATCCATCGGACTTTTTCATTCAATGTTGTTAGCCGTCTTAACCGTTCCCTTTTTTCATTTTTTCAAACTCATCTTCAAAGAAGAACTTCTCTTCCCCAAAAGCCGGTTCCAGTTCATGCAGCCAGGTAGCTGTTTCGCTGTATTTGGCGAAGAACGGACGCTGTACCCAATCCGGATTGCGGCCTTGCAGGAAGCGCAAAACGAAAACTTTTTCGCCTTTGATCTCGGTAACGCCTTGAATCTCAACCTTGCCAGGGCCAGCGCTCATGCTCGGGCCTCGGGCCGTGCGGGCCAGGCCGGAGACCTTTTTCATGGCTTCGCGATAGATGTTGTAGGCTTCGGCCAGCGGTACTTCAAAGTAGTTTTTGGCACCGGTGTCCCGCTCTACAAACATGTAGTAGGGGATGATGCCGAGCTTTACTTCTTTTTTCCATAGCTTGGCCCAGGCGTCAGCGTCGTCGTTCACGTGCCTGATCAGTGGGCCTTGTGCGCGAATTTCAGCGCCGGTGGCGCGAATGCGGCGAATGGCTTCTTCTGCAATGTCTGTGGTGATTTCCTGCCAATGATTGTAGTGCGCCATGATCGCGACGTGCTTGCCAGCTTCTACGAGCCTGGCGAACAGATCGATGAGTTCATCTGCATCTTTGTCTGTAACGAAACGGTAGGGCCAGAAGGTGAGGGCCTTGGTGCCGATGCGGATGGTCTGGACGTGCTCGAACTCAGGCTGCAGCAGCGGCTCCAGATACTGGGCGAGACTCTTGGTTTTCATAACCATTGGGTCGCCACCCGTCACCAGCAGATCGGTTACTTCGGTGTGTTCCTGCAGATAGCCGTGTAGTTTTTCGGCTTCGGTACTGGACATCTTCAGGTCTTTGTCGCCGACAAACTGTGCCCAGCGGAAGCAGAATGTGCAGTACGAGTGGCAGGTCTGGCCTTGGGCTGGGAAAAACAGCACGGTTTCACGGTATTTGTGCTGAACGCCGTCCAGCACTTCACCGTCCAGCTCCGGCATGTTCATTTCCATCTGGCCGGCCGGGTGAGGGTTCAGGTCATCCCGGATCTGCTTGGCTGCGTCTTGAATTGCTTTCTTGTCAGCGCCATCGCGGTGCAGTTGCGCCATCTGTTCGTAATGTTCGTCTTTCAGCATGCCCTTCTGAGGGAATACGAGCTGATAGATAGGGTCGTTCGGAACGTTATCCCAGTTGATCAGTTCGTTGATCACGTATTCGTTGACCCGGAATGGCAGAACACTTGCGACCACTTTCATTTCAAACAGGGTGTCTTCAGGCAGGCCCTGAATGGCTTCAATTTTGTCGAGCTGGCGGTCAGTAAATACCTTAAACCGGCGTTCTTCGAATTCCTGCACCGGGATACGGTTCGGAAAGGTGACGATGGAGTTCATAGATCGCCCTCTGTTGGGAGCTAAAAAAATAGAAGAAGGCTGATGTGCCTTCCTTGTTGGCTAAAAAACGGGCAGAGAAGTATACAGAATTACGGGATTATTTTCAGGTCTAATTAATAATTGGTCGGTGCTTTGATGGCGGGCTATCTCCAGATAAGGCTGAATTCAGGGGTTTCCGTGACGACGTTCTGGTCGCTGAGGAGCTGATTCGCCAGAAGAGTATTTAGCCAGGCGAAGGTTTTTTGGGGAGGATGAAATAGACAGAGTGAGACATTGGTCGGGGTTGTGTTGTTTTAGCTGAAGGAATTAGACATTATTACGTAACTAAAGCAAACAAGTGTTGCTTCGGGGTTTTTTAATGCCTGAATTTTCAGGTTTTTGGATTTTTTTGTAGTAAAAGTACGAAATTTTACGTAGCTGAGGTTTTGTGTGTCACAGACGACCCGTGTTTTCGGGTGGGGGCGGTGAGAGGTGCTGTCACTGGCCTGGCCTCAGCAGGAAAAATATGAAAGCTGTTCTATGCTTGGGGGAGGTCATGAGTGTGGCTCTGAATTTCTCGCAAGTTGATATATCCACATAAAGCTGCAGGTTATTGCTAGTTTTCGACTGCGCTCCGTGAGTGGCTGCTGATCGTGGCCCGCGTTGCGTTGATTGACATCAAAGGGAGAAGGTTAGATGTACGAGGATGATGATCCCATTGAGACCAGAGAGTGGCTGGATGCGCTGGAGTCTCTGATCGAGAATGAAGGCGTAGACAGAGTCAAATACATTCTGGAACGCCTTTCCGAGCGCGCCAGTCGTGATGGCACTGAGCTGCCATATTCTATTACCACCCCATTCCGCAACACCATTCCGGCTTTGCAGGAGTCACGCATGCCGGGTGATTTGTTCATGGAGCGCCGTATCCGCTCCCTGATCCGTTGGAATGCCATGGCCATGGTAGTGCGAGCAAACAAGCGCCCTGGTGACCTTGGTGGTCATATTTCTACTTTCTCTTCTGCCGCGACATTGTATGACGTGGGCTTTAACTATTTCTTCCATGGTGGCGATGAAAAGAGAGAATCGGACTTGGTGTACTTCCAGGGCCATGCAGCGCCGGGTATCTATGCCCGTTCTTTCCTGGAAGGCCGATTTACTGAGGCTCAGTTGGATAAATACCGGGAAGAAACGGATGGTGATGGTCTGTCTTCCTATCCTCATCCCTGGCTAATGCCGGATTACTGGCAATTTCCTACGGTTTCCATGGGCCTGGGGCCGATACAGGCCATTTATCAGGCCCACGTGATGAAGTATCTGCACAGCCGTGAATTAATAGAAATGGACGGCCGCAAAGTTTGGGGCTTCCTGGGTGACGGTGAGTGTGATGAGCCGGAAACGCTCGGTAGCATCTCCAAGGCCGGCCGTGAAAAGCTGGATAATCTGATCTTTGTCGTTAACTGCAACCTCCAGCGTCTGGATGGGCCGGTTCGAGGGAATGGCAAAATTGTTCAGGAGCTGGAAGGCGTGTTCCGCGGCGCCGGCTGGAACGTCATTAAAGTCATTTGGGGCCGCATGTGGGACCCGCTGTTCGAGAAAGATGAAAATGGCGTTATGCAACGGGCCATGGATGAGATCTGCGACGGCGACCTGCAGAACTACGTGTTCAAGGGCCCGGCATACACCCGCAAAGAATTCTTTGGCAAATATCCAGAGTTGGCCAAGTTGGCAGAGGATCTGTCGGACGACGATATTGCCAAGCTGAATCGCGGCGGCCACGATCCATACAAAGTGTATGCGGCCTACCACAAAGCCGTGAATATGAATAATGGCAAACCGACGGTTATTCTGGCGCATACCATTAAAGGTTATGGCTTTGGTGCTGCAGGTGAGGCCCAGAATACGGCTCACTCCTTGAAAAAACTGGACCTTGAGACTCTGAAGGAGTTTCGTGACCGCTTTGGTGTGCCGCTTAAAGATGAAGAGCTGGAAGATGTGCCTTACTACCGTCCTGCACCAGACAGCCCTGAGCTGGTGTATATGAATAAAAGGCGGCAAGATCTGGGCGGTTTCTATCCCAAGCGCAATAAAGATTGCCAGCCATTACAAATTCCTGACCTTGATATCTTCAAACAGGTACTGGAAGGATCTGGCGACCGTGGTATTTCCACCACCATGGCCTTCGTACGCATTCTCGGGGCACTGGTAAAAGACAAGCGTATCGGCAAGCGTGTTGTGCCGATTGTGCCAGATGAAGCCCGTACCTTTGGTATGGAAGGCATGTTCCGTCAGCTAGGTATTTATACCTCTGAAGGGCAGAAGTATGTGCCTCAGGATCGTGATCAGATCATGTATTACCGTGAAGCAAAACAGGGGCAGATTCTGCAGGAGGGCATCAACGAAGCGGGTGCCATGGCAACCTGGATGGCTGCGGCTACATCCTACAGCACTAACAGCTTTCCGTTGATTCCGTTCTATGTGTTCTACTCCATGTTTGGTTTTCAGCGCATTGGCGATCTGGCCTGGGCGTCCGGCGACATGCAGGCTCGCGGCTTCCTGATTGGCGGTACTGCGGGCCGGACCACTCTGAATGGCGAAGGGTTGCAGCACCAGGATGGTCACAGTCATGTTCTGGCCAATACCATCCCGAACTGTAAAGCTTATGATCCGGCGTACGGTTACGAGATGGCGGTGGTGATTCACCATGGTATGAAGGAAATGTTCGAAGACAATCACAACGTCTTCTATTACCTCACCGTAGAAAACGAAAACTATGTTCAGCCCGCTATGCCGGAAGGCTGTGAAGACGGCATTATCAAGGGCATGTATTTGTTTGAATCTGTTGAAGTTAAAGGCGGGCAGAAGGCTCTGAGGGTTCAGTTGATGGGCGCTGGCGCGATTCTGAATGAGGTGCGCGAGGCTGCTCAGATGCTGAAAGACGACTGGGGCATAGCGTCTGACGTATGGAGCGTGACGAGTTATAACGAATTGGCTCGGGATGGTCAGCATGTAGAGCGTTGGAACTCAATGCACCCTGATGACAAACCAAGGCAGGCCTACGTCACCAAGTGCCTGGAGAAACAGCAGGGGCCGGTGGTGTCTTCTACGGACTATATTAAGCTGCACTCCGAGCAATTACGGGCTTATATTCCGGCAACCTATATGACCTTGGGTACGGATGGCTTCGGTCGCAGTGATACCCGCGAAAAGCTTCGTAACTTCTTTGAGGTGGATCGTTATTACGTCACTGTTGCTGCTTTGTCGGCCCTGGCGAAGGATGGAGAAATCGAGCAAGAACAGGTTCTGGAAGCGATGCGCAAATACGGTATCGACCGCAACAAACCGAACCCGGTGCTGAGCTAAGGAGACCGCCATGAGTGAACAGGAAATCAAGGTTCCCGATCTCGGCGGTGCTGATGAAGTCGAGATTATCGAAATCATCGCCAGTGAGGGAGATACCGTACAGGAAGAAGATCCGATTCTGACGGTAGAGACAGATAAAGCGACCGTTGAGTTGCCCGCCCCGGCTGCCGGGAAGATCACCAAAATCACCGCTAAAGTGGGCGATAAGGTGAAAGAAGGCGATGTGGTTGGACTATTCGTTGCCAGTGATACGGATAACCCGAGTAATACAGAGGCAGAGGTGGCTGCAAGTGAGGCTGAGGCGGCACCGGAAGCCAAGCCTGAAGGCCGCAAGCCTGCGCCGAAAAAATCATCTGGCGGGGCTCGAACAGAGATTGTTAAAGTGCCGTCTCTGGATGGTATGGAAGATATCCCTGTGATCGAGGTCAATGTATCCGAGGGTGATACCGTTGGTGAGGATGATGCGCTGGTGACGGTGGAGTCTGACAAGGCTACCATGGAAATACCGTCCCCTTTTGCCGGTAAGATTGGCAAGATCATGGTGCAGGTCGGCGACAAACTGTCTGAAGGTGACGACTTGCTGGAAATGGTTGTCGAAGACGGCAGTGATGCTTCCGAAGAGTCTTCCGGTGATGAAGTGCGGGAAGCCTATAGCCAGAACAGCAAACCCGACAGTAAACCCGGTAAGCAGGGTTTAACACCTCAGGCCCTGAGTTCAGCTTACGAGCCGCCTGCACCGGGCACTAAGGTGCACGCTGGCCCTGCGGTACGTAAGTTAGCCCGTGAGTTGGGTGCTGACCTTGCCCGTATAAAGGGCTCTGGTCCGAAAGGCCGTATTCTCAAGGACGATGTCCAGGATTATATAAAAGCTCAGTTGCAGCAGGCCCAGCAAGGCTCTTCTGTTGGTATTGGTGCAGGTATTCCGGGTGTGAAGTTGCCGGACTTCAGTCAGTTTGGTGACATCGAGCGTGAAAGTATGTCCCGCATCATGTTCGCTACGGCGAATAATATGCAGCGTAGCTGGCTGAATGTACCCCACGTGACCCAGTTTGATGATGCTGATATCACCGAGATGGAAGCCTTCCGCAAGGCCCAGAAAGCGGCCGGCGAAAAGCGTGGCGTGAAAATGACACCGCTGCCGTTCCTGCTCAAGGCCTGTGCCGCTGCCTTGGCGGAATTGCCTCAGTTCAACGTGTCCCTGGACATGGAACGCAAGGAAGTCGTGCGCAAGAAGTACATCCACATCGGTATTGCGGTGGATACGCCACACGGCCTGATGGTGCCGGTGATCCGGGATGTTGACCAGAAGGGCTTGTGGGAACTGGCGGCGGAAAGTGCCGAGCTGGCACAGAAAGCCCGGGACAAACAGTTGAAGCCGGCAGAAATGCAGGGGGCTTGCTTTACCATCACCAGCCT
>NZ_JBFHJO010000049.1:0-19222 GCF_041595835.1 Marinobacter sp. | reverse complement strand
TTCTTTTCAGTTAGAAACATCACAGCACTCTCAGAAAGGATCCCATGGCTTTTTTATATTCGGGCTTCCGCCAAACATTGATTATTATCTATTTTAACGACATGTCGATGATAAACTTGAAGACTTGGATCAAGTTTCAGATAAACCTGACAATAAAGAAAAGGTGGGGTGAGAGAAGGTTACAGATTACTGCGCGATACCCTGAACAAGCCCAAGAGCTACGGCCACTTGCACCAATTCGGCAAACGAATTCACCTTCATTTTTGCCGTCATGTTGGCCCGGTGTCCTTCAACTGTCTTTCTGTTGATGCCAAGTTCGTCTGCGGCTTCCTGATTGGAGAGACCTCTAACTATCAGTTCCAGAACCTGCCGCTCTCTCCGGGTCAAGCTGTCGTAACGCTCCCGGATACGAGACTGGGAGCGACGCTGTGCAAATCGGGTCCGGTCTTTTTCCAGAGCATTGTGGACGTGATCAATCAGCACCTGGTCATCAAATGGTTTTTCGATAAAGGTGATGGCACCCTGGGTCAGCGCGGTCACAGCCATATCCACATTGCCATGAGCAGAAATCATAATCACCGGCAGTTCGATATTGTACTCAGGCAGCTTTTTCTGAGCATTAATGCCACTGAGCCCCGGCATCCGCACATCCATCACAATACAACCACTGGCATTCGTATCAAACCCCTCGAAAAAAGCCAGGGCATCTTCGTAGGTCTGCACCTTGAGGCCAACAGACTCAAGCAACCACTTCAAAGAATCTCTAACATCCGTGTCGTCATCAATAACGAAAACTGTTTGTGTATCGTTTATAGCGGTCATGGGTGATCAGTCAGTAGTATTGAGAGTAAATGAAAAGCGAGCCCCACCTGCAGGGATGTTTTCTGCCCAGAGTTCACCCCCAAGATTCTCTACCAATGAACGGCTGATGGCCAGCCCCATTCCAAGCCCGGTTTCTTTGGTTGAAAAGAAACGATCAAAAAGACGCGACATATCTTCTTCCGAAATACCCTTGCCATCATCTTCCACCTCAACACGCAACTGCCCGGTTTCATGAGGAAGGACATTGATTCGCACGGTAGTTACATCTTCATCGTCTGTTGATGCACTGGCTTCAATAGCGTTCACGATCAGATTCAACAACACCTGCTCCAGCTGAATTTTGTCTCCCCTGACAGCGGGTAAGTCGGAAGGCGGTTCAAACACTATGCGTACATTAAGCCGTTCCGCCATATTCTCGCAGAAATCGATCATCTCGCTGATCAGTTCCGGTAAATTGAGGCGAGTAATCACCGGCTCCTGCTTGCGGGTAAAATCCATCATCCGATGAATAATCTCTCCGGCCCTCAACGCCGTCCGAATGCTGCGGGTAATGGGCAGCTCCACATCGCCCCAGGACAGGGTGGGTTTGTCCGCAAACCGGCGTTCGATCCCCCGGAGGTAATTCACCATCGCAGAAAGTGGCTGATTCAGCTCGTGAGCCAGGCTTGACGCCAGTTCCCCCATGGTTACCAGCCGGCTGGCGTGGTCAATATCCGCCTGATACTGTTTGAGTTGCTCTTCGGCCGCCTTTTTTTCCGTCAGGTCATGGGCAACTAAAGAGAAATACTCGATATCCCCGTGCAACGACCGGTGAGCCAGCAATTCAAGCATGACGGGTATGCGGGCAGATTTCAGGCTGCGCATGGTCAGCTCGCCACGCCAATTCCCCTTTTTTCTCGCTGCGGGAAAGCCCTCGTCCATCAAGGTCGCCAGGCCTTTTTCGGTCACAAACCAGGACAAAGGGAAAGCACTGTAATCCGTATGCTCCAACTCAAGGGCTTTTCGGGCAGCTTCATTCAGGTGGGAAACGGTAAAGTCCAGGTTCGCGAAGATCACCAGATCTTGAGTACTTTCCAGTACTCGCGCCAACCGGCGGCTTGCTTTATCAGCCTTGATTCTATGAGTGGCATCCCGGGAAACCACGAGAATTTCCCGGATATCGTTGGTGTCCGGGTCCCGAATGGTTCGGCTGGTGCTTTCCAGCCAGGTGTAATGACCATCTTTGCAGCGAAAACGATAGGTGTGAGTGTACAGTCCCCGATCATAATTCACTGTAGGCGCCCGCAACCGGAAATCTTCTACATCGTCCGGGTGGTAAAGATCGTACGCCGAAAGACCAACCATCTCTTCAACAGTGTATCCAAGCAAGTGTGTCACAGCAGGCGATACATAAATAAACCGCCAATCTTCCGGTGTATGGCGGGAGATCATGTCGGTGGATTGTTCGGCCATTTCCGCCAGCAGGCGGTTGCGCTCGGCGTCGTCGGTCAGGGCGGTCAGCCCCTCTTCCGGAGTGCGGTTTTTCATGAGTAGAGGTTCTCGGAACTCGGGTTACCTGGCAGCCCCCTGTTCTGGCTGTCTCCGGGGCCCCTGACCATAAGGTACCGGGGCCCCGCGACTTATACTAGCGCAGGAACTCTTTACTGAAGGCCTTGAATTGAGCCACATCAGAACGTCGCAACCATTCAAATCCGACCATTTCTTTAGTGACAATTCTTGCCCCGGCCTGCTCCATCCGGCGTAGCGCTACTTCAGTGTCGTAAGAATTGCGTGCGGAAATGGCATCCGCTACCACAAAAACCTCCAACCCTTTCTCCAGTAGCCTGATCGCCGATTGCATTACGCAAGCTTGAGACTCCATGCCGCACAGAACAACCTGTTTGCGGCCATGTGCCTGAAATGCTTTTTCAAAACCCGGATCGTCAATGCACGCAAAGAAGGTTTTGCCGTAAATATTGGCCGGCCCTACCAGTTCGCGTAAGCCGTCTTCCGTATGACCCAGACCATCCGGATACTGCTCAGACCCAATCACCGGCACATTCATCAGTCCGGCCAGGCGAACCAGCCAGCTGCAGTTATTTACCAGTTTCTCGTTTTCATGCACACCACCTAACAGCCGGGCCTGCACATCGATCACGGCAACAATGCAATTCTCTTGATCCATTAACATAACTGTCTCCAGACTTACGCCGGGCGGCGGTCAACCATGTTGGTAGCCACGCCTTCCGCAACAACGGTATCACCCACCTTACAGATGGTTTCCAGCTTTACCCGGCGGCGTTCTTCATTGATCTCAATAACTTTGGCAGACGCAACCACCGTGTCACCAATATGGACCGGCGCTTTAAACTTGATCTGCTGATCAATGTAGATAGCACCAGGTCCGGGCAGACGTGTACCCAGTACGGCAGAAACCAAAGCGGCACTGAACATACCGTGTACGATCCGCTCTTTAAAAGGCGTGGTCTTCGCATACTCGGCATTAATGTGCACAGGGTTGTCATCACCACTGATGCCGGCAAACAAGACAACGTCTGCCTCAGTGATGGTCTTGGCGTAGAACGCCTCCATTCCAACTTCCAGGTCTTCCAGGTAGTAACCATGTAGTTCTTGCATTGCATTTTCCTTTTGTTGATCCATACGCTGACTACATTACTGGTTTATATCCATCAAACCAAGTACTTTTACTTGGTTTTTTTAAAATGCTCTGGTAGCCTGCGTTCATCAACAAAGACAACACCGCTTTGTACATAGGGAGTCGCGGTTATGCAGAGACAACCCGTAAGCATTTTTGAAAGAGCCTTTAAGAAATTGGTTCCGGGCGGACTGGAATCCGTAGGCCGTCGCGGTTCAGACATCATGAATATCGCAGAAGACCTCCCGGAGACTGATGTCGCTATTGTTAAAGAGTGGATAGACGATTGCCTTGCCGAGAACGGTGGCCAGGTAGAAGCCCGTAATCGCGCAGCCTTGCTTGGCCGCGCCTACCTGAAGCTATCCACTACGGGAAGAACCCGCTTTCTGGGCCTGCTTGCAGAGCACTATGGTGTAAATGAAGCCAGCGTAGAGAGCGCCATCGATCAATGGCATAACGCTAAGGCCAGCGAGAAAACCCAGGCTGCCCAGTCTTTACGCAAAGCCTTGATTCCCAGCCGCACAGCACTTCTAAAGCAGTTCAACGGTGTGCCTTCCGGGGTCAAGTTTCTGGTGGATATGCGCGAAGAGCTGCTTCGTCTTTGCAAAGATTATCCCGAACTGAAGCCACTGGAAACCGATCTTCGCGACTTGCTCGCCACATGGTTCGACATCGGCCTGCTACAACTGGAAGAGATCAGCTGGAATTCCAGCGGCGCCATGCTTGAAAAACTGATTGCCTATGAAGCCGTGCACGCGATCAAGAGTTGGAGTGACCTGAAGAACCGACTCGATTTCGATCGCCGCTGTTTCGCTTTCATTCATCCGAACATGCCCGACGAACCACTGATTTTCGTCGAAGTGGCCCTGGTAAATGGCCTGGCAGACAACGTTCAGAAACTGCTGGATGAACATGCCCCGACTCAGGACATCGACAAAGCCGACACCGCTATTTTTTATTCGATTTCCAATGCCCAGCAAGGCTTGGCCGGCATTAGCTTCGGTAACTTCCTGATCAAGCAAGTGGTCAGCAAGCTGCAGGTAGAATTCCCTCAGCTGAAACAGTTCGCCACGCTGTCCCCCATTCCGGGCTTCCGTCGCTGGCTGGAAAACACACCGGCAGATCAGTTGATCCAGCTGCCAGGTGGCGAACAATGGCTCAGCTCGCCACCACCGCGTGATCCGGTGCGGGCAAGCCAGGTGGATACCACCGGAACCCAGCAGGAAGCCATCATGAAGCTGGCCGCAGCCTATCTGAGTTCAACCAAGCCCGGCACGTCCCGCGCAAACGACCCTGTCGGGCATTTCCACCTGAGCAACGGCGCCCAGATTGCCCGGCTCAACTGGATGGCAGACACCTCCGAAAAGGGCCTCAGGCAATCCGCAGGGCTGATGGTCAACTATCTATACGAGCTCCCCAAAATTGTTGACCGAAGTAACCAGTACACCTCACAGGGAATCATTTCCCAGTCGTCCTATATCAAGAAACTCTTGAAATAAACAAACCGTAAAAAAGAAAGGAGAACACCATGACAAATCGTATCGCAGTTGTTACCGGAGCAACCGGTGGTCTGGGTACCGCTATGTGTAAAGCGCTGGCCGCTCAGGGCCGTAAAGTAGTAGGCACCCACCTGCCTGGCGAAGAAGCACAAGCCAAAGAGTGGCAAGCCGGCCTGCAGCAAGAAGGCATTGAAGCCGCCGTTTATCCTCTGGACGTCACCGACTTTGATGGCTGCAAAGCTTTTGTTGCTGCTGTTGAGCAAGACCTGGGACCTATCGATATTCTGGTTAACAATGCAGGCATTACGAACGACGCACCTCTGAAGAGAATGCAACCAGAACAATGGAACCAGGTCATCAACGTGAACCTGACATCCATGTTCAACATGTGTCAGCAAGTATTCGAAAAGATGTGTGAGCGCGGTTTTGGCCGTATCGTGAACATTTCCTCCCTGAACGGCGAGAAAGGCCAGTTCGGCCAGTGTAACTATGCGGCCACGAAAGCCGGCATCTATGGTTTCACTAAATCGATTGCTCAGGAAGGTGCCCGTAAAGGTGTAACCGCCAACTCCGTATCCCCCGGCTATATCGACACTCCAATGGTTCGTCAGGTACCTGAAAAAGTACTGAACAACATTGTTGCGGGTATTCCGGTAGGCCACCTTGGCAAGCCTGAAGACATCGCCAGAGCCGTCGCTTACCTGACAGCTGATGAAGCCAGCTTCGTGACCGGCACTAACATGTCGGTTAACGGCGGCCAATACATGGCCTAAGGGAGTAAACCATGACAGAGTTCAGAGCACCCACCCGTGAGATGGCATTTACCCTGCAGCAAGTCGCTGGATTTTCCGACATGGCAAAAGCCTGCGGCTATGAAGATGCCTCCGAGGATGTCGTTTCAGCCATTCTTGAAGAAGCTGCACGCTTTGCCGGTTCAGTCATCGCCCCAACCAACGTTACCGGCGATCAAACCGGCGTGCGTCTGGATAGTGACCACAACGTGGTCACGCCAGCAGGCTTCAAAGCAGCTTACCAGCAATACGCAGAGAGTGGCTGGGCCAGCCTGCAGTTTGACCCGGAGTTTGGGGGTCAGGGCCTGCCTTTCTCGCTGGCCATTCCGGTTCAGGAGATGTGGCATGCTGCCAACATGGCGTGGGGGCTCTGTCCTTTGTTATCTCAAGGCGCCGTAGAGGCGCTTTCCGAGAACGCCAGCGATGTGCTGAAAAAGCAGTTCCTGCCAAAAATGATTTCCGGGCAATGGACCGGGACCATGAACCTGACCGAACCACAGTCCGGTTCGGATTTGTCAGGCATTCGCACACAGGCCCGTCCGGATGGCGATGTCTACCGGATCAAAGGTCAAAAGATCTTCATCACCTGGGGTGAGCACGACATGGCGGAGAACATCATCCACCTGGTGCTTGCCCGCTTGTCGGATGCCCCTCCCGGCGTCAAAGGTATATCACTGTTTGCTGTACCTAAATACTTGCCAGATGCGTCCGGAGAACCGGGGGAAAGGAACGACTGCCATGCAGTCTCACTGGAACACAAGCTAGGCATCCACGCCAGCCCTACCTGTGTCATGAGTTATGGCGATAATGAGGGCGCCATCGGTTATCTGGTGGGCGAAGAGAATCGCGGCCTGGCCTGCATGTTCACCATGATGAACAATGCACGGCTGACGGTTGGCCTTCAGGGTGTTTCCATTTCTGAGCGCGCTTACCAACAGGCACGGGAGTACACCTTCGAGCGAACTCAAGGCACGGCTCCCGGCCAACAGGGCGTTTCCCCTATCATCAAGCACCCGGACGTCCGCCGCATGCTGATGATTATGAAAACCTTAACCGAGGCCGCTCGCGGGCTCGCCTACACCGGCTGCGTAGCCGTTGATTACGCCAAAGCAGATAACCTGCCAGACGACATCAGAAACCGCTACAAGCGCCGGGCCGACCTGTTGACACCGCTGGTTAAAGGCTGGTGTACAGAAATCGCACAGGAAGTCACGTCTCTGGGCATTCAATGTCACGGCGGCATGGGCTTCATTGAGGAAACCGGCGCGGCACAGCACTATCGTGACGCCCGTATTCTTCCCATATACGAAGGCACCAATGGCATTCAGGCCCTTGACCTGATTGGCCGGAAAACGGTTCGTGACAAGGGCCAGGCAATGGCCGAGCTGATTGATGATATGCGCCCGCTCACCGGGCCACTACAAAGCAGTTCGGTGCTCACAGCTGAGCGCCAGGCCAGATTTGACCAGGCGGTAGCCTTCCTTGAAGATGCCACCAGAATGATTCTGGAGCGCGGCGATGATGACCAGTTTACCGGGGCTGTTGCCTTCGACTACCTGATGCTGAGTTCTACCGTGACTGCAGGCTGGCTGATGCTGAAAGCCGCTACCGCAGCTGCGAATGCGCCGGCTGACCAGAGTTCATTCGCAGCCAGTAAACTGGCCACCACAAACTTTTTCATTGATCACATCCTGCCTCGCTGCTCTGCGCACCTGAGCTCGATGCGATCCGGAGACGACGCCATTATGGCGCTGTCGGAAACAGAGTTTTAATAACAACCAAGAGGTATCGCCTCATGTATATTAACGGAGAATGGTTAACCGGGCGCGCTGAGTTCCCGGTAACCAACCCTGCCACAGGTGAAGTCATCGGTCAGGTGTCCGACTGTACAGACCAGGATATTGAGGCGGCCATTACGGCCGCCGATTGTGCTTTTAAAGAATGGAAAAAAACCACGGCGTATCACCGCTCCCAATTGCTCTACCGGGCCTGGGAACTGATGATCCGGCAAAAGCGCGAACTGGCTGAACTGATGACCCGCGAACAGGGCAAACCCCTGAAAGCGTCCCTCAATGAAGTTCAGTACGGCGCAGATTTCCTGCTGTGGTTTGCTGAAGAAGCCAAACGTGTATACGGGCAAAGTATTCCTTCCGCCCGTGAAAACCAACGTTTTTTGGTACAGAAGTCACCTGTTGGCGTGGTCGGCGCGATTACGCCCTGGAACTACCCGATTTCCATGATTACCCGCAAGCTCGCACCCGCACTGGCGGCAGGCTGCACGGTGATCCTGAAACCGGCTGAAAGCACTCCCCTGTGCGCAAAAGCCATGATAGAGATCTTCGCCGAAGCAGGTTTTCCGGCTGGAGTGATTAACATGCTGACCGTGCAGGATCCATCCCGGGTAGGCGATGCATTTTGTACCGACCCGAGGGTTCGCAAGCTAACCTTCACAGGCTCGACTCCTGTCGGTAAAAAACTGAACGGCCTGGCCGCCGCTAACATGAAGCGTGTCTCTATGGAGCTCGGTGGCCATGCACCGGCCATCGTCTTCCCTGATGCCGATCCGGTACATGCCGCCAAAGGCCTGTCTCTGGTTAAGTTCCTGAACACTGGCCAGGCGTGTATCAGCCCAAACCGTATTTTCGTGCACGAAGATCACCTTGAACCGTTCATTAAAGAACTCACCAGCCGCGCGAGTCGCCTGTTGGCCGGTAACGGTATGACCGAAGGCGTGGGCATTGGGCCGCTGATCAACGAGCAAGCTATCCAGAAGGTTGATAGCCAGGTTAAAGACGCCGTCGCCAAAGGCGCAAAGGTGGAGACCGGTGGCCTGCGATTGATGGATAACGGCCTGTCAGACGGTTACTTCTACGCCCCAACCGTGCTCTCAGGTGTAACACCTGATATGAAAATCTATCGGGAGGAGACTTTTGGTCCGGTTGCTCCGGTCATCACCTATCGTTCAGAAGATGACGTCATCGCTATGGCCAACGACACCGAGTATGGCTTGGCAGCCTATATCTACAGCAACAACATGACCACCGCCATGCGGGCGTTTGAAGCTCTGGATTTCGGCATTATTGGCATTAACGACATCAACCCGACCAGTGCTGCAGCCCCCTTTGGCGGCATGAAGAACAGCGGCCTGGGCCGGGAAGGTGCTCAGGAAGGCATTGAGGAATACCTGGAAACAAAGTTGGGTGGCTTCGCTATCTGATTTG
This sequence comes from Marinobacter sp., assembly GCF_041595835.1. Classification (GTDB taxonomy): domain Bacteria; phylum Pseudomonadota; class Gammaproteobacteria; order Pseudomonadales; family Oleiphilaceae; genus Marinobacter. Next base: position 10,254 of record NZ_JBFHJO010000049.1, on the reverse strand, counting down.
TCTATTTGCCCCTTACCCGGCTATCAGCCGGGTTTTTTATGGGCATAAAAAAAGCCCCCGGCCTTGGCCGGGGGAATAAAGCTACAGCTAGACAACAAGTCCGCATCTAAGCTGTAAGCTGACTCCTTAACACATGCTTCTGGAGTTTTCCGGTCGATGTTTTCGGTAAGTCATCCGCGAAAACAATTTTCTTGGGGACTTTGAAACCAGCAAGGTTGGCCCGGCAGTAAGCAATAATATCGGCTTCTGTCAGGTCTTCTGCCCCAGCTTTAAGGGTAATAAACGCACAGGGAATCTCGCCCCAGTGATCGTCTGGTGCAGCAACGACTGCCGCTTCCAGCACTGCGGGATGATCATAAAGCGTACTTTCAACTTCCAGGGTCGAAATATTCTCTCCACCAGAAATAATGATGTCTTTAGAGCGATCTTTTATTTCCACATAACCATCACTGTGCCATACCCCTAAATCACCGGTATGGAACCAACCACCATTAAACGCTTTAGCAGTTTCTTCCGGATTATTGAGATAACCCTTCATCACGGAGTTTCCACGAACAAACAGCTCGCCAATCGCCATGCCGTTTTTAGGTACAGGTTCAAGCGTTACCGGATCGGCCACCATCATATCTGTCATAGACAATGACAAAATTCCCTGGCGCGCCATCTTCGCTGCCTTGTTCTTGGCATCCATGGATTTCCATTCGTCCTGGAATTCACAGATCAAGCTGGGCCCATAGGTTTCCGTCAATCCGTACAGATGAACCACCTGAATACCCATAGCTTCCATGGCTTCAATCGTGGCCGCTGGGGGAGCCGCTCCACCCGTTGCCGCCGTGACATGCTGGCTGAATGGTTTTTTGTGCTCGTCAGGAGCATTGATCATCATGTTCATGACAACAGGTGCAGCACAGAAGTGAGTTACTCCATGCTCTGCCAACGCCTCATAAATCGCCTTCGGTTGCGGCGAGCGCAAACACACATGCGTACCTGCTACGGCGGTGACCGCCCAGGGATAACACCAGCCGTTACAATGGAACATCGGCAGAGTCCACAGGTAAACCGCACCTGCCGGCAAACCAAAACCAATAACATTGCTCATGGCATTCAGATTGGCACCCCGATGGTGGTACACAACCCCTTTAGGGTTGCCGGTAGTACCAGACGTGTAGTTCAGGGCAATAGCCTGCCACTCATCGTCTGGCAGGTCCCATTGAAAATCACCATCACCGGTTTCCAGCAGGGCGTCATACGTCATTTTGCCGATTAGCTCACCGCCGTCGAAATTAGGATCATCGACATCAATAACCGTCGGCTTGGCGTCACAGCCGTCAAGCGCTTCACGGGCACGGTCGCTGTATTCTTTATCGGTAAAGAACACTTTCGCTCGACTGTGATTGAGCATGAAGGTCATGGTCTTTGAATCAAGCCGGGTGTTCTGAGCATTCAATACCGCGCCGATCATTGGCACCGCAAAATGCAACTCCAGCATTTCAGGGATATTCGGCAACAGCGCTGCGACCGTATCCCCTTTACGAACACCAAGTTTCCGCAGAGCGGAGGCCATTTTCAGGCACCGCTCATAGGTTTCAGCCCAATTCCGACGGATGCTTCCGTGGATAACCGCTGTACGCGTTGGATGCGCCAGGGCGGTCCGCTGAATGAAAGTGATCGGTGTCAAAGGCGTATAGTTCGCCTCGACCTTATCGAGCCCAAGCTCAAACATATTTTCCATTGCGTTTACCCTCTTGTTATTCTCTCAGACAAGCTCTGCCGACGTTAACTCCGCTCAGCTACGGCGTCAGCGTCAACTGCGGGCTCATCCTCATGATGGTGTGTCGCCACGTAGACGTCTGCGAACCAGTTTTTCTCCAGGAATACCCACAGAACCAGGCCAATACCAAGCCCCCAGGCTGCGCCTTTAACCGCGAGGACGGAGCCAACAATGACAGCTACACCACGCTCAAGGTTGGTTTGGCGATCCAGCATTTCGATGGCCAGATAACCACACAGATAACCCTGAATCAGCAGAGTCAGTGCCATACCGATATTGAGACCCGGTTTGAACAGGGTCACCACAGGCACCAACACAATGGCAATGGTCATCCCCCAGTAAATACTGGTAGCACCACCCCAGTAGCTGTCCATGGCCGAGCGCGGGTTATTCATATAACGGTTGATGACCAGGGCCTGACCACCCGTCCAGGCAGGTCCAGACAAGCTGATGAATGGTGCAAAAAGACCATGAATGGTATTGCGAATCCCCACGATGATACTGTTACGACGCGGGCTGAAGACCAGCTTCTCGTCTTTACGGGCACTGTCGGCATTTTTGAACAGCGAGTCCATAACCAGAATATCGCCGAAAGCAATAATGTAGGCAGCCAGAGCTAACGGTATAGCATCAATGAAGTATTCCAGAGGCGGCATACCCAGTCCGATCACACTGTAGTCCTGGAGGATGGTGCCCAGCGGAATGGAGGTGAAGCCCCACTCAATAACGGGCATGTCAACCTCACCAATAAGCAGGCCAAATACATAGGCAATCAGGAACGGCACAGCGATGCCATACTGAGCCACAAAGCGGAAGAAACCGTAACGCGCACGCAGCGGCCCAGCGGTTTCAGAAAACAGCATAAAGAAACCGAGAACTGCCCCTGTCAGAATGGTAACTGGCATCGTCCAAACGCGGCCATCAGCAGCGAACTCGCCCATGACTGCAGAAATACCTGCGCCGATAAGAATGCCCGACTTGAGCGACATCGGCATTTTGCGCACCAATGCGTCAGCGCCTTTAAAGACACCCAAACCCAGGAAAATCACAGCGACGGTTAACTGCAATGCAATAAGCGCCAGTATTCTGGGTTCCCCCTCTGGGTAGCCCGTCAAGAACGCGATATACAGTGGAATACCCGCAGTGATCCAACCGGCAACGGTAGGGTCACCAAAGTGCGTATGCACCAGGTAAAGCATGTTATTCAGCAGTACAAAGGCAACCGCAATCTCGAAGGGAATCCCCAACACGGAAGTCATAAGAGCCGTGATACTCAGGGGGACAACGCACAGAATGGCACCCTGCAAAATATCCGGAATTTCTATTTTGTAGTGCACAAAGGGTACGCGTAGTTTTAACGCCCCTAACGCAGACGGCTGCTCACCGCCTGTTGGTCTCTTCTGTAAGGACATTGTTTTTGTTCTCCATCCAACGGAATTTGGGAATGCATAAGCTGAGGATCAACCTCCAGAAGAATACTAGGCATTACCACGGATACAATCAATGGTTTTTACTTGGTTTTGCAGGTATTTTTATTCGAATGTTTTCGGAAAGACGACGCAAAACAAAAACTCATCTTATAATTCAATAAGTTAAGTTCCACGAGCAAATCGTCTAATGGTAAAAACGCAGAGATGAACAGGCAGAAACCGCCTGAACAGGAGAGAACCGGGAACGGTTCAAGGTACGGAACAAGTGCCCTGGAAAGCACTTTAAAGCGGTAAAAATCTCTTCAAAAACACGAAAACATTGTGAGCAATCTTAAGCGCCCAACGCATCAGGCACCCCGAAACCCCTTCGCTACCAGGTACACTTCTCGTGAGCGTGCTCTGGAAGAGTCCGGTTTGCGCACAACGACCTTGTCAAACGCTGCCCGCACAGACTTAACATATTCGTCATAGCCCTCACCGTGGAATACCTTGGCTACAAAGCTGCCTTTTGGCCTGAGAACCTGACACGCCATGTCTAACGCTAACTCAAGCAGATACATGGAGGCCGCCTGATCAGCAGCATTCACGCCACTGATGTTAGGCGCCATATCAGAGATCACAACATCTGCAAGCGCTCCATCGAGAGTAGCCATGATCTGATCAAAGACCGCCTGCTCCGTGAAGTCACCCTGAATAAACTCCACCCCGGCAATGTTATCCATGGGCAGGATATCCGATGCCACAACCCGCCCTTTATGGCCCACCAATTTGGAAGCCACCTGAGACCAGCCACCCGGTGCAGACCCAAGATCAACCACCAGCATGGTGGGCTGAATCAGCCGGTCCTTGTCGTTGATCTCCAGTAACTTATAACTGGCACGGGAACGATAGCCATCCAACTGAGCCTGTTTCACAAAAGGATCGTTAACATGCTCTTCGAGCCAGCGGTTACTGCTTTTTGAACGGGCCATGAGGTGCCTTCTGCTCACTCCGGGAAAACGGCCATTGTACGCCGCCGCCAGCACTACCGCAAAAGCACCAAGGCGCCTGACAAGCAGGCAGTGCAACAGTACAATAAGCCCACTTTTCGAACTGTCATCTGCCGGGCATGGCCCTGCGGCCAGGAACTATCATGATTCGCGTTAATGAACTGGCATTACCCCTTGATCATACCGAGGAAGCGTTGCGCACGGCCATCATGCAGCGCCTGGAACTCAGCGATGCTGAATTACTGAGCTTTACCGTTTTTAAGCGCAGCTACGATGCACGAAAAAAGAACAGCGAAATCAAGTTTGTCTACATCATTGACCTCGCCGTAACAGACGAAGCGGCCGTATTGAAACGCTTCGCAGGAGACCCCCACGTTCGCCCTGCGCCAGATACTGCCTACCACCCTGTTGGTCATGCGCCTGCCGGTTTGTCAGAACGTCCGGTCGTAGTCGGGCTCGGCCCATGCGGGCTGTTCGCAGCCTTGTTGCTTGCGCAGATGGGCTTTCGTCCGATTGTGCTGGAAAGGGGTAAAGATGTACGCCGTCGAACCAAAGATACCTGGGCTCTGTGGCGTAAAAAACAACTGTCACCAGAATCGAACGTACAGTTTGGTGAAGGTGGTGCCGGCCTGTTTTCCGACGGCAAGCTGTACAGTCAGATCAAAGACCCTAAGTTTTACGGCCGCAAGGTCATTGCTGAATTCGTAAAAGCCGGCGCTCCGGAAGAAATTCTCTATGTTAGCAAACCCCACATAGGCACCTTCCGCCTGACCGGTGTGGTATCCCGCATGCGGGAAGAAATTATCGCCTTGGGCGGCGAGATTCGCTTTGAACACAAAGTCACCGATTTGCTGCTTGAAAACGGGCAAGTTCAGGGCGTTGCGTTGGCCAATGGCGAGCACCTGAAGAGTCGCCACGTAGTGATGGCACTGGGCCACAGTGCCCGGGACACGTTCAGAATGCTACACAAGCGGGGAGTATTCCTGGAGGCAAAACCCTTTGCCATTGGTTTTAGGGTTGAACACCCCCAAAGCCTGATCGATCATGCTCGCCTGGGTAAATACGCAGGCCACCCGTCTTTGGGCGCTGCGGATTACAAACTGGTGTATCACGCCAGCAATGGCCGTGCAGTTTATAGCTTCTGCATGTGCCCTGGAGGCACTGTTGTTGCCGCAACTTCTGAGCCTGGGCGAGTGGTTACGAACGGTATGAGTCAGTACTCCCGCAACGAACGTAACGCAAACTCCGCTATTGTCGTCAATATTGAGCCCGAACAGGATTTCCCGGGCGGTCCACTGGCGGGAGTAGAACTTCAGGAAAAACTGGAAGCACACGCCTACGTTCTGGGTGGCAGCGACTACAGCGCACCCGCTCAATTGGTAGGAGACTTTATCGCCGGCAAACCCTCAGAAAAACTTGGTGAAGTAGAGCCTTCCTACAAGCCCGGCATTCGGCTGGGGAACCTTGAGCCCTCACTACCAGATTACGCCATTGAAGCCATCCGTGAGGCCCTTCCTGCTTTCGGGCGACAGATCCGCGGCTTTGATCGTGCCGACGCGTTACTCACCGGTATCGAAACCCGGACATCCTCACCGATCCGTCTTACCCGGGATCGTGAAAGCCTGCAAAGCCTGAATACCCGGGGCCTGTATCCCGCCGGTGAAGGCGCCGGGTATGCTGGAGGCATCCTGTCTGCAGGCGTGGACGGTGTCAAAGTGGCTGAAGCTGTCGCAAAAGCAATGTTGGCTGAGTTTGATAGCGGACAAGAACGCAATACTGGAATCAAACCGTGAAGCTTGATGACGTAAAGAAACTTCATCAGAAAAAATATCGCCAATCACTCGGCCATTTTCTGGTTGAAGGCGAACATCTGGTTTTGGAACTGGAGAAGGCCGTAACAAACAACTCTCACTGGAAGCAGGCTCAGTTGTTTGTCACCAGCGCTTACGAAAGCTGGCACAGTCCGTGGACGAAACAGGTTATCAGTGACCGGCAAATGGCCCAATTGGCAGATACGAAAACGCCCCAAGGCATTCTTGCCGTCGTCCCGCTGCCCACTGACACCCGAAGTCATTCGGTTGAAGGCGAAAAAGTGGTTTATCTACATGAGGTGCAGGACCCGGGTAATCTTGGCACCATCTTGCGCACTCTGGCGTGGTTTGGTGGCATGCGCTGTCTGCTTAGTCCCGGAAGTGTTGATCCCTACAACCCGAAAGTAGTGCGTTCGAGCATGGGCGCCATTTTCCATGTGCCGATTGAAACCGACGTCAGCCTGAACACACTGGCCGGACGCTACCCCGACATTGCCTGTCTGGATATTGGCGGAGATGCCCTCACCCAACCAGACTTCCGGAACCATGATTGCTACCTGTTCGGCAACGAAGCGCGAGGAGTACCAACAGAAGCTCTGGCCAGGCTTAACGCCCATCGCTATACCATTCCCGGCGCCGCTGCAATTGAATCTCTGAACCTGGCCTCAGCCGTTAACATGGCAGTGTATGAACTGAATCGGGGGTAATGTCACTCAAATGCTAACGCCGGCCAGGATCTCAATCTTCCTGTGCCACTTCTTCAGAAACTGAGGTCAGCAGTTCCGGCTTTTTCATTGCCTTGCCGAAAAGGTCTTTATTCTCGGCAATGCTCATTGCACACTTTTCTGCCAGATCTTCTGAAAGACCTTCTACATTCTTCTCCAGCCATAGGGCAACATTCTCTGCAAGTTCCAGAACCTTATCCCGTGCGTCGGCTTCCGCCTTGCTTTGAAAGAGCATGGTATCTGGGTTGCTTAGCGCCATGTCCAGTCCGTCCCGATCAGAAAAGTATAATGATTGCACTGCCATGAGACTTCCTCGCAGTCGTTAGAGGTCTGTATATTTATACAGTATCATAGCACAATAAAGTAATCTCGATAGGAGCCTTTCCAAAATGTTTATCAATATTTGGTTCAAATGAGAATAGACGTATCTTTTACAACGCCAGGGTCAATCAAAGAAGGAAGGGAAAGCGCGTAGGGGGCTGAGTTGTTCGATTCAAAACAATCAATTCTTTCAAGGATTAACGCCGACCATCGCCGTTTCTTAACAAGGCATTCACCGAAAACGTATAAGGCGCTTCTATACCAAGTTTTTCACACCGCCGGAGCACCGCACCGGCAATACTATCCAGCTCAAGCGGACGACCTTTTTCCTGATCGATCAGCATGGACGTTTTAATCGCGTTAAAACTGCTGATCAGCTCAAACATCTCAACGAGATCCTGTTGAGTCAGGTTCACTCCATCGGCTTTGGAAGCTGCTACGGTTTCAGCCATCATGCCGTATACCATCTTCCCGAATTCCGGGTGATGGGTAAGACTTCGAGTATCCAGCCGCGTCAGTGCTGAAAGCGGATTAACCCCGTTATTGATGACCAACTTACGCCAGAGCTCATAACGAATATTGTCAGTAACCGTGGTTGGGATACCGGCTTCATTAAAAGCCGCTTCAAGGCGTTGCAACAAAGGAATTCTGACATCATTCGGCGCTGCGTTGGGCCAGGCACCCATAACAATCTGGGCCACGCCTTCAGCGAAAACCTCTCCCGGCGCAACAATATGGCCGCCGATTCGTACTGCCAGACCACCAACGATTCGTGTCTCACCAACAACCTCAGCGATCAGGGCCTCATTATCCACGCCATTCTGGAGTGACAGAACCGGCACAGATCCTTGTTTCAGCCACTCGCCCAACTCTTTCATTACAGGCTCAGTGGCAGTAGATTTGAGCCCGATAATAATCAAATCAAAATCATCAGGCTGGCAGGCCAGCGTTAACTCCTCATGGTTATAAGCTGGCAGGACACGTTCAAACACGCTGCCTTCATAATTCACTTTCAGCCCATGAGCCTTGATCGCCTCAAGATGTTCGCCACGTGCCGTAAGTACTACGGTGTGACCAGCTTCAGCTAACCGGGCGGCGTAATAACCACCTATACCGCCAGCGCCAATCATCAGAAATCTCAAAGATGCCATGCCTGAATCCCTACTATCCTGACATAAAAAAGGCCCTGACCCAGCGCCCCCAAATGAGGGCAACTCAGGTTCAGGGCCTGATTTTACCCGACTAAATCAGAGTTTAGTCATTCTCAGGTACGGACGCAGCTCCTTCCAGCCTTGTGGAAACAAATCCTTCGCCTTCTCATCAGAGATGGAAGGAGGAATGATGACATCAGCACCTTTACGCCAATCAGCGGGCAGAGCCACATTATTCGCATCAGAAGTCTGCAGGGCGTCAATCACTCGCAAAATCTCGTCAAAGTTACGACCAACCGCCATCGGATAAGTCATGGTCAGACGTACTTTTTTGTCCGGGTCGATGATGAACACGCTACGTACGGCTGCCGTGCTGCTTTCACCCGGGTGAATCATTTCATACAACTGAGCGATTTTATGATCAGGGTCAGCAACAATCGGGAACTGCAGATCACAACTTTGGGTGTCGTTTACATCATCAATCCACTTCAAATGTTCTTCAACAGAATCCGTAGAAAGACCAAGCGGCTTAACATTGCGGGCCGCAAACTCCTGAGACAGCTGGGCAGTACGGCCCATTTCAGTGGTACAAACCGGAGTAAAGTCGGCTGGGTGACTAAAAAAGAACACCCAGGAATCGCCGCTCCACTCATGAAAACTGATCGGGCCTTTGGTGGTCTCTACTTTAAAATCCGGGGCAGTTGAGCCGAGTAAAATAGACATAAATTATCTCCTATCGGGTTTTGCCACCTTCGCGGCACCTTGGTTTACGATTCCAGAATACGGAACCGCTCCTCTAATATCAAAATCAATATAACTATAGATCATTTAGTTTTAAACAATCTCTTCCGGAATGGCACCTATTGATTGTCTTCCAGATCTTCATAACCCGTCACCATCGGTTTGATGTGGCTGGTCAGGGTTTTCCCCATAGTCGTCATGTATACATGAGCAATAACAAACACCAACATGCCAAAAGCCGCCCCCGTGTGCACCATTGCCACGGTTTCCAGTTCCAAAGCTGCGGCCAGGGTTTCCGGCCAGTCGTTGTAAAACAGATACAACAAACCAGACACCCAGATAATCGGCGTAATCACCAATTTAAAGAACAGGTACGCCAGCCGCTGCAGAGGGTTGTGTTTGGCCTTGGAGGTTTTCTTGTAGGGGTGGGACGCGCCGGTGAAGGTTCCAATCAAGTAGTAATGCATGACCGCAAAAAGGCCGTCACGGGTAGGTATATACTGCCGCCACTCCCCGGTTGTGATGTGCCAAAAGATGGCAAACAGCCACAAGACAATTAATGCCCAGGCAGCCAGAGTATGAACTTTAACTGCGGTATCGAACCGCAACCCATCAAAAGTGCCGTGAATCACAAAACCTGAAAAGAGCAAGGTGAAAATCAGCAACGCCTGGCTCCAGTGCCAGAAGCGCTCAAACCGTTTGAACATCAAAACCCGGCTCATTTGCTCTTTCTCCCGCTGAAGACGATTCGTGCCATCACGTGCACTAGCACACCAAACAAGGTCGCAGCGACAACTAACCAGCCCAGCCGATCCAGCCATACGCTATGATTATGGCCAGGCATATAGATCCCCCCCAAACCAGCCAAACGGCTTTCTGCTTTGTGGCAACTGCCACATTTCACAGCCTGATTTGCCGGTGGCACCATATGGGTAATCGGCCAATGCATGGTGGTTTCAATGAAATCAAACTCGCCACTGTAGGGCATGCCGGACATCTCGCTCGCTGCTTTCAGGGATTTCTCCCAGTTATAGTTGCTCCAGAGAGACGAGTCATCAGCACCAAACACGTGGTTGGCCAGTAAGGTCTGGCGTTGGGTATCAAAAGGCTGCTTACCGCGCATGACCTTGAACGGCCAGATGCGGGAACCAGGGTCGTTCGGGCTGCCTTCTACCCGGTTGATCGCCACGGGTGGATGCTCGATATCCAGTTTCTCATCCACCAGGGTGTACTTCACCGTGCCATCAAACCAGGCATATTCCGGCACCACATTTTCCCCATGACGGAAATCCCCTTTTTCACTCAGATAACTGAG
>NZ_JBFHJO010000048.1:0-19510 GCF_041595835.1 Marinobacter sp. | reverse complement strand
TTCCACGTAACAGAAGCCAGCAGAATCCACCAATACCAAACGGCGAATACCAAAAGTGAACGCGCTTGGGCTCGCCTGTAGGTCAGTCATCCAGAATCATCTCCTGTTCCATAAATTTACCCGTGCTACGAAATGCCCGGGACAAGCCAATAAACCCCAGATCTTCAGCCAGAGAAACCGCTTTTGTAAACCGTTCCGTGGTATTGATGTTAACTTATTACCGGCAAACTACTCAGCAGCTTGAAAACTCGAGCCAGCGGCCAAATACCATTACCATAGCGCCAAAATACTCATCGAGGCTGATTATGTCCCTGAAATACCGAATTGTGCCGGTAACGCCTTTTGAACAAAACTGCACGTTGATCTGGTGTGAAGACACCATGAAAGCCGCCGTCGTGGACCCCGGTGGAGATCTTGATCGCATACAGGCCGCCATTGAAACCGAAGGGGTAACCGTTGAGAAAATTCTACTGACTCACGCCCACATCGACCACGCTGGTGGCACAGCCGAGTTAGCCAAGGCCACAGGTGCTCCCATTGAAGGACCTCATAAAGAAGATAATTTCTGGATTCAAGGGCTTCCCATGCAGGCCCAGATGTTCGGGTTTCCAACGCCGGAGCTCTTCATACCTGACCGCTGGCTGGAAGATGGCGACACAGTCACCATAGGTACCCAAACATTAGAAGTGCTGCATTGCCCTGGCCACACGCCAGGCCACGTGGTGTTTTTTCACAAGGAATCCGAACTGGCTTTAGTGGGTGATGTGCTGTTTAACGGTTCCATAGGCCGCACCGACTTCCCGAAGGGCGATCACGGCACGCTGATTCGTTCTATTCGGGAAAAGTTGTTCCCTCTGGGAGACGACGTCACCTTCATTTCCGGGCATGGCCCCATGTCCACATTCGGACATGAGAAGGCCACGAACCCATTTGTATCTGATCACCGGGGTTAGAAACTCCGGTCTGATGAGCGCTACGACAACCGGAACTGCTCTACAGTTTTGCGTAAGGTTTCAGCCATCGCCAGCAAATCTCCGGCAATGCGGGCAGTTTCCTGTGCGTCGCTGGAGGTTTGTTCGGCTGAACGGCTGATTTCGATCACGTTCTGATTAATAGACTCAGACACGTAGCTCTGTTCATTGGCTGCGTTTTCCATTTGTTCATTCAGGCCGGTAATTTCGCGCACAGCGGTGGCAATGGTCTGCAACTCACTTTCCACGGTCAGGATAGCCTCAACCTGATGCTGAGCCATTTCCGAGGCGTGACGCATAGTACCCACGCAATCCACTACTTCCTGTTTGAGCCCATTAATGGTTTTTCGAATATCTTCGGTAGCAACCTGAGTGCGGGAGGCCAGCGCACGAACCTCATCGGCAACCACCGAGAAGCCCCGCCCCTGCTCACCAGCCCGGGCAGCTTCAATAGCAGCGTTCAGGGCCAGAAGGTTAGTCTGATCCGCAATCTCAGAAATCAACTCCAGCCGAGAGTCCATTTCGGTGGTGCGCTGATCCAGCTGCTCGATACGGTGAGCACCGTTCTGAACTTCAGAATTGAGCAATTCAATGCCCTGTACGGCATCGCGCGCCAGTTGCTCACCGGCTTCAGCAGCACGGGTAGTATCGGCAGACTGCCGTGCCGTAGTCACCGCATTCTCCCGAACCTGAACCGCAGAGGCTGCCATTTCAGTGGTCGCACTGGCCACCTGATCGGTATTGTCTTTCTGGGCCAGCACTTCACGCTCAGTGGTTTCTGATTTTCCCGAAATAGATCTGGCTGCCGACTCAACCTGCGCAGCGTTTTCCATCACCGTATGCATGCTTTCGCGAATTTTTGACATCATGCGATTGAACGCCCTGGATACCGAACCAATTTCGTCATTCCTGATCACTTCCAGCTCAACGGACAAATCAGAATTCCGTGAAATCTGATCCATGCTGTCATGCAGACGTCGCAGGCGGGCAAACACCAATCGCCCCAAGACCACTGTCGTCAGAATGAAGATCGCAACGAAAATAAGAATCTGAATACCACCACTGACAATCAGTTGTTCCTGAAGCTTGGCATCACTTTTAGCGAGAGAGTAATCAATGCGGATGGCTCCCAGCACGTCCCCTTCCTGACTTTGATGGCAGCTATGGCAATTCACACCCTGATAGTCTGCGCGGGCGATAACGGGTTCAATCAACGTATAGATGCGGCCCTGATCATTGCTGGAGTAATGCTCAATGCGCTCGCCTGCCAGCGCCTTCATATCCAGAGTTTCCTGACTCTGTTCCTCAGAGCGGCCAGCACCAAACATAGCGTTCAACTGGTCACTCCGAATAACCCGAATGTCCAGCACTTCTTCCGGAGCCATCACCTTCTCACGGAGCATATCGCGGTTACTAATGGTGCCAGTGACCATCATCGTGTTCAGGCCGTCAAAAAAAGACTTCGCCAATCCATCAACGTACTTATGGCTGTACTCTTCCAGGTGAGCTCTCTGGGAGTGAGCGCTGTAAACCACAGTGAAAACCAAGATCACCGAGAACGCTGCAGCCAGAGCTGCCAGCAAAAGAAAACGGATTGAATATTGTTTTTTTATCATGGTACCCCAGCGATGACGATCAACAGGACAGCTAATAAGATATGACGGCGGACTGACGGATAACTTTATAGATATTGTTCAACTTTTTTATGACCCAAGTCAGCAGACCCACAACTCAGACAACACCTTGCAAAGTTTTACATTTGGCTCCGTCAAGAACACGAAAAACTGGCCCGGAAACTGCTTAATCTTCAATAAGCTCACTTAGCAACAGAATTCCGGCAGACTTTTACCGCTCAGGAGGAAATACACCATGTCTTTGCTGACATCTCTGATTCAAGCCAGCACTCGCTTTCAGCAAGCCATGGACAGCCGTCAGGCGTCAACCGACAAGCCTGAGAGCGAGGTGCTTACCGAATCAAGGAAGCCTGAAGCTACAGGCAACCCGGGCGGCGATCGTTTCACTCCTTCAGAACAGCCAACACAAAACCCTGCCGACCTAAAAGCCCGAAAGCTACCCCTGAACCAATATAAACAAACTGTGGCGCAGGATTTATCGTTTATCCGGGACACCTTGCGGCACAAGCTTGCCGAATACAATCTACACCCTGCCACCGCGTTGAACGTCAGCAAAGGCGAAACAGGGGAAACGATTGTTGAAGGTAAGGTGCCAGATGACGTTCGGGACAAGATCGAACAAGACTTGAACAACAACCGTAACTTTACCGAAGCATTCAGTCGCCTGAGCGTCAGTGAACCCACGCTGCACTTTATGGATAACGCCCTGAAGCTGAACCAGGCTTACGGAGTCAGCAACTCTCTGCTGAATTCACTGGTGAGCGAAAATCAGCAATTCAATGGATTGCAGGATGTGATTCACCGGTACGATAGCCTTCGCCGTAACAGTCATTCTGAACAGGTGGCCGGAATCGCCCCCCAACGTTATGCCTTCAGTTTGAATACCCGGGCCTGATCAGGCCCGGGTATTCAGAACAACCGAAGGCACTCAGGCCTGAAACGGCGCCGGGTCACCCTTACCCACGCGAGTGACTTCCGGAGCATCCCCCGTAAAGTTCACAACGGTCGTGGCTTCAATGCCGCAGAAGCCACCATCAATAATCAGATCCAGATCCCTTTCCAACAGATCACGAATTTCATAAGGGTCGGTCATGGGTTCTGTCTCATCCGGCAAAATCAGTGTGCTACTCATAATCGGCTCACCCAGTTCACCTAACAACTCACTGACAATGACATTATCTGGTACCCGCACACCGATCGTGCGTCGTTTCGGGTGCAGCAAACGACGGGGAACTTCACTGGTAGCATGAAGAATGAAGGTGTAGGCACCAGGCGTGAAGGTTTTCAGCAATCGATACTGAGTGTTATCGACTTTTGCATACACTCCGATATCCGAAAGATCACGACACACCAGAGTGAAATTATGCTTGTCGTCCAGCTTACGAATGCGTTTGATTCTGTCAGTAGCTTGCTTATCACCTAAGTGACACCCCAATGCATAACCGGAATCCGTTGGGTACACAATCACCCCACCATTACGGATGATATCCACTGCTTGCTTAATCAAACGTTTTTGCGGATTTTCAGGATGAATTTGAAAAAACTGGCTCATGAGCAGGCTCCCTGTTTCAATTTAGCGGCCATAACGTCATCTCCTTTTGAACCTCCCATACAATTCGGCGAACCCGGCGCTGCCTGCCCGGATTCTGCCCATTCCTCCGGCGTATACAGATGCAATGCCAAGGCATGTACCGGGCCAGCCAGCTCGTCGGCCAGAACTTTGTAAATCATCTGGTGCCGCTTCACCTTCATCACACCGTCGAACACACCGGAAACCAGAGTAACCTTAAAGTGGGTTTCTGAATTCGGAGGTACTGCGTGCATGTGACTTTCATTTTCCACTCGAAGCATCTCAGCTTCGAAAGCACTCTTCAGTTTAGACTCAACTGTATTCTGGACATTCATGCTCACAAACTCTCCCATCCATTTAACACCTAGTCTACTACACAATTCTGCCCGGCCCCGAGCCTTGACACCAAAGAACGAAAGAGCCACATTCCTGAGCCGGTTTCAGAACCTCAAGTACCATGCATCTTTATATAGCTGAAAAACCCAGCCTGGCACGAGCCATCGCAGCCGCCCTTCCCAGCCCCCATCAGAAAGGCCAGGGCTGGATTCGCTGTGGCGAAGGGAAAAAGGCCGTAACGGTCAGCTGGTGTATCGGCCATCTTCTTGAACCTGCCGAACCCGCACACTACAACCCTGCCTGGAAACGGTGGCGTCAGGAAGACCTGCCCCTGTTCCCTCTGCAATGGCAGCTTGTGCCTAAAGACAGCGTTAAGCAGCAATTCAAGATCCTTGAATCCCTGATTCGACAAGCCGACCTGATAACCCACGCCGGCGACCCGGACCGTGAAGGCCAGCTGCTGGTAGATGAAGTTATCCGGTTTGTTGGCTCTCAGGCGCCCGTTGAACGTATTCTGATAAACGATCTGACGCCCAACGCTGTGGCTCGCGCCATCGCCGCCCCCAAGGAAAACAAAGAGTTCAGAAGGCTCTCTCATTCTGCTCTCGCCCGACAAAGGGCCGACTGGCTTTACGGCATTAATCTCACACGCTTCTACACATTGACTTACCAACAACAGGGTGAACAAGGCGTTTACTCTGTCGGCCGTGTACAAACACCGGTTCTTGGTCTGGTAGCAGAGCGGGACAATGCCATCGAAAATTTCCAACCCAAACCCTGGTTTCGTATTGAAGGGCAGTTTCAGGCAACAGAAGAACAATCCGATCAACGCCCCTTTACCGCCCGCTGGTTGCCAGATGACCAGTTTCAGGATCACCTGGACGAAGAAGGCCGCTTGCTCAGCCGCGAGATAGCTGAACAAATCACATCCACCATAAACGGCCGGCCCGGGCGAATCATTGAATCCCGATTTCGAGACAGACCCGAACCACCGCCACTACCACTATCACTTTCAGCGTTGCAAATCGAAGCCGGTCGACTATTTCGCATGGGGGCCAAAGATGTCCTGGATACTGCCCAGAACCTATACGAGCGACATCAGTTAATTACCTACCCACGCTCTGACTCCCGCTACTTACCAGAAGAACACTACAGCCAACGGGAACAAGTTATCCGAGCCGTTAGCCGGGCAGCTCCGGAGTTAAACAGTTTTACAGAACAGCTGGATACTGATCGCCGCTCTGCGGCCTGGAACAACAAAAACGTTGAGGCCCACCACGCCATCATTCCAACCGTACGCCCCTCAGCGAACGGCAAACTGACAGCTGCAGAAGAGAAAGTCTACGGGTTGATCAGCCGTTACTATCTCATGCAGTTCTGCCAGGACGCAGTACACCGGGAGGGCAAGCTCACCGTCCAGGTGCAGGAACACAAGTTCCGCGCTACAGAAACAGCGCTACTGAGTCCGGGCTGGAAAATTCTGGAGCTAAAGCTTAAGGAAAAAAACAGCGAGCCACAAAAACCGCCGTTGCCCCGGTTAGAGTGCAACGAACCAGCAATCTGTACTCAAGCTGATATAAAAGAGCGGAAAACTCAGCCGCCCCAGCACTTCACCGATGCCAGTCTGCTTTCAGCCATGACTAACATCGCACGCTTTGTGGCCGATGCAGAGCTTCGCAAGACCCTCAGGGACACGGATGGCCTGGGCACGGAAGCAACCCGGGCAGCGATCATCGATACGCTGTTCCGCAGAGATTACCTATTCCGTGAAAAACGCTTTATTCGCGCCACAGACAAAGGCAAAGCTCTGATTGCTGCGTTGCCCGACTCGGTTCGAACACCCGACCGGACCGCAGTTTGGGAAGCCACTCTCGAAGGCATACGCCGGGGCGAAGACGACCCGAAGGTATTCCTGGAAACCCTGAAAGACGAAATCCGAGGATTTATCAACCGGGTAGAAGCACCGCAAACGCTGCAAGAGAACCAGCAGAATATTCACTGCCCCAAATGTCGAACCCCAATGGTGCAAAGGGAGGGCAGGTTCGGACCGTTCTATGCTTGCACCCGTTACCCGAAATGCACAGGCACACGCCCCCTGGAAGACAATCAGCCCAAGGATGGTACCAGCCAAAAACCGGTGCCCTGCCCCTTTTGTTATTCTCCTCTGGTTCGCCGCAAAAGCAAGAAAGGCTGGTTCTGGGGCTGCAGTAATTTTCCTTCCTGCCGACAAACAGTCGATGACGATAACGGCAAACCGGTTCTAAAGGTTCGCTGATTACGGAATACTACATAACAACACTGAACCCATGCGCAATTTCTGGGATAATTGAGAGTCGGTGCAGAGTAGACCAATTCTACTCTGCACACAGGCAACCTTAACCAGTCAGCAAGATAGAGGGCCAAGTTTAATGCGCATTGCTCTGCTGGAAGACGAACTCGAACAAGCGCAAAACATCCAGTCCATCCTGCATGATAAAGAGCACGAGTGTGACAGTTTCGCCACCGGCCAATCATTTTTGAGCGCTGTGCTACACCGTAGCTATGATCTTATTATTCTCGACTGGCAAATTCCCGACATGACGGGTATCGAAGTGCTGGAAAATGTCCGGGCCCACCTTGACTGGCCAATACCAGCGATATTCCTGACTCAACGCGATAGTGAAAGCGACATTGTGTGCGCACTGGATGCCGGTGCAGATGACTTCATCGCCAAACCAGCTCGTGCAGCAGAACTGGTTGCCCGTATCAATGCACTGGCCCGTCGCAGCAATCCGGAAAACGACAAAGAACTACTGACCTTCGGTCCGTTTGAAGTCAACATGAACCAGCACAGCATTCAACTACACGGTGAGGCCCTGGCCCTCACCGACAAAGACTTCGATCTGACCCTGTTTTTATTCCAGAACCAAGGGCGCTTGCTAACACGGGAAGTGCTGCTTGAGCGGGTATGGGGCCTGGCTCGAAACATCAATACCCGCACGGTTGATACACATATAAGCCGCCTTCGCCGGAGACTGGGACTCAATCCGGAAAACGGCTTCCGCATTAAAACCATTTATCAGCGCGGTTATCGCCTGGAAACAGTCAAAGCCACGGAAACCGGCAAACCTGTGAGCGACCGAAACACCAATGCTTAACCTGACCCATAACGCTATCCATATAACCCTGGCCGCTCTATTGGCCATGGTGATAGCCCTTATACCCGGCATATCCATGGCGGAACTCTCCATTGCCAGGGGATCGGCGCCCGCTGCCAGTCAGCCTACAGAAACAGCGCCGGAGTGGGTTTATACAGTACAGCACCATGACACCCTGGCCAGTATTTCCACGTCACTGCTGCGAAATCCGGCTAACGGCCAACGCCTTCTGGCACATAATGGCCTGCCCAGAAACTCCACACTTCAAGCTGGTGATGCCCTGCGTATCCCGGTATTCTGGCTAAAACGTCAACCAGAACCCGCCCGGGTAACCACTGTCAGCGGGAATGTTCAACACATCTCTGGTTCTGATGGCAGAAAAACGCCGCTGACTGAACAGTCGCTGGTTCGGGTAGGCGATGAGATATTGTCGGGTGCAGGCTCAGCCACCCTGGTACTCGCCGATGGCTCAGAACTGAGAATCGCCCCCAACACTCGATTGATGTTTAACCGCCTGACTCAATACGGCAAAACGGGCATGGTAGACACTCGTCTTCGACTGCAAAAAGGTGAAGTACACTCCCGGGTAAAACCAGTCAGGGGAGGCGGCGCCCGCTTTGAGATAACAACACCCTCAGCTGTAGCCGCTGTACGCGGCACCGTATTCTCCATGCAAGCCAGCGCTTTCGGCAGCAGTATTCAGGTAAAACAGGGTGCTGTTGATTTCGGCAAGCCAGGCCAAACCCAGAGAATTCCTGTCGGGTATGGCGCCAGCGTTGGAACCTCGGGGGCTGGCAATATCAATATTCGACAACTCCCCCCCGCACCCAGTCTTCATCCAATCGGCCCCATACTTCACCAGCTACCGGCCGCGCTAACCTGGCAACAAACCGGTACACAAACATACCGGGTTGATATTTTTGAAAAAGAGTCAGGAAGCTGGATACAAAGCCGAGAAATTTCTGGTAACCAATTTCCAATCAACCAACTGGATAACGGCCAATACGAAATTCATCTCGCAGCTCTTGATCAACGTGGAATCGCTGGCCTTCCAGCCATTGCATCCGTGGACGTTGAGCTACTGGCCAGTCCTCCCACCCTCATAACTCCCACTAACGGCGAAAGCGTTAATGATGACATGCCAGAATTCCACTGGCAGCTTAACGGCTCCAACGAGCTCGCCCGGGTGGAAGTCGCCGAGAACGAGAATTTCCAGAAATTGATCACCACCAGTGAGTGGGCTCCGGAAAACAGCGCCTTACCGTCACGCTCACTGAGCCCCGGCAGATATTTCTGGCGCGTGGTTACTGAAGCCGGAGGCAAGTCCATTGCCGCCTCTGAGGTCCGCGAACTGATCGTAAATGGCACTTTAACCCCCGTGCGAATCATCAACGTGAACTATCTGGACAGCCAGGTACGCGTATTCTGGGAGCGCGCAGATACAACCGAGAAATACCGTTTACAGCTTTCTGAAGAACCCAGCTTCAACAACATAATCAAAGAAGCCGATATTGCCGACACTGCCGCTTCCTTGCGTTTGATTCCCGGAAAAAGGTATTTTGTGCGCGTCAAAGCACTCTCTGACGGCCCTCTGGCCAGTCGGTGGGGGCCAGGACGAGAACTGTACCTCGAATAAAACGCCACAAAACAACTGATGATTGCAAGGCCCATGACTACGGATTGGCTTACAATAAAAAAAACACCGTGGACTCTTGGCCTCCTGTTTCTAGGCATTCTCATTTTATTTCAGGCTACGGGCCTGCCAGACCGGCTTAACCATTGGCTGTACGATCAGGCTGTAGCCACTTGGCCAGCTCCTATCAGCAACAACGTAGCGCTTGTCGCGATAGATGAATACAGCCTGGGACAACTGGGGCGCTGGCCCTGGCCCAGAGGTCTTCATGGCGAACTCATCGACCGACTGCGTGAATCCGGTGCGGAAACTATCGTGCTCGACATTTTGCTCCCAGAGCAAAGTGATGAAGACAACCAGCTAGCTGCGGCAATGCACCGCCACGGCCAAGTGGTCCTTCCCGTCCATTTAACGGCCAGTAATCAGAAACAGCTTATCTACGAGCAATTGCCAACTCCCGTGTTAACAGAAGCTGCCAGCGCACTTGGTCATGCTCATGTTGAACTGGATAACGACGGCCTTGTTCGTGGAATTTACTTACAGAACGGCACGATTGAGCGCCTATGGCCTAGTTTGTCTCTGGCGCATCAAAGCGCAGCACAACCCAACCCCCGGCAAGGCTTGTCCGCCCGCCTCAACATTCGTAAGGATTATCGGCGAGTCCCCCTTGCGGGTATCTCAGGCACCTTGCCAAGCGTTTCCTACTCCAAAGTTCTTGAAGGCACGTATCCTGCCGGTTTTTTTGCAGGAAAAACCGTCTTCGTCGGAGCAACGGCCGCAGGTCTCGGTGACATTCTGCCCACGCCCGTCTCCGGGCGCGGACTCCCCATGCCTGGCGTTGAATTTCATGCGAACATCTATTCCGCTCACCTCCAGGGACTTCTCATTACCGAAGCACCAACCTGGGCTGGCCTGGCCCTCAGTCTGTTCGTGCTCGTGATTTTAGCCTTGTTGCTACCCCGGCTATTGCCCATCAGCACCGTCGCAACCTGCATAGCTCTATTTGCGGCACTCATGACTGGCTACTTATTTTTCCTGTTGATACTTCATATAAACCTGCCGGTTGCCCATGCACTCATGCTGCCATTAGCGGCCATGCCAATTTCCAGCGGCCTCCAGCTCACCATGACCAACCGCTTTCTCAATCGACAGCTGGATGACATGGCTAGTGCACCAAAACTGTCACTCCCTCATCCAGCCAAACGACAACCAGCACAACTCCTGGCTCACTTTCGGGCGCTTCTTCAGCCCGAAGGCTGGCTGCTGTCCGAAAACGGCGAATTATTGGAAGCTCAGGGAATGACTCTCTCGCAAACCCCGCACCTATCAGAAACCGGCCACTGGGTTCATCAACTAAACCACAGCTGGATACGGCTTGAGCGAGGTAGCTCTATCTATGTACTTGGTCTGGAGCTGAACAACGACCTTAGCCGAGAAGTCACACAGCACTACCTGCATCAGCTAAAACTGGAGCCTGACAGCCAGCACCAACCGGGGCATCACTCCCACAGAAATCTCTCTCCCCGCATTGAAAAAGTTAAGCTTGCAAACGAGCGGTTATACCAGATGCAGGCCTTCATTCAACGCAGTTTTCAGCATATGCCGGATGGCATCATCGTGACAGACGAACTTGCTGTTATCCGATTCGCCAACCGGCACATTGAAGACTGGTTTCGCGAGCCCATGCCAAGCCTGAGCGGCATGCCGCTCACCAGCTTGCTGGAAGGCCACGATCCGAGAGACAACCCGCCCTGGCACGAAACTGTGTCTGAAACACTGACGCTCAAAGAAAGTCGTACCGTAGATCTGAAGGTGCACGGCAAGGATTTCCTCATTCACTTCGCGCCCT
This sequence comes from Marinobacter sp., assembly GCF_041595835.1. Classification (GTDB taxonomy): domain Bacteria; phylum Pseudomonadota; class Gammaproteobacteria; order Pseudomonadales; family Oleiphilaceae; genus Marinobacter. The sequence goes on along the minus strand of NZ_JBFHJO010000048.1, from coordinate 8,380 downwards.
TTACCCTACCCGGCGATGGACAGCTTGGCATTATCGCCAATATCTCAGATATATCTGAATTGCGGGAACAGCAGCGTCAGCATAGAGAAGCGGTCGACTTCATATCCCACGATGTGCGCTCACCCTTGGTATCCCAGCTCGCTCTGATTGAACAACTTAAGCGGGATCCATCGAGTATTGACGACCGCCAGCTGGAACAGCTGGGAAAACTGGCGAGACGCAGTTACAACCTGGCAGAAGAATTTGTGCATCTGGCTCGCGCAGAACAGCTTTCAGAAACCCGTTTCTACGAATGTGAATTACTGGCAATTGTCGAAAATGCCCGGGATAGCGTATGCGAGCAGGCACAGGAGAAACAAATCCTGCTGCAATTAAACGACACGGAAGATCTGTGGCTGAGGGGGAATGCCGAACTACTGGAACGGGCAGTTATTAACTTGCTGACCAACGCCATACAATACAGCTCACCTGGCACCACGATCAACATTCAGGTATACCGTGCCGGGCACCTGGCAGGCCTGACGATAGCCGACGAAGGGGCTGGTATAGATGAAACCGAGCTTCCGTATCTGTTTGACCGGTACCACCGCCAACGGAGCAGTGAGCTTGCGGGTCATCGCGGTACGGGACTAGGGTTGGCATTCGTGAAAACGGTTGTGAAAAAACACAAAGGAAAGATATACGTAGATTCAAAGCTGGGAGTAGGCACTACCTTTACTCTGAAACTTCCGATTGCCGACCCTATGAATGAATAAGCGCGCCACTTATCACACCAGACATCAGGACTGAATGTGCTTGCTCACCGGCTCTGACGGCTCACTGACAAGCCCCTGCGTATCCTGCACCTGAATAGTGAAGAACCAAGTACCTGGATCTAAGTCTTTCACGGTATAAGACATTTCAGGGTATTCAGCCGCGTCTTCCAATACCACTTCCTGATTGAGGTCATCGACATTCTGGCCGTAGCGGATCACATACTTGTCCAGCTCACCCATGTCGATACCATCACCATTCACCCGAGTCGCTGGAGCTGACCAGCTCAGCACAGCTGAACGCGGTGTCTCGGCAGTAGCCGCTGACTCTGTTTTGGGTGTTGCACCAACCGTTGTGGTCTTGCCAGATGCGGAGGCTGAAGTTGAGGGACCAGCGTCATCAGAACCACCACCGCCACCACAACCGGTAAGCAACATCCCCAAAGCAAACGCGGCAATCCATGCCTTTGACATTTTAATGACGCGCTTTTTCATAGTTTCGCACCAGCTTTCCGTCGATTTTGTAAAATTCTATAAAATCGAGAGAACAACTAATACGATCAACGTCATTCTTTTTGTTGTTAAATTGTCAACTTTTTGTCGCTTTGAGTATTGAGAGCCCCTGAAACCTCAATACAGCTTCACACCTGGAGCCAGGGTTTCCGGCATCAACAAGCTATCTGCCTCCATCCCAGCGACCGGGTATGAACAATAATCCGCGGCGTACCAGGCGCTGGCCCGGTGGTTACCGCTCGCACCCACACCACCAAACGGTGCAGCACTTGAAGCACCTGTGAGCTGTTTGTTCCAGTTCACAATACCCGCCCGGATTCTTCGATAGAAATAATCGAAGCGTTCTTCACTGTCACTAAACAGACCGGCAGACAGCCCGAACCGGGTATCGTTAGCGCGCCGGAGGGCATCATCGAAATCACGATAGCGAACGACTTGAAGAAGTGGGCCAAAAATCTCCTCATCCGCTACTGAAGCAATCGGAGTTACATCAATCAGCCCCGGTGAAATCAGACCGGTTCCGGGCCTGAGTTTCTTACTGCGAACCAGAGAAACGCCACCTTGCTTCAGTAGCTGCTCCTGAGTCGCCAGAATGCCCTCTGCCGCCGATTCCGAAATGACACTACCCATGAATGGGGCTGGCTCATCAAAGGCGCCACCCACCTGTATGGCGCTTACAGCCATGACCAGCGCTTCAAGAAAGCTGTTCCCCCAATCCCCCTCTGGCACCAGTAAGCGCCTGGCACAGGTGCAGCGCTGCCCGGAGGTAATGTAAGCGGATTGGATGGTTTCATAAACAGCAGCCTGGATATCAGCAGGCTTATCCACAATCAACGGGTTATTACCACCCATTTCCAGCGCAAGAATTTTGCTCGGATTGCCTGAAAACTGCTTATGCAGGAGATGCCCTGTTGCGGAACTTCCAGTAAAGAACAAACCATCAATACCGTTATGGTTGGCCAGCGCTATTCCGGTATCCTTTTCGCCCTGCACCAGATTCAGAACACCTGATGGCAAGCCTGCTTCCAGCCACAATGCCACCATTTTTCCGGCCACGGCGGGGGTGAGTTCACTCGGTTTAAAGACGACACAATTACCCGCAATTAACGACGGAACTATATGGCCATTGGGAAGATGGCCGGGGAAATTATAGGGGCCAAATACCGCCACTACGCCATGAGGTTTATGGCGTAATACAGCACGAGCACCGCCGACGTCTTTGCTACGCTGGCCAGTTCGTTCCTGATAAGCCTGTACAGAGATCTCGACCTTGCCGATCATGGCGCCAACCTCAGTTCGGGCCTCCCACAGCGGCTTACCGGTTTCTGTGGCGATGGCGGTAGCGAACGCCTCTTTCTGCTGCCCCAAAAGCTCAGCGAATTTACGAGCTACCAATACCCGCTGATCAAACCCGGCATCCGCCCAGTGAATACTTGCAGACCGGGCAGCGTTTACCGCCCGATCGACCTGCTGTTTATCCGCTGCCTTCCCTTGCCAGAATACCTCGCCGGTTGCCGGATTAAGGGATGAAAACGCCTCCCCTTTTCCGTCAAACCATTCACCATTGATCAAGACAGAAAGAGTCATCGGCTTCTCCTATTCCTTAAGTTTCCTTAAGTGCCTGAATATCCACTGGTGGCACACCAAGATCCAGCCACTTTTCAGGGTGGCAGGTAAACAGCAGTATTTGATGCCGGCTAGAGGCGTCAAACAGAATGCGTTTCATATTTTCCAGGCGATCATGGTCACTATGCACCAGAGTATCATCCAGTATGACCAATGTCGGCCGTCCCGCCTCGCGCAGCAAATCCGCATAAGCCAAGCGGCTGATCAGTCCCATTTGCTCCCGAGCCCCAAAGCTCAGCTCAGTCATCTGCCCTAACTCGGTTCCACGAGTGAAGGTTCCAGGCCGGAGCTGTTCATCCACTTCAAGGGTTGCCTGAGGAAACAACACTGAAAGGTAGTGATTGAGGTGCTTTTGCAGCGGTGCCTGCAAACGACGAGTCAGCGCCTGCCTTTTCTCTGTCAGCAACGTCAGCAACAAGTCCAAAGCCTGGGCTCGGCGGCGCAACTCCTGATAACGCCGTTCACAACGCTCAAGCTCTGCGGTTTTCTCATTAAGCTGTTCATCCAACCCTTCAGCACCCCAGGCTTCCAGTCTGACTTTTATATCCCGGAGTTCACGGCCGCGGAATTCCTGAGTTTGGCGCAAATTATTGACAGTATTCTGGTAACGCTCGATATCCTGCTGCAGAAGATCCGGGCGAGCCTCGCTAATTTCCACAGCACGGCGTTCCATGCTGGCGCTAATGGTTGCTGCCTGCAGCTCAATCTTCGCTAAATCGTCCGCAAGCTGCCTGAGTTGCTGCTTGCGCTCCGGGCTTCGCTCTTCATTTGCAAGGCGTTGCCACTCAGCTTTGGCAGTATCCCGGGCTTGCCTGCAGGTTCGCACGCTTTCCTGATGTTTTAACTCCTCCGACTCTGCCGCGTCCAGATTTGTACCCGCCCGTGTAAACGCTGCCTCGGCCTCAGTTATATCCGGAATGTCTTGTTTCTGTTCCGGCTCGGGGGCATCCGCTAACTGTGTTTTAGCATTCTGCAGTTCACTTTCAGCTTCCCGCTGTTCCGACTGCAAATGTTCGATTCCCGCCGGGGCAACAGATTTCAGCAACTCCTCAGTATGCAACTGAGTTCTCTCTGCCAACTCAAATGCCGACAGCCGACGTTCTGCCTGCGTGACCGAATCCACACCCAGTGCCTGGCGCAACTCATTAACATTTTGCTGAAGCGTACTGAGTTTTCTGCGTGTACTGGCCAACGCCTCACCACCAGGAGTAATGTCCAGGCTTCCCACCCCCGGAATAACAAGACGAGACTCTTCAAGCAGTTGTTTCTCACCCTGCCCTGCAAGGGGTTCGTTATTTAAGTTCAGAGAGGCCCCCGGCTCCAATTGCCAACTTAATCGAGTAGCAATGGTGCTGGAGCGGATAGTTTCTTCATTAAGCTGATGTTCAAGGGCTTTCAGGCGTTTAACAGCATCGGAATCAATGCGGTTTTCTCGCGCTTGCCGCCTTGCCAGTTCTAGCTGCTGCTGGTATTCCCGGGCTTTACTCAGGTTCTGGGCCAGAGTTTTTCGTTGTTGCTCAAGACGTTTTATGTCCTGTTCCAGTCTGCCTCGTACTTCCAGTAATCGGGCGAGCTTTACCTGTTTTTTTGCAGCTTCATAAGCTGACCGGGCATCCTGTAACCGGTTCGCAAAAACAGGTGTTTGCGCTTCTGTCGATTGCAATTCACGGTCGGCTTTTTCCAGCTCAGCCTTTCGGCCAGCAAGCTGCCGACTCAGGTTTTCCTGATGCTGTCTGTTTTGTTCAAGCAAGCGGCGGTTCTGCTCAAGCTGAGCAAGTGTGTTTTTTTCCTGATGTTGCTGTTGTTCCAGGAGCTCTACTTGCCGGTAACGACTCTGTGTCTCTTCGAGTTGTTTCTGAGCATCATCCCAAGGGCGCTCCGCTTCAGCACGGTCAAATTCGAGCGTCAGTTTTCCAAGCCGGTCGACCTGCTCCTGATATTTGAGAATGCGCGCTTTTAGCACCTCAATATCCTGCTGATGAACCGCTTGATCCTTTTCTAGTTGCAGGTAATCGCCCCGAGGTTTACCGGTTCCGGTTAACAAGGCATCCCGCTGGGTTCGCACCGCATCAATCACCTCATCTCCACCCGAACTGGCCACTTCACCAACCAGCGAATTCAAGGCTGACTTCAGGTGATCCCCGGCGTGTTCCACTGATTGTTCCAGGTCTTGCCCCGTGCCCTGTTCTACCCAAAGCAACCCGGGAATACCCCAATGTTCAGCTTTACTGACACCTCGTTTCGGATACTGATAACCAAGCAATTCTGCCAGTTTTTCTTCGGCATCGTCTTCACTGTAGCTGCACGTGCCAATAACCAGATCGCAACGCTTCCGTTGCAGAAAACTTTTGGTCAGGCGCCAGATCTCTCCTTGGTGCTCAAAATCCAGCTCAACGGTTGGCGCGGCAGCGGAGTCGCCCCAGGGGCGCAAGTCATCAACAGCCGTTGAGCGATAACGCTCAAAAAAAGCAGCACGAATGGCCCGAACAAGAGTGCTTTTACCGGATTCGTTGGGACCATGAATCAGATTCAGGCCGCCCTGAAGGTTTTCCAGAACAAACGGTTTTCGAAACTGACGCAGCTGCTCAACACGTAATTTCTGAAGCTTCATTGGCTGACCTCCTGACCCCTGCTTTTCAGCAGGCCCGCCAGTATTGCCAAGGCATCCCGGGCCCTTTCACTTTGTTCTCCCTGTTGCTGGTGCCGCAGTTCATCAATCACCTGACCCACGTAGCCGTCAGCCTGCAAACCGGCGATGTCATCTTCTGTAGGCTCAAGTTGAAGCCCACTCCTGTCGCATCGAATACTGCGGAACTTTGCTTCAGCTATCGAGAGAGCTTTCGTCAATTTCTCTTCTCCCGACAACGTGATGGCTCCATCCAGACGAAGGTCAACCACGGAGGACTCTGGCAGAGCATCCAGTCTTTCCAAAAGCTGCTCAAGGTCAAACTCTACCGCCAGAGTTTCACGCCACTGGTGCCACTGGTAGCGGCTGGTCTCCAGCCGGGTCACTTCTGGCTTTACTCCAGGACGAGATATGTTGACCACAAGCGCATTACCCGCATCGTTATTCCGGAAGCGTTCTGCCTCGTGGGTTCCACTGTACCAGGTGCGCTCGTTAACCTGCTTGGTGCCATGCCAATCACCCAGAGCCAGATAATCCAGCCTGCTGACTTCCGCTCTGTCCGGAGCAATAGGGTTGGTGGCATCAATATCTTCAGACAACAGCCCCTGAACGCTCCCGTGGGCGAGACCAACCCTGACCAGACCTTCCGGGGTTTCGTACTGATTGAATGGCTCAGTCAAATCACCATAGGTATGGCGTTGTGTGAGAGGCGCACAGAGAATAGCCAAGCCCTGAGCTTCCAGCAGGATAACCCCGGGCTCAAGTGCAAGGTGGACGTTTTCTGGCACAGCACCCAAGCGCCGGGCACGAGTCCAGACACTTTCCGCCAGCGCGGCATCGTGATTACCTGGGAGCATCACCCAAGGGCCGGTGAAACCTTTGGTCGCATTAAACACCCGGCGAATGGTGCGGTCAGACACCGTTTGTGCATCAAACACATCACCGGCCACCAACACTGCATCGCAACGATGTTCATTAGCCAACTTCGCAAGTGTTTCAATGCCTTCAAACCGGGCCTCTACCAGCGCAGCACCGTCTTCAGTATCAAACCGACTGTATGAACGCCCCATTTGCCAATCGGCCGTATGCAAAAACGTTGGCATGCCAAATTCCTTAAAAAAAGATCCGAAAATGCACGCGAGTTAAGCGCCTAACCCGGCGATCACGGCCTCACAAACCTGACCCTGATTCAGGTTTTCGCCTTTAATGGTGAGATCCGCATATTGTGTATACAACTCAAAGCGCTCGTCAAAAAGCTCTTTCAGAGACTGGCCCGGGTGCCGGGAAATACCACGCAGACTGTAATCACCAATTCGATCTACCACACTCTGCAGGGGAATATCGAGAAACACCACTGTGCCGTTATCCTTGAGATGCTTCATTGCTGCATCACTATAAACTGCGCTACCCCCTGTGCTGATAACCTGGGCATCTACATTCAAGCCCAACAGCACCTGCTCTTCGATGTTGCGTAGAGCAACGTAGCCATCTTTATCAACAATATCCTGTAGCGTGCGGCCGACTTCCTGCTGAATCAACAAATCAGTATCGACGAACCCCAGCCCCAGGCGTTTAGCGACCAAAACACCCACAGTACTCTTGCCGCTACCGGGCATACCAATAAAGACAATGTTCGCTACTCTGGAGACCATCACTCCCCCTTTCCTTCAGTTGCACAACCAGCGACTGCGGTACACAGAAAACCAATCGATAAATTAAACGAGGTTGCTGTCGAGTCTTGCACCACACCGATGAAAAAGCCACCCGCCATAATGATGTGTGTACTCAGGTAGGTAGAAATGAAGAAGGTGTCTGAGCCCAGACAACAAAAAAGGCAGATCAGTACAATACTGACCTGCCTTTTTAGGTGGTAGCTGACAACTGTTAGTCGCTATCTCCTTCCCAACGGCTGATTTTCTCACGATCAACATCCGTTGCCATCCCGGAATCAATCGCCTGCTGCTGAGGTGAAACCAAGCCTTGAGCCGTCAGGTCGCCAGTTCGACGGGCTTCCTGCTCTTGCCGGATGTAATCAAGACGTTGCTCTTTATCGGCCTGCTTCTCGTTCTGAATTTCCTCATCCCTACGACGGAACTGCTCTTCCAGGTCTCCCATCACACTATTCATAAAACCATCGCATGGGCTCATAGACAAAACGTAACGTGGCTGTTCCAGATTGTACTGACCTGATACGGCAAAAGTAGAGGTAACCGCGTCTGCAGCCAGAGCAAAGTATGTCGCGTCAAAGGTGAAAACATCCTGTTCACTGGATGCACTGTGGCGGTCTGCGCCCCGGTAGTGGGTAGCGCGCATCACGGTGCCTTCACAATGGAAATCAAACACCTTGGAGCGGAAGAAAATCTCGGCCCAGAACATATGACAGATTCTGTCCAGAGTTCGGCCAAATCCCATCATCAGAAGACCAGCAAGAAGCAACGCGGCAGTACCGCCAGCAGGAATAAATAACTGACTGATCACTTGCTCAACACCTGCTCGCTGAGAGATAAGCTGATCCCAGGTGTTCATATGCGACAACACACTGTCAGCTCCCTGCCAGAACAAGATAGCTCCGATCAGCATAAGTACCTGTGCCGTCACCGTGCCGGCAATCCGCGAATAACGCATCACTGCAGACTCCGGAACTTCCTCAACAACCGGCTGAATTTCAGTAATCAGATCACCATTAAACTGTTCGTTATCACGGTTTGCCTGCCCCGTGTCGTTAGTGTCCAGATACATACGGTTCGGCAATTCCTGCTCACGTCTCTGCATCAGAACCAGATCTCTGAGCGTAGTGAAGATTTGCCTTGGGTGCAGGTCAAAACGCCAGCTACTATTTTTCTCTGAGCTGCTGGTTTTGATC
>NZ_JBFHJO010000047.1:0-20005 GCF_041595835.1 Marinobacter sp. | reverse complement strand
CCGTAAGAGATTCCTGGCGGAATCCCATGCGGCTTTCAGAGTTGCGTCCTGCTCTTTATTCAGTGGTGACAAAGAAAGCACTTCGAGCATACCGAGCACTCCGGCAAGCGGCGTGCGGATCTCATGACTCATAGTGGCAAGAAATGAATCTTTGGCCTGGTTTGCACGCTCTGCGGCATTTTTGGCGAGAACAAGATTTTCTTCAGCACGCTTTCTATCGGTGATGTCACGGAATGACACAATGGCACCAACAATATCGTTATCATTATTTCTCATGGGAACAGCATAGTAAGAGGCGGGAAAGCTGGTGCCGTCTTTTCGCCAAAAGACCTCATCTTCAAGTTGCTCAGAAGTTTCGCCTTGAAGTGCGGCATAAATGTGGCACTCGCCTGGCTGATAAGGCAAGCCATCCGCCCGGGTATGATGCATCAGCATGTGCGCGGGCTGCCCAATTATTTCGTGCTCCTCCCAACCAAGCATGTTTCTGGAAACATGATTCTCAAACATAATGTTTCCGTCAGTGTCGATGCCAATTACCCCCTCACCAACACAATTAAGAATGGTCTGGATGCGTATGGAACTTTCTCGCAAAGCCTCTTGTGCCGCATAGTCTTGGGTTACATCACGAAACACCAGAACCGCACCCAGCACCGACTCGCCATCGGGGTGATGGATCGGTGCGCAGCTGTCGGCTATAGCACGTTCACTGCCGTCGCGAGCAATCAACACCGTATGATTTGCTAAACCGTGTATCGTACCTGTCGCGATAGTATCCATTACCGGGATAGCTGCAGGTAACCGTGTTTCCTGGTTGATAATGTGGAAGATATCATTGATCGGGCGCCCAGATGCTGCGTCTTGAGTCCAACCGGTAAGTTGTTCAGCAATAGGATTTATTCGTGTTACCCGGCCTTCCGCATCCGTCGCTATGACGCCATCGCCAATAGAGTTAAGCGTGATTGATAGTTTTTCTTCTTCCTCTGCATGCTTTATAACTCGATTTTCCAACTCTGCATTGAGCTTCAGAACATCTCGCTTCGCTTGTTCCCGGCTTAATACAATCCGCGCAACCAAGTATGAAGCCAGAGCCAGAATTAAATATAAAGCGATCAGTAATATTCTGTAAAAAGACTGATTATAGAAGGCACTTTCAAATAGATTTTCCGTTGACACGAAGGACACGACTTTCCAGTGCTCATCCTGCCTCACAGCGTCGTTGTTTCGTCGCGCATCGTCCAGAGAAGGATCTCTTAATAAGGATTCCTTTTCCAATAACGGGTGAACGGTAGCGTAAACAAACAATCCCTGTTCTGTTAATAAAGAACCTCGTTCTGTCGAAGAAATAACACGCCAGACGTCAGGATAATCATGCCCAAACTTCCGGTCATTATTGCCCCGCATGAAGCCCCATTCATCGTCAGTGTTGACGCCTTTCAGCCAATAACCATCGCTATTAAGCAGCATGCTACTGTGCAAAAGGCTACCCTGCGTCACCGTACGAAAGTTCTGCAATAGCACATCACCAAAATAATTAAGCATAATGATGCCCTTCTTACGTCCCTGACTATCAAATACTGGTGTGCCGTAACGAATTATTGGTTTGTAGGGAACCTCCAGTTTGCCATGCTCAACATTCAGATCTAACGGAGAGATAAACGTCTCGCCCTGATCAAGACCCAGTGTATCTCTGAAGTAATAGCGCTCAGTCTTATTTTGTAACTGCTCACGCGGTACGATGAATGGCTTACCGTCATTGTAGTTTATACGGACCACTTCGTTGCCGCTGGCATCGAGATAACGCATCTGGTCATAGAGCTGTGTTTCTTGTGCAAACACTAAAAACATCTGTTCCAGCTCTTCTCGCAGAGCCGGATTTTCATTATCGAGATACCGTTGCAACACAGGTAAATTAGCGACAACCCGAAGATCAGTATCAACCGACAACAAATCTCGAGTAACCCGCTCTTTAGCAACATCAATGCGGCTGGCCTCACGTATGCCGGTATTTTCCACCCTCAATCGCTTGTCAAATTGCATGGCCGAAAACAGGACCATTGAAAAAAAGATAGCGGTCGGCAGGTATATCAGAACAAAGCGTTTAAATAACATGTGCACCGGAATACAAGGGTCCGTTGGCGTCGAAGGCGACCTGGCTAAGTTTTTTCGCAACATATTTTGACTCTGAAGTTCCATGACGCCAACAAATGAGTGTATCGAACGAACCTGGCCGAAATGGTCATTCCGATGGCAAACGAATCGCTCACCTGATCAGTTGGTCACATTCGTCAGACTATTCCTGTTTATTTTTCTTCATTTGCCCCCTCCCAAACGTAACTATAGATCAAAATTTATTATTGGTAGCTTCCGTTGTATTTTTTGAGCTTAATCGTCAATCTATCCAATGTTTGACCAGCTGCGAGTACAATTTTTAAACCTTCGCCACCTTATCTGGCGTATGATTTTGATCATTTCTCTCTTAACCTGAAGGCGTGGACATGGCTGACCTGTTCCTATTTTCTACCGCATTGGTGGCAATTTACCTGACACCCGGCCCAGACATGCTCCTGATACTCAGTACGAGCCTGAATAACGGAGCCAGGCAAGCCGTGGCAGTCAGCATCGGGCTTTCCCTGGCCAGAACTCTGCACGTACTGCTGGCAGCACTCGGGTTGGCGGCACTGCTACAAAACACGCCGGTGCTCTATCACGTTGTCCGGCTTGCCGGTGCAGCTTACCTGCTCTATCTGGCCTGGCGATTCCTAACCCTGGATGCCACCGCTAGTCAACGTTCAGAAACGCTATCGGGAACCCCCAGTAACCAATATTTACGATCATTCAGCCAAGGCGTCCTAACCAACCTGCTTAACCCAAAATCACTCATTTTCTGTTCCGTTCTCTTGCCCCAGTTCATCAATCCTGAGCAGGATGTCGCTTTCCAGTTCACCCTGCTCGGGCTAATTCTGGTTTGCATCGGTTTGGGGTTTGATCTTGTCTATTCAGTGATGGGAGGAAGGTTTTCTGCGTTTACAGCGTCAAGGAGGGGGATGCAAAAAGCACAAAACAGGATTGTGGCAGGACTGCTGGCGGCGATTGGGCTGAAGGTTGCCTTGGCCTGATTTATCGAAACCGGGGTGGTTTTTATATTAATCAGCAGCCTGTTTTAATGACCGGACGGCGATAAAGACCTGCCCTATCGCAAGCGATCCAAAGCTGCCCCCCATAGCCAACAGTAATCCAGCAGGACTTGGGTCAGGCAGTTTCAGGATGCCAGATAGGCCTGGTAGCCACAGGGCTGCCGCGATTAATGCAAGGCACAACACAATTGAGGCCCAGATCCACGGGTTGCGTGTCACCTCATTTACGAATACCCGCCCTCCCAGCGTTCGAACGTTGAACACATTCCATAGTTGCGACAGAGCCAGAGTAAGGAAGGCAACCGTGACGGATGCCTCAATGTCCAGCATCAACCAATACAGCGCCAGCCAGAATGCAGCAAGCGTCATTAAGGTTATCGCCCCGCCCAATACGGCGATACTAATCCACCGGTTTCGGTCGATGATCGACGCGGCCGGGTCACGAGGTGGTTGGCGCATAACCGTTTCATCGCCTGCTCCAAGGCCCAAGGCGAAGGCGGGGAAGACATCTGTCACAAGGTTCAGAAATAAAATTTGAAGTGGTAGCAACGGCATTGGCAAATTTGCACCAACGGCTAACCCAACAACCAGAACTTCGCTGACATTGCACGACATCAGATAGATAACAAATTTGCGAATGTTTTCAAAAATCACACGCCCCTGACGCATGGCTTCGATAATCGTGCTAAATGAATCATCCTTGAGGACCATATTTGCAGCTTCACGGGCAACCTCCGTTCCACGCTGTCCCATCGCAATACCAATATCGGCTTTTTTCAGTGCTGGTGCGTCATTTACGCCATCACCGGTCATCGCTACGATATGGCCTCTGTGCTGATAAAACGTCGCAAGGTTCAACTTGGTTGCGGGGTCCACACGTGCAAAAACGTCAGCAGAAAGCAGACGTTCGCGCAGATCTCCATCCGTCGTCTCAGGATCGAAGTCTGCCAGCTCATTTCCTTCAATGACTGTCAGGTTGCTGCCGCCTCCCAATCCTGCCTGGCTGGCTATGGCAGAAGCTGTGTCTGCATGATCACCGGTCATCATGACTACCCGCACACCTGCAGCGCGAGCAGCGGCTATCGCATCGGCGACATCAGCGCGTAAAGGATCACGCAAGCAGACCAGCCCCACCAGCGTCAGACTTTCATAGGGAGGCTCATCGTCGCGGTTCGTTTGTTTCATCGCCATGGCAAGCAAGCGCAATCCTTCGCTCGCCGCAGCCCCACCACTGTTCAGCCAGTCAGCTCGCGCTGCAACGTCCATTACCTGAACACCGTCTGGACCAAGGAAGTGGCTACAGGCATCAATAACCGCTTCGGGCGCTCCCTTGACTGCATACAGGAAACCGCCTTCGGCTCTATGTACACTAGCCATCATTTTGGCATCTTGATCAAAAGCGTATTCGCCGACTTTTTCATATTCAGTCAGCAAGGTTTCGCGCCCCTGACCTGCCTGAACGGCTACGCGCAGCAGCGCCAACTCCATCGGATCGCCAGCAGGAAGTTGCCCTCCATTTCCTAACGATGCACCGTTACATAACGCTCCGATCTGTAACAAGGTACCAAGGCGTGCGTCTTGTTTCGGATCACGCTGTCTCCCCTCACATTCAAAACGTACTGTGTCGCCCTGACGACTCAGATTCAGATGTGTTTCATACACAAGATACCGTACAACAGTCATACGATTTTCAGTCAGCGTACCGGTCTTATCGGTTAGAATTACCGTGGTCGCACCCATGGTTTCCACTGAAGACAGATTCGAAACAATCGCATTGCGCGCAGCCATGCGCCACATACCGCGCGCCAGGCTCAGTGTAGCAACCACGGGCAATCCCTCAGGCACAGCTGCAACCGCCAGCGCTACGCCAGTCTGAATCATTATCGCCAGTTCGTGGCCACGCAAAATACCGGCGCCGATCACCAGTGCTGCAAGTACCAATGTGAGCCAGACTAACCGGTGCCCCAGTCGATCAAGGCGTTTTTCCAGAGGTGAAACAACCGAGTCAGCAGACTGCACCAGATGACTGATATGCCCGAGTTCAGTTTCCATTCCAGTGGCAACAACAATACCTTCGCCCGAGCCCTGGGTGATCGCCGTGCCTTTAAACACCATAGAGGCACGGTCTCCAAGCATTGCGTTTGCTGAAACCGGCTCAGTCTGCTTGACTACAGGCACGGACTCCCCGGTCAATACAGATTCGTCACATTGCAGATTCGAAGCGCGGGTAATCCGTATATCTGCGGTGACTATATCCCCGGCGTCCAGCAAGACAATATCGCCTGGTACCAGATTCTGCGCATCGATACGCACCGCCTTTCCGCTACGCCGAACCTGGGTGGTGACGGAAGCGATGCTCAACAATGCCTCCATCGACCGAGCAGCGCGTAGTTCCGAGACAAACCCGATCACAGCATTGATCGCCAGAACGACGATAATCGCACTGCCTTCCGCAATATCATGGAAGTAAAAAGACAGCCCTGCGGCAAAGGCGAGAAGCCATACAATTACGCCTTTAAACTGATTTGTCAGAATGACCAGTATACTTTGCCTAGGGGCCGCTCTCAGACAATTCATACCATAGCGATTCCGGCGATCAACAGCGTCTTTATCAGCCAGCCCGTATTGCGGATCTACGGCCAACTCTTGCGTCACTGTATCGATAGTCTTGGCAAACGCATCGAGAGGGCTCGCATCTTTCATGAGGTCTTTCGTCTCCGTCGAGCAGGTCAGCGTTGTTACCCAGTCTAATACCATCTTCTGATCTAAAACAGGACAACACCATTGGCCAGTTCAGTTATCTGAGCTTTCAACCCGCATTGAAGCAATGTCGTTACCCATCGGGTTGAAAAACAGGTGAACGTTCCCAATATTTACATCAGGCCGCTCCCGGAGAACCATTCGATTGATGCCGTCGATATGGATTTCTGTTCCGCGAACGGTGCCGGCATCACTGTTAGATTTCAAATGCCTAGGAGGAAATTTGAATGTCCAACATTACACGCTGGAACCCGATCAATGAATTTGACAACATGATAAACCGTTACAACCGGCTACTTGGCCTGACACGCAGTAACGATGAGTCGGGCGGGAATGATCTGTTCAACAGTAGCGACTGGATCCCGGCCGTGGATATCAAGGAAACCCCGGAGGCCTTCACTATTGAGGCAGAACTACCGGGTATACCTAAAGAGAACGTGAAGGTTACGGTACAGAACGGTGTCTTGAGCATTCAGGGTGAACGCAAGCACGAGAAAGAAACCGACGAGAACAAGCAGCACCGTATTGAACGGTACTACGGCAGTTTCCTGCGTAGATTTACCTTGCCCGAAAACGTCGACGAAAACAGTGTTAAAGCCAAGTTTAAGGATGGCGTGTTATCCCTGACATTGACCAAGGCAGAGCCTGCTAAACCCAAGGCTATTGAAGTAGACGTTCAGTAACCCAGCGCTGTCAGAAGCCGCAGAGGTTGCAGCCTCTGCGGCTTCCCCCTCACTTCAGTCATCCGGCTTAAAAACAGTGCAGTTGTCTTGTTGAACGCACTGATCCAATGCACGTCTATACATTCCCAGTCACTGAAGACTGCCTCACAAGCTTACCGCACACTCCCTCCAGCTAACCAAATCGACATGGCTTGATGCTTGCTTACCTCTGCCACCCAGTCCACTTCTTATAAACCACGATGGTAAAAAATATGTACGAGCAAAAATTCATGGACATGGTCATAGACCTTAGCCGTAAAGCACTCACCCTGCCCGGCACTCAGCCATTCGGTGCAATTTTAGTGAGAAATGGGGTCGTCATAGGCGAGGGACTCAACCACGAAATAGCCAGGCATGACCCAACCTCCCATGGCGAAATCGAAGCAATAAGGGACGCCTGCCAGCGCCTCGAAACTAATGATCTGAGCGATTGCACCATGTATGCCATTGGTGAGCCTTGCCCTATGTGCACCGTGGCCATCCGTTTGGCAAAAATATCACAAGTGTATTATGGCGCCTCACACCTGGACGCCTTTAATGCATACAGTGGTCTTTCCGATACACCTTATGCCGACATTGGCGTTGAGGGCCTGCGCGCCGAAGCCGGCACTCCGGTTGAATCCAGAAGCATCCCATATCATTGCCATGAACCTGAGGCATGCGCTGCGGTTTACCGCGAATGGGCTGTTTATATGGAGAAAAAACTTGGGATGGCTGATTAGATGTTCTCCCTATCACGTGATTGTGCTCATTTTTAGAGCACCCCTACCCATAACTGAAGCATTAAAGTGCAGCTGATATTTGGTCACACACACAAAAAAAACCTATATCATGCTGTTTTTACTCGTAAATATTAATTCTGGCCCAATCATTGATTGGTAAACATCATAAGCGCATTTAGCCTCAACGGCTCAAAGGTTGGCGTGCCTTCCACTTCATCTACCGTTGTGGTTAAGACATGGCGAACAAACAAAGCACAGCACAAACAAATCAAGCCGAAAGTAACTCATCAGGGCTTGAAATATCCAATCTCAAAATTTGGTTTGACACACCATCCGGCCCTTTAAGGGCCGTCGACAACGTTAGCCTCTCAGTAAACAAAGGAGAGATCGTTGCCCTCGTTGGAGAATCAGGTTCAGGAAAAAGTGTTACATCGCTGGCAGCTTTAAAGCTCATCAATACTCCACCAGGACGGTTTGTTTCAGGCTCCATCACGCTGAACGGTCAGAATATTCTGGCCATGACAGAACAAGAACTGGAATCTGTTCGTGGAACGTCTGCTGCCATGCTGTTTCAAAATCCCCGGGGAAGCCTTGATCCCTCATTCACTATCCAAGAAGCCTTTCAGGAAACCTTATCGCGTCACCAGCCAGGCTTGAGCCCTAAAGAATGCCGGGAGTATATCGAAACAGGCTTGAGACAAGTCGGCTTCAATGACTGGGAACGAGTTGCTGCGTCTTATCCTCATCAGCTTAGTGGCGGCATGTGCCAGCGGGTGGCCCTGGCCATCACCTTCGCCTGCAATCCCGACTTGTTAATTGCCGATGAGCCAACCACAGCCCTGGATGTAGGAATTCAAGCCAAGGTACTGTTTTTGCTTCGAAAACTAAACATTGAGCATGATTTACCTATTCTCCTGATCACCCATGATTTCGGTGTTGTAAGAGCGATTGCACACCGTGTTGTGGTTATGTACGCGGGACACATACAAGAAGAAGGCCCTGTCGACGCAGTTCTTTGCAATCCACAGCACCCCTATACCCGGTCGCTTATCAAATCCGTGCCGGATGATGTTGGCAACGACGACGTCCTTTATCAGATTCCGGGTACACCTCCGGATCTTGTTAACCCGCCAGCGGGATGTCGTTTTGCTGACCGTTGTGAGCTGGCCGTTAAACGATGCCGGGAGGAGCTCCCCGAGCTCAGAGCACTCGCGGAAGATCGCACAGCACGCTGCCACCTGATCGACCTGAGTGAGAATAAGGTATGACCCAACCATTGTTGTCCGCCCGGAATATTCACCTGACGTATAGCACGACCACCGGCCTTATACGCAAAAAGAATGTTGCCACCACGAAAGCTGTAGACGGAGTCAGCTTTGATATCTATCCCGGCGAAACCGTCGGGCTGGTAGGCGGTTCCGGCTCAGGTAAGTCAACTCTGGCGAGGATTATCACACGGTTAATTGAACCTGATAGCGGCGAAGTTTGGTTTGATGGAGAGCTCATTACCGAAATCAGCCCTGATCGTATGCGTTTATACCGGCGCGATATTCAGGTCGTGTTCCAGGATCCCCTGCACTCTCTCAACCCAAGACGAACCATCGGCGAGAGTATAGCGCGGCCACTGCTCAACTTTTCTACGCCCAAAAAAGTAGCCCTGGCAAAAGCCAGAGAACTGATGGAAGTCGTGGGCCTGAATCCCGACTCGGTATCGCGTTACCCCCACGAATTCAGTGGCGGCCAATGTCAGCGTATTGCAATCGCAAGAGCGCTGGCACTTGAACCCCGACTCCTGATACTGGATGAACCTGTGTCCGCACTGGATGTATCCGTACAGGCGCAAATTCTCAACCTGCTTAAAGAACTCCAGAAACGTTTTGGTATCGCATTCTTATTCGTCTCGCACGATCTTGGCATCGTTCGCTATATGTGCGACCGAACTCTGGTTATGTACCGCGGCCAGATAATGGAATCCGGTATGAGTGACGATATTCATGATCTGCCTGGACACCCATTCACCCGAAACTTCATAGACACCATTCTGACAATGGACGGTGGTGCCCGCTGGTTAGAAGTAGCCAGCAGAATTGAAGACGTGGAAGGAACTCAAATGACTACCGAAGGGTGTGTTTTTCAAGCCGCGTGCACGCATGCAATGCCTCAGTGCAGAGTAACAACACCTGAACTCAGATCAGTCGATGATAGCCGGAGTGTGGCCTGTCATCTCTACAACGAAGAGACAGGCTTTAGCCCGTCAGATTTAAACTCGAAGTATCAAGGAGAGTGATTATGCCAATGAACACCAAAAAGCCATCACGATGGAGTAGTTTCGGAGCAACAAGTGCTCTGGCTGCAGCTATCGCGGTAAGTAGCCTTAGCCTTGCACCCGAACAGGCAAATGCTCAGGCAACACCTAAAGATACCGTCGCTATTGCTATCGAAGCAAACCTGTCCAGATTAGACCCTCACGCATCAACGACATGGAATACTTTTCGCGTTCTCATGCATGTATTTGAAGGTTTTGTCGCGGAAGATTTAACGCAGGATAATGTTGAACAACCACCGATTGTGCCCGCTCTCGCGGAATCCTGGGACATTTCCGACGATGGCCTGACCTACACATTCAATCTTCGCAAAGGCGTTAAATTTCACGACGGTACAGACTTCGATGCCGACGCCGTAAAATTCAACATGGACAGGATGCTTGATCCGGATTTTGAATATTATCAGTCCATTGCAAGTGGGCTAATGCGGTGGATGTGGCAAGATCTTGAAAGTTACCGTGTTGTTGATGACTACACCTTTGAGATCAAGCTTAACAAACCAAACATTGAGTTCATCCGACGGCTGGCGATGGGCGGCTCAGGAACCCCCCGTTTTATCAGCCCTGAATCCATCCGTAAACATGGTAATGACAGTGTAGAAACAAACCCCGTAGGCACGGGACCTTACAAGTTTACGCGACGTTCAATCGGTGAGCTGACGGTTTTAAGCCGGAATGCCGATTACTGGGATGAAAGCCGCATTCCAAAAATTGAGCGCCTGATGTTCAGGCCTATTTCAGAAGTAGCGACCAGAGAGCTCGCCCTTAGAAGTGGCGAAGTCGATATGATTTCGTCACCTTCCCCTGATTCAATTGACCAGCTTGAAGCATCAGGCCTTGAGATTGTAAGTAGCCCAATTTCTACAATTTATATGATGTGGGTGAACTTTAAAGAAGAGCCGCTAAAAGATGTGCGCGTTCGCCGTGCGGTATGTATGGCGCTTGACCGTGAAGGCATGGCGGAGTTTCACCGTAATGGCTATGCACGGCCTGCAACAGGCATACTTAACTATGGCGGGCCAGGTTATGACCCCGATTTCAAAGATTGCGAGTATGATCCGGAAGGCGCCAAAAAGCTTCTGGTAGAAGCGGGTTATCCCGACGGTTTTGAAACACGCCTGGACTGGACCATGGGTGGCGGTGGTGACGTCAACACCATCGGCGACGCGGAATGGATTCAGCGCGACCTGGCCAAAATAGGCATTGATGCCTCAATCGAATCCTTCGATAACGGCACCTATTGGGACATGCTTGGAGGTGGAATCCGGGAGGGAACCGGGTTCATGTCAGTCTCATGGGGTGAAACCAGTTTCTTCTGGCTGGACCAAGTTATCGCTAGTAACGCTATTCCACCAAACGGATTCAACGCAGGCTACTACGACAATCCTGAAATTGATGTACTCCTGGCAAACGCCCGCTCATCAACCTCCGAGAGTGAGATGCTGGGCCACCTGGCCAGGTTACAGGAGGTCGTTGCAAACGATATGGCGTTCATCCCTTACTACACACCGGTCGCCATTTATGCAATGCAACCAAATATCTCCGGATTTGTTCTAGCACCTCAGCATTGGCACGACTATACCGGTCTGGTCAAAAACTGAGATACCAACCCTAGCTTAACGATGTTCAGTAATCCGCCCAGCTATTAAGTGGGCGGATTCTTACTGGCTCGTGCGGAGACTACATAATGCCTCGGTTTGTTTTGATGCGTTTACTGCAAATGATCCCCGTAATGCTTGGGGTCAGTTTTGTCGTGTTTATTTCAGTTTATTTGGTTCCAGGAGATGTTGCGCGAACAGTTCTGGGGCAGCAGGCGTCAGACACCGCCGTACAGGCACTTCGTGAAGAACTAGGCCTTAATCGACCGCTGTTGGTGCAATATGGAATCTGGCTTTGGGATCTTCTTCATTTCGATCTTGGATTCTCTATTTCCCAGCGTGTTTCAGTGTCTACGTTGCTCGGTGAAAAGATTTTAAATTCACTGATTCTGATGGGGTTCAGCCTATTTTTAGTTATTACCCTGAGTTTCACGCTTTCTGTCTATTCGGCCACGCATTTCCGGAAAATTGGTGATCGACTGGCCATTTTCGGGACACTGGTCATGGCTTCAGCACCGACCTTCTGGCTCGGAATCCTGCTGCTTTATGTGTTCAGCATCAAATTCCCTTTCTTTCCCACATCGGGAATGCACAATTTTTACAACCCGGGGGGATTCTGGGAGGTCGTTCACCACGCCACACTTCCGGCAATAGCAACCGCAGCCTCATCCATTGCGATCGTAACGAGAGTGACACGGTCAGCAATGATCGATGTCATTACCAAGACATATATGACGGCCCTTCGTTCGCGCGGTATCCGCCGCAGACGATTGAACTACGTGCACATGGTGCGTAATGCCCTGCCTTCTTTTGTCAATATCAGCGGCCTTCAGGTGGGATACCTGTTTGGTAGCGCAATATTCAGCGAGATTATTTTTAACTGGCCAGGCATCGGTCTGCAGCTTTACGACGCAATCCTTCAAAGAGACGTACCCATGATTCAGGGCTGCTCACTGGTAATCGCACTGATGTTTGTGATCAGCAACTTTCTGTCTGACTACATAGTGAGGTCACTCGATGCAATCAAACGCTGAAGTTATCGGGGCGAAACCTCAAGCCCTGAAATCCCGGTCCAGTCTCTATTTTATCTGGAGAGGCATACTTGCAGACCGGTATGCATTGGTCGGTTCACTGATTCTGAGCCTGGTAGCGCTTGCCGCCCTGCTCGCCCCCTGGATTGCCCCCTTTGATCCTACCGTCAGCTTCCCCAGATTACGGCTGCAAGGAATCGGTACGCCTGACCATCTTTTGGGGCTGGATCATCAGGGGCGTGACATGTTGTCCCGTTTGATCTGGGGCGCCCGAACCACATTGTTTGCTGGCATCACTCCAGTTTTTCTAAGCGCGCTATGCGCCATTCCACTTGGGCTAATCGCTGCTTGGAACGAAAAATTCGGATCGGTGATTATGCGGGTGATGGACGTTCTGTTCGCATTTCCTATGGTACTGCTCGCTATCATGCTGGCCGCATTTATGGGCCCGGGTATGGTCAATATGATCATTGCCTTGACGATCGTTCTCCTTCCCTACAACACCCGTGTTGTCTATGTAGCAGCACAACAGGAAAGAAACAGCAGCTATATTGAAGCCGCAATAGCATCCGCGACGCCCACACCTAAGATCCTTTTCGTTGAGATGCTCCCGAATGTGGTTGCTGCGTCCATTGTTTACAGCACAACCATTGTCGGCAACATCATAATCACCGCCGCTGGCCTGAGTTTTCTAGGCCTTGGTGTTCAGGCACCCACGGCAGAATGGGGCATTATCACCAGTGATGGTCGCCAATACCTGTTCAACGCGGCTCACATCTCCCTTCTCCCAGGCATAGCCATCATGGTCGTCGTGGTCGCCTTTAATTTACTGGGTGATACGCTCCGGGACGCCCTCGATCCGAGAACCCGCCTTTCTTTAGCTCGCAATAAATCAGTCCCAAAATCAGACACAGGTGATAACTAACGATGGACATCGTCATCCGCAATGCCAGAGTGTTAACCATGGACACCAATGACACTGAGTACGAGCGTGCCGACGTACTCATTGCTAACGGAATCATAGAGAAAATCGGCCCGGACGCCTCGGTTGGGATCGATACTGAAGGAGCCCGTGTAATCGATGGCCAGGGCAAGCTGGTCATGCCAGGGCTCATTAACGCTCACTTTCATTCCCCGGTTAACTTTCTAAAGGGAGCCCTAGTTGATGCCCCTCTGGAACTGTATATGCTCTATGAAGTTCCTCCTTTACAGTGCCAGACCGTCGATGGCGATTACGCCTATACCCGGACGATGCTGGGCGCGGTCGAATTGCTCAAGCAGGGCGTAACCACCAACCACGATGACTGTTTTTTTGTGCCGGTACCGACCGAGGAAGAAGTTGGAGCCGTAATGCAGGCCTATACCGATGCGGGCATCAGAGCATCCGTTACGATGTGCCAGGTCAACGTCAGGGAATACGAGAAATACCCGTTCCTTTATGATCTTTTACCCGATGACATTCGCACGGAAATGGAAGAAGTTCCGCTACTGACCACGGATGAGCTCATTGGCCACTATGAGCAATTTATCGATAAATGGCATGGCACTTCCGGCAACCGAATCCGGTGTTCTGTCTCCTGCTCAGCCCCCCAACGAGTTACGCCAGATTGCCTCAGAGCACTCAATGACCTAAGTGCGAAATACAACATTCCTTACAACATGCACATTCTCGAAACCAAGCTACAGCGAGTCCTGGGTCAGGAAATGCATGGAAAGTCATTTATCCAGTACGTCAAAGATCAGGGCGTACTGACCGACCGCTCGGTTGTCATCCACTCGATCTGGGTGGATGATGATGATATTGCAGCCATGGCTGAGTCAGGCTGCTCAATTGTTCATAATCCCATTTCCAACCTCAAAATCGGTAGTGGCGTCATGCCTTTCCGTCGGCTGAAGCAGGCCGGTATAAACATTGGATTGGGAATAGACGAAGTTCCCGTCGATGACGGCTGCAATCTCTGGACAGTCGGTAAAACCGCAGGCTTAGTTCACAAAATTGCTGACCCTGAATATCACCAGTGGCCAAAAGAAGATGAGATCCTCGAAATGCTTACCAGAGGCGGTGCTCGTTCTATGGGGCTCCAGGACCAAGTGGGCATGCTCCAGGAAGGCTTCCGTGCCGACATGCTGCTGATAGACCTGGACACACTGCCATTTACGCCGTTGCACAACCTGAAGCGTGCCCTGGTGTTTTGTGAAAATGGTGCGTCCCTGAAAATGACCATCGTCGATGGCAAAATTGTCGTGGAAGACGGAGAAATTCTGACGGTTGATGAACCCGCTCTTCGCAAGAAGGTACGAGGATATGCAGATCAGCTTGAGCGCCAACTTCAGGAAATGACCGAATCGGCTGATCGTCTAGCCCCCTACTATCGGGAAATGTATCTCAAGGCAACGGCGCGTGACGTGGGAATGAATCGCTGGGCTGGGCCGATGCAACCATGAACACCATAACACTCACCGGTTGCAGAGCAATTTTGGGGCGCGGAGGGCCTGTCAGCCACGCCCCCGTGGACATTGTCATCAAAGGAGACCTGATTCATAAGATTCAGCCGTCCGATCCGGCCAGCGCTGAAGGTGAAATCATTGATGTCAGCAACCACCTTGCTGCGCCAGGCATGGTGAACGGCCACCACCACAGTCATGAAAACTTTCACAAGGGCCGTTACGACAATCTGCCGCTAGAGCTGTGGATGAACTTCGTCAGACCGTTGCAGCCACTTCCTGTGACTCCGCGCCAGGTTTATCTTCGTACGATGATCAGTGCCATCGAAGCCTTAAGAACCGGCGCGACAACCTTAGTGGATGACCTTAACGCCAGCCCGCGACTCGATCCGGAGCTGGTAGAAGCAGCCTACCAGGCCTACGAAGACATCGGCATTCGGGCCTACGTCGGCATTACACTATTTGATAAACCTTTTTTCCGCGGCGTTCCCTTCGTTGATGAAGAATTGCCACCAGACCTTCTTGCAGAACTCGACAGCACCGCATCAACCTCTGCCGAAGATTTGATCGCTTTCGCAAGGGATCTTGCCATTAAGCATCATCCGGATAACAACCGCGTTGCCTATATAGCCGCCCCCTCTGCACCACAACGCTGTACCGAGGGGTTCCTGAAAACAGTCCGTTCGATGGCAGATGAGCTGCAGATTCCAGTGATGATTCATGTTCAGGAAACCCGGATGCAGGTAATTACCGGCTACGAGTTTTATGGATCAACCATGATTGAATACCTTGATCGCATTGGTTTTCTCAAACCAGGAACCAGTATTATTCATGGTGTCTGGGTTACGCCGAGAGAACTTCAGATCATGGCAGAGAGAGGCGTCTCGGTGCAGCATAACCCTTCCAGCAATTTCAAACTTGGCAGCGGATTGATGCCCATGCGGGAAATGCTGGATGCCGGCATCAACGTTGCTCTTGGCAGTGACGGCTGCGG
Source organism: Marinobacter sp. (assembly GCF_041595835.1). Classification (GTDB taxonomy): domain Bacteria; phylum Pseudomonadota; class Gammaproteobacteria; order Pseudomonadales; family Oleiphilaceae; genus Marinobacter. Next base: position 4,276 of record NZ_JBFHJO010000047.1, on the reverse strand, counting down.
CTCCATTGAGGGGGTCGACATGCTAAGAGTGCTTTACAATACCGCCCAGGTGCAGAAACTTCGGGGCGACAGCTACCAACGATGGATTGGCGCTAACGAAGCCTGGAAAGCCGCAACTCAGGGCGGAGCCCAGGCGCTTGGAAGAAATGATCTGGGGTATCTTGAGGAAGGCATGAAAGCCGATCTGGTGCTTTACCGTCTTGACGATATTGCCTTCACACCAATGAATGATCCTGTTCGGCAACTTGTTTACTCCCAATCAGGACGTGGTATCGACTACATCTTTGTTGACGGCGAAAAAGTCATGGACAAAGGCGAGCTGACCAGAATTGATGAGGCCGGTATTATTAACGACATTCACCAAGCCCACCGCGAACTGGAACCCCACATTCGCCTTTCTGAGGAATCCGTTGGCCGACTGAGCGACGCCTACGAGCGCATTTACGAACGCTGCCAGCGCCATCCACTTGCTCCGGATGTCTTTCCGGCACGTTTGTAAACCTGCCCCGCGATGACATCTGGCAGGGACAGGCCAGTCAATAGCCCTATTCAAGGATGGATGCCGTAACAAGGGTACCGTTGCGAATAATGCAATCATATGTGCTCGTGTTATGAATCTTGTTGCCTGAATATGCTGCCCCAGTCCGCCGCCAAGGTATCGGTCCTGACACCAGAGAGTCGTAGCGCCTTCCAGACGACAGCCGCGATAGAGTCATAGATTGGAATACCAATGTCTTCCTCGAGTCGTGCTACCAGACGGGCCGCTCGAAGATTGGTACAAAGAACGATTATTGCCTGTGGTTTACTGTTTGCCAGGTCACGGATGGCGTGCTCAATATCAGCCTCGCTGAATTCTGAAAAAGCATAGTTATCCCGCTCTTCGAAATGAACTTCAGCAACACAATGAACCCCCATCGAGTGATAATTCTCAATAATCTTGTTCTGAACATCTCCCAGATAAGGTGTAACCAGCGCAATCCGCTCAATGTTGTTTTTCTTTATAAGTTCATTAAGGGCAAGCACGCTTGATGTAGCTGGAACACCAGTTTCTGACTCGATCGCAAGACACAGTGTTTTATCCCGTTCAAATCCCAGCCAGCTTGCCGATGTCCCATTCCAGGAGATGGACGATGGAAGCGCATCGGCAAGTAACTTTGCACTTGCGACAATCGGCTCAAGAACGGTATTCGAAGAAGGGGTGATCATGCCGAGCAAGGTTCTGTGTGCCATAAAATATATTCCCAGCTACCCAAGAGTCATAAAACACCTTGTACCCAGCAATTATCACTCCATGTCACAATCCGGTCGTGAAGGCTCTTTCCCCGTGCGAAAGGCGCTACCTCCTCCACCGGTGCCGACCCGCTCAAAGCACCCGTATTCCTATTCTTTTTTTTCTCTTCTTTTTTTCTCCGGTGGGCTGGGGGCTGGGCGGTAATATTTTCACCATAAACGAGGTTTTAAGTGGAAATATCTACCATGATCGAAAAGGTCGCAAAGCGAACATTCAGATTCGGGCGTAACGCCTGCGCTTTGTTCTCAAAGCGGGCCTTTTACATCGCCCTGATATCGGCATTTGTCTCTGACTCAGGACTCTATCATGCCGGATTTTCCAGTTTCGAGTGGAACGATTCTCAGGAATGGTTCCACACGTTCCTTTTTGTCTTACTGAGCAAGGTGTAGTATGTCGTTGCGCGCCAGAAATCGATTATTGATGGTGAGCCATATCGGATCGCCGGCCAAAGGAACTTCTGCTGGCAGCCCTCGTTGAGCATGAACGTGCAAGTGCGGTTCCGAGCTGTTCCCTGAGTTGCCCATCTGTCCCAAGACGTCACCGGTTTTTAACCTATCCCCGGTCACTACGACGGTGCTTCCTTGCCGTAAATGCGCAAGGATCACGAAAAAGTCTCCGCAATCGATAGCGACATAATTGCCAGTCATATGATCGCGGTCCATTTCGGGAACCGGCATATCTTTGATGCCATCAACTGACAGGGCCACTTCGCCGCTGCATGGCGAGAGAACCGGCACGCCAAAGGTTGTGTATCTGGCCGGGTCTGTTGGCTGCCAGCCATCCTTATGAAACCCCAGAGGGGTAATCCGGAAGATATCCAGGGCCTTGCTCTGACCGCGCCAGGGGCCAAAGCGCTCGACTGCCGGGTTCAGGGTTTTGAGGTGCGCATTGATCATCGGCGTGCTCCCTCCGTGGGCAATGAGGTAGTGCCCCGGAGGAAAGGGAGGGGCTATGTTGACCACGGTTTCCCCGGGCAGCACTCGCCCCTTCATTGCGTACCACGCCAGGTAGCCGCCAAACAAGCCCAGCGCTGCCACCATCAGAATTATGACAGAGCTAGCCGCTGACGCCCGCCATAGCCCGGGACCGGGGGTACCTTTTCGGAACAGGTGAGTGGCCACGATAAGGATCAGTAACAGACCGTAGGCATAAGGTGTCCAAAACGGCGGCACAGCCCACAGCAACACAAGGCCAATACCCAGCAGAACCGACGTTACCGAGACAAGCTGGAGCCCCCACGCAAGCCATCCCGCCGCTGGGTAAATCGCCATCCAGGCCAGCAGCGCCAGTGGTAGAATAACCTGTGTGAGCATTACCATCCAGGACATCGGTCAGACCTTCTTTCTATTCCACCAGAGAACCAGAAGAACAGCAGCCAGGAGATTGCCGATCAACATAAAAGGGTACATGTCTGGTGAGATGCGAAGCCACTCACCGGTAAAGTTCATCATACCGTGGAAGATCAACACCGCCAGAATACTACGATCAGCCCGGTTGTAGACCTGCACAATCAATAGAGTCTGGCAGACGATCATAGGCAGCCACCAGTATAGCTCCGGGTTAAAAGTGGTATTGGCGTAATAGCCGGGGAACCACACAAACGGTGCGTGCCAGATAGCCCACACTGTGCCGTTTACCAGGCCCGCCGTTGTTGGGCCGAAGTGCTGTTGCAGGGTATCCAGATAGTATCCCCGCAAGCCTATTTCCTCGATGGCCGGAAATACGAACGACAGGAGAAGGAGAAACAGCAACATACCCGGATTGAGAAACAGGGAGGTGTTTACATCGAGCGGCGAATCGGTGATGCCCAGCCAAAGCGCCATGCCAGCCATGGCCAGATCCAGGCATAGCCAGAAAAGCAGAATCACCAACCACCACCGGCCGGGAATGCGTCGCCAGTCACCCAGCCGGCGCGCCAGGTCAAGAACCTGCGCCTTACCGCCTGTCAGTGCCGCTAACACAAGCCCTGCCAACAGCGGGCTGGCGCCCCCGATCAGGAACCACAACAGGTTCGGAAACACCCACACCGACTCATCTGACAACAACACCGGCACCCAGAAAAGGTAGGCCCAGCCAAGGTAAAAAAGCGGAAAAGCCAGTAGCGGGTGGGAGATAACCCATTGCCGAAGGTCGATAAATCGATGGCCGGAATCATTCATGGGGGAACTCGACAGCGGTCACATCCGTCACGAAAAATGGGAAATATTGATCCGTGCCAAAGTGATTTCCGGCTTCCACGTGAGTAGGCAGGCGAAACCCGCCGAAGTACTGGAATTCTGAGAGATAACCGCCGAACGGTTGCAGCCGGTGCCGCTTTTCCGGATTTGCATTGCTCCATCGCTCAAACCTGACCTGTATCGGCTGACCATCCGCTCCTACAGTCAGGTCTACCGACTGTGAAAGGCCCTGATAGTGTACGGTGACCCGGGCGCGATCAGTATCCAGGCTATCCCAGACAATTCCAGGGCGGGGCAACACCGCCGCAGGTGTCCAGAAGATGGCTTCGGCTACATAGCGGCCAAACGCAGAACGTGTATGGTCCCTATCCCCGCCCAAGCGCGCGATTGGCAGCAAACCCATTAGCCAGAACCGCGTCCACCTCTCGCTGTCAGACCCAGACAATCTCATCAGGCCACGCCGCGCACGCATTTTCCAGACGAATCCGGCAGGCATGGCCAAGACCTGAGTTGCCGCAAAATCCAGATAGTTGGGTTTGTCCCTGCTGCCCATACCGAAACGCCCGACCATGGCGATGCTGGCGACCTCAGAGAGCGGAGTGCCCTGTTTAATCGTGTACAGAAAATAGCGGCGTGCCGGTTCAGGTAGATGAGCGATCATATCGGCGGTGAAGTTAGGAGGTTGTTCAGGTTGGTTGACGGCAAGATCATGCATAGCGTTAAGGTCAGCGCGCTGATCCAACAGCCGCCAGACTGAGAGTGTCAACACTATCAAAATAAACAACACAATCACAAAGACCATCGCAAT
>NZ_JBFHJO010000046.1:0-20096 GCF_041595835.1 Marinobacter sp. | reverse complement strand
GTAATGCCGGGTGACAACGTTCAGATGGTTGTTACTCTGATTGCTCCGATCGCCATGGAAGATGGTCTGCGCTTCGCGATTCGTGAAGGTGGACGTACCGTTGGTGCCGGTGTTGTTGCTAAGATTATCGAGTAACCTTCGGGTTACTCATTTGTTGTTGCACTGAGTTGTTTCGGTGCAGGCCAGTAGCTCAATTGGCAGAGCAGCGGTCTCCAAAACCGCAGGTTGGGGGTTCGATTCCCTCCTGGCCTGCCATTTTTTAACATCCAGATACATAAGCTGATTCCTATGGAGTCAAAAGCCGTTCAGTCAGCCAGCCGTTTCGACATCGTGAAGTGGCTGGTTGTTTTCGTTTTGATTGCCGTCGGTGTTGTCGGTAATCAGTATTTCAGTGCCGAGTCCGTGCTTTACCGGGTTTTGGCTCTCGTGGTGTTGGGTGCAGTTGCTGCTTTTGTGGCGCTTCAGACCGACCGTGGTCGCCGTTTTGCGACTTTGCTCAAGGAAGCACGCGTAGAGATCCGGAAAGTGGTGTGGCCCACTAGGCCTGAACTGGTCCAGACAACAGTTATTGTTGTTGTCTTTGTGCTGGTTGTGTCTTTGATTTTGTGGGGTATGGACTCGCTGATCAGTTGGCTTGTCGCCGGCTTTATCGGTTAACAGGAGTGTCAATGGCTAAGCGCTGGTACGTTGTTCATGCGTATTCTGGCTTTGAAAAGCATGTGATGCGCACTCTTAAAGAGCGTATTGCTCTGGAAAGCATGGAAGACAAGTTTGGCGATATCCTGGTTCCGACCGAGGAAGTCGTTGAAATGCGTGACGGGAAAAAGCGCAAAAGTGAGCGCAAGTTTTATCCTGGCTACGTATTAGTTCAAATGGAAATGGATGATGCTTCGTGGCACCTTGTAAAGAACACTCCGCGTGTTCTTGGCTTTATTGGTGGTACAAAAGATAAGCCGGCCCCTATTACGGAGCGTGAGGCGGAAGCGATTCTGCGTCGCGTGGAAAGTGGGGCTGATAAGCCGAAGCCGAAAACCCTTTTCGAGCCTGGCGAGGTTGTTCGTGTCGTCGAAGGTCCGTTCGCTGACTTTAATGGCGTGGTGGAAGAAGTCGATTACGATAAGAGTCGTGTGAAGGTCGCTGTCCTTATTTTTGGTCGTTCAACTCCGGTGGAGCTGGAGTTTGGTCAGGTCGAGAAGGATTAAAGGCGGTCTGAAAAGTTATAGCTCGCGCGCTACGGCGACGCGGGCTTTTTGTGTCTGCTTTGAGCAGATGTAATCAGAGGGGAGCCGAAAGGCGTTTGAACCCATAGGAGAGCTATCATGGCAAAGAAGATTGAAGCCTATATTAAGCTTCAGGTTGCTGCCGGTCAGGCCAACCCAAGCCCCCCAGTTGGCCCTGCATTGGGTCAGCGTGGCGTAAATATCATGGAATTCTGCAAGGCGTTCAACGCCAAGACTCAAGGTGTTGAGCCAGGTCTGCCGATTCCTACTGTTATTACTGTGTACAGTGATCGCAGCTTTACGTTTGTAACCAAAACTCCGCCAGCCGCCGTTCTACTGAAGAAAGCCGCGGGTGTGAAGAGTGGTTCCGGTCGTCCGAATACGGACAAAGTGGGATCGGTCACTCGTGCTCAGCTGGAAGAAATTGCCAAGACCAAAGAGCCGGACATGACTGCTGCGGATCTGGATGCGGCAGTTCGTACGATCGCTGGTACTGCCCGCAGTATGGGCCTGACTGTGGAGGGTCTGTAAGATGGCAAAGTTGACCAAGCGTAAAAAGCTGATCGCCGAAAAAGTAGACTCTACGCGCGCATACTCCGTAGATGAGGCGGTTGCTCTGTTGGCTGAAGTTGGCCAAACAGTAAAGTTTCAGGAGTCGCTTGATGTTGCGGTGAACCTGGGCGTTGACGCTCGTAAATCGGATCAGGTTGTTCGTAGCAGTACAGTCCTTCCTCACGGCACAGGTAAAACTGTACGTGTTGCTGTGTTCACTCAGGGCGCGAATGCCGAGAAAGCGACAGCTGCTGGTGCAGACATCGTTGGCATGGATGAGCTGGCTGAAGAAGTTAAAAAAGGCAACATGGATTTTGACGTGGTTATTGCAACTCCGGACGCCATGCGTGTTGTCGGTCAGTTGGGTCAGATTCTGGGGCCCCGTGGTCTGATGCCGAACCCGAAAGTTGGTACTGTAACTGCTGACGTAGAAACTGCGGTTAAAAATGCCAAAGCTGGTCAGGTTCGCTACCGTACAGACAAAAACGGCATCATCCATGCTCCGCTGGGTAATGTTGAGTTTTCTGCACAGAGCATCAAGGAAAACCTTGAAGCTTTGATTGCAGATCTGAAAAAGGCCAAACCTGCGTCGTCTAAAGGTGTGTATCTGAAGAAGATCACTATCTCGTCGACAATGGGTCCTGGCCTGACTATTGATCAGGGTACTTTGAGCCTCTGATTGATGGTTACTTTGTAGTCTAGGCGGAAGCCGAGGCTGTCAAAGACCGCAGGCCCCCGAGGCCCTTGTTCGCAAGGGCCGTAAAGGTTAAAGCAACGCCTGCGCAGACGGTGTGACGACGTTCTCTCTGAACCCAAACACCGTTAGGCGCCCCATTTGGGGCAATGATGGGTTTGCCGGGGTTGTCCCGGCGAAATCGAGGAGAAATCCAGTGGCAATTAGACTCGAAGACAAGAAAGCGATCGTCGCTGAAGTCAACGAGACTGCTGGTACTGCTCTGTCTGTGGTTTTGGCTGACTACCGTGGTGTCACCTCTGGTGACATGACAGCGCTTCGTGCCAAAGCTCGTACCGAGAATGTTCGCCTGAAAGTTGTTCGCAACAATCTGGCGAAGATTGCAATTAAAGGTACTGAGTTTGAGTGCATCGATTCTGCGCTGGTTGGCCCGACCATTCTGGCTTTCTCAATGGAAGATCCGGGTGCCGCTGCGCGCCTGCTGAAGGATTTTGCCAAAGAGAATGAGGCTTTCGAAATTAAGGCCCTGGCCGTCGGCGGTGAGCTGATGGGTGCGGACCAAATCGATCGCCTGGCTACTCTGCCGACGCTGCACGAAGCGTTGACGAAGCTGGCCATTGTTACACAGGCACCAGTTACCAAGCTCGTACGTACTCTGAACGATATTCCGGGAAGAATTACACGTGTCGTAGCTGCAGTCCGAGATCAGAAGCAAGACGCTGCTTGATTCTGTTGAACACCATTTTTTATATTTTGGGAGAAAGTCATGGCTCTGTCTAAAGACGATATTTTGAATGCAATTGCTGAAATGAGCGTAATGGATGTTGTTGCGCTGGTTGAAGCTATGGAAGAGAAGTTCAACGTTTCAGCTGCTGCAGCTGTTGCTGCTGCTCCTGCAGCTGCCGCCGGTGGCGAAGCTGCTGAAGAGAAAACTGAGTTTGACGTTGTTCTGACCGGTCCTGGCGAGAAGAAAGTTAACGTCATCAAGGCTGTTCGTGAACTGACAGGTCTTGGCCTGAAAGAAGCGAAAGAAATGGTTGACGGTGCACCTTCTACTATTAAGGAAGGCGCAAGCAAGGACGAGGCTGAAGAAGCCAAGAAGAAGCTTGAGGAAGCAGGCGCTTCTGTTGAGCTTAAGTAATAGTCGGTTGTTGATCGACACCGCACGTTAAGTGCGGATGGGCTGGTGGCTATGTGCCACCGGCCTTTTTGTGTTGTATATGCTATAGAGTCTGGTGTGCAATTGCAGGTTGATGTCAGTTCTATAACCTACAGCCAGAGTCTTGTTCAAGACGGCGCGATATGCCGAGCAACTCGGCCCCGAAGCAGAACACATGATTGCTTCTTGATACCAGGTATCAGGTCTAAAGCTGGGGAATGCAGATGACTTACTCCTACACTGAAAAAAAACGGATTCGCAAAGACTTTAGTAAATTGCCATCCGTGATGGACGTCCCCTATTTGCTGTCTATTCAGCTAGATTCTTTCCGGGACTACCTACAAATGGAAGCGGCACCTGAAGACCGTCGGGAAACCGGTCTTCATGCGGCGTTCAAATCCGTATTCCCGATTGTCAGCTATTCTGGCAACGCCGCGCTCGAATATGTGAGCTATCGGATCGGTGAGCCGGTATTTGACGTCAAGGAATGCCAGCTCCGGGGCGTGACATACGCCGCGCCGCTGCGGGTGAAAGTCCGCTTGATTATTTATGACAGAGAATCGTCGAACAAGGCGATCAAAGACATAAAAGAACAAGAGGTCTACATGGGCGAAATGCCCCTGATGACCGAGAACGGTACCTTTGTTATTAACGGTACTGAACGTGTAATTGTTTCCCAGCTGCACCGGTCGCCAGGTGTATTCTTTGATCACGACAAGGGTAAAACCCATTCGTCCGGCAAGCTGTTGTATTCAGCTCGGGTGATTCCTTACCGTGGTTCATGGCTTGACTTCGAATTCGATCCAAAAGATTCCGTTTTCGTTCGTATTGACCGTCGTCGTAAGCTGCCGGCATCTATTCTGCTGCGGGCTCTCGGCTATACCTCGGAGCAAATGCTGGCGATGTTCTTCGAGACCAGCAAGTTCTCCGTGGGTAAAGATGTCTGCAAGCTCGAACTGGTTCCAAGCCGTCTGCGTGGTGATATAGCCACCTTCGATATCAAAGATAAAGAAGGTAATGTCATTGCTGAGGAAGGTCGTCGAATTACTGCTCGTCATATCAAACAGCTTGAAAAAGCAGGTATTACTGAGCTGGAAGTTCCAACGGAATACCTTTACGGGCGGGTTCTCGCCAAGGATATGATTGACGAGTCCACAGGCGAAGTGCTCGTTGAATGTAACACCGAACTGACAGAAGAGGTGGTGGACAAGATCCTCGATGCCGGTGTTAAAGAAATAGAAACGCTGTACACCAACGATCTTGACTGTGGTCCGTTCATGTCTGACACCCTGCGTGTCGATCCGACCCGGACACCGCTGGAAGCACTGGTTGAAATCTACCGCATGATGCGCCCTGGCGAGCCGCCAACAAAGGAATCTGCGGAGAATCTGTTTAACAACCTGTTCTTCTCTGCAGAGCGCTATGACTTGTCAGCTGTTGGCCGGATGAAGCTGAACCGCCGTCTTGGTCGCGAAGAAAGCACTGGCGAAGGTATTCTGACACACGAAGACATTATTGACGTTCTCAAGACGTTGATTGCGATTCGTAATGGTCAGGGTCAGGTTGATGATATCGATAACCTGGGCAACCGTCGTGTTCGCTGTGTCGGCGAAATGGCTGAGAACCAGTTCCGGGTTGGTCTCGTTCGTGTAGAACGGGCTGTTCGTGAGCGTTTGAGTCTGGCTGAAAGTGAAGGCCTGATGCCTCAGGATCTCATCAACGCCAAACCTGTTGCGGCTGCTGTTAAAGAGTTTTTTGGCTCTAGCCAGCTGTCCCAGTTCATGGACCAAAACAACCCGCTGTCTGAGGTAACTCATAAACGTCGTATCTCCGCGTTGGGCCCGGGTGGTCTGACACGTGAGCGTGCCGGTTTTGAGGTTCGAGATGTTCACCCGACTCACTACGGTCGTGTGTGCCCGATCGAAACCCCGGAAGGTCCGAACATTGGTCTGATCAACTCTTTGGCCACCTATGCCCGAGCTAATTCCTACGGCTTCCTGGAAAGCCCGTACAGGAAGGTGGTTGACGGTGTTGTTACTGACGAGCTGGTATATCTTTCCGCTATTGAGGAAAGTAACTACATCATCGCTCAGGCAAGTGCTGCGACCGATGAAGACAAACGTTTGACCGACGAGTTGGTTACTGTTCGTCATCAAAACGAATTTACCGTTGCTCCGCCAGAAGCGGTTAATTTCATGGACGTATCGCCGCGCCAGGTTGTATCTGTCGCTGCGTCTCTGATCCCCTTCCTGGAGCACGACGATGCTAACCGGGCGTTGATGGGTGCGAACATGCAACGTCAGGCGGTTCCGACGCTGATCTCCCAGGTTCCTCTGGTAGGTACTGGTGTTGAGCGTACCGTTGCACAAGACTCCGGTGTTTGTGTAACTGCTCGCCGTGGTGGTGTGATTGAGAGCGTTGACGCGGCGCGTATCGTTGTGCGTGTTAACCAGAGTGAGACTGAGGCTGGTGATGCTGGTGTGGATATTTATAACCTCACCAAATATACCCGCTCGAACCAGAATACCTGCATAAACCAGCGCTCGATCGTGCGTCAGGGTGATGAAATAGCCCGTGGTGATGTACTTGCAGATGGTCCGTCTGTCGATTTGGGTGAGCTGGCTCTCGGCCAGAACATGCGCATCGCATTCATGCCGTGGAACGGATACAACTTTGAGGATTCCATCCTCATCTCCGAGAAAGTGGTTCAGGAAGATCGCCTGACCACTATCCACATTCAGGAGTTGACCTGTGTGGCTCGTGATACCAAGTTGGGTAGTGAGGAAATCACTGCGGACATCCCGAACGTGGGTGAAAGCGCACTGGCCAAACTGGATGAATCCGGGATCGTCTACATTGGTGCAGAAGTAGGGCCTGGCGATATTCTCGTGGGCAAGGTGACACCGAAGGGTGAAACCCAGCTCACACCGGAAGAGAAATTGTTGCGTGCTATCTTTGGTGAGAAAGCGTCAGATGTTAAAGACACCTCTCAGCGTGTTCCGACTGGTACCCGTGGTACGGTTATCGATGTGCAGGTGTTCACCCGTGATGGCATCGAAAAAGATTCCCGGGCACAGGCTATCGAAAAGGAACAGTTGGATAAGTACCGGAAAGATCTGAAGGATGAGTACCGTATTGTTGAAGGTGCTACGTTCGAGCGTCTGATGGTCGGTCTGAAAGGCCAGGAAGTTATTAGCGGCCCGGGTCTTAAGAAGGGTGCTAAGCTGGATGAGGCCTATTTGTCTGAACTTCCGCGCTCTGACTGGTTCAAGTTGCGGATGAAAGATGAGTCTCTGAACGAGCTGTTGGAGAAATCCGAACAAGGCCTGGAAGAGCGTAAAAAAGAGCACGAAGCTCGTTTTGACGACAAGAAAGGCAAGCTTCAGCAGGGCGATGATCTGGCTCCTGGTGTGCTCAAAATTGTTAAGGTTTACCTGGCAATTAAGCGTCGCATCCAGCCTGGTGACAAAATGGCCGGTCGTCACGGTAACAAAGGTGTTATTTCAGCGGTTATGCCGATTGAAGACATGCCTTACGACGAGTTTGGCAATACCGTCGATATCGTTCTTAACCCGCTGGGTGTACCGTCGCGTATGAACGTTGGTCAGGTGCTTGAAACCCATCTGGGTGCAGCAGCCAAAGGTTTGGGTGAGCGGATTGGCCGAATGCTTGATGAGCAGCGTAAAGTCGCTGAACTTCGTAAGCTTCTGGACGAGATCTATAATCACTCGGATGAGGTGTTTAAAGTTGACCTTGATAGCCTGACCGACAAGGAAATCGTTGAGCTTTGTAATAATCTGCGAGGCGGCGTTCCAATGGCAACACCGGTATTCGATGGTGCTGAGGAAGCCGAGGTGAAGCGGATGCTTGAGTTGGCTGGCCTGGATACTACAGGGCAGACGAAGTTGTATGACGGCCGTACAGGTGATGCTTTTGATCGCCCTGTTACGGTTGGTTATATGTACATTCTCAAGCTCAACCACCTGATTGACGATAAGATGCACGCCCGTTCGACCGGTTCTTACAGCCTGGTTACCCAACAGCCATTGGGTGGTAAGGCGCAGTTCGGTGGACAGCGTTTCGGTGAGATGGAAGTCTGGGCGTTGGAGGCATACGGTGCCGCCTACACCCTGCAGGAAATGCTTACCGTTAAGTCTGATGACGTCAACGGCCGGACCAAAATGTACAAGAATATTGTCGATGGAGATCATCGCATGGAGCCGGGTATGCCCGAATCCTTCAACGTTCTTGTCAAGGAAATCCGCTCGTTGGGTATCGACATCGAGCTGGAATCCGAGTGAGCCGAATAGTTTTTTGGCAGCGTGAGCGGGCACTTTTCGTGCCCGCCCGAGATTAACGCCATCCGGAGCTTTTACTGATGAAAGATTTACTGAATCTTCTCAAGAGCCAGAATCAAAGCAAGGAATTTGATGCCATCCGTATAGGGTTGGCGTCACCCGATATGATTCGCTCCTGGTCTTTCGGCGAAGTGAAAAAGCCTGAGACCATTAACTACCGTACCTTCAAGCCGGAGCGTGACGGTCTTTTTTGTGCCAAGATCTTCGGCCCGATCAAGGATTACGAGTGCCTGTGCGGTAAGTACAAGCGCCTCAAGCATCGCGGTGTTATCTGCGAGAAGTGCGGAGTTGAAGTCGCCCTCGCAAGCGTTCGTCGTGAGCGCATGGGCCATATTGAGCTGGCCAGCCCGGTCGCTCACATTTGGTTCCTGAAGTCTCTGCCATCCCGTATTGGCCTGATGCTGGATATGACTCTGCGCGATATTGAGCGGGTGTTGTATTTTGAGAGCTTCATTGTTATCGATCCTGGTATGACGACGCTCGAGAAGGGGCAGCTGCTCAATGATGAGCAATATTACGAGGCCCTTGAAGAGTTTGGTGACGAATTCGATGCCCGCATGGGTGCCGAAGCCATCAAAGAATTGCTGCAAGATATCGACTTGCAAGCCGAAGTCGACCGGTTGCGGGAAGAGATTCCTCAGACTAATTCAGAGACCAAAATTAAGAAATTCAGCAAGCGTCTGAAGATTCTTGAGGCTTTCCTGTTCTCGGGTAACAAACCGGGTGACATGGTTATGACTGTGTTGCCAGTATTGCCGCCGGATCTGCGTCCGTTGGTACCGCTGGATGGGGGTCGGTTTGCGACGTCTGATCTGAACGATCTTTATCGTCGTGTGATCAACCGTAATAACCGTCTCAAGCGCCTGCTGGAGCTGAATGCTCCGGATATTATCGTGCGCAATGAGAAACGTATGCTTCAGGAAGCTGTTGATGCCCTTCTGGATAACGGCCGTCGCGGCCGTGCCATCACGGGTACAAACAAGCGTCCGCTGAAGTCTCTGGCTGACATGATCAAAGGTAAACAAGGTCGTTTTCGTCAGAACCTGCTTGGTAAGCGTGTTGACTATTCAGGCCGTTCGGTCATTGTAGTTGGACCTTACCTGCGCTTGCACCAGTGCGGTCTTCCCAAGAAGATGGCTCTTGAGCTGTTCAAGCCGTTTATTTTTTCTAAGCTTGAGCACCGCGGGCTGGCCACGACGATTAAAGCTGCCAAGAAAATGGTTGAGCGAGAAGAGGGCGTGGTCTGGGATATCCTGGATGAGGTTATTCGCGAGCATCCGATCCTTCTGAACCGGGCCCCAACTCTGCACCGTTTGGGTATTCAGGCGTTCGAACCAATATTGATCGAAGGTAAAGCGATTCAGCTGCACCCATTGGTTTGTGCCGCCTACAACGCTGACTTTGATGGTGACCAGATGGCGGTTCATGTACCGTTGACTCTGGAAGCTCAGCTTGAAGCCCGGGCATTAATGATGTCCACGAATAACGTGCTGTCTCCCGCAAATGGCGAGCCGATCATTGTACCGTCGCAGGATGTTGTACTTGGCTTGTACTACATGACGCGTGAGCGCCATGCGGCACTTGGTGAAGGTATCGTTTTTGCTGATGTCAAAGAAGCCCACCGTGCCTATGGCGCTGGTAAGGTTGATCTTCAGGCCAAAGTGAAAGTCCGGGTTAAAGAAGTGGCTATCTCAGAAGATGGCGCCAGGACTGAGGCATATCGTATCGTAGACACGACAGTTGGTCGTGCGCTGCTGTTTGATATCGTGCCTGACGGCCTTCCGTTCGACATTATCAACCGGCCGATGGTTAAGAAGGCGATCTCCAATCTGATCAACACCTGCTATCGTGATGCGGGCCTCAAAGATACCGTTATCTTTGCTGACCAGCTTATGTACATGGGGTATCACTATGCAACCCGCTCAGGTATCTCGATTTGTTTTAACGATTTTGAGATTCCTCCCGAGAAGTACGAGCTGGTTGATGCAGCATCTGATGAAGTAAAAGATATTGAAAACCAGTACGCGTCTGGTCTGCTGACTCAGGGTGAGAAGTACAACAAGGTTATCGATATCTGGTCCCGTGCTAACGATAAAGTGTCCAAAGCGATGATGGAGCGCCTGTCTAAAGAGCACGTTCTCGACGCAGATGGTCAGCACGTCAAGGGTGAAGATGGTCAGGAGCTGATGCAGGAATCATTCAACTCCGTGTACATGATGGCTGATTCCGGTGCGCGGGGTTCTGCGGCCCAGATTCGTCAGTTGTCTGGCATGCGGGGTTTGATGGCCAAGCCTGATGGCTCGATCATTGAAACGCCGATTACAGCCAACTTCCGTGAGGGCCTGAACGTACTGCAGTACTTCATCTCAACACACGGGGCTCGTAAAGGGTTGGCGGATACAGCACTCAAGACCGCCAACTCCGGTTATCTGACTCGTCGATTGGTGGATGTGTCCCAGGATCTGGTTGTGACCGAAGAAGACTGTGGCACAGAGGAAGGCCTGCTGATGACGCCTCACATCGAGGGTGGCGATGTCGTAGTGCCGCTGGGCGATCGTGTTCTTGGTCGCGTAACTGCACGTGACGTGTTCACTCCGACTGACAAAGAAAATGCAGTCGTTGAAGCTGGTACCTTGCTTGATGAGAAGACCGTTGAGTTGGTTGAACAAGCTGGTGTTGATGAAATCTGGGTTCGATCTGCGATCACCTGTGAGACGCGCCACGGTATCTGCTCCAAGTGTTATGGTCGTGACCTGGCCCGTGGTCACCGGGTTAACGTGGGTGAGGCTGTAGGTGTTATCGCTGCACAGTCTATCGGTGAGCCTGGTACTCAGCTCACCATGCGTACGTTCCACATTGGTGGTGCGGCTAGCCGGGCTTCTGCTGTTGATAACATCCAGGTTAAGCATGGTGGTACTGTCCGCCTGCATAACCTCAAGTCTATTGAAAAGACAGATGGTTCACTGGTTGTTATCTCTCGTTCCTCTGCGTTGGCGATTGCTGATGAACAAGGGCGTGAGCGTGAGTGGTATAAGCTGCCATACGGTGCCGTGCTGTCGGTTAAGAATGGGCAAGTAGTTGAGGCTGGTGCGGCCGTTGCTAAATGGGATCCGCATACTCACCCGATCATCGCGGAAGCGAAAGGTATCGCCAAGTTCGTCAACATGGAGGAGGGCATTACTGTCCGGACTCAGGCGGATGAATTGACCGGCCTGTCTACGATGGAAGTTATCGACCCGAAAGAGCGTCCTGCTGCGGGTAAAGACATTCGTCCGGCTATTCAGTTGCTTGACGAGGCTGGCGAGGAACTTCAGCTTCCAGCTGGTGGTGCCGCCATCTTCTTCCTGCCGGCCAATGCTCTGGTGAGTATGGCCAATGGCGCTAAGGTAGAGCTGGGCGATGTTGTTGCTCGTATTCCTCAGGAAAGCTCGAAGACACGAGACATCACTGGTGGTCTGCCGCGAGTCGCCGACTTGTTCGAAGCACGTCGCCCGAAAGAGTCTGCGATCCTGGCTGAAATCAGCGGCGTAGTTTCATTTGGTAAAGAAACCAAAGGCAAAAAGCGTTTGGTGATTACACCGAAAGATGATGATGCCTACGAGGTACTGATTCCGAAGCACCGTCAAATGAACGTATTTGAAGGTGAAACGGTCGAAAAAGGTGAGGTTATTTCTGACGGTCCATCCAACCCGCATGACATCTTGCGTCTGTTGGGTGTGGTGGAGCTGGCGAAATACATCACCAATGAAATTCAGGATGTTTACCGTCTGCAAGGTGTTGTCATTAACGATAAGCATATTGAAGTTATCGTTCGGCAGATGCTGCGCAAGGTTGAAATCACCGATCCTGGCGACACAACACTGTTGTCCGGTGATCAGGTTGAAATCACCCATGTTCTGGAAGAAAACGAGAAGGCGATTGCGGCTGATAAAGAGCCGGCCAGATTTGAGCGTCTGCTGCTGGGTATTACCAAAGCGTCGTTGGCAACCGAGTCGTTCATTTCTGCGGCGTCGTTCCAGGAAACAACTCGGGTTCTCACCGAGGGTGCGGTCACTGGTAAGCGTGACTACTTGCGCGGCCTGAAAGAAAACGTTGTGGTTGGTCGACTGATTCCGGCCGGTACAGGCCTGGCATATCACAGTGCGCGTCGTCGTAGAAAAGACCTGGAAGAGCAAGGTGTGACTGCGGCGGATGTTGAAGAAGCTCTGAGCGCAGAACTTAATCGCGGAAGTTGATTAAGAGCGCACCACCCTCCGGGTAGATACCTACCCGAAGGGTGGTTAAAAAGAGAACAGTCGTCTTGACTGAGCACGGTCGCAGGCTTAAACTTGCGACCCTTAAATTTTACCTCCTGTAACAGGGGGGTAAGTTTCATTGGTATGGTTTTTTGGAGTTTGCTTACATGGCAACGATTAATCAGTTGGTGCGTAAGCCTCGTAAACGCAAGGTAGCCAAGAGCGATGTTCCTGCTCTTCAGGCCTGTCCTCAGCGCCGTGGTGTATGTACTCGTGTGTACACCACAACGCCGAAGAAGCCGAACTCAGCACTTCGTAAAGTGTGCCGTGTTCGTCTGACCAACGGCTTCGAGGTTTCCTCATACATTGGTGGTGAAGGTCATAACCTTCAGGAGCACAGTGTTGTGCTAATTCGCGGCGGTCGGGTAAAAGACCTTCCGGGTGTGCGCTATCACACTGTTCGCGGTACTTTGGACACCCAGGGTGTGCAGAACCGTAAGCAGGGTCGCTCCAAGTACGGTGCAAAACGACCCAAGTCTTGATGCCTGCGGGTGTCTTTTATCGTTGCTTGTCAGAACGGTAAGAGTAAGGCTGAGTAGCATTTTGCTATCTCAGGGGTTCCTGAAGACCTTTTAAACATAAGGGCTTATCGATGCCTAGAAGAAGAGTTGCAGCAAAGCGGGAAATTATTCCCGATCCTAAGTTCGGCAGTTCGCGTCTTGCGAAATTCATCAACCACGTGATGGAGCATGGCAAGAAATCAACAGCAGAGCGCATTGTTTACGGTGCTCTGGCGATTGTTGCCGAGAAGTCTAAAGAAGAGCCGATCGAAATGTTCGAGAAGGCCCTGGAAAACATCCAGCCGATGGTTGAGGTTAAATCCCGTCGTGTGGGTGGTGCTACTTACCAGGTGCCTGTAGAAGTACGGCCTTCCCGTCAGAACGCGTTGGCTATGCGCTGGCTCGTTGAGTTCTCGCGGAAGCGTGGCGAAAAGTCTATGGCTCAACGTCTGGCTGGTGAGATTCTTGATGCAGCCGAGAGCAAGGGCTCTGCAGTGAAGAAGCGTGAAGACGTACACCGCATGGCTGAAGCCAACAAGGCTTTCTCTCACTTCCGTTTCTAATCAGCCGAGGTTTATACAGTGGCACGCAAAACACCGATTAAACGTTACAGAAACATTGGTATCTGTGCGCACGTTGATGCGGGCAAGACCACAACGACCGAGCGTATTCTTTATTACACTGGTCGTAGTCATAAGATGGGTGAGACCCATGATGGCGCGTCTACCACTGACTGGATGGAACAAGAGCATGAGCGTGGTATTACTATCACCTCCGCTGCTGTTACTACATTCTGGCAGGGCATGGACAAGCAGTTCGATGAGCATCGCATAAATATCATCGATACCCCAGGGCACGTTGACTTCACTATCGAAGTTGAGCGTTCTCTGCGAGTTCTCGATGGCGCGGTGGTTGTGTTCTGTGGTTCTTCTGGTGTTGAGCCGCAGTCAGAAACTGTTTGGCGTCAGGCGAACAAGTATGAAGTTCCTCGTATGGTCTTTGTGAACAAAATGGACCGTGCCGGAGCAGACTTCCTGCGCGTAGTTGAGCAGATCAAAGCTCGTCTTGGTGCTACTCCTGTGCCTCTTCAGTTGCCGATCGGTGCCGAAGATCAGTTTGCGGGCGTTGTGGATCTGCTGCGTAACAAAGCGATCTACTGGAGCGACGACGATCTGGGTATGACCTACCGCGAGGACGAGGTTCCTGCGGATATGGTTGACCAGGTTCAGCAATACCGTGAGGCGCTGGTCGAAGCTGCGGCCGAAGCGAACGAAGAGTACATGGACAAGTATCTCGAAGGTGGTGAGCTTACCCTGGAAGAGATTAAGGCGGGGCTTCGTGCTCGTACCTTGGCCAATGAAATCGTTCTGGCGTGTTGTGGTTCTGCATTCAAGAATAAGGGTGTTCCAGCGGTTCTTGATGCGGTTGTTGAATACTTGCCGGCGCCTGACGAAGTTCGTGCGATCCGTGGTGAGGTTGACGACGAGGGTACTGAAGAGACTCGTCCGGTGGATGACAATGCACCTTTTGCGGCCTTGGCATTCAAGATCGCGACCGATCCTTTTGTTGGTGCTTTGACTTTCTTCCGTGTTTACTCTGGAAAACTTGAGTCCGGAAACTCTGTTTTCAACTCGGTCAAAGGTAAAAGAGAGCGTGTGGGCCGTATGGTTCAGATGCATGCCAATGATCGTGAAGAGATCAAAGAAGTGTTGGCTGGTGATATCGCTGCGGCAATTGGCCTCAAGAGTGTGACTACGGGTGATACTCTGTGTGATGAAAATCACAAGATCATTCTGGAGCGAATGGAATTCCCTGAGCCGGTGATTTCGGTTGCCGTAGAGCCTAAGTCAAAGGCCGATCAGGAGAAGATGGGTGTGGCGCTGGGTAAGTTGGCCCAGGAAGATCCGTCGTTCCGTGTTCGCACCGACGAAGAGTCCGGGCAGACGATTATCTCCGGTATGGGTGAGCTTCACCTGGATATCATTGTTGATCGTATGCGTCGTGAATTTAAGGTCGAGGCCAACATTGGTAAGCCGCAGGTTGCTTACCGTGAGTGCATTCGCAAGCCGGTTGATGTTGAAGGTAAGTTCGTTCGTCAATCTGGTGGTCGCGGTCAGTATGGTCACGTTAAGGTCAAGTTTGAGCCGCTGCCATTGGATGATGAAGATGGCGAAAACTTTATCTTTGTGAACGAGATTGTTGGTGGTGTTGTTCCTAAGGAATACATCCCGGCCGTCCAGCAAGGTATTGCCGAGCAGATGCAGAATGGCTGTCTGGCAGGTTATCCGTTGCTGCGTATCAAGGCTACCTTGTATGACGGCTCCTACCATGATGTCGACTCTAACGAGATGGCTTTCAAGATTGCTGGTTCCATGGCAATGAAGAAAGGTGCTCTGGAGGCCAATCCTGCGCTTCTTGAGCCTATCATGAAGGTTGAAGTTGTCAGCCCTGAGGATTACATGGGTGACGTCGTCGGTGACTTGAACCGTCGTCGCGGCCTGATTCAGGGAATGGATGACGGCCCTGCGGGCAAGATCATCCGTGCAGAAGTTCCATTGTCGGAAATGTTCGGTTATGCCACTGACCTGCGTTCAGCGACACAGGGTCGGGCGTCTTACGCGATGGAATTCTCTCGTTATATGGAAGCTCCTTCGAACATTGCCGAAGCGATCATTAAAAAGGGTTGATCCCCAGGACTTAAGAAACAGGAAGAGGTGTAACCGTGTCCAAAGCTAAGTTTGAACGTAATAAGCCACACGTAAACGTGGGCACCATCGGTCACGTTGACCATGGTAAAACTACTCTGACAGCTGCCCTGACCCGTGTATGTCACGAAGTTTGGGGTACAGGCGAGAGCCGTGCTTTCGATCAGATCGATAACGCACCGGAAGAGCGTGCGCGTGGTATAACCATCGCGACCTCTCACGTTGAGTACGATTCTCCGATTCGTCACTACGCGCACGTAGACTGCCCGGGTCACGCCGATTATGTTAAGAACATGATCACTGGTGCGGCTCAGATGGACGGCGCTATTCTGGTGTGTTCTGCAGCTGACGGCCCAATGCCGCAGACTCGTGAGCACATCCTGCTGTCTCGTCAGGTAGGTGTACCGTACATCGTTGTGTTCCTGAATAAAGCGGACATGGTTGATGACGAAGAGCTGCTTGAGCTGGTTGAAATGGAAGTTCGCGACCTGCTGAGCATGTATGACTTCCCGGGCGATGACACTCCGATCATCACCGGTTCTGCTCTGATGGCTCTGGAAGGTAAAGACGATAATGAGATGGGAACGACTGCTGTTAAGAAGCTTGTAGAAGCTCTTGATGCATATATCCCTGATCCTGAGCGAGCAATCGATCAGCCGTTCCTGATGCCGATCGAAGACGTGTTCTCTATCTCTGGTCGTGGTACTGTTGTGACCGGTCGTGTAGAGCGTGGCGTAATCAAGGTTGGTGAGGAAGTTGAGATTGTTGGTATCAAAGATACCGTCAAGACTACCTGTACCGGTGTTGAGATGTTCCGTAAGCTGCTCGACGAAGGTCGTGCAGGCGAGAACGTAGGTGTTCTGCTGCGTGGTACCAAGCGTGACGACGTTGAGCGTGGTCAGGTGCTGTGTAAGCCGGGTACCATTCATCCGCACACCAAGTTTGAGTGTGAAGTGTACGTACTGTCCAAAGAAGAAGGTGGTCGTCATACTCCGTTCTTCAAGGGCTACCGTCCGCAGTTCTACTTCCGGACCACTGATGTGACTGGATCTTGCGAGCTGCCGGAAGGTGTTGAAATGGTAATGCCGGGTGACAACGTTCAGATGGTTGTTACTCTGATTGCTCCGATCGCCATGGAAGATGGTCTGCGCTTCGCGATTCGTGAAGGTGGACGTACCGTTGGTGCCGGTGTTGTTGCCAAGATCATTGAGTAATATGCTCGGTTGATCAGGAAAAAGGGGCTGAAAATTCTCAGCCCCTTTTTCCGTTTAAGTCGCACGCTAGCCTGATTGGGTTGGCTGCCTTGGGCAGTTGACACAGTTGGGTATTATGCATACAATGCGGCTCCTTTTTTTGAAGGTCGGCTAACTAGTAGCTGCTACGAGTGGAGTTTGGTGCATTATGCAAAGCCAAAAAATTCGAATCCGGTTGAAGGCGTTTGATTATCGTCTGATCGACCAGTCCACGCAGGAGATCGTCGATACCGCTAAGCGGACTGGCGCTCAGGTTCGTGGTCCTATCCCTCTGCCGACGCGGAAGGAAAAGTACACGATACTGGTATCCCCGCACGTCAATAAAGATGCGCGTGATCAGTATGAAATTCGTACACACAAGCGTTTGCTTGACATTGTTGAGCCGACGGAAAAGACAGTGGATGCTCTGATGAAGTTGGACCTGGCAGCAGGTGTGGACGTTCAGATCAGCCTCGGCTAATACCTTTCGGTATTGGTGTGTGTAACTGTCATAGGCCATAGAGGGTGCGAGCCCCGTACACTTAAGAGGTGAAACATGGCAATTGGTGTTGTCGGTCGTAAGGCCGGTATGACCCGTATTTTTACGGAAGATGGGCAAGCTCTGCCTGTTACGGTAATTGAGGTTGAGCCTAACCGCATTACCCAACTCAAAACTCTCGAAAACGACGGCTACCGTGCAGTTCAGGTGACCGTGGGTTCTCGTCGTTCCTCCCGTGTTACCAAGGCGGAAGCAGGTCATTACGCAAAAGCCGGAGTTGAGGCTGGTCGTGGTTCCTGGGAGTTCCGCTTGGCTGATGGCGAAGGTGAAGAGCTGGCCGCTGGTGGTGAGCTTACTGTCTCTGTATTCGAAGACGGTCAGGTGGTTGATGCTACTGGTCGTTCGAAGGGTAAGGGCTACCAGGGTGGCGTAAAGCGCTGGAACTTCTCCATGCAGGATGCCACGCACGGTAACTCCCTGTCTCATCGTGCTCCGGGTTCCATTGGTCAAAACCAGACTCCGGGTAAGGTGTTCAAGGGTAAAAAGATGGCCGGTCAGATGGGTAATGCACAAGTTACTGTGCAAAACCTGAAGATTGTCCGTGTCGATGCCGAGCGCAACCTGCTGCTGGTAAGTGGTGCCGTACCCGGCGCAACTGGCGGCGATGTTGTCATCAAGCCTGCAGTCAAAGCCTGAGGAGCGGTTCGATGGAATTGACAATTACTGGTAGTGGCAAAGGGATTTCTGTTTCCGATGCTGCGTTTGCCAAAGATTTTAATGAAGCTCTGGTTCATCAGGTGGTTACTGCTTATATGGCAGCCGGCCGTCAGGGTACCAAGGCTCAGAAAACACGTTCTGAAGTCAGCGGTGGCGGTAAAAAGCCATGGCGCCAAAAGGGTACTGGTCGTGCCCGTGCTGGTACCATTCGTAGCCCGATCTGGCGTTCTGGTGGCGTGACATTCGCTGCCAAGCCTCGCGATTTTGAACAGAAAGTTAACCGTAAGATGTATCGTGCGGCCATGTGCTCAATTCTTTCTGAGCTGGTTCGTCAGGAGCGTCTTGTTGTGGTTGACGAGATCAGTGTCGATACTCCGAAGACCAAGGCGTTTACCGCTAAGTTGGCGGATCTGGGTGTTTCAAATGCTCTGATCCTGTCTGAAAGCGTTGAGCAGAATCTGCACCTGGCATCCCGCAACATTCCGCATGTTGATGTTCGTGATGTGGCTGGTCTGGATCCGGTTAGCCTGGTTGCTTACGAGAAAGTCGTGGTCACTGTTCCTGCTCTGAAGAAGATCGAGGAGATGCTGGGATGAATCAGGAACGTATTTATAAGGTCCTGCTTGGGCCGCACGTGTCAGAGAAAGCTTCTCGCGTAGCTGAGCATGGTCAGGTAGTGTTTCGTGTAGCTCCTGATGCAACCAAGCCCGAGATCAAAAAGGCTGTTGAGCAGTTGTTCAACGTCACCGTAGAAGGTGTTCAGGTTCTGAACCGTAAGGGTAAGCTTAAGCGCACTATCCGCGGGTTCGGCAAGCGTAATGACATTCGTAAGGCTTACGTTAAGCTGGCAGAAGGTCAGGACATCGATTTTCTGGATGTGGAATAAGGTAAAGGGGTCGTAATATGCCGATCGTCAAGACCAAACCAACATCTGCCGGACGCCGTCACGTTGTAAAGCTTTACAACCCGGATTTGCACAAAGGGCGCCCATACCAGCCGTTGGTAGAAGCACAAAGTAGGACTGGTGGCCGTAATAACAATGGTCGCATTACTACTCGTCACATTGGTGGTGGTCACAAGCAACACTACCGTGTTATCGATTTTAAACGGACTAAAGATGGTATTCCGGCGATCATTGAACGCCTGGAATATGATCCTAACCGTTCAGCGCACATTGCACTGCTGAAATATGCTGATGGTGAGCGTCGTTACATTATCGCTCCTAAAGGTGTTAAAGCTGGTGATCCTGTGCGTTCCGGCGTCGACGCGCCGATTAAAGTGGGCTCTACTCTGCCGCTCCGGAATATTCCGGTCGGTTCAGTGATTCACTGCGTCGAACTCAAGCCTGGCAAAGGTGCTCAACTGGCTCGCTCAGCGGGCGCATCCGTACAGTTGGTAGCACGGGAAGGGGCTTATGCCACTATCCGCCTGCGTTCAGGTGAAATGCGTAAGGTGCTTGTAGATTGTCGCGCAACGTTGGGTGAAGTTTCCAATAGTGAGCACAGTCTTAAGCAGCTTGGTAAAGCGGGTGCATCACGTTGGCGCGGTAAACGTCCAACAGTACGTGGTGTTGCTATGAACCCAGTTGACCACCCACATGGTGGTGGTGAAGGGCGTACCTCTGGTGGACGTCACCCGGTTACTCCGTGGGGTGTTCCGACCAAAGGGCATAAGACTCGTAAGAACAAACGTACTGATAAGATGATAGTACGTCGTCGTTCGGCCAAGTAAACGACTACATAGAGGTAATTGCTGTGCCACGTTCTTTAAAGAAAGGTCCTTTCATAGACCTGCATCTGTTGAAGAAGGTCGAGGCAGCTCTGGAGAAAAGCGACAAGCGTCCAATTAAAACCTGGTCCCGCCGGTCGACAATTTTTCCTGAGATGGTAGGCCTGACCATTGCAGTCCACAACGGCAAGCAGCACGTGCCGGTTTATGTCACCGAAGATATGGTTGGTCATAAACTGGGTGAGTTCGCGGCAACGCGTACTTATCGTGGTCATGCGGCCGACAAGAAAGCTAAACGCTGATCCTGAGGTAATAGAAATGGAAGTAGCAGCCAAGTATAAGGGCGCTCGCCTCTCAGCTCAGAAAGCGCGTCTTGTCGCTGACCAAGTACGCGGCAAGGCTGTTGAGGACGCCCTGAATATTCTGACTTTCAGCCC
>NZ_JBFHJO010000045.1:0-20656 GCF_041595835.1 Marinobacter sp. | reverse complement strand
TTGCTCAAGACAAAACTCAATTTTCGACGAGTCACTGTCCTGATATTTCGTATCTGAAATACCTCGGCCAGCGCCCACACGAATTACTTGGTCAACTTTTTAAAGAGCGTTTGAGCGTCTCGTTGCTCAATCAAGGTGGCGCATTCTACTTCGTTTCGCCGCCTTGTCAACCGTTTATTTTTCGCCGCTTCCGACTCCGAAAACAACCAAAAAACTCATCGGCTTACTGCTAAATCGAGGTGCGCATTCTACACCGAATCGCTACCTTGTCAACCGCTTTCTGAAGAATCTTTGAAACATTTTCTTCAATCCTTTCAAGCAGTTATCGCATCAGATCTGACCAATTCCAGTGGCCAGCCCCTCAAGCGAGATGCGCATTCTACAGACACCAGCTGAGGAGTCAACAGCTTCCTCAACAAAAACCCAGGAACTTCGGTTTACACCTATTCGATCGATCAACTTATCACCAAAAAGTTCGCCATTTAATCGATTTTACGTTTTTCTCAGTGGTACTAGTGACACGACGCCAAACCAATAGGCTCTCAAAGAAAGCAGAATTAACAAAAAGGCCCCATAAACAGCCATTTCCGTGACATCACTTCTTGCCTGCCAGAGAAAATGCACCCATACCAACACTGCAGACACGTAAATCAATCGATGTACTGGTTTCCACCATCGACCGACGCGCTTCATCATTTTCTTGGTTGAAGTAACGGTGAGCGGAATCATCAATAAGATTGCGGCAGCACCTACCACAATATAAGGACGCTTGGTGAAGGTGGACCACAAATCCCCCCAACCAAGAATGAGCTGTAAAAATGCCAGAACATGCAGCACCGCATAGAAAAACGCAAACAACCCCAGCATTCTTCTACAGCGCATCCACCCATTCCAACCAGTAAGCTTTCGCAACGGCGTAATCGTCAATGTTGCCAACAATAACTGAAATGCGGCGATACCCAGACTTTCTGTAATTACCTGCCCGGGATCAGGCCCCAGGTCATTTGCCGTAATGCGCTGAACCAATACTCCAAGCGGTATCAAAGACGCACTAAACACGCCAACTTTCAGCAGTGCCACTGAAGCCATCCGCCCCGGCTTATTCAGCATCAGTAAAACGTCGCCAGATCCATTCCTTTGTACAAGCCCGCAACTTGCTCTCCGTAGCCATTAAATTTTGTTGTCTCTATCCAGTTTGGCCGAAACACACCCGACGGCAGTCTTCGTTCCCTACTTTGGCTCCAGCGAGGATGATCTACTTCAGGGTTCACATTGGCATAAAAGCCATATTCATCGGGCGCAATCATTTCCCAACTCGTCATAGGCCGCTCTTTCATAAACCGGATTTTGACAATGGACTTAATACTCTTGAACCCATATTTCCAGGGAACCACCAACCGAATCGGCGCACCATTCTGATTAAGCAATTCCTTTCCATAGAGCCCGACGGCAAGGAAAGACAATTCATTCATGGCTTCATCCATGCGTAACCCTTCGCGATACGGCCAATCAATCGTACTGAAAAGAGACCGCTGACCGGGCATTTGCTCCGGATTCTGGAGGGTTTCGAAATAAACATATTTTGCTTTTGAAGTAGGCTCTAGCTGCTTCAGAATGTCAGCAAGAGGAACCCCCACCCATGGAATCACCATTGACCAGGCCTCAACACAGCGCAACCGGTAAATTCGCTCCTGATAGCTGTGTGGTTTCAGAAGATCTTCCAGCGCATAGCGCCCAGGGCGGGCGCATTCACCTTCAACCTCCACAGACCAAGGATCAACCACCATCTGGCCAGCGTGACGCGCAGGATCTTCTTTACTTGGGCCAAACTCATAAAAATTGTTGTAACGCGTGATATCGCTATAGGGTGTAGCCGTTTCGTCAGTAGAGTAATCAACAACCTTTCGATAATTCAGTGCTGGTTTGCCCTGGTTTTCTGCAGCCTGAGTAAGCCCGGGAATAGCCATAGCTGCAGCCGTCACGGCAAGGCCTGACATAAATTTCCGGCGGTTCAGGTAAATGGATTCTGGCGTGACTTCCGATTCAGAAATTGCCCAAGACGGGCGCTGCTTGATGATCATGGAAAGACTCCAGAGTTTGCGGTTGTTTATATTGACCGGACATTTCTGGAGAAATTCCCGCGCAATGCAACTTGAGCGGGAATTATCAGGCGTCAGACGCGCTTACCCTTGCCACGAAACAGGGCTCGCACAGGGCCAGAAGCCGCATAAATAAGAAATGCTGAGAACAATACTGTAGCAGGATCAAGAGCAATCACGACAAAGATCAGCACAACCAGCAAAATGGCAGCAAAAGGCACTCTGCCCCGTAAATCCAGGTCTTTGAAGCTACGGTACAAAATATTGCTAACCATCAACACACCAGTTCCGCCGACCACCACCATAGCGAGCACTGTGAGCCATGCCGCCGGCTCGTAGGTATTGAAGCACCACACCAGGCCGGCAACGCACCCCGCTGCTGCCGGACTCGCCAGTCCGACGAAGTACTTCTTATCGACCGAGCCTATCTGCGTATTGAAGCGCGCAAGACGAAGGGCGGCACCCGCGACATAGATGAACGTAACCGCCCAACCCAACTTATCCATACCGTTCAACAACCAGAAGAACGCAACTAAACCGGGCGCCACACCAAAAGCCACCATATCCGCCAGGCTATCGTATTCCTCGCCAAATTTACTTTGGGTATTGGTCATACGCGCAACACGCCCATCCAGACCATCCAGAATCATAGATACAAAAATGGCTATAGCCGCGTTGTCGAAAACGCCGTTAGACGCCGAGACAATCGCGTAAAATCCAGAAAACAGGGACGCGGTCGTTAGTGCATTAGGCAACAGGAAGATACCCTTCCTCCGCACTTTTGCGCCCTCAACCAGCTCCTCCTCTACGACTTCACCCGCCTCAATCTCCGGCTCAGCGGCATTTCTGGGGGCAGCGTTTTCTAACGGTTTATTTTCTTTTGTCATTCCTTCAACTCCGGAAAGCGTTTGTGCGGAGTATATACGAAAAACGCGGCCACTAGGGCCGCGCTTTCATACCGTATCGGAAAATCCGGATCAGTTCTTTTCTTTGTCCACGATTTTATTCGCAGTAATCCATGGCATCATAGAGCGCAGTTTCTCACCTACGGTCTCAATCTCGTGGGCCGCATTCTGGCGACGACGAGCAGTCATGGATGGGTAGTTCAGAGCGCCTTCCGAGATGAACATCTTGGCGTACTCGCCACTCTGGATACGCTTCAGAGCATTACGCATGGCTTCACGGGACTGCTCATTGATCACTTCCGGACCGGTTACGTACTCACCGTACTCAGCATTGTTGGAAATGGAGTAGTTCATGTTGGCGATGCCACCTTCGTACATCAAATCAACAATCAGTTTCAGTTCGTGCAGACACTCAAAGTAAGCCATTTCCGGAGCGTAGCCCGCTTCGGTCAAGGTTTCGAAACCAGCTTTAACCAACTCAACCGCACCACCACACAGAACGGCTTGCTCGCCAAACAGATCTGTTTCAGTCTCATCTTTAAAGGTTGTTTCGATGATACCGGTGCGCCCGCCGCCAATGCCGCTGGCGTATGACAAAGCTACATTCTTGGCATTGCCAGAAGCATCCTGGAAGATCGCGATCAGATCAGGAATACCACCACCTTTGGTGAACTCAGATCGAACCGTATGGCCCGGAGCCTTCGGAGCAATCATGATAACGTCCAGATCTTTACGAGGAACGATCTGGTTATAGTGAACAGCGAAGCCGTGAGCAAAGGCCAGCGTAGCGCCCTGTTTCAGGTTCGGTTCAATTTCATCACGGTACAGCTGTGACTGAAATTCATCCGGAGTCAGCACCATTACAACGTCTGCAGATGCAACAGCAGAAGCGACATCGCTAGTTTTCAGGCCGTAAGCTTCAGCCTTAGCGATTGAAGTAGAGCCCGCACGCAGACCAACAACCACGTCGACACCAGAATCTTTCAGGTTGCACGCATGTGCGTGGCCCTGAGAACCAAATCCAAGAATGGCAACTTTTTTGCCTTGGATGATGGAAAGATCGCAATCCTTATCGTAATAAACCTGCATTATAAACCTCTACTTTTATAAGTGATGGCCAATTAAAGGCCATGATCTTCGAATTTTTCAGACAGCCTTCAGAGACTGAGTACCTTTTCGCCTCGCGCGATACCAGACACCCCGGTACGCACCACCTCGAGTATCCCCGATGTACCAATAGCCTGAATGAACCCATCAAGCTTACTGCTATCGCCCGCCAACTGGACGGTATAAACAGAGCTGGTCACATCCACGATCTGACCCCGGAAGATATCGACCGTGCGTTTGATTTCAGCGCGCTGAGAACCTGTCGCCTTCAGCTTTACCAGCATAAGCTCACGCTCAATGTGCGGACCTTCCGTCAGATCGACAAGTTTGACCACTTCGATCAACTTATTCAGCTGCTTGGTAATCTGCTCGATCACCTTGTCCGAGCCGGAGGTGGTTACCGTCAAGCGCGACAAAGTGGGATCTTCAGTAGGCGCTACTGTCAAAGTCTCGATGTTGTAATTACGTTGCGAGAACAGTCCAACTACCCGGGATAAAGCGCCCGGTTCGTTTTCCAGCAAAACAGAAATGATTCGACGCATGATCACACCCTCTCCGTTTTGCTGAGCCACATATCTTTCATCGATCCACGGGCAACCTGCATCGGGTACACATGCTCAAAGCGGTCAACATAAATATCCACAAACACCAGTTTGTCTTTCATCGCCAGAACTTCCCGGAGTTTGGGCTCGAGGTCTTCTTTACGATCAATACGCACGCCAACATGGCCATATGCCTCAGCCAGCTTGATAAAGTCTGGCAGGGACTCCATATAAGACTGCGAATGACGGGACTCATAATTCATGTCCTGCCACTGCTTGACCATACCCAACGCCTGGTTGTTCAGGTTGATAATCTTCACCGGCAATTCGTATTGCTTGCACGTAGACAATTCCTGAATATTCATCTGGATACTGCCTTCACCGGTAAAACAAAGCACTTCTTCGTCCGGATGAGTCAGCTTAACCCCCATCGCCGCAGGCAAACCAAACCCCATGGTGCCAAGCCCCCCGGAGTTGATCCAACGATTCGGCTTATCGAACTTGTAGTACTGAGCCGCAAACATCTGATGCTGCCCCACGTCGGAGGTTACGTACGCATCACCATTGGTGAGTTTCCAGAGCATCTCAACCACTTCTTGCGGCTTAATAACGTCCGGACTTGTCTCATAACGCATGCCGTGGAATGCTCGCCACTCTTCGACCTGCTTCCACCATGATGCCAGGGCCTCAGCATCCGGCTTCTCTTTGGACTCTTTCACCAAGGACAGCATCTCTTTCAGAACCGCATCCACAGGACCAACAATGGGCACATCTACATCAATGGTCTTGGAAATCGACGCCGGATCGATATCGACATGAATTATCCGAGCTCCCGGACAGAACTTCTCGGTGGCGTTGGTTACCCGGTCATCAAAACGGGCACCGACACAGAGAATCAGATCCGAATGGTGCATAGCCATATTGGCTTCGTAAGTGCCATGCATCCCCAACCAACCCAGGTGCTGTTTGTCGGTCGCCGGATAACAACCTATACCCATCAACGTGTTGGTAATCGGAAAACCAAGAGTGCGGGTCAACTCCGTCAGCAAGCCCGAAGCCTTGCCCAGAATAACACCACCGCCAGCATAGATAACTGGACGTTTGGCAGCCATCAACATGTCAACAGCTTTCTTGATCTGGCCAGCATGACCACGAACGGCGGGATTGTAGGAGCGAAGCTTGACCTTTTTCGGATAGGAATACTCAAAGCGCTCGTTCGGTGCAGTCATATCTTTAGGGATATCAACCACAACTGGGCCAGGGCGGCCTGTCGCTGCAATGTAGTATGCCTTACGGATCACTTCAGGAATTTCCTCTGGGTGACGCACGCTAAGGTTGTGTTTTACCACCGGGCGGGAAACACCAATCATGTCGGTTTCCTGGAAGGCATCTTCACCTATCAGGGTGGATGCAACCTGGCCACATAAAACCACCATGGGGATGGAATCCATAAAGGCAGTGGCAATGCCGGTAATTGTGTTGGTGGCTCCAGGACCGGAGGTTACCAGCACGGTACCTGGTTTTCCTGTTGCGCGGGCATAGCCGTCGGCCATATGGACCGCCGCTTGCTCATGCCGTACCAGAATGTGTTTAACTTTATCCTGCCTGAACAGCGCATCGTATATATGCAGGGCTGCGCCACCCGGATAGCCGTATATGTACTCGATACCTTCGTCTTGAAGGGACCGGATCAGCATATCGGCACCAGATAATAACTCCACGTTTTCTACCCTCTTCTACATTTGAATGAGCCGGGTTACATCCCGGTTGCCTGGACTCTCGGATTACCTGCTTCTTGTGAAAGCGGCACCGACGTACTCATCCACACCAGTTCTTTAGAGGTTGTCTCCTGGCCAGCCGCACTCCTGAGGGTTGCGGAGAACGGCCAACAACGGGTTGCAACGTAAGCAACAACCAACGCCCGCCAACGATTGGCGCACTCGGTGTGGTGATTAACGGGGGATACTTGCCCGGGATTGCCTGCCGTATTGACCCCAGTCTTCAGGCAATCGGTAATTCTGACAGCCGTAAGCTCACTGTCAATAGTCGTTGCGGCTTAAATGGCACCATTTTCCGTTCTTCTCTGCCATACTGCGCAAATAACAATGTTAGAGTTTTGAACCAGGCGGAAGAAAAATCATCGTTCAGATGGCAGAATTCCTTCAGGCAGTAAACGAACAACAGGCAGAGACATGAACCGAAAAATACTGATGTTTTCTATTTTGATGGCTGCAACTCCGGGCCTGGCCGTTGGTAGTTCAGTATATAAGTGGACCGACGAAAGCGGTGTGACTCACTTTGGTGACAGGCAACCTACCGGTAAAAATGCCGAGCAGGTCAATGTCCGCGCCGGCACCAGCCATAACACAGCATCCGACAGGGCAAGCCCGCAAGAACGGCTAAACGAACTGGAAGAAAAACGACAGGCCGCAACCAAGCGGAAAAATGAAACGGCTGCGGAAGAGGCCAACCGGAAGCAGCGTGAGGCTAATTGCGAAGTGGCCAGAGAAAACCTGAAGGTCATCCGCAGTAATGCCCGGATTCGTGTCGAAGAAAACGGTGAAATGCGCTACCTGACGCCGGAAGAAGTGGAAGAACAACGCCAAAAATTCGAAGACATAGCCGCAGAAAACTGCGCGCCGTCTCAGGATACTGACGTCCAGCGCTAAGGCCTGACTTAGCTACGAGGCATAAAAAAGCCAGGAGATCCCCACCTCCTGGCTTTATCGTATCTACCGGCAGGCACTTAGCCTTTAGTAAACGTCAACTTATTATCTTCCACCGTCGCACGAACCGTGTCACCCGGCACAAACGCGCCCTGCAGAAGCATTTGCGCCAGCGGGTTTTCGATCAAGCGCTGAATAGCCCGTTTCAGGGGGCGAGCACCATAAACCGGGTCATAGCCCACTTCCGCCAGCAACTGCAGCGCTTCTTCGCCAACCTCAAGCTTCATATCCTGTTCTTTCAAGCGCTTCGCCAGATTTTCAATCTGAATACTTGCGATACCCTGAATCTGAGTCTCCGCCAACGGATGGAATACAACCACCTCATCCACCCGGTTGATAAATTCAGGCCGGAAATGCGTGCCGACAACTTCCATAACGGCCGCCTTCATGTCCTCGTAGTTATCCTCACCCGCTTTTTCCTGAATGATGTGAGAACCCAGGTTTGAGGTCATCACAACAACCGTGTTGCGGAAATCTACTGTTCGGCCCTGACTATCGGTCAGACGACCGTCGTCCAGTACTTGCAGCAGAATATTGAACACATCCGGGTGCGCTTTCTCTACCTCATCCAGCAACAACACAGAGTATGGACGGCGACGAACAGCTTCCGTCAAATAGCCGCCTTCTTCATAACCAACATAACCTGGAGGCGCACCAATCAAACGGGCCACGGAATGTTTCTCCATAAACTCGGACATATCAATGCGCACCATGGCATCCTCGGTATCGAACAGGAACGCCGCCAGAGCTTTACACAATTCGGTTTTACCAACCCCCGTCGGCCCCAGGAACAGGAACGACCCATTCGGCCGATTGGGGTCAGAGAGTCCGGCGCGGGAACGGCGCACAGCGTTAGAGACCGCCTCAACGGCTTCGTTCTGACCAATAACCCGGGCGTGTAACGCCTCTTCCATGCGCATTAACTTGTCACGCTCCCCTTCCATCATCTTGGATACAGGGATGCCGGTCCATTTAGAGACTATCTCAGCAATTTCTTCATCCGTTACCCGGTTACGAAGCAACGTCATTTCCATCATTTCGGCCTGACTGGCCATGTCCAACTGGCGCTCAAGCTCTGGAATCTTGCCATATTGCAACTCAGACATTTTACCCAGGTCGCCACTGCGACGGGCGTTTTCCAAATCAATTCTGGCTTGCTCCAACTGGCTCTTAATCTTTTGAGAACCCTGCAAAGCCGCTTTCTCGGCATTCCAGACTTCTTCCAGATCCGCGTACTCACGCTCAACACCGCCAATCACACCAGACAATTCTTCAAGGCGCTTTTTAGAGGCTGCATCTGTCTCTTTCTTTAGCGCCTCTCGCTCAATTTTGAGCTGAATCAGGCGACGTTCGAGGCGATCCAAAGCTTCTGGCTTAGAGTCCATCTCCATCCGAATCTGGCTCGCAGCTTCGTCAACCAGATCGATCGCCTTATCAGGCAACTGGCGATCAGTAATGTAGCGATGAGACAGTTTTGCCGCAGCAATAATAGCCCCATCCGTCACTTCCACCCCGTGGTGAACCTCGTACCGCTCTTTCAGACCACGAAGAATGGCAATCGTGTCTTCCTCGCTGGGCTCACTGACCAGCACCTTCTGAAAACGACGTTCCAGTGCTGCATCTTTTTCAATGTTTTCACGGTATTCGTTAAGGGTTGTGGCGCCTACGCAATGCAGCTCACCACGAGCCAACGCCGGTTTAAGCATGTTCCCGGCATCCATCGAACCTTCAGCTTTGCCGGCACCAACCATGGTGTGAATTTCATCGATAAACAGGATGACCTGACCTTCCTGCTTCGATAACTCATTCAGAACGGCCTTCAGGCGCTCTTCAAACTCACCACGGAACTTTGCACCGGCAATAAGAGATCCCATATCCAGTGACAGTACTTTTTTGTCCTTCAGACTGTCTGGAACTTCACCGTTCACAATACGCTGAGCCAACCCTTCTACAATGGCTGTTTTACCAACACCAGGCTCACCAATCAGCACTGGGTTATTTTTGCGGCGACGCTGCAACACCTGAATCGTGCGGCGAATCTCATCATCCCGGCCAATTACCGGGTCCAGCTTGCCCGCAGCGGCCTGCTCGGTCAGGTCAATGGTGTATTTTGATAGCGCCTGACGATTTTCTTCTGCGCCTGCATCATTCACGGTTTCACCACCCCTCACCTCATCAATAGCCTTTTCCAAAGCCGCTTTATCCAAACCATGCTCACGGAGAATACGCCCCAATGCGCCACGGTCTTCAACCGCCGCCAGCAGAATCAACTCACTGGATATAAACTGGTCGCCACGCTTCTGAGCCAACTTATCTGAAATATTGAACAACCGTCCCATGTCGTTAGACATAGAGACATCGCCAGCATTGCCCTGTACTTCCGGCAGATTTTCAATCTCACTGGTCACCGCCTGGCGCACTCGGCCCGGCTCAACACCCACCTGTTTCAATAGTGGTTTCACGGAACCACCCTGCTGATCAAGCAAGGCCAGCATCAGATGCACAGGCTCAATAAAGTTGTGATCTTTACCAACCGCAATAGACTGAGCGTCAGCTAAGGCGCTCTGAAGCTTGCTTGTAAGTTTGTCGATTCTCATGCTGTCTCTTCCCCAAAAATTAACACGGACACCTGAAACGCAACATTTGTTGCGGCCTGTGAAGCAGTCGGCATTCACCTTGTCTTGATATTTAATGTAGGGGCAAGAAGGGGGACTTCAAGTGAGGGGATGCGTATATCGTCAGAAAATTGACACTGATCAGCTAATCCAGACCAGTGTTGCCATTCGGCCGGTCTGACCATCTCGCCGAAAAGAATAAAACCATGCGTCATCCATAACAGTGCATAAACTGCCACCATATACGGTAGACACACCCGCCCGCCGCAGGCGCAAACGGGCAAGTTGGTAGATATTCGCGACAAAGTGCCCGGAGCGGGCGCCCTGCTCAGTGAAGGCGTTGACAGACTCAGCTTGCCGTTCCACAAATGCTGCCCGAACCTCAGGGCCCACCTCAAAACTCTTCGGACCAATAGAGGGCCCGAACCAGGCGATAAGCTCAGACGGATCAACAGCCATTGCATCAATGAGGTTTTCCAGCACTCCGTCACACAGGCCTCGCCAGCCAGCATGTGCTGCGCCTACAACCTCACCTTTCCGGTCAGCCAGGATAACCGGCAAACAATCCGCAGTAAGAATTGCGCACACGATACCTTTTTGGCGAGTAAAACTGGCATCTGCATCAGGGCAGCTATTCAGAGTTTCCGAAGTCATCTCCGCAACACGAGTGCCATGCACCTGATTAAGCCAACCAATCTTATTGGCCCCCAAACCGATAAACCGGGCCAAAAGCTGACGATTTTGTTCAACATGCTTCGGGTTGTCGCCAACATGCCCCCCCAAATTCAGCGACTCCCAGGGCGGCCGACTAACGCCCCCCTTACGGGTCGTACTGAGCGCCTTCACCTTGTCAGGTGCACGCCATTCGGGCCGCAGAACCAGGCTCTCAGAAATCATTTTCGTCCAGTTCCCGGGCGTGCTTGCGCAGCGCTTCAATGAGATGAACCATGTCCTCAGGCAAAGGCACATCCCAGCTCAGCGTTTCACCGGTTTCAGGATGATCCAGTGTTAGCTGACGAGCATGCAAAGCCTGCCGTGTGAACGCCGCCAGCACTTCCCGCAGCTCTTCTGTTGTGCCTTTAGGCAAGCGCAGGCGGCCACCATAAACCGGGTCGCCAACCAACGGGTGGCGAACATGCGTCATGTGCACGCGAATTTGATGAGTGCGGCCACTTTCCAGTTTACAACGTACATGGGTATGGGCAGCAAAGCGCTCAATCAAACGATAATGGGTCACGGCCGGTTTGCCCGAAGACACGACCGCCATGCGCTTGCGATCTTGTGGATGGCGGCCAATAGGTGCATCCACTGTTGCGCCTCCGGTCAGTGACCCCACCACAACAGCTTCGTATTCACGCCCCATGGTTCGAGTTTGCAACTGATTCACCAGCGATGTATGCGCTATCAGACTGCGGGCAACAACCATGATTCCGGACGTATCTTTATCCAGGCGATGCACAATGCCAGCCCGAGGCAGGTTCTCTACCTCGGGCGCGTAATTCAGCAACGCGTTGACCAATGTTCCATCCGCATGGCCTGCAGCCGGGTGTACAACCAACCCCGCAGGCTTGTTGATGACCAGCAAATGCTCGTCCTCATACACGATATCCAGCGTTATAGGTTCAGCCTCCCAAGTCACCCTGGCCTCAGGTTCGGCATCCAGCTCAAGCAGATCGTTCAGCATCACCTTATCTCTAGGCTTGCGATGTTTACCATTGACGGTCATCGCGCCACTTTTGATCCACGACTGTAAACGGGAACGGGAATGCTCAGGCATCAACTCGGCCGCCGCCTGGTCGAGGCGTTTATCGCTCAGTTCTGGTGGAATTTTGAACTGGCCGGTGATTCTGTTATCGGAAGACATCAAGCCTCGCTTCGCCAATATGCTTTCAAATTAGAGGGCACCGGCGTATTACCGATGTTACGTTTCAGTCAGATTAACCAGGGAAGGTTCTGTTAACACTGCACATAGGCAGACTTCCCCGTTACAATGGCCAATCCAACCATAAGTCTGACCATTATACGGGATTCCGGCATGAGATCAGTTGTCCGATTACTTGTACTTTCCACCATCATAGCGCTGGCTGCCGGCTGCGCCTCAAATAAAGACGTGGAAGTCTTGCCAGAACAAACCTACTACGAGAATGCCCGTAAGGCTATGAACGCCGGCAATTTCAATGAAGCCGAAGAAAATCTGGACGCGCTGGAAACCTATTACCCATTTGGCCGGTACGCGGAACAGGCCCAGCTGGACCTGATCTACGCTCGCTATCAGAATCTTGACCTGGAAGGTTCACGGGCCGCAGCCGATCGTTTCATACGCCTGAATCCACAGAGCGAGCTTCTCGATTACGCCATGTATATGCGAGGTTTGGCTTCCTACAATCTTGACCTTGGCCTTGCAGCCCGATACTTCCCTATTGACGTGGCTGCCCGTAACCCGGGTGAACAACTGCAAGCATTCCGCGATTTCTCACAGCTACTGAACCGTTTCCCCGACAGCCAGTACGCCCCCGATGCCCGCCAGCGCATGATTTCCATTCGTAACCGCATGGCCGCTCTGGAGGTACATGCTGCCCGCTACTATATAAAGCGCGGAGCCTATGTCGCTGCCAACAACCGAGCACGCTACGTGGTAGAGAACTACCCATCATCACCTGCGGTTGAAGACGCACTCATCATCCTCGCAGACACCTTTCTGTTCATGGATCTGAAAAAAGGTGCCAGCGACGCCGTTGCTACTCTGCGCAAGAACTTCCCCGACAGTGAAGCCTTTGACGAAAATGGTGAATTCAAGCCTGTTCAGCGAAAACAGCAAAGCCGTTCACTCAGCAACGTGATCACCTTCGGCCTGATGGGCGACGAGTAAGGCGAAAGCCTTACTTACCTATTTTCCAACCGTTGGTAATTGGATACCGACGGTCTTTACCAAATCCCCGCTCGGTAATACGCACACCAACCGGCGCTTGCCGGCGCTTATATTCATTAATATCCACTAAACGTATTACCCGCTCTACATCCGCTCGCTCAAAGCCTTCTGCCACAATGGCCTCTGCGCTGTAATCCCGCTCCACGTAGAGGTTGAGAATCTGGTCCAGAACATCATATCCCGGCAGACTGTCCTCATCTTTTTGGTCCGGTGCCAGTTCGGCAGACGGTGGGCGGGTAATCACTCGCTCAGGGATCGCTGGTGAGATGGTGTTTCGATAACGGGCCAAGCGGAATACCAACGTTTTCGGGACATCCTTCAGGGCATCAAATCCGCCTGCCATATCCCCGTAAAGGGTGGAATAACCTACTGCCAGCTCGCTCTTGTTACCGGTCGTCAGCACTAACGAACCAAATTTATTGGACAACGACATTAACAACACCCCGCGCAGGCGGGCCTGCAGATTTTCTTCGGTGGTGTCTGGCCGGGTTCCCTCAAATGGCTCTTTCAGAGTGTCCATAAAAGCATCATACAGCGGCTCGATAGAGTACACGTCATACTGAACACCCATCGCAACAGCCTGAGCTTCAGCATCTTCCAGACTGGCATCAGATGTGTATCGGAACGGCATCATGACCGCCCTTACCCGGTCCTTGCCAAGCGCATCAACGGCTATTGCCAGGGAAACTGCAGAATCGATCCCGCCGGATAACCCCAGCACTACAGATTTGAAGCCATTCTTATTGACGTAATCCCGCACCCCGGTCACAAGCGCTTTATACACCTTGGTTTCCAGCGACGGCTCTTCGAAAAGCGGTTGCGAAACCGGCTGACAGTGGTGCTCACACAAGAACTCCACCGGGAAAAGACCTGCAGCAAACTGGGGAGCTTCTACAGCCAGCGCCCCAGAATGATCGAATACCATCGAGCCACCGTCGAACACCAGCTCGTCTTGGCCCCCGACAAGATTCGTATACACAACGCTGACGTTATTGCTGCTGGATTTGCGCTCCAGCAGTGCTTTGCGCCGCGCCTGCTTATCGATATCGAAGGGGGACGCATTCAGATTCAAAATCAGTCTGGCGCCAGCCGCAGCCGCGTCTTCCAGAGGACCGTCGCTCCAGATATCCTCACAGACGGTGATACCGACCGGCACGCCCTTAATGGACAGCACCAGAGCTTCCTGGCCAGCTGCAAAATACCGCTTCTCGTCAAACACCTGGTAATTCGGTGGGCAGCGCTTGAAGTACCGGGCTCGCAGTTCTCCGTCTTCTATCACAATACCGGCGTTAAATAGCAATCCCCCCGAACGCACGGGAGCACCAATCACGAGGGCCGGCTTAAGCCGTTCCTGCACCAAGCGCTCCAGAGCCTCAGCCACTCGAATATCCAAACTGGGCCTCAGTAACAAATCTTCCGGGGGGTATCCTGTCAGGCAAAGTTCAGGGAAGACCACAATATCAGCCTGATGTTTTTGCCAGGCATCACGGGCAGCCTGAATAATCAGGTCCGTATTACCGGGAATATCCCCAACCAAAAAATCCAGCTGGGCCATCACCACTCGCAATTTTTTTACGGTGGGGGATTCCTCTGGTGTTTTACCGGGTCCTGGCATGCAAAAGGCTCCTGTAACTTGTTACCGTTAAAAGGCTATTATAACCACTCACAGACGAGGATTTCTCCTGACCAACAACAGATAACATCCGCTATGGCAGAAGACACTTCCACAGTAACCGCGCATTCTGCCTTCGGGCCTCGCGTCAAATACCAGCAAGCACGACTGTTTCGAATCTATAACCACTACCGGCTCGTTATCAGTGCGGTATTGGTCAGCCTGTTGTTTATCGGGCCATTCATGGAGGAGACTACATTTCGCTGGCCAGACTATTATCAAGCCGGAGCCATTTCCTACCTGGCCATTAACAGCTTTGTTGGCCTGCTCCTGGTGGCAGGGTTTCAGCCACGCCAACGCCACATCACGCTGTCTATCCTGACCGACATCCTGCTGATCCACTGCCTGCTACTGGCAAGTTCAGGCATTACCAGCGGCCTTGCAAACCTTGTGATCGTGTCCGTTGCTGCCGGCAACATTCTCACGCCAAGCCGCTTGGGCACCTTCTATGCGGCCCTGGCCGCCATCTGCTCACTCAGCATTTCGGGCTGGGCGGTATTAACCATTAATGAATCCGCCGACGATATCGTGCGGGCCGGCTCACTGGGGATTTTGTACTTTTCCGCGGCATTCATACTGCAGGGAATTTCAAAAAGAGTTATCCGTAGCGAAGCCCTTGCAACCAGTCGGGCCAAAAGCATCGCGGAACTGGAACAAATAAACCAGCAAATTATCCAGCGCATGCGCACCGGGATTCTGGTACTTGACCGGTTTGGCCACATACGAGTTGCCAACGCTGCCGCCGAAGAAATCCTGTTTGGCGCAACAAGCGCCCTACCCAGCGGAAAACGCCAGACACAGGCTCTTCCACAACCTCTGCGTGAAGGGCTGGAAACCTGGTTAAAAAACCCCGGCCTGCGTATAGAACCCTTTCAGGCGTCACCCACCTCACCGTTATTACAGGCCAACTTCACCCAACTGGATCAGGAGCGCGGTGATCAGATACTGGTGTTCATTGAGGACATGAGCAAAGTGACCCAACAAGCGCAACAGATGAAACTTGCCTCCCTGGGCCGGCTTACAGCAGGCATTGCCCATGAGATACGAAACCCATTAGGGGCCATCAGTCACGCAGCACAGCTCATGGAAGAATCGCCCCATCTGGATAAAGGTGACCAGCAGATGCTGGACATCATCCGCAGGCACTCAAAGCGGGTAAACTGCATCATTGAGAATGTACTGGACCTGTCAAGGCGCAGGGTGGCCGACACTGAGCTTGTGGATGTTCAAGAATGGCTGGAAGAATTCCGCAAGGATTTTCAGCAAACTCAGGATGAAAGCACCTCAGCCACTATTGAACTGATTATCGAGGGCAGCATTCCCCATGCCCGGTTTGATAAAAGTCAGATTGAGCAAGTCATGGTCAACCTATGCGACAATGGCATGAGGTACAGTAAACAGCAAACTGGGCAAAACAAGATACAATTACTGGTTGGAGCAACAGCAGACGGCGAACGGGCCCGTGTTGATGTTCGGGATTTCGGCCCGGGCATTGCTCCGGAAAATCGCCATTCGGTATTTGAGCCCTTCTTCACCACCGACCAAAGCGGAACAGGGCTTGGGCTTTATCTGGCCCGAGAACTTTGCGAAGCAAATCAGGCACATTTATCACTAGTTGAGGACGATCAGCCAGGGTGCCGGTTCCGCATTACTTTCGCTCATCCAGGGCGAATGATCTAACCTACAAACCGGCTAACGGGCTATGCAATTCAACAGGGAACAGGGAACCGGCAACAGACAATGACCAATCATACAGCGCTGATTGTTGACGACGAACCAGATATCCGGAGCCTTCTGGAAATCACTCTGAGTCGTATGGGCATCACCACCTACACCGCAGCAGACCTGGCCAGCGCCCGCGCCTTGCTGGAACAGCACAAGCCCCAGCTCTGCCTGACCGACATGAACCTTCCTGACGGCAATGGCATAGAGTTAGTGCAATGGATTCAGCAATATAGCCCCACCACTCCCGTGGCCGTTATCACCGCCTATGGCAGCATGGATACCGCTATTGAATCGCTGAAAGCCGGAGCGTTCGACTTCGTATCCAAGCCGGTAGAATTGCCGCGATTACGGGAACTGGTGAACAGTGCCTTGAAATTGTCAGAGCCAAAAAGTCAGAAAACGGCCGAAAACGACGAACCAGGCTTATTGCTTGGCGAATCCCCCGAGCTTCGCAAGCTCCGCAACCAAACCCGAAAACTCGCCCGCAGCCAGGCACCTGTATTTATCAGCGGCGAGTCCGGTAGTGGTAAAGAGCTGGTTGCAAGAATGATTCATCTGCAAGGCCCGCGAGCTGAAGGCCCCTTTATTGCCGTTAACTGCGGAGCTATACCGTCGGAGCTGATGGAAAGTGAATTTTTCGGTCACAAGAAAGGCAGTTTCTCGGGTGCAGTGGAAAATAAAGACGGCTTGTTCCGAAGTGCCGACGGCGGCACGTTATTCCTGGATGAAGTAGCCGACCTACCCCTGGCCATGCAGGTAAAACTGCTACGCGCCATTCAGGAAAAAGCCATACGCGCTGTAGGAGACACCAAAGAGGTGCCGGTCGATATCCGCGTGCTCAGCGCCACCCACAAGAATCTGCCCGAACTGGTTCAGGCTGGCGCCTTTCGCCAGGATCTTTTCTACCGAATCAACGTTATTGAATTGGCGGTACCTGCACTCCGGAAACGAGTAGAAGACATCCCCCTTCTCGCCGACCACATCCTCAACCGCATTGCACGAGAGTACGAATGCGATCCCGCAACCCTTACACCGGCGGCTATAGAGCGCCTGAAAAACTACGATTTCCCCGGCAACGTGCGGGAGCTGGAGAATATTCTGGAACGGGCTTTTACCCTGTGCGATGAAGACAGAATTGATGCTGATGATTTGCACCTTGGGGGTGGAGTAGTGCCAGGAGGCTCAGCCCCAAGTGCAGACAGTGATGCAGGAGGTCCATCTGCCGCGGTGCCTGAGGGGGAGATCGATCTGGAGAGCTACCTTGAGAGCATCGAACGACAGGCTATCGATAAGGCTCTCGAAGCTACCCGGTGGAACAAAACAGCCGCCGCCAAAAGACTGGGGATCAGTTTTCGGGCATTACGGTACCGACTGAAGAAACTGGGGATGGAGTGAGAAATATCCCACAGGGTTTACGGAAATGACTCCTTAGCCCCTGATCCCTGCGATTGTAGACTAACCAGGATCTGTTCGATCGATTTTTAACCAGCGCTTTCAGGATGAAAGCCTGCAGGAGCATCAGGGATGATAAATACCCGTATATCACAACGGGGGGTTACCCTCGTGGAACTGGCCGTTATCACGGCCATCCTTGTCGTTATGGCGACTATTGCTGCGCCTTCCACCAAAAACCTCATCGACAATTCACAGCGGCGTGCCGTCGTAAATGACCTCCTCGGGTTCCTGGCCATGGGCAGGGAACGATCAGTACTGACCGGCACAATTCTTACTCTATGCCCTCTCACCTCAAACAATGTCTGCGGCAAAGACTGGAGCAAGCCCCTCACGCTGTTTCGTGACTCAGGTAACAAACGAAAACTAACCGACGAACGCCAGATTGTTCATGTGCAAATGCCGCCAAGACGAGGCTACCTGAAAGTGGCGTCACTAAGCAGGAGCTTTTTTCAGTATCGGCCAGATGGCATGATCCTCAGCGACCTGGGCAATATAACCTGGTGCCCGGACGACAAAGATCCTACGAAAGCTGCACATTTTGTTATCCGAAAAGGAGGGACCATCCGCCTTGCCAAAGACACCAATGGAGATGGCATCCCAGACAAAGCGAACGGCAAACTGCTGGAGTGCTGAGAGTTACACCTCAACACTCCAGAACAGGACTACCAGCAATCCGATCCGCCCGTTGCAGTCTTCTCGCCCGTATGTTTAAGAGTCAACGTCTTACAACGATCGCCTGCCTGCCCACCCACCGGGGTGGCCTGAAGCGTAAACCCGTTTTTTGAAACGGCGCTCAGAGTCAGGTTGTACATTGCCGTGCCCGTTTCCGGCGACTGAGTCTGAGGCAGCGTTGGCGTACCCCCTCCCGTGTAATCATAGTTCTGCTGCAAGTACTTACGCTCCATCCACTGGGACAATTCCATAAGGTCAGCCTGGGCGTTAGCCCTGTGCGTAGCCATCACATTTTCACGATACGACGGATAGGCAATCGCAGAAATAATGCCGATGATTGCCACAACAATCATAAGTTCGATCAGGGTAAAGCCGCGATTACGGCTGACTCCGGACTGCATCAATTTCTTCATTCAGTAATCTCCCTCCAGCCCCTACGGCCGAGTACATCATCGAAGGGTTCCAGCTCGGTAAAGCCTGCACCGCCTACTCCCGTACCATAAGTCAACAGGTTACCCCAGGTTGATAGCTGCGACGGCGTACTGGAAACTTTAACACCGACACCATTCTGCCCCAGTTTCTTGAAGGCTTTATAAACGGGGACTGTGTCTTTTGCTCTCACAATTTCAAAGCCCATAATCCAGCCATACCCACCGCCCATACAGGGATTAGAGCTGGGGATAAGCGTGTTCACATACACGTATTCACCTCGGATGATCGGGTAATTCACAATTCGCTCCCCAGACGTCGGGAGTTCCGTGTACCAGCCACGATTCTTTTCGTAATCTACTCGTGTATTCTCTGTTTCACGCTGAGAGCCTGTTCCAGTGACATTGATAGCAACAAGGTCGTTCACGGTGACAGCCGGCGCTGCGTCTGACGTTTCATGAACCGCATAGAAATATTGCGAATCCGTAGTGCCGTTATCACCTTCTTCCAGATACTGCCCGGTTCCAAACAGAATCATCAGGTCCGGA
Organism: Marinobacter sp.; assembly: GCF_041595835.1. Taxonomy (GTDB): domain Bacteria; phylum Pseudomonadota; class Gammaproteobacteria; order Pseudomonadales; family Oleiphilaceae; genus Marinobacter. The sequence continues at coordinate 1,232 of NZ_JBFHJO010000045.1, read as the reverse complement.
TCTTTACCTGTATCAGCCGAGAGCGAGACGGCCGGTGCTGAAGTGATTGGCTGATCCGCCTTAAAGTAAGGCCCGGTATAGGCAGTCTTCGGGGAGCCCCCCGTGACATCCGCCACCCACAAGTTACCATCCCTGTCACCGCCATAGACCCGGTCAACAATATAATCGGCATCAGTATCAATCAAAGTAAGAGGCGACAAGCCATCACCACCGGACTGAAACTCGTGATAGAGATAATCACCAACATCCCAGCCATCAAGGCCCTTTTCAATATCTAACATGAAAAAGCCTGTCGACCCATTATCCGAGTTGTACCCATTGGAAACAAAAGCTGTCCATCGCGGGCCACTACCCCAGTCCATCAACGCAACCTCTGGTGGCTCTACCAGATATCCCAACCGGTTATCGTCATCCGGCGTAAACTCCCAAAGAGCATGCGCAGCTGCGGAGTCTTCGCTGAACGAATCAGGAGAGGTCACATCAAGAGCAAAAATACCCTTAGCACCAGCTCTTGCACCACCGATCAGGAGCGTGCGCCAGGCTTCACTATTGTTAACGCTTCCGTTCTTCCTGCGACCTTTAGTAAATACATCCACAACTTCCAGGTTCAGGTCCACATAGAAACGGTGACCGTACTCAGGATCGGTCAGATAATGGAGCCCGCGATCAGAGGCTGTTGAGTAGACAAACGATGGCACATAAGCAATGACCTCCTTACCACCATTATCATCGTTATCTGTTGCCTGAAAACCGTGCAACATTCCATCATTAGCCCCCACATAAACCACCGGGGTTCGGTCTAAATTGGAGTTATAGAATTCCGAATATTTACTCGCGTTCGGAATGTCATTCGGCCACCCGGAGCTTGGCGCACCAATAAACCTGGGGGTAGAGTTCACGATTGAGCCAAGAAGATAGGTGCGTTCTCTGAAGAGCTTTGCATCCTCCTCATTGGATTCTGCAATCTCACTTTTTGTTTTGCCTCGAAGGTAATTCAGCCTTTCCTCACCCAGCAAAGGCGCGTCTGTATTCAAGTCTGCTTTTTGAGTAGCTGTAAGCGAGTTCCAGCGGAAAGGCTGCCCTTTGGCACCGTCCCAAGTAATAATTGTTCTCTCATCAGGCACAGCCGTTGCTAAAACATCCCGCGCTGACCAGCCTTTGTTTTGATCACCAACCTCTTCTTCAGGGAGTCCGTCGTCACCCATTCCATAAGTACTGGCCACCAGATCCCC
>NZ_JBFHJO010000044.1:0-22600 GCF_041595835.1 Marinobacter sp. | reverse complement strand
CACCGGAGACTGAAATGTAGCGCCCGGTTGCGGGTTCGGCACTGGATATAGTGGCGGTGATTGCGGTTATGAAGCAACTCAGTAGTGACAATAGCAAGAGTGTCTTCAGGAGGGCGGCAACGATTGTCGCCGCCAGAGCCAGGAACCTGATTACGCGAGATTTTCGTTCACGAAGTCCCAGTTTACGAGATTCCAGAAAGCTTCCAGATAGTTCGGGCGGCTGTTCCGGTGGTCGATGTAGTAGGCGTGTTCCCATACGTCGACAGTCAGAACTGGCTTGTCGGTACCGGTCAACGGTGTTTCGGCGTTGCTGGTGTTCACAATAGCCAGGCTACCGTCAGCCTTTTTCACCAGCCAGGTCCAGCCGGAGCCGAAGTTATTGGCGGCTTTGTCAGCAAACTCTTTTTTGAATTCGGCAACAGAACCGAAAGCCTTTTCGATGGCGTCTTTAGCTGCGCCGGTTGGCTCACCGCCACCGTTCGGGCTCAGGCAGTTCCAGAAGAAAGTATGGTTCCAGACCTGTGCGGCATTGTTGAACACCGGGCCGCTGGCACTTTTGATGATTTCTTCCAGTGACTTGTCGGCATTTTCAGTGCCATCAATCAGACCGTTCAGTTTGGTAACGTATGTCTGGTGGTGTTTGCCATGATGGTATTCAAGAGTTTCCTGGGACATGTGCGGTGCCAGTGCATTCTTTTCGTAAGGCAATGCGGGAAGTTCAAATGCCATGGGGTCGTTCTCCCTGTCTCTCTATGTTTATGAATGTTCGTACAAGCAATATAAGGGTGGTTTGAGTTAATTCAACCTTTGGAGTTTAGACTGCAGGTAAACTCGGGGCTGCCTGGCAAAAACTGAGCGCAGTTTTTTACCCGCCAGACCAGTTCAGCGTAACTGTCAGCCAGAATGTTGATGTGGCCTAATTTGCGCCCAGGGCGCTCCTCTTTGTTATAGAGGTGTACGTGAGCGTACGGCAATTCCAGAATGCGTTCTATATCGCCGTGTTCGCCGATGATGTTGATCATGCAGCTTAGTCCGCGAGCGTCCACATTACCAAGAGCGTGACCGCTGACGGCGCGGATGTGGTTTTCGAACTGGCTGGTCATGGCACCTTCAATGGTCCAGTGACCGGAGTTGTGAACTCGTGGAGCCATTTCGTTCGCAACCAGGCCGTTTTCAGTTTCGAAAAGTTCCAGAGTGAGTACGCCTACGTAGCCTAATTCGTCGAGCAGCGTCTTTATGTACCTTTCGGCATCTTGCTGTACGTGGGGCTGAAGGCCGGGCGCGGGCGCAATGGAGTAGCGCAGAATACCTTCGTGGTGGGTGTTTTCGGCAATCGGGTAGAAGGCAACGTCGCCATCTTCACTGCGTACGGCAATGAGGGAAACTTCCCGGCTGAAGTTAACAAACTTTTCTACGATTACCCGGGGGTGGCCGATAGCCGCCCAGGCTTCTTCTGCGTCTTCCGGGCTTTTCAGCACTGCCTGGCCTTTGCCGTCGTAGCCTTCGGTGACCGACTTGGCGACAACCGGGCAGCCCAGGGCTTCGGCTGCAGATTTTAACGATTCAGCGCTGTCTGCCGTTTTCCATGTCGGTGTGGGGATACCTAGCTGGCCGAAAAGCGTTTTTTCGGCTTCACGGTTTTGGCAGACCTGTAAAGCTCTGGGGCAGGGGTGAACCGGTTTGTATTGGGCCAGCTTTTCAGCGACGTCTACCGGCAGGTGTTCGAATTCGTAGGTGACGCGATCAACTTTGGACAGGAATTCATCCAGGTGTTTGCCCTCTCGGTCTACGATGGTTTCGCCAAGGCCTGCACTGGGGTTTCCGGACATGTCGTAGAAGACAAAGTCTTTGGCCAATGGGTATCCGGCGAGTGCCAGCATACGTCCAAGCTGGCCGGCTCCTAGTACACCGATTTTCATTCGAACTCTCCTGCCTTGAAGCGTTGGGAGCGGGTTTTACTGATCGCTTGGATCAGGGTTGTCCAGAACCGTCTGTGTTTGGGTGGCCCTGAATTCATCTACTGCTGTGCGTACTTTGTCGTCAAACGTGCCGATAATCTGTGCTGCCAGCAAGCCAGCGTTGGTGGCTCCGGCTTTGCCGATAGCCAGGGTGCCAACGGCGATGCCTCCGGGCATCTGGACGATCGATAGCAGGGAGTCCAGGCCATTCAGCGCTTTGGATTGCACAGGCACGCCCAGTACCGGCAAGGAAGTTTGTGATGCAACCATTCCCGGGAGGTGTGCAGCACCGCCGGCGCCTGCGATGATTACCTTCAGACCACGATCGGATGCAGTTTTGGCGTAGTCGAACAGCAAGTCAGGGGTCCTGTGGGCGGACACAACTCGTGTTTCGTAGGGTACGCCAAGCTTTTCAAGCATTTCTGCGGCGTGTTCCATGGTGGGCCAGTCGGATTTCGAGCCCATAATGAGGCCTACAAGCGGCTGCATATGCAACTGTCCTGTGATAATTGGAAAGCCGGCCATTGTATGTATTGCCTACTTACCATGCAACATGGGTGGGCTTCTGATTTGGGGTGCCTTTCAGGTTGGTCATTTTAACGTTTCGCCCGGTGCGAGTATTATCGAGCTCTCTTTGTTAACGATCTTTGTTCAGGAGCTGTAATGGAACCCATTCGCCCAGATGATGATGAGCTGCGAGTTGACGCGCCCTTTGGAGGCTCTGAACCGGAAAAACAGAAACCAGCGACTAAAAAAAGGCGGCCAGCAAAGCCGCCTGAAGATCCGGAATCTACCAGGCGTAGTGGTAATCGCGGGGGTGGTTTTGCGCTGGCGTGGGTTTTGCTGGGGGTTGTGGCCGTTGGCGCAGGCGTTGGTTGGTATCTTCAGGAGCAGCGCATTCAGGTACTTGAGGGGCGGTTGAAAGATGCAGACAACTGGGCCCGGCAAAGCAATTTGGCGTTGGCGCGGTTTGAGGGTGAGCTTTCCGAAACCGGAGAGTCCTTACAGGAGCGAGGGGCGACGTTCGAGCAAAAAATTGCAGCGCATGATAAACGGCTGAGCTCTGTGGATGGAGAAATCCGAAAGCTTTGGGTGATCGCTAATGAGAGAAATAAGCAACGTCTGGATGAGCAACAACAGAGGTTGGGGGTTTTGGATGAGAAGCTGGCCATGACGGCCAGGTCGGTTTCGGATTTGAGCGTGGCTGTGGAACAGGTGCGCCTTGGTATTGCCGGGGATATTGCTCAGTTGTCTGAACAGTTGAAAAGCGAGGTGATTGCGCTGGAGCAGGCGGATCAAGTCGCCGCCGGGCAATTGGCTACTCTTAGTCAGCGAGTCGGTGAAGTGGGGCAGCTTGTGGATAGCCGGGTTCGCCGGTTTGAACAGGAGCAGAAGTTGGGGGTTGAGGGCAGGGAAGGGCGTATCTCTGCCCTGGAGCAAGCGATTGACTCAATGGCTGACGATAGTGACGTCCGTGCTTTGAGGGCGCAGCTGGCAGAGTTAAAAAAGACGGTAGCCGCTATCGACGCTTCCCGTGCGCAACTGACCTCCCGGTTGGTACGTTTGTCTGAAGAAGTCAATCAGCTCCGGTCTGGCTCCTCTGGCCAGTAATTGTGTGCAGGTGGGCTTGCAGGGATGAATGTAACGGTTTGTATTCATCCCTTGCGGTAGCTCTCATTTCTCTGGGGTGGCAGTTGATATGATCTGGCAACTCGAAAAGGGATGAAGAGTGAAAAACAATGAGAATCCGACTGCCTTTCGTTAAGAATACGGCGGCACTACTGTGCGTCGTGGTGTTGTCAGGCTGCACTGTGTATCAGTCTATTGGTAAGAGTGTGGGCGGTTTCCTGCACCCTGTATCAGGTCATAACTTTGTGCACATTGATACCGATGACTGGGACCAAAAGAATGCTCTGCTGTATTTCTATCGCACTGACTCCGAATGGGCGGGCGATGAGATTGAGGCGCCCAGCGTTTATATAGACGACACCCATTACTTCAATATCCGCAATAACAGTTTTACCTGGCTGGAGGTGGCTCCGGGTGAAAGGCATTTGGCTATCCGTCGACCTTTGCTTGGTCTCGAGGGGCTTGGTTCGTTCAGCTTGAGTCTGATTGCTGATGCGACCATCAAGGTGGAGGCAGGCCGAATTTATTACCTGCGTTACAACGAACTAACAGAACCGGAGCGCCCGCATCCTGACCTGGATCCAGAGCACCCGTTAGCATCAGGTGACTTGCAGCTGGTTACCCGGGAGTACGCTATGCAGCCCGGCGAAATCGTATCTACCTTGTTTCTGAATAGTGATCTGTTGGCGCCAAACCATGCGGCTGCCTCTATTGTTGAAAAGAACCAGGATGATGATTACGAAAAGCGCAAAGCTGTGCTTGAAGAAGAGCGAGAACTGGAAATAGAAAGACTTAAACAGCAGGGTAAGTATGAGTCTTCTTCTTGGTACTGGCCTTTTGGTGGTGGGCCAACGGTACCACTTGAGTCTGATCGTAAGCTGAAAGAGCTGGAAGAGCAGTATGCTGAGCTTGAAGAAGAACGAGAGCGGATTCGTGAACAGGAATCTGGCGGTGGTTGGTGGATTTTTTAAAGGTTGAGTGACTACACTCAAGGTGACCTGGTAGTGTGCGAGAGTGATTTATGTCATTCAAAAGAGATGTCTTTACTCGTGTTGAACGTGTGAGCGTGCGATTGGCTCCCTATCTTGAGGAGGCCTGGCGGGATGTAACGGCTAAACTGGATGGTCTCAACAGCTCTTTGGCATCTCTGGCGGTTCCTGAAGAGCGCAGGGCAACGGTTAGTGACCTGTCTCTGCGGGCTAAGGGTGAGCTGGCGGGGCAGAACGCTGCTGAACATCAAGATGATTGAGCGTCAGGCAAGCTGGATTCAAGTCTCTGATTTTGATTAATAAGTGTGCAGTTGCGCCGGTGCTTTAAAAAACTTCGAGAATTTTTTGGAAAACATTTGACACCACGATCGAAATGCTTAAAATGCGCGTCTCACTTGGTTGATGCAGCAACGCTGAATCGGCAAGCGCTTTAAGCGCACAAGTGACTGCTTAAGGCTTGAAGAATAGTAAGGCCTCGAAGTGGGTGGTTAGCTCAGCTGGGAGAGCATCGCCCTTACAAGGCGAGGGTCACTGGTTCGATCCCAGTACCACCCACCACTTTTAAGCAGAGAGCCAGACAAGTGTCTGGCAACCGATTTAACCTTGCAGGTTGAATCAATGCGGAGCGGTAGTTCAGTTGGTTAGAATACCGGCCTGTCACGCCGGGGGTCGCGGGTTCGAGTCCCGTCCGCTCCGCCACTTTTCCGGGTGGTTAGCTCAGCTGGGAGAGCATCGCCCTTACAAGGCGAGGGTCACTGGTTCGATCCCAGTACCACCCACCAGATTTAAAAAAGCAGATCCGACTGGATCTGCTTTTTTTTTGCGTCTTACTTTCCGATCAGGGATTGGCCGCAAACCCGCACAACATTGCCGGTAACGCCTGCGGAGGCAGGGTTGCAGTACCAGGCAATAGCTTCTGCTACATCAATCGGCAACCCTCCCTGAGAGAGGCTGTTCATACGCCGTCCAGCTTCTCGAATAGTGAAAGGCATGGCGGCTGTCATCTGGGTCTCAATGAAGCCCGGAGCAATGGCGTTGATGGTTATGCCGTTCTTCAGTTGTTTTGCCATAGCCTCTACGTATCCAATGACACCGCTTTTGGCGCAGGAATAATTGGTTTGGCCAAAGTTGCCGGCTATTCCGCTGATAGAAGAGATGCAAACAATGCGGCCATTGTCTTTCAGCAGGTTTCGGTGCATCAGTTCTTCGTCAATCAATTCTTCGGCGGTCAGGTTGACTGCAATGGTCATATCCCAGAAGTGTTCCGGCATGTTTCCGAGCGTTTTGTCCCGGGTGATTCCTGCGTTGTGAACAACAAGATCTACGCCGCCAGATTCCTTCTCAATGAAGTCAGCGATCAGCTTCGGAGCATTTTTGTCGGTTATATCGCACGCGAGAGCTTTACCTTTGAGGGCCCCCGTGACTTTTTGAAGCTCTTCCATTGCGGACGGGATGTCCAGGCCGATGACTGTCGCACCGTCTCGGGCCAGGGTTTCAGCAATGGATGCGCCGATACCACGGGAAGCGCCAGTTACCAGAGCAACTTTGCCGGTTAGCGGAGCTACAGGGTTTGTGGCTTTGGCTGACTCGGCTTTGCCAATGCGAACGGTCTGACCGGAAATATAGGCAGAGCGGGGCGACAGGAAGAAGCGTACGCTGGAATCCAGTTGGTTTTCAGCGTTTGGCGCAATCCATATCAGGTTCGCGGTGGAGCCTTTCTTGCCGATTTCCTTGCCCATTGCCCGTACAAACCCTTCAAGTGCCTGTTGAGCGGCAGCGTGGGAGGCTTTTCGGCAAGAATGTGGGTCCTGGCCTATGACCAGAATACGCCCATTTGTTGCGAGCTTTCGAATGGTCGGGTGGAAGAAATCGTACAGGGCGCGTAGTTCCTGAGGGTTTTTCAGGCCTGTTGCGTCGAAAACCAGTGCTGAGAATTGGCTGTCTGCTTCGCGGCTAAGATCGAACGACCTGGCTTTGTTGCCAGCCTTTGACGACTCTTCGAGGGTGTCTGAACCGGTAGCGTGGAACAGGTTGGCCGGGCTGGCCCCCAGAATAGCACCTAAAGTCGGCACGGCTTTTGCGCCGGATCCGGCGGCAATCAATATGTTGCCCTCGATAAAAGGCTGATCCACACGCTTCAGGCGTTTCAGTGGAATGGGGGACGGCAGGCCGAGCGATTGGGCGGCAGTTTTTCCCACAGGGGTATTGACGAGCTTCAGGTAGAGGTCAGACATGGTTGCTTCCTTGTAGAGAGGGTAAGTAGCTAATAGCCTAAAGAGTAAGGATTCCTCAATCTATTGAATTGACTGAACACAATGTTGGTGTTGTCAGAGTTGCCAATGAGACGCAGCGGTTTATCGCTAGACTTCAATAATCGTCTGCTCATCCGAACATTCATCGTTATAAAGGTCATTTTGCCATGGCACAGGCTCAGAAAAACACCAAGTTGAAAGCCGCTAAGGCCCACCCGGCTGTTCGCCGCGTTGCGATTATCGGCGGTAACCGAACGCCTTTCGCCCGCTCTAACACGGCCTACAGTAAAATCAGTAATCAGGAACTGCTCACCTCTGCCCTGCGTGGTCTGGTAGACCGGTATAACCTTCAAGGTATGCGCCTGGGTGAAGTAGTTGCCGGTGCTGTGATTAAGCACTCTCGGGATTTTAACCTGACCCGTGAATCTGTGCTCAGTTCTGGCCTGGCTCCTGAAACTCCGGCGTATGACGTTCAGCAGGCATGCGGCACAGGCCTTGAGGCAGCTGTTCTGGTTGCTAATAAAATTGCTTTGGGCCAGATTGAATGCGGTATTGCTGGTGGTACAGATACCACGTCTGATGCCCCGATTGGTGTGGGTGAGGGGTTGCGGGAGATTTTGTTGGACGTTAATCGCGCCAAAACGGCCCTGGATCGACTGAAAATACTGGCTCGCTTCCGGCCCGGCCATCTGGCGCCGGAGGTGCCTTCAAATGGTGAGCCTCGAACAGGCATGTCTATGGGGGATCATTGCCAGATAACGGCCAAAGAATGGGGTATTTCCAGAGAGGATCAGGATCGTCTGGCTTGGGAAAGTCACCAGAAGTTGGCGAAAGCCTACGATGAAGGTTTTTTTGAGGGGCTGATGACTCCGATGGCGGGGCTGGAGAAAGACAACATCCTTCGGCCAGATACGACGCTGGAAAAACTGGCGACTCTCAAACCATGCTTCGATCGTGAAAACGGTACTTTGACTGCCGCCAACAGTACGGCGCTCACCGATGGCGCGTCCTGTGTACTGTTGGCCAGTGAGGCCTGGGCGAAAGAGAAAGGGCTGGACGTCAAAGCGTGGCTGACTTTCTCGGAAGTGGCCGCCATCGATTTTGTAGATAAGAAAGAAGGGTTGTTGATGGCGCCGGCTTATGCGGTTCCCCGAATGTTAGAAAAGGCTGGCCTTACGCTGCAGGACTTTGATTTCTATGAAATTCATGAGGCCTTCGCCGCACAGGTTCTGTCTACTTTGAAGGCGTGGGAAGATCCGCAATTCTGCAAGGAGCGTCTTGGTCTGAACAAGCCGCTAGGCAGTATCGATCGGAATAAAATGAACGTTAAAGGTTCTAGTCTGGCCACGGGCCACCCGTTTGCAGCAACCGGTGGCCGGATTATTTCTACTCTGGCCAAGCTCTTGGATGAGAAAGGCAGTGGGCGTGGCCTGATTTCTATCTGCGCCGCTGGCGGGCAGGGGATTACGGCAATTCTTGAACGCTAAGTTTCGGAAATGTCGTAATTTCCTTTGACACTGCGCGCTCCGCACCGTATTATTCGCGCCACGTTGATCAGGGTGACCTGGTTCACAAAAAGTTTGATGCGGGGTGGAGCAGTCTGGTAGCTCGTCGGGCTCATAACCCGAAGGTCGTTGGTTCGAATCCAGCCCCCGCTACCATATAAAAGAAAGGCAGATCAGTAACTTACTGGTTTGCCTTTTTTGCTTTCTGCGTCTTGAAATTCTTCTGTGCCCAAATTTAGTCCATACAGTGCCCAGTATTGTTTCACTGTCGGGAATTCGTGCACTACTACACTCTCCGCCCCTCTCAATGCCCCGCTGTTGAGGAAAAAAGGTTAATCACTAAAACACCGGAGAGAATCAAGGTCATTCCGACCAGAGATGCGGTGTCCAAATGTTGGTCATAGATCCACCAGCTAACCAAAGCAATTAAGATGATGCCAACTCCAGACCAGATTGCGTAAGCAATACCGACGGGTATGACTGACAGGGTCAGTGATAGGAAATAAAAGGAAATCAGATAGCCGATGACTACCGTGATGGAAGGTAATAGACGGCTAAAACCTTCACTGCCTTTCAGGGCAGAGGTGGCGATGACTTCCGATAGGATGGCTATGGCCAGATACAGCCAGTATTTCGTCATTTTATGACCCGTGAAATGCAGTGTTGGCGTATGTCATTGTCAGAATCCAGGATCAGAAGGCGCATGCTCCTCATTGGCTAAAGTTGGGTTGTCGACGGTCGCGAAATGCGATTACGCCTTCTACGAAGTCTTCTGCCTGTACGCATGTTGAGAAGCTTTCTAATTCTGCAGATAGCGATTTCTTAAGCTCGTTCAGGTGATGTTCATTGCGCAATAAACCCAGGGTGTTTTTTGTGGCCATGCCGGGGCCTGAGGCCAGTTTCTGGGCTTGCTGCAGAGTTTCATTGTCCAGCTCATCAAAATCAACTATGCGCGTTATTAACCCCCATTGTTCGGCTTGATCCGCAACGATACTACGGTTGTTGAGCAGCATATCTGAAGCGCGCCTTTCCCCTATGAGACGGGGAAGATTATAGGACAGGCCTCCATCTGGCGTGACGCCAAGCCCAAGATAGGCAGGTACGAATCGACTACCTGTCGCAGCTATTACAATATCCGCAATGCAGCAGAGGCTGAGACCGTAGCCTGCAGCGGCACCTTGCACGGCCACCAGAAGCGGAACCGGTAATAAAGTAAAGAGTTCCAAAACTTCGTGAGCTAAGCCAACATACTGGTGCGCAGCTACTGAACGCTCGAGTGGCGGCTGTTGGGCCAATTCTGTGAAGAAATCTATATCGCCGCCAGCACAGAAAATTTTACCGCTTCCTTTCAATACCACCACTCGTATATCTTGATTATCGAGTAAGTCACGGAGTACTTGCCTGAGTTCGAGAAAGGCACCTTCAGACAGAGCGTTGAGCTTCGCGGGGCGATTAATCGTAATGGTTGCTATCTGCTGATGGTATTCAAGGTTGACGTGATGGAACATATGCACCTCGCTGTAGAGCGGCTCCGGCTGAAATATTCAGAATTATTGTTGAGCCGGGGATGGTACTCAGTTTTCTGCGCGTCATCTTTTAGACTTTTGATTCTAGTGTAAGGCTGTTGACCCGAAACCTGATGATCGCCACTGGCTGGCAGACTTGCTTGCTCGTGAGAGGAATGGTAATGAGCTGAACCGCTTCGGGAAGCGGGTAGGGGGGCCAGGATTTTCAATGCTGGCTGGACCTGAACTGGGGCTGATCTCAGAATTTGAGAAATGCATCGATGTTCGTGGTACCTTGATTTTGGTTTTCCGGTTTAATGTATTTCATAAAAAAACTAAAACAATTTATCTTATTTGTTGGTTTGTTATGGTGAAACACTACTGTTTTCTTTTGTTGCCCGAGTTTAGTAATCTTTGTTTGTCTAACTCTGTTGAGCCTCTTAGAGCGGCAAATAGTTTTTTGAATGAATTGGGTTATAAGTGGACTTTGGTTTCAATGGATGGAAGCTCTGTCCGGAGTTCCAGTGATTTTGATATAAGTGTTAGCGCTTCCATTGATGACATTTTGGATGGTGGTGTAACGGGGCTATTTGTTCTGGCCAGCTATAACTATAAAAAATACTCTGATACGGATGTTGTTAAAAAGCTGAGGCAGGCCAGGAAATCTATTCCTGTTTTGGGTGGCCTGGATTCAGGCAGTTACCCGTTGGCAAAAGCAGGCCTTCTTGATGGCTATAAGGCAACGATTCACTGGGCCGAGGTGGATGTTTTCAGGGAAGAATTTCACAACATTGATGTGTGTAATAATCGCTATGTGATCGACCGGAACAGGATTACTTCGGGGGGAGCAACGGCAGCTCTTGACCTGATGCTGGCCATGATTCGAAAGGATTATGGCGCTGAAGTGGCCATATCCGTCTCGGATCTTCTGATTTTCGATACTGAACGTTCAGAGAGTACTCCCCAGCGAGAGAAAATGCCTTCGTTGATTGAACAGAACTCTCCCCGATTGGCAAAGGCAATAAGGTTTATGGAACAGAACTGTGAAACACCTTTGTCGATTTCTGATATTGCCAGTAAAACAGGTGTTTCCCAGAGGCAATTAGAGCGTGATTTCAAGGAGTATCTGGATACGACGGTTTCCCAGTATTATTCGCGCCTGAGAATTCAGTTGGCTAAAAGGTTATTGACTGAAACCAGTCTGAGTATCACTGAAATAGGTGTTCGTACCGGTTACAACTCACGCTCATCATTTATTCGTACTTATAAACGTTTCTTTGATAAGCGACCATCGGATGAGCGGAGGGGGGCATAAACGGAGCATGCTCCCTCTCCGACACTCTTCATCTTTAATGGCGTAACAGAAAGCCAGATTCTCTTCCTCTTCCTCTTTTCCTCTTGAGTTGGATCTATTCCGGCGACAAATGCTATTTCGGCGAAAAATGTAACAACTGTGACCATCGGTGCGACATCAGGCGGCGATGCTTCAGCGATGATGCTCGTTAACTGGTACCGGCGGATGAAATCCTGAGGTAGCAGAGCTTGCCAGTCGGATAAAAATCCAAGGCAAAAAAAACGATAAAAATTGCTGTCTTCAGGAGTTGAAACTATGTCATTTGCCCGTTTTCTTCGGCCTAGTAGCATCGCGGTGATAGGGGGCCGTGAAGCCGAGGAGGTTATTCGTCAATGTCTCAAGGCAGGATTTTCCGGGGAGATCTGGCCCGTACATCCGAAAAAAGAGCAGATTGAAGGATTGAAAGTTTTTCGTTCTGTGGATGATTTGCCGGCAGCGCCAGATGCTGCCTATGTCGCGGTCAATCGTAATCTGACCATTGAAATTGTCGGGAAGTTGGCAGATCGGGGTGCAGGCGGAGTTATCTGTTATGCCACTGGCTTTTCTGAGTCCGGGGAGGAAGGCAAGAAACTTGAGGATGAATTACTGGCGGCCTCAGGAAACATGCCTCTGCTGGGACCAAATTGTTATGGGCTGCTGAACTATCTGGATCAGGCGACTCTGTGGCCGGACCAGCATGGTGGAGAGAAGGTTGAGCAGGGCGTGGCAATTATTACCCAGTCATCCAATGTGGCTGTGAATTTCTCTATGCAGCAGCGTGGACTTCCACTGGCCTACGTGGTTTCCCTCGGAAACAAGATCAAGTTCGACCTGCCGGATGCCATACGGGAATTCGCCCAACAGGACACAGTGACAGCAATAGGCCTGTATATCGAAGGTATTGCTGATCCTCGGGCTTTTGAAAGTGCGGTGAATTATGCCCGTCAGCTGGGTAAGCCTGTCGTTGCGCTGAAGTCCGGCCGCTCTGATGCTGCGAAGAAGATTGCTCTTTCCCACACGGCCTCCCTGGCCGGCTCCGACGACTTGATCAGCGCTTTGTTTGCCCGTGCTGGCGTGGGACGGGTGTACTCGATGGAGGCAATGCTGGAAGCGCTGAAGGTTCTGCATGTGCACGGCCCACTGAATGGTTGCAGGCTGGGCTCCATGAGTTCGTCCGGCGGCGATGGTGCCCTTGTTGCGGATGCGATGGAGGGGCTCCGCCTGGAGTTGGGGGGATTGTCCAGTGCCAACCATCAGAAAATCAAAGCGACGGTTCACGAACTGGTTACTGTCTCTAACCCTTTTGATTACCAACTGTTCGACTGGAACGATCAGACGCGCCTTACCGACACCTTTGCCGCCTTTATTGATTCAGGATTCGACCTGACCCTGTGTCTGCTTGATTTCCCCCGGGGTGACCGCTGCAGTGATGCTGCATGGCACCCGGCCCGGAACGCTCTGATTGCCGCAGTTAATCAAACCGGTGCCAAGGCTGCCGTGTTGGCAATGTTACCTGAAGATATGCCGGAGCATACCGCCAAGTTGTTGATGGAGCAGGGGGTGGTTCCGCTGGCGGGGCTTGATGCCGGGTTGCAAGGCGTGGAAGCAGCAGTGGACATTGGCAGGGCCTGGTCCTGTGAGATTCCTGTTCCCTTGCTGACCAGTGTAGCAGGGGGACAGGAGCCCAAAGTCCTTGATGAGGCGGAGTCCAAGAAGGTGCTGGCCGACTACGGTCTGAAGATTCCGGATAGCCGCATTGTCACACGCCCGGAGGATGCGGCCGTTGTTGCCTGGGAGCTGGATTTCCCGGTGGTAGTAAAAGCCCTGGGTGTGGCGCACAAGACCGATGTTGGTGCGGTTCGGCTGAACCTCAATACCGTGGAAGAAGTGATGGCCGCGGTTCAGGAGATGGCACCACTGGCTGACCGTTTTCTGATCGAGAAAATGGTTGATGGTGTTGTGGCGGAAGTCATTGTCGGTGTGGTGCGAGATGAGCAGTTTGGCCCCTATCTGGTGATTGGTGCTGGCGGCATCTTTGTTGAGCTGCTCAGGGATACCCGGTCATTGCTGCTGCCAACCAGTCGGAATGAAATCAGGGACGCCTTGCTTGGGCTGCGTAGTGCGGTGTTGTTCAACGGATTCCGTGGGCGGGAAAAGGCGGATATAGACGCTGCCGTCGACGCCATTGAGGCAATCGCAAACTTTACTCACGAAAATGCTGATCGACTGGTGGAGCTGGATGTGAACCCCCTTCTCCTGCGCTCCATTGGAAAAGGTGCCATAGCCGCAGACGCTCTGATCAGGGTGCGTGACTAACAACCAAACAACAAGAGGGCCGCTGCCTGGCCCCTCAATATACGGAGAAAATGATGAACAAAAATCTGCGTGTGACCCGTAATGGAATGGTGTTGGAAATCGTTCTGAATCGACCCAAAGCGAATGCTATTGATGCAAAACTGAGCCGCGAAATGGGCGAGATATTTGCAAAATTCCGTGATGATCCTGAGCTTCGTGTGGCGATCCTCACCGGGGCAGGAGAGAAGTTTTTCTGCGGTGGCTGGGATCTCAATGCCGTTGCCGATGGAGAGGAATACACCGGTGATTTTGGTGAAGGCGGCTTTGGCGGTTTTCCGGAGATGGACAGCTTGCTGAAACCGGTTATCTGCGCGGTCAATGGATATGCTCTGGGGGCCGGGTTTGAAATGCTGTTGCGCTCAGACTTCGTAATTGCCTCTGATAACGCACAGTTCTGGCTGCCGGAAGCTCAGGTTGGTGTTGCCCCGGATATTGCCACCTTCCTGTTGCCCAAGATGATGCCCAGGGTTAAGGCTATGGAGCTGCTGCTTACCAGCAAACACCTGACGGCTCAGGAGGCCGCCGACCTGGGGCTTGTTAACAGCGTTGTACCTCAGGCTGAGCTGATGGACGAGGCCCGGAAGCTCGCTCAGCGCATTCTCAAATCAGCTCCTCTGTCGGTAGCAGCAATCAAAGAGGTTGTTCGGGAAACTGAAACTCAATCCTTCAATGAGAGTTACCGGAATCTGCGGGCGGGTGTCTGGCCGGAGTTCCAGAAAATGCTGGACAGTTCCGATGCTACCGAAGGTGCAAAAGCCTTCCAGGAAGGCCGTGAGCCTGACTGGAAGGGCGCCTGATAAGCGGTAGCTGACCACACACCACTAATAACGATATCTGATAAGAGGTAACCTCCATGGATTTTCAACTTACCGAAGAGCACCAGATGCTGATTGATTCCGTCAGCGCTTTTGTCCAGAAAGAACTGCTACCCCACGAAGCCGAAGTGGAAGCAAAAGGCGAAGTACCCAAAGAGCTGGCAGAACAGATTCGCAACAAGGCTTTGGAAGCGGGTTTCTACGCATTCAACATGCCAGAAGAAGTCGGTGGCCCCGGGCTGGATTATGTCTCCCAGGCGTTAATCGAACGTGAGCTGTCCAAGGTAAGCTGGGCGCTGCATGTTTATGTGGCCCGACCAAGTAAAATCCTGATGGCCTGTAAAGGGGATCAGATTGAGGAATATCTGTTGCCCTGTGTCCGTGGCGAGAAAAGCGATTGTTTTGCGCTTACTGAGCCCGATGCCGGGTCTGATGCGGCGGGGATCAAAACCCGTGCAGTGCGTGATGGAGATGACTTTGTTCTCAAAGGCAGCAAGCATTTTATAAGTCATGCAGGTGAGGCCGATTTTGCCATCGTTTTTGCCGTTACCGGAACCTACGAACTGAACGGTCGCCAGCGTAATGAAGTGACAGCTTTCCTGGTTGATAGCGACACTCCAGGGCTAGACATACGGCGGGGCCCTGTTTGTGTCAGCAACCGGGGTTATCATCAGTATGAACTCTTCTTTGATGACTGCCGGGTGCCGGCCAGCAAAGTGCTGGGCGAGGTGGGTAAGGGCTGGACGGTTGCCAACGACTGGCTGACTGCCGGCCGCGTGATGGTTGCTGCGAACTGCGTTGGTCAATCGATGCGGGCTATGGACCTATCTGTGGCCTGGGCGGCGGAACGTACACAGTTCGGTAAGGCGATCGGCAAGAATCAGGGGGTCTCTTTCAAACTGGCGGACATGGTGACCAATATTCGTGCCGCAGATCTGTTGACCCTGTATACCGCCCAGAAAATGGATCTCGGCACCATGACCGATGGTGATGCTGGTATGGCAAAACTGTTTGCCAGCGAAACCCTGGCACGCGTCACTGATGAGGCGGTACAGATCTTCGGTGGCATGGGGCTAATGGATGAGCTGCCGCTGGAGCGCCTGTGGCGTAATGCGCGTATCGAACGTATCTGGGAGGGAACTTCCGAGATACAGCGCCACATCATATCCCGTGAACTCTTACGTAACGTTGAATCCTGAAGTTAAAGGAATCACAGCATGAGGAATGAGACATGTTAAAAACGCGCATTACGGAACTGTTTGGTATTGAGCACCCGGTTATTCAGGGGGGCATGCAGCGAGTATCGAAGGCAGAACTTGTCGCAGCTGTTGCTAATGCCGGAGGACTAGGATTCCTCAGTGCATTGACGCAACCGACTCCGGAAGCATTGGCTGAGGAGATCAAGCGGACTCGGCAGATGACGGATAAGCCGTTTGGGGTCAACCTGACGATCCTGCCCTCTATGACCCCGCCCCCATACGAGGAATATGCCCGGGTAATTGTTGATTCGGGCGTAACCGTGGTGGAAACCGCAGGGAGGAGCCCTCAGCCCTTTATGCCCATGTTCAATGCCGCGGGTGTCAAGGTGGTCCACAAGTGTACTTCCGTGCGCCACGCCAAAAAGGCTCAGGAAGTTGGTTGTGCCGCTGTCACTATCGATGGTTTTGAGGCTGCTGGGCATCCTGGTGAGGATGATATCCCGTCTCTGGTTCTGGTACCCCGGGCCGTGGATGAGCTGGATATACCGGTAATTGCCTGTGGCGGTTTCAGTGATGGCCGTGGCCTGGTGGCAGCTTTGTCGCTGGGGGCAGAAGCCATCAGCATGGGGACCCGTTTTGTTGCAACACAGGAGAGCCCGGTACATTCCAACCTGAAGCAGAAGCTTGTGAGCGCCTCCGAACTGGATACTCAGCTGATTTTCCGAAAGTTCCGGAATACGGCCAGGGTTTTCAAGAACAGCGTATCTGTTGAAGTTGCGGATATTGAGGCTCGGGAAGGCAGTGAGTTCGGTGATGTCGCTGCATTAGTCTCGGGCAAGCGCGGTGAGGTGGTGCTGGAAACCGGGGATCTGGAGCATGGTATCTGGTGGGCCGGGATCTCTGCGGGGTTGGTGTATGACGTACCCAGTGTTGATGAATTGGTGTCGGGTATTGTGCAGGATGCCGAAAGAATCATCTCGTCTCGCCTGACCGCGTTGGTTCATGCATGACTGTCGATTGTAATTGCGTCTGATCAGGGTTCATTGGTACTCCACCCCTTTGCCCTGACCTTCCTTGAAGGTCGGGGCTTTTTTTGAAGGGGCGCAGGCTGAACCTGGCTCATTAATACAGGTCGGAAGAAGGATTATGTCGAATAATGAAAAAACAATGGCGGAAATAGAAATACTGGGTAGGGAGGGGGCTGCCACTATGTTCAGCATGACCGGATTGTATGAAGTAATCATCAATCTGTTTAAACCCAGGTTGTCAGGCTGGAAATGAGGATTGAGCCTGTATTGAAGTGGCCTGCTGCTTCCGGTTTTAGAGTTTCCTGCAAAAGGTAAAAACAAGATGTCTGACAAGAACAATATAAGTAATGGACAAGCGTTGGTAAGGCTCCTGGAAAATTACGGTGTTGATACGGTGTTTGGTATCCCCGGTGTGCACACGTTGGAGCTGTACCGCGGCCTTCCTGATAGTCGTATTCGGCATGTGTTGTCCCGTCATGAACAGGGCGCGGGATTTATGGCAGATGGTTATGCCCGGACTGTCGGCAAGCCCGGTGTGTGCTTTCTGATTAGCGGACCTGGGCTGACAAATGCATCCACCGCGATTGGGCAGGCCTACGCCGACTCGGTCCCTATGCTGGTGATCAGCAGTGTGAATGAAGTGCCAAATCTTGGCAAAGGCTGGGGGGAGCTTCATGAAACCCAGGAACAACGGGCTATTACGGCACCTTTAACCGCTTTTTCTGCCACGGCCTATACCGGTGAAGACATTCCTCACCTGATCGCCCGGGCGTTCAGTGTGTTCAATTGTGAGCGTCCCCGGCCGGTACATATTGAAATTCCTATGGATGTGCTGGCGGCAGAGATCGATTATGACTGGACGGGAGCTGTCTCCACGTTCAGCCAACATCCTTCGCCCAATGCTGCAGATTTACATTCTGCAGCCAATCTGCTTCAGGACGCGGAGCGTCCGGTAATTATTGCTGGTGGTGGTGCTACTGGCGCCGGAGAGCAAATTGCACAGCTCGCAGAACGCCTGGGTGCCCCGGTATTCAGTACTGTTGCGGGCAAGGGCATCTTACCTTCTCGGCATCCATTGTATGCCGGAGCCGTTTTATGTCTGGAACAAGGCTGGAACTACGTCGAAAACGCGGATGTTGTACTGGCTGTAGGTACGGAAATGGCTTCCACAGACCTTTGGCGTGACAAGCTGGACCTCAGCGGCAAAGTGATACGTGTCGATATCGACCCTCGCCGCTTTCACGACCGTCATCCCGCAACAATTGCCCTGTTGGCTGATGCTGAGTCTTCACTCAGCGGATTGCTTGAATCCATTGAGGTCTCTGATCAGACACGGGCAGCTCGTGTGGCCACCGAACTTGAAAACATGAAGGCCGATATTCTGAACGGGTACGAATCGCTGCAACAAAAGCATGTTCGTGTACTGGATGTGTTGCGCCGTGAGCTCCCCGATGAGGCGTTCCTCTCTACCGACATGACCCAGATTGCCTACACCGGTAACCATTATTTCTCCGTTGAGCAGGTGAATAGCTGGCTGCATCCAACCGGGTTCGGAACTTTGGGGTATGCATTGCCTGCCGGCATAGGGGCAGGGCTGGCGAGTCCCGGTCGTCCGGGTGTTGTTCTGGCTGGTGATGGTGGCTTTCTATATACCGTGCAGGAACTCGCCACAGCCGTAGAGGAGCTTGAGGGACCTCTGGTGATCGTACTCTGGAATAACGACAGCCTGGGCCAGATTCGTGACGATATGATTGCGACCGGCATACCTCCTGTCGCTGTCATGCCGAAGAATCCGGATTACCAGAAAATTGCCGAGGGATTCGGCTGCCGTGTCGCGGGCCCAACATCACTGGAAATGTTACCTGAGGCGTTGGGCAATGCCCTGAGGCACAAGGGGGTGACTCTCATAGAAGTGCGTGAGGAGCTGATGTAATGGGGCTGAATCCGATTATCCGGTTTCTCAACAAGAGCGAAATGTCATGTCTGATTTGATCGCCTCTTTAAAAAACATCCTGGGTGAGCAGGGGGTGCTGACGGGGGAGGATGTCCGCAGTCGTGCCAGCACCTACTGGGATCGTGGCCCGATGCGAGCAAAAGCCATTCTGCGTCCCGGCAGTACTGAGGAAGTATCCGCCTGTCTGCGATTATGTCATTCCCTGGGGCAGCCGGTTATCCCTCTGGGGGGGAATACAGGTCTGGCAGAGGGTACGGCTTCTCAGGACGATGACGTGATGTTGTCTCTTGAGCGCATGCGCGATATTGAATCCATCGATGTGGTTGGCCAGGCAATGGCTGTGCAGGCCGGTGCGGTATTACAGGTGGTGCAAGAACATGCAAACGAGCATGGCCTGCGTTTTCCTGTGGATTTTGGTGCCAGGGGAAGCTGCACTATCGGTGGCATGGTGGCGACAAATGCCGGCGGCTTTAATGTCATGCGCCATGGCATGATGCGCCAGAGACTACTGGGGCTGGAAGTTGTGCTGGCCGATGGCAGGGTGCTTTCGTCCATGACCAGCTATCTCAAGAACAATACCGGTTACGACCTCAAGCAATTGTTTGCGGGTAGCGAAGGTACATTGGGAGTAGTGACCAGAGCCGTCTTACGGTTGAATGAACAGCCTGTCGCGGACGCAACCGCAATGGTCGCACTGGCATCTTTCGAGCAGGTGGTCGCCTTTCTTCGTTTTCTGGATTCGGCTTTGGGGGATCACCTCTGCGCCTATGAAGTGATGTGGAGTGACTTCTTTGAGCTCAACACTGGGCCGCATGCCGATTCAAAGTCGCCGTTCTCACAGACTTATCCCTTTGTTGTTCTTGTTGAAGCTCAGGGTAACGACCAGGTCTTGCTGCCGCAGTTGTTTGAAAAGACCCTGGAGCAGGCGTTTATGCAGGACTCGATTACTGATGCGGTGGTTGCTGGCTCTGAAGCGGAGCGAGCGGCACTTTGGGGCATCCGGGAGGGCACTGAGGCCGAAGATCGGTTTTTCAGAAAGACCATCGGGTTTGATGTCAGTTTGCCCATTTCGAGTATGAACACCTATGTGGAAAAGGTTCAGAGTCGACTGAAGTCGGTGAGTGAAAGCGCCGTACTTCTGGTATTTGGTCATCTTGCCGATGGCAACCTCCACCTGACCGTCGGGTTACATGAGGAGGATGTGCCAAGAGAAGCGGTCGAACAGGTGATTTACAGCACTTTGCAGGCCTTTGGAGGTTCAGTTTCCGCTGAGCATGGTATTGGCCTGGAGAAAAGAGAATACCTGCACATGAGCCGTAATCCCGAAGAGCTATCCCTTATGCGTCAGATCAAACAGACCCTGGATCCTGCCAATATTCTGAATCCAGGCAAGATATTTATTGTTTGATTTGACCCAGAGGGCCGGCTGGACCGGACCGTCGTACAAAAAGAATTAAGGAGCGGATCATGCAATACAAAACAGAATTATTTATTGGCGGGGAGTGGGTTGCACCCAGGCAGAGAGGGCACATTGAGGTAACAAACCCTGCGACTGAGATGCCTATTGCCAGGGTGGCTGCCGCCACGGCAGAAGATCTGGATTTAGCGGTTAAGGCTGCCCGCTCTGCATTGCCCGATTGGAAGGCATTCACCGGAGCTCAACGGGCGGTTTATTTGCGCAGGATGGCTCGGGCGGTTGAGGCGAGGAAGGACCGCCTGGTTCATCTGCAGACACTTAATAACGGCAAGACCCTGGCAGAGTCGGAATACGATATCGATGAGGTCAGTAACTGCCTTGACTACTATGCCGATCTGGCTGAGAAACTTGATCATAAGCAAGGCAGCCCGGTAGAGCTTCCGGTTTCTGAATACGTTTCCCAAACTCATTTTGAAGCGGTCGGGGTGGTCGGCCTTATCGTTCCCTGGAACTACCCTTTACTCACTTCTACCTGGAAGTTGGCCCCGGCACTGGCAGCAGGTTGTACTGCAATTCTTAAACCATCAGAAATCACGCCTCTGATTGAACTTGAATATGGCGACATTGCCCGGGAGGCGGAATTACCTGAGGGTGTCCTGAATATCCTGCCCGGAACCGGAGCAGACCTGGGTGGCCCCATGACCCACCACCCGGATATCGACAAACTCTCTTTTACTGGCAGTACTGCGACCGGCATCAAAGTAATGCAGGCTGCAGCCCAGAGCATAAAAGGCGTCAGTCTGGAGCTGGGCGGGAAATCACCGATTCTGGTATTTGATGACGCGGACATTACCGATGCGGTGGACTGGATTTGTTCGGGTATCTTTCTGAATACCGGTCAGATGTGTTCTGCGACATCCCGCTTACTGGTGCAGGAGGGCATATATCCGCAACTCCTGGAGAGGTTGAAGGAGGCAGTTGGCCAGATAAAAGTCGGAGATCCTTTTGCACCGGATGTGACCATGGGGCCGCTCACCTGTCGTCCCCAATATGAAAAAGTGCTGGCGGCTATCGAAAACGGGCGTCATTGCGGTGCCCGCTTGTTAACGGGAGGCAGTGCCGGGAACGCAGAAATGAAAGGTTTCTTTGTCGAGCCTACTGTATTTACGGATGTGCCTCTGGATAGCGATTTATGGCAGGAAGAAATCTTCGGTCCGGTGTTGGCTGTCAGGTCGTTTTCGACCGAAGCCGAGGCTGTTGAACTTGCCAATGACAGTCCTTATGGCCTGGTTGCAACCATTGTAACCAACGATGAGACCAGAATTGAACGTCTTACTTCTGCCCTGGAAGCGGGGCATATTTTCATCAATGGTCCTCAGGCTCTGTTTGTTCAGACCTCCTGGGGCGGTGTCAAAAAGAGTGGTATAGGGCGGGAGCTTGGTCCATGGGGGTTGGAGGATTTTCTGGAAATTAAGCATACGACACGATTTTTGAAATAAAAATTGTGTGTTTAGTGTTTTTTGATCGTTTGGTGATTGCTTATGAAACGCAATATAAAAACAAATATATGTTTTTGTCGTCTATTTTTTATGAGCGCTATAAAGGGCTTTGGCTCTAATAAATTGACGAGTTTGTTGATGATCATCTTTTACCAAAAATTATAATTATTAGGAGAGAAAAATGACAAAAATTAATCGTCGCGAATTTATTAAAGCCGGAATATCCGTGGGCGCAGCTGGCGCCATGTTTTCAATGGGCCTGCCAGGCTCTGCCTGGGCCGCCGAAGGAGTGCCCAGGAAGGGGGGGATTCTGAAGCTGGGGCTTGCGGGTGGTAGCTCCAGCGATTCCTATGACCCGGGCAGTTGGAGTGACACCTTCACATTTATCGGTTTTTCAGCCGTTTATAACTCTTTGGTTGAAATCGATGTGGACGGTAGTGCCATTCCCGAATTGGCTGAGGGCTGGACCGCCTCTGAAGATGCCAGAATCTGGACATTCAAGTTGCGCTCAGGTATTGAATTCCACAATGGAAAAACCATGGACGCCGATGATGTTGTGGCATCCATCAATCATCACAGACGGGATGACTCGACGTCTGCAGCGAAGACAGTGCTCAGTGAAGTCAAGGATGTCCGGGCCACTGACCAGAATACCGTGGTTGTTGAGCTGGTTGCCGGGAATGCGGATTTCCCATATGTGATGGCGGACTACCACATTGTGATCATGCCCTCGAAAGACGGGGTGGCTGACTGGAAGGCTGGTGTAGGTACCGGAGGCTATCAGCTGAAAGAGTTCAACCCGGGACTGCGCATGGTGTTGGCACGGAATCCGAACTATTGGAAGCCTGGTCGGGCCCACTTTGATGGTGCTGAACTCATTGGTATTTCCGATGGTGCTGCCAGGGTAAATGCGTTGATGACCGGTGAAGTCGATGTCATCAACCGGGTTGATTTGAAAACAATCAGTTTGCTCAAGCGCAATCGTCAGATTGTTATCGAAGAAACCAAAGGTGCCCAGCACTATACATTCCCGATGCTGTGTGACAGCGATGTCTTTAAGAACAATGATGTGAGGATGGCCTTAAAGCATGCTGTTGACAGGGAAGCGATGGTGAAAACCATCCTGTTGGGTTATGGCTATGCCGGTAATGATCATCCTATT
>NZ_JBFHJO010000043.1:0-22933 GCF_041595835.1 Marinobacter sp. | reverse complement strand
TTAGTGTCCAGATACATACGGTTCGGCAATTCCTGCTCACGTCTCTGCATCAGAACCAGATCTCTGAGCGTAGTGAAGATTTGCCTTGGGTGCAGGTCAAAACGCCAGCTACTATTTTTCTCTGAGCTGCTGGTTTTGATCTCAACCATACGAATACGTGATCGAATCAGTACCACGGCAATAGCCGCAAGGCCGGCAGCGCAAACAATGGTAAGCGTCAACAAAGTTCCCGTTCTGAAAATCGGTTCAATAGATGGCAATAGCTCAATAAAAGCTACGCGGTCTCCAAGCCTCATATTGTCCCAGAATGCAATCCAACCCTGCGCCATCAATACCGGAATAACGATTGCGCCAATAACCACGAGAGCCAGGCCACCACTGGTGTAGCTGTGCAGTTTCGTCATGTTTTCCCGCGCCAGAGGGTTACCCAGCTTTACCCAAACAAGGGCCAGATAGACCAACAGCACCATCTGAAATGCCAGTGAGATAACCGCACTACCAGCTTCGCCCCCATCTGAACCAGCAAACACCATCACGACAACCAGAGAGGCTATCAGAAAGGCGCCCAGAGCAATGAGGCTTCGGGTAATTTTCATAACCAGCGTTTTGGCCGTATTCCGAATAGGCCAAGGAGTAACTATTAAACCAGGAAATACCGAATGCACAGCACGAGCAAACCAACCCTGAGGTTCAGTAAACGTAGGGTTACTTTTGCTCATTAACATATTGTGAATGGTTTGAGCCGTGTAAAGGGTTGGCTCTTTTTCCTGAACGGCTTCCCGAGCAATGTTTTTAGTCAGTGAGGCTGGCGCTGCCCGACCAACGAAAAATCGCATAACCTGAAACAGGCCAACACCCAAGGCCTTGAAACCACCAATCACAAACACACTGCCAATAGCCAGACTCAACCAGGCTTGGGTTTTGTCTGTGGAGAGCAGTGGTTGAATCTGCAGCAAAAGATATACACCTATTGCTGTCAGAACCAGGCCCCGAACAGAGCGGACAAGCCCTTCAAACCGGAAAGGGTTCCGGATATTGAGTTTCTGAGTACCGTATTCAAACGCCATGCATCAGTTCCTTAACGAATTTTCAGGATGTTTTTCGCCACGGAAGTCTAACGCAAACCGACGACCATGGGAGGGGATCGAACAATTAAATCATCTGCGCCGTAACAAATGGGCCGGTCGAGCGTCTATAAGGTAACAGCAACGATACAACTTGGTTTGCTGCCACCACAAAACTGAAAAGAGGAACGATTATGAACAAAATCACTTTAATTCTGGTCTCTGGTCTATTCGCATTGTCTGCCACCACGGCACTGGCCATGGATGGTCAAGCAGACCGATTCAACGAAACCAAGAGCTATCCAGACAAAACCCTTGTTGTCGCAGCCGACATAAATAGCTCCGCACAATAATTAAACACACAAACCATACAGCAGCGGGTCAACCGCTGCTCCCCGCTTTTCCTGGCTTTCAAAGCTCGTTTAACCATGCCTTTCTGAAGCGACAGGGGCGCCACCTCAAAATTGCCAGAAGCCACCAAAACGCTGCAACTGCATTTCCTGCAAGCGGCTAAGTGTGCGTCGGAATGGGAAGGCCAGAGCGCCTTTAGTATAAAGTTCATCCATAGGCACAGCCGCATCCAGATATAGCGGAATACCCCGGTCATAGCATTCATCAACCAAAGCGATAAACCGGCGAACACCATCATCCTGATGAGATAAAGCGGGCAACTTTCGATCTCCCGCTTTGACTTGCGTAACACCATCTTCTGTACCGCGGGCTATCGCCACTTGCTGTCCGCCGCCAGTAAGCCTGGGCACGTCACATAAAAACACATGAGAAAAGCGGTCACACAGATCGATAAAATCCTGAGCCGCCAGCTTCTGCTCGCAAAGATCAACATACCGGCACCACAAAGCCTTTTGGCTACGACTCACCACGCTTATCTGCCGATGTCCCAGAACCAAGGACTCTGTATGAGTCTGCTCGCCCTCATCGAGCAGTTCAGCATATGAGGCTGCCAGAGCCTGCGGATTATTCACCCAATAGCGCTGTTTGAGTACTCCGGGGTGAAGCCGGTGATCTTCTCCCCCATCCACACTCAGTACCTCCATATTCTGCTTGATTGCGACAATAGCTGGCAGCAGGCGCTCACGATTGAAGCCGTCTTTATATAATTCATCTGGCGGTTGATTAGATGTTGCTACCACGACAAGCCCTTGTGCAAACAGATGCTGAAACAAACCACCCAAGAGCACAGCATCACCAATATCATTCACAAACAATTCATCGAAGCACAGCACCTGCACCTCCGCAGCCAACTCCTGCGCGAGAAGGACAAGCGGGTCCTGATGACCACTCAACTGGAACAACCGTTGATGAACCCAACGCATGAAGTGATGAAAATGCTGCCTTCGCGCAGGTACGGTTAAAGCCTGATGAAAGCGATCCATTAACCAGGTTTTTCCACGACCGACCGGGCCCCAGAGATACACCCCCTGAATACCCAACTCGCCAGACTGTAATTGCTCATAGCAACGCTGCAAGCATAGAACGGCCTGATTTTGAGCAAAATCGTTTGAAAACCCTGAGGCCAGCGCTTTTTGATAGGCACGATAAGGGGAAAGCACCGTCTGAATCACCTCCGCTTCTTTAGCGCCTCAAAACCAATAATGACATCCATCAACTCATTCGTGATTTCCGTCTGGCGCACCGTTCTCAACTCACCTTTCACGGCCTCAATACGCTCATCCACTGACTGTTCGGCCTGTTGCATTAACGCCAGCCGTGCCGAGTTTTCGGTCACCATAGCTTCGGCAGAGGCGCGGAACACACTCGCGAAGATGTGGCTTCGGATCAGGGAAGACAGAAGGGCTTCGGCGTTCATGGTGTAATCCGGAAGCGAGCGTGAATCCCACCGTTTTTTACGTGTTAACAGAGACGGCTCCAATGGCAGAAGCCTTGTCGTAATAGGTTCACGAGCTCCGCGTTCACCGCGCTGAGTAAAAGCCAGCGTGACGGCCAGGTTATGCAGCGGCTGGCCCTGGCTGAAGGTGCCTATGCGGGCAACAATATCGCCAGCCAGGCGACCAACGCCTTCAGCCGAAGCCGGTGGTAGCAAAACAGCCTCCGGCACCAGGCCCTGATCACTCAGCGCATCATTCATCTGCGCGCCGATACAGAGAACACGCTGCCTGTTTGCGGTTTGTCCCTGACAATGTTGCATAACTACTCCTGCGAGCACTTCATTATAGTTTCCGCAGAGCCCATGGTCGGAGCCAAATACAATCACCAGATGCTCAAGCGAGTCTTCCTGACGCAGATGGATATCACCTGTCCGATGAGCAAAGGCAGCAAAGCCTTGAAGTATCGTCTGGTGATAGGCCTCAATTGAGCGGGCTGCATGCTCATAGGGGGCCGCGTTAATCGCAGACAGGGTTTTCATTGTGTGCACGATACCGCGAATACTGGTCAGGGTATCACTGTGCCGGGTAAGCGCCTCAAGCGTCTGAGCCATGACGGCTGACCTCATGTACGCTGAGCGTATGAGTGGCAGGGCTCGCAGAAAGTACGGTGTGAGCGATGGTCATAATCCGCTTACGGTCTTCCTCGTTCAGAGCTTTGTTTTCACTGATCCGTTCGTCTATAAACTCAAATCGGTCTTTCCCTACGGCACGGATACGCGCAATAGCATCGATCAACTGCTGCTCAGACAAGGCATCGAAAAGACCTTCCATCGCAGCAATCAAAACCACCAACTGCTCGGCGGCAGGCATGGGGTCACGCTCACCTTGGCGCAGAGCGGTGCGAACAGCAGTACCCCGGGCCAGGCGGGCGCGAGTGGCATCGTCCAGGCGGGTACCGAAGCGGGCAAAATCTTCCAGTTCTTCGAACTGCGACAGAGTGACCCGCAAGTTACCAGCCACTTCACGCAGTGTTCTGCTCTGGGCCTTACCGCCTACACGGGAAACAGACAGGCCCAGATCAACGGCAGGAAACTGATTCTTACGCACCAGCCTGGGTGACAGGTAGATCTGCCCATCGGTAATAGAAATCAGGTTGGTGGGAATGTAAGCCGACAGGTTTTCTGCCTGGGTTTCCACCACCGGCAAAGCAGTAATTGAACCGCCACCGGCTTCTTGATTAAATTGCCCGGCCCGCTCCAGCAGACGAGCATGTACGTAAAAAATATCACCAGGGAACGCTTCACGCCCCGGTGGTCGGCGTAACAGTAGCGACAATTCGCGGTAGGACTGGGCATGGTGTGTAAGGTCATCAAAAATCACCAGCACATCCTCACCCTGATCAGAAAAATACTCCGCCATAGCCATCGCGGAATAAGGTGCGATATATGCCAGCCCCGGCGCTTCTTCATCGCCTGCCGACATAACGATACTGCGGGCCATCATGCCGCCCTTTTTCAGCGCGTCAATAACATGGGAAACAGCATCGCCACGTTGGCCAACGGCGCAATAAATACAAATAACGTCCGAACGCGCCTGATTAAGTATGGTGTCTATAGCAATGGAGGTTTTACCCGTCTGACGGTCACCTATAATCAGCTGCCGCTGGCCCAGGCCAACAGGTACGGCGGCATCAATGGCTTTGATACCTGTCGCCAGTGGCCGGAAAATAGCCGACCGGCTAAGAATCCCCGGAGCTTCTGCCTCAATAGACGCTTCTGCCACAGCGGAGATAGTTCCCAAACCATCTCTGGGGTGCCCCATGGCATCGATGACACGCCCGAGCAATGCCGAGCCAACCGGTACACTCACAACCTTACGAGTCCTCCGAACGTCCTCCCCCAGAGTAATGAGTTCAGAAGGGCCCAGAAGAATCACGCCTAGCCGTCCCGGTTCCAAATCCAGCACTATGCCCTGAACACCACATTCAAATGCCAGCAACTCATCGGCCAGTGCGCGGGCAAGGCCGGTCACCACAGCCACGCCATCACCCACTTCGGTTACCTTACCAACTTCGGTCAGTACCGGAGCAGGAGCCGGCGTTGCCAGCAAGCTTTTTCTCCATGCTTCGAATTGCTCGGCTGAGTGCAATTCAGCGTGCGCTTGAGGTTGGTTTTCAGGATCACTGGGACCGTGGGTCATAACCTATTATCTGTCCTTTTGAACACTGACGGATTCAGACGCCGCCACCAGGTTAAATTCGCCCTGAAACGCCGGCAGCGATACGTTCACTTAGCAGCGCATCAAATTCTTCGGTGTAGCTGTCGACCGTCCAGGCAACCTGAGCACCGCCAACCCGCAAAATCAGCCCAGGCGCTTGTTGTGGGTCAGTTTCAAAACGCAGCACGAGGCCTGGAAGCAGGCTGTTAACATCGGCCTGCAACAGTGATTGTGCTGCCTCGGGCAATATTTCCCTGGTCGTTGCTACCGCTTCCTTGGTGTCACCGGCGGCTTCGACAAGCTCGCTCGCAATGGGCCGCAACCGGGCGCAGACATGACGAACAATGGCCTCTTCGAGCGATTCATCCGCCAGGTCCCGAAGCGCCTTCCGGGTAAGCTC
This sequence comes from Marinobacter sp., assembly GCF_041595835.1. Lineage (GTDB taxonomy): Bacteria > Pseudomonadota > Gammaproteobacteria > Pseudomonadales > Oleiphilaceae > Marinobacter. The sequence continues at coordinate 17,405 of NZ_JBFHJO010000043.1, read as the reverse complement.
CAGCAGAGTTTCTTCCCCCGCTCGCTGCAATTGTGCGGTGAACTTCCGACGTTCACGCTCAAGGTGTTTGTGCCAATCTCGCTGTTCCTGTTCCAGCTTGGCCCGCGCCTCAGCCAGCAGGCTGTCGCGCTGGCCTTCTGATTCACGGAGTGCCTGCCTGACCACAGCATCCTGGTCAGACAATAGCTGCTTTTGCTGCCGGCGAAACTCCGCTTCGGCGGCCTGTGCTTTTTTTTCGGCTTCTCCAGCTTCCGCCATACGACGAGTAATTTCAGCTTCGCGGGCATCAATACCCTCAAGAATCGGGCGGTAGAGAAAGCGCTTCAGGAGCCACACCAACACCAGAAAGTTAACGATCTGCGCGGCAACAGTAACCCAGTCAATGGACATGATTAACTCTAGCCTCCTGCGGTCACCTGCACAGCGTCCCAGAACGGGTTGGCGAAGATCAAAATCATGGCTACCACAAAACAGTAAATGGCAGTGGACTCAATCATCGCCAGACTCACAAACAAAGTTCGGGACAGAGTTGGTGCGGCATCCGGTTGCTGTGCAATAGCCGCAATCGCTGCTGCAGCTGCCCGCCCTTCACCCAGAGCCGGGCCGAGAGCACCGAAAGAAACGGTCAGGCCTGCCGTAAACATTGATACGGCTGCAATGATGGCAAGATCTGTCATGGCTTATCCTCGTGTTTGGGCAATTTAGAGTCCGGTTCTGCGGTCGCAGAAGAAATGTAAACCGTGGCGAGCATGGCAAAGATATATGCCTGAATCATACCGGTCAGTAGACCGAGCATATCCATAACCACAGGAAAGAAAAATGGCGCGACAGTCAGAAGAATGGCAGCAATAACGGCACCACTCATTATATTTCCGTATAGGCGGATAGCCAGCGAGATGCCTCGGGAGAACTCACCGATAATATTGAATGGCAACATAATGACCGAAGGCTGAATAAAGGTTTTCAGGTAACTTCCCAGCCCGGCCGACGCAATCCCGAACACTGGTACAGCCACCAGTACAGACAAAGCCAATGCTGCAGTGGTTGACAATGAGGATGTTGGCGGTGAAAACCCAGGGATGACCAGCATCAGGTTGGATAAAGCAATGAACAGAAACAAAGTTCCCGCAAAGTACATTACGTGGCGTGCCGAACTCCGGGTAACTTCTTCAATCTGGCTTTGAATCAGTAAAACAATCGTTTCCAATGCTGTCCGCCAACGATTAGGTGGTACATCCGGGCGCAGGTTTCGGGTGACCAGCATCGACAAACCCACCAGCACTGCCATCACAATCCAGGTATTTACAACGGTGGCGTTAAACTCCCAGCCTGCCAATGTAAAAACCACCATGTCATCAGGGGTAAGCTGCATTATGCGCTCTCCTGTGTTGCCGTACCGGGGACTTTACTCACTCTGGCCCAGAATACAGCACCCAGCCGAACCAGAAAAAATGCCACGGCATAGCCGGCAATGGTCCAGTTACTTTCATAAGAAGCAGTAAGCGCAAAGCCAACCGCCAGCAGGATTGAGATCCTGCAGAATGAGCTGGCCATCAACCAGAGCCCTGCCCGGTCAGAAGCCAGTGCACGCTTCATACCCCACGCCAGCCCGACAAAAAACAACGCGCTGACGGGCAAACCAACAGAAAACCCCATCAGTACCGCATGCCAGTCAACTGTTATCACCGTTTATCTCCCCTCTGATCCGGCCCTTCTTTTTCGATCCAGCCCCAGGCAATAAAACTACCAATAACGACCCCGCCCAAAATCAGGGCGATAGGCCAGGAAAAGTTTTGCGGTGCCACCTTGTTCAGCCATAGCCCCAGAAATGCACCACCCACGGTGGGTACCGCAACAGACCATCCGATGATTCCGAAAGCTCCCAGCCCACGCAGAGAGCTGAACCCTGGCTCATCACGCGCACGCTTCATGCGTTCAGCACTGAGTCGTATATCTTCTGCAGAGCGATCATTTTTCAAGCTCATACTGTCGGTTTCCGCAAATCACCAAAGCGCCGGACTATACCTGCTTCCAGCCGGGACAGAGCAGAGCGTGCCACACGCTCACTTTCATCCACCTCGATAAAGGCGGCTTGCATGGTTTCGTTCAGGGAATCGAGATCCTTTCCCTGAACACCACGGCGTATCGCTATGTCTACGTGGTGACCTTTTTTCATCAGTACGCCCTCATCGATGCCAAAGAACATCTCTGTTCCATCGGTTGAAGTGAGTATCAGTACTGAGGGCACTAGTGCTGTTACAAAATCAGTATGGTTTGGAAGCATGCCGAAAGCACCATTCTGGGCCGTAGCAAATAGATGTCGCACCTGCCCCTCAAACAACGTTCGGGTTGGCAGTCGCAGGGTTACGCGCATGGTATCGGCAAGGCTCATCATTTTTTCTCCAGATCTTCCAGAGAGCCGATCATGTAATAGTCGGTTTCGTTATCGTGAAATTCGGTCTGATTAAGAATTGTTTCGCAACCATCCAGAGTATCCTTGATCGACACCCTCCTGCCACTATCGCCGGTCAATACGCCCACGGTGAAAAAGGGCTGTGTAAGAAAACGTTCGAGGCGTCTCGCACGTGCTACTGTAGCCCGATCGGAAGCTGACAATTCCTCCATGCCCAGCATCGCAATGATGTCACGCAGGTCTTCATACTCAGCCAGAGTGCGGCGTACGGCTCGCGCAATGTCGTAATGACGCTGTCCAACGATGGCCGGCGTCAGCATAACGGAGGCTGAGGCAAGCGGATCAACAGCCGGGTATAACCCTTCACTCGCACGCTTACGCGAAAGTACCACAGACGCCGAAAGGTGCGAGAAGATGTGAGCTGCTGCTGGGTCGGTGAAGTCATCTGCCGGCACGTAAACCGCCTGGATAGAGGTAATGGCACCATTTCGGGTAGACGTAATACGCTCCTGCAGTGTTGCCAGCTCGGTGGCCAGGGTGGGCTGATAGCCAACCCGTGAAGGCATACGCCCCATCAGTCCGGAGACTTCCGAGCCTGCCTGTACAAAACGGAAAATATTGTCGATGAGCAAGAGTACATCCTGCTTTTGCTCATCGCGAAAATACTCTGCCATGGTGAGCGCGGATTTGCCCACCAGAAACCTGACACCCGGGGCTTCATTCATCTGCCCGAACAGCATGACGGTTTTATCCCGGACGCCTGCGTCGCCCATCTCACGGTAGAGTTCTTCTGCTTCCCGCGAGCGCTCGCCAATGCCACAAAACAGGCTTACGCCCTGATAATGCTGAACTGTGTTGTTGATCAACTCGGTGATCAACACGGTTTTTCCTACCCCGGCGCCGCCAAACAGCCCAGTCTTGCCACCGCGCTCAATTGGTGACAACAAATCTATCGCCTTGATGCCGGTCTCAAGAATGTCGCTGTGTATGACCCGGTCTTCCAGCGCCGGAGGGGCCTGGTGAATGGAGCGTCGAATGCTGGCCGCAGGTGCAGGCTTATTATCAATGGGCTCGCCAAATACGTTGAGCATTCGCCCAAGCACGGTATCGCCTACCGGAACCTGAATCGGCAACCCGGTAGCTCGCACCGGCATACCGAGCCCCAGCCCCCGTACGGGAGCCAGGGCCATACACCGCACTGCGCCATTGTCCAGCAGAGAGGCGACTTCCAGAGCCAAATTACCAGCATAAAGAAGATCCTGAATTTGCGGTGAGGTTCCGGGGAACTTTACATCCACGACGCCACCGCGAATTCCGACAATCTGCCCGACACTGTCAACAATCTGGTTTGACATCATTATGTGCCGCTCAATCAGGCTTTGCTCCCGGCAGTTTTGGTAATAAGCGTGCCGGCACGCCCATCCAGAATATCCAGAGCGTCTTCAAGTCGACCAATTCCGCTGATACCTCCCGACTCCGCAAAATCACAGGCTGCCGTCACTTTAGGGCCCATGGAGCCCGCAGGTACATCCAGAGCCCTCCCCTGCTCCGGAGTTACGCTACGCACCGGAGCTGCATTTGGTTTTCCAAAATCACGATACACCGCGTCGACATCGGTAAGCAGTAACAAAGCATCAGCACCGAGCTCCCGTGCCAGCAGGGCACTGGCGGCATCTTTGTCAATGACCGCCTCAATACCGATCATGCTGCCATCTTTACGACGCAGTACCGGAATGCCGCCACCGCCAGTACAGATGACCACCACGCCCTGATCCAACAGCAACTTCAATACCCGCATATCAGGTATTTCCTTGGGTGCCGGTGAAGGTACTACCCTGCGCCACTTGTCACCATCGGCAGCAATGTGCCAGCCGGCGGCCTCAGCCCGGGACTCAGCCTCGGCCTTGTCGTAAACGGGGCCAATAAATTTAGTTGGGTTGGCGAAGGCAGGATCATTCGGATCAACCACCACCTGAGTGAGCAACGTCGCCACAGGGCAATCATGGCCCAGAGCGTTTTCCATTTCCTGCTCAATCATGTAACCAATCATCCCCCCGGTTTCCGCCCCTAATACATCCAGCGGATAGGCCTCGTCAGGCTTGTATGCGGCACCTTGCAATGCCAGCAAACCGACCTGAGGGCCATTCCCATGAGTAATAACCAGATTGTGGCCCGCACGCACCAGCTCAACCAGTGACTTTGCCGCCGTTTGTACATTAGCGCGCTGCGCTTCCGCCGTCAGTGGTTCGCCGCGCTTCAACAGAGCATTGCCGCCCAATGCTGCAACAATCAGCATACTGCCCATCCTTTTCAGCCAGTCCCGCCGACATCAGCCACCCAGCGTGGCGACCAATACGGCCTTAATGGTGTGCATACGATTTTCCGCCTGGTCAAATACAATGGATGCCGGACTTTCAAACACTTCGTCCGTCACTTCCATCGCACTGATGCCAAACTCGGCTTCAATTTCCTTACCGACCGTTGTTTCAGTGTTATGGAAGGATGGGAGGCAATGCATGAAACGGGCTCGGGGGTTACCAGTTTTTTCCATTACGGCGGCATTCACCTGATAAGGCATCAGCAGTTTGATTCGCTCACCCCACTTTTCTTTCGGTTCTCCCATGGAAACCCATACATCTGTATAAACAAAATCCACACCGGACACGGCAGCATCCAGATCTTCCGTAATCATGATTCGGGCACCGGTTTCACGGGCGAGAGCACGGGCTTCATCAATAATTGATTGGTCTGGCCAGCATGCTTTTGGCGCGCATAAACGCACTTCCATACCCATTTTGGCACCGCCGATCAGCAAACTGTCCCCCATGTTGTTAGCGGCATCTCCGAGGAAAACATAGGCCACCTCATGCAGAGGCTTTTCAACATGCTCCTGCATGGTCAGAAAGTCCGCAAGGATCTGTGTAGGATGGAACTCATCCGTCAGACCGTTATAAACCGGAACTCCGGCGTACTCCGCCAGCTCTTCAACAACTTTCTGGCCAAAGCCGCGGTACTCAATTGCATCATAGATACGCCCCAGCACCCTGGCAGTATCTTTCACGGATTCCTTGTGACCGATATGAGTGCCCGTGGGGCCAAGATAGGTGACCCTGGCCCCCTGATCGTAGGCAGCCACCTCAAACCCCACCCTCGTTCGGGTGGAGTTCTTTTCAAAGATCAGCGCCAGCTCTTTACCCGTTAGCTGCGGTATCTCGGTACCGGCGTATTTGGCCGCTTTCAGGTCTTTCGACAGTTTCAGCAGAAATCCGATCTCTTGCGGGGTGAAATCCCGCAAGGTCAGGAAATGGCGATTCTTCAGATTAAAAGCCATTATCAGTATCCTCTCCGGTCAGATGGGGTCACGCATTGTGGGGCAGCTCATACAACGCCCGCCGCCACGGCCTCGGCCCAGTTCAGCACCAGGAATGGCCAACACTTCAATACCTGCTGCTTTGAGGGCCGCGTTGGTATCATCGTTCCGGTCATAACCGACAACCACCCCTGGACTTAGCGCCAGGACGTTGTTGCCATCATTCCACTGCTCTCGTTCCCGTTCAGCCGGGTCGTCACCACCGGTGGCAACAACTTCCAGAGATTTATAGCCAAGTACATCTGCAACCACATCAAACAACGGCCGGGAATCCTGACGGAATGACAAATGTTTATCGCCCGCTCCCGGAGTAAGGTCGTAACAGACCACTTCGTCCGCAACTTCTTTGAAGGCAGTGACAACATTGCCACCGCAAAAAGTGAAGATAGTATCCAGATGCATGGCCGTGCGGGATTTGGGGATCTGGCAGGCAATGACACGTTCTGCCGTGCCTTTTTCAAACAGTGCGTTGGCCAGCTGCCCAACCGCCTGGGGAGAGGAGCGCTCCCCCATACCCACAAGCACCGTACCATTGCCCACCGGCATCACATCGCCACCTTCCAGTGTGGCAAGACCATGGTCTTTCGTCGGGTCGCCCCAGAGCACATCCACCTTACCGGCGAATTTCGGGTGATAGCGATACACCGCTGTCATCAAAAGAGTTTCAGGTTGGCGCGCGGCCCAGTACATAGGATTAACCGTAACACCGCCGTATATCCAGGCACTGTTATCCCGGGTGAACAGAAAGTTGGGTAAAGGAGGCAGCACAAAGCCATAACGCCCCAGGTGATTACCAAAAAGCCCCGTTGCATCAAATGGCAGATCCCCGACTTCAAGGCCACCGATCAGATATTCCGACAGTTTGCTGCCCGGCAGCTCATCCATCCAGGCGCGCAGATCTGAAATCATCCCTACACCAATGTCATTCCAGGTAATCCGGTGATCAAGAATCCACTTACGGGCCTCCGGAATGTCCAGGGTCTCAGCCAACAAGTCATTCACGTCCAGTACTTCAACACCCCGGGCCCGCATGACGCTGGCAAAGACATCGTGATCCTTCTGGGCCTGTTTGACCCAGAACACGTCATCAAATAGCAGAGCATCGCAGTTTGTCGGTGTTAACCTACGGTGCGCAAGACCTGGGCGGCAGACTATGACCTGCCGCAGTGTTCCACTTTCAGAATGTACTCCAAGCTTATGTTCAGTCATGGCTCAACCCTTTTCTAAATGAATGCGGCTACGCTGATAACTACCGAAATGAAAATGGTCAGAATCAGCAAAAGTGGCCAGATAAATGCTATCCAGCGATCGTAAGACACTCGGCCAATCGCCAAACCACCAACCACCACCGCAAAGGTCGGGTTAATCAGGTTCACAAGACCGTTAGCTGACTGATAAGCGGTTACCACAAGATCACGCCCTACATTAGCGAAGTCTGCCAGAGGCGCCAGAATGGGCATGGACAACACGGCCAACCCTGAAGATGAAGGTACGAAGAAGCTCATCCCTACCTCAATCCAGAACATCAGATTGATAAACGCCAGTTCAGGCAGGCCTCCCAGGGAGGTCTCGGCACTGTGCAGAATAGTGTCGGCAATCATGCCCTGATCCATAATCACCACGATGCCCCGTGCAAGCCCGACAACCAAAGCAACACCGAGAAGATCCTTTGCTCCGTCGACAAAGCTACCGGTGAGCTTCTTCTCACCAAGACGAGCGACGATGCCAATCAGGACTGCAGAACCAAAGAACAGCGCGCCCATGCGAGCCATCCACCAGCCCTGAGACGAAACACCCCAGATCATCAACACGAACGTCGCTGCAAAAATCAAAAGCACTATAATCTGGGTTCTGTCGAGAGTTGAATCCAGAACTTCACCGGCATGCTTGTCCAGAAAGAGCCTGCGATGAGCGTCCCACTGTTTGGCAACCACAGAGCGGGATGGATCTGCTTTTACGCGAAGGGCGTATCGCATTACATAACCCGCACAAATAAGCAGACCACCGATCAAAAGAATAAAACGCACAACAATGCCATCAGTGAACGGAATCTGTGCCGCGTTAGCCGCGATAACCGTGGCAAAAGGATTGATGGTAGAGCCCAGAACACCAATGCCAGCACCCACGAGAATGATAGCCACCCCGGTTACAGCGTCGTATCCGGCCGCCATCATCACGGGGATCAGGATGGCATAGAACGCCAGTGTCTCCTCAGCCATACCATAGGTGGTCCCCCCTATCGCGAACAACGACATCAGTATGGGAATCATCCAGACCTCATGACCTTTGAGATGTCGCATGGCGCTTCGGATGCCCGTATCAATCGCTCCGGTGGCGTTCATTACCCCTAAGAAACCACCGAGGAAAATCACAAACAGGGCCACGTCGATGGCATTGGCCACATAGCTGTCCGGATCATAGAACCCGGATGTGGGAGCCAGCATGATATCCATAAAGCCCTGGGGATTGGGCTCAACTACCTGATAGGTGCCAGGCACAGCAACTTCCCGCCCGACCTCTTCGTTCATCGCCCGATCATACTGTCCGGCAGGAATAATCCAGGTTAAAGCCGCAACAAATATGATCAGCAAAAACAGAATGGTGTAGGCGGTAGGAAACCGCGAGGCTAAATCATGTTCGGGATTATCTGGAGCGTTACTGGTAGGTTGACTTGGTGATTTATCAGAAGGCATTTCAGAGGGATGTTTCGTATCATTCACAGCGCTTCTCCTTGGTTTACACCGAAAGCTATCCGCAAACCCCGTAAAAAGTTCCCGCCTTAACTGCTATTGTTTTTATTCCACCAAGGCGGATCACCCTTTAGGGGTCTTCAGGCTTTAGAGTAGTTGAAAAACGACAAATTGGAATTGAGTTAGAACACTATTAATACTAAAACTACCGATACATAACAGGCCAAGCTGTCACTCCAGCAGGAAGTTGCGGTTTCCATCGCCATCCAGTTCATAGGCCTCTCCTGATTTATCCTTAAGATCAACACCTGAAATTTTTCGCGTGAGCGACTCCTTCACAAGCCACATCAAACGCTCAGCTGCTTCGTCGGGAGTCATTCCGGCCGGGCGAATGTTAGAAATGCAGTTTCGGGCCGCGTCAGTCAGGCCGACACGGGGATTAAACGTGTAATAAACGCCCAGGCTATCCGGCGAACTTAACCCCGGACGTTCACCTATCAGCAAGATCAAAAGCCGACTACCTAACAACTCACCAATCTCATCCCCCACAGCTACCCGCCCCTGTTGCACGATGCAGACTGGAGTCCGGCTTAACCCTTCAGCTTTCAGGCGTTGCGCCACCGCATCTGCGACAATCGCCGCATGGCGCTGTACAGCCGCAGAGGACAAGCCATCCGCGACCACGATAGCTACATCCCGTGCCGGCTGATGAGCGCTAATCTGTTTCAGCATTGCCGCCGATTCAGCATCCAGCCGACGTCCCTTGTCTGGACGCTGAAGATAAGTAGCACGGTCTCGCGCCTGGCTGTGAAGTCGCAGACTCTCCAGGCCTGAATCGGCCAGAGCCTGCTCCAGCGCTGCCACATCCAGCGGAATATGTACGGCATCACGGGCACGAGCATGAGCTTGCTGAAATTCCAGCTGGGGGCGGGTTGGAAGACTGATACCGCTGCGGCCCAGACCAATTCGGGCATCAGTATGACGACGCAGGCCAGACCAGCTATCGGGCGTTACAATCGTACTCTTATCCGTCATAGTCTACCCTCTTACAATCGCCCCTGAAGATGGGCAAAGGGCGCTGGCAGCGCCGCACCACTGGCTAACCGGTTGTCATCATCCCAAATTCCCATCTTCTTCAGCCAGGCAGCGAACTCTGGTGCAGGAGGCTTATTCAGCACTTCCCGCACATACAGCGCATCATGAAAAGATGTCGTCTGATAATTCAGCATGATGTCATCGGAACCGGGGATGCCCATGATAAAGTTGACTCCAGCAACACCCAGCTGAGTCAGCAACGTATCCATATCATCCTGATCGGCTTCAGCATGATTGGTGTAGCAGATGTCACAGCCCATAGGCAGTCCAAGCAGCTTGCCACAGAAGTGATCTTCAAGTCCGGCACGAATAATCTGTTTACCATCATAAAGGTATTCAGGACCAATGAAGCCGACCACAGTATTAACCAACAACGGGTCGAAACGACGCGCAACGCCATAAGCCCGGGCCTCACAAGTCTGCTGATCAACACCATGATGAGCATTGGCTGACAGCGCACTCCCTTGCCCTGTTTCAAAGTACATTACATTATTGCCCACAGTGCCGCGCCCCAGCTCCAACGCTGCCTTGTGCGCCTCGTCCAGAATCGAAAGATTGAATCCAAAGCTCTCATTGGCAGCTTGAGTTCCGGCAATTGACTGGAACACCAGGTCCACCGGAGCCCCATGCTTAATGGCTTCCATGTGTGTGGTCACATGGGTTAAAACACAGGATTGAGTCGGAATTTCATAACGCTGGATCACATCATCCAGTAACTGCATCAACCGGGTCACCGAATGGTAATTATCGGTCGCCGGATTAATGCCTATTACGGCATCACCGCTGGCATACAGCAAACCATCCAACAGACTGGCGGCAACGCCAGCCGGGTCATCAGCAGGATGATTTGGCTGCAATCGCGTGGACAGCCGCCCTTTCAAGCCAAGCGTATTGCGAAACCGGGTTACTACTTCGATTTTCTGGGCTACCAGAATCAAGTCCTGCACCCGCATGATTTTGGCGACGGCCGCAGCCATCTCAGGGGTCAGGCCTGGTGCCAGTTCAGCCAACGCCAGGGTATCGGCATGATCGGAAAGCAACCAATTGCGAAAATCGCCCACGGTCAGGTGCGCGACCGGCCCAAAAGCCTCAGCATCATGACTGTCAATAATCAGCCGGGTAACTTCATCCTGTTCATAGGGGATCAACGCTTCACTCAGAAAACGCTTAAGGGGCACCTCAGCCAGACAACACTGCGCTGCCACCCTCTCGGTCGCATGCTCAGCCGCCACGCCCGCCAGACAGTCACCGGACCGCAAAGGCGTGGCTCTGGCCATCAATGTTTTTAAATCTTTGAAGGCATATCGTGTCTGGCCGATATCAAAATGATAAGTCATCCGATTCACCTAGCAGTTGCCTGATTAGACTGTGCCAGCTTTCAAGGAATAGAGCGAATGAATACCTGCGAGGGCGGCCCTGATACTTACTAAGTCATAGAAGACAGTGCACCAATAATCAAAAAAAGTGTTATGTTATAACATTATTTTCGTAAAGCAGCGTACAATCGCTGATTCGCTAACTCAAAAGGTAGACTGTTAATGAGCCACAAAGACACGCGCCTTCCGGTAACCGTACTGTCGGGATTTCTTGGCGCCGGTAAAACCACCGTACTGAACCACATCCTGAACAACCGGGAGGGAAGACGGGTAGCCGTAATTGTCAACGACATGAGCGAGGTCAACATCGATGCTGCCCAGGTTCAACAGGAAGTCACCCTGAATCGCTCAGAGGAAAAGCTAGTCGAGATGAGCAATGGTTGTATTTGCTGCACACTGCGTGAAGACTTACTGATAGAGGTGCGCAGGTTGGCGGCGGAGGGGCGTTTTGATTGCCTGGTGATCGAATCCACAGGGATTTCAGAGCCGTTGCCGGTGGCAGAAACATTTACCTTCGCAGATGAAGACGGGGTCAGCCTGTCCGATATTGCCCGCCTCGATACCATGGTCACCGTTGTCGATGCCGTAAACTTCCTGAAGGACTATGACCAGGCACAATCTTTACAGGACGCTGGAGAAAGCCTGGGCGAAGAGGATGAACGCAGCGTTGCAGACCTTCTCGTGGATCAGGTTGAATTCAGCGACATCCTATTGATCAGTAAAACCGACCTGGCGGCCCCGGGCGATATCGATCGACTCAACGGCGTATTGCGTAGTCTCAATACAGAAGCAGACATTATCCCTATCGAACACGGAAGCGTGCCTCTGCATAAGGTACTGAATACCGGCCGATTCAGTTTTGAACGAGCGCAACAGGCACCGGGCTGGCTAAAAGAAATGCGAGGTGAACACATCCCCGAAACCGAAGAGTACGGCATTTCGAGTTTTGTATACCGCGCTCGCCGCCCGTTCCATCCGGCAAAATTCTATGAATTTCTGCATCAACCCATTTCAGGCGGTAAGCTGATCCGCTCAAAAGGCTATTTCTGGCTCGCCACACGCCCGGAGTTCGCCGGCCAATGGAGCCAGGCCGGGGGTATTGCCCGGCATGGGTTTGCCGGGATGTTCTGGAAGGCCGTGCCTGAGAACAACTGGCCAGAGGATCCGGAATATCGCAAGGCGATTATGGAGAACTGGGTCGAGCCATTCGGCGACATGCGGCAGGAACTGGTCTTTATTGGCCAGAATATGGATCAGGCCACCATAACCCGCCAGCTGGATGAGTGCCTTCTGGATGAAGAACAACTTATGGCCGGCAAGGCATTCTGGCAAACCCTGAATGATCCCTTTCCCGCCTGGGAGTAATCGAACAAAGCGACGACAGAAGACCCTCTGGTATCGGCCGGGCAAACTCAAAAGGCATATTTTAACAGAATGGAGACACCTCAACTCATGGCAGCTAATCCGACAAACATCCCCACTCACTTAGTGCTTGGCTTTCTCGGTGCCGGAAAAACCACCGCCATTCTGAACCTTCTGAAGCAGAAACCAGAAGGAGAGCGCTGGGCCGTTCTGGTCAATGAATTCGGAGAAGTGGGTATCGATGGAGCCTTTCTATCGAATCAGGGGGTCGCAGTCAAAGAGGTGCCGGGTGGCTGCATGTGCTGTGTTTCCGGGCTGCCTATGCAGATAAGCCTTAACAGCTTGATAAAATTCGCACGTCCTGACCGACTGTTTATCGAACCTACCGGCCTTGGACACCCAGCACAGATTATAGACACTCTGAACAACGAATTTTACAAAAATGTTTTACGCCTGTCCGCATCCGTTTGCCTGGTCGACCCCCGCCGACTGGAAGACAAGCGCCTGCTGACTAACCGGCAATTCCACGACCAGGTCGCCGTGGCAGAGCTACTGGTAGCCAGCAAGGCAGACCTGTGCACAGCCCACCAGCTGGCGCAGTTCGACACCTGGGCGAAGACCTGGCAACCTGCGAAGCGACGTATCGGACACATTCAAGATGGCCAACTCCCCCTTGACTGGCTGACAGGGCATTGCGACAAGTTGCCTTCACACTTTCCCGAAAGCCATCATCATCATCACGACAAAACTCTGCCCGAAAAACCGCCACTGGCCGACGCCCCCTGGCAGCATTACTTCAATACAAGCGACAGCTTTACCAGTATGGGGTGGCGGATTCATCCAGACCTTGTATTTGATCCGATAAAGCTGCAGAGCATCGCCAGCAATGCGGGATTCGATCGTTTCAAAGGAGTGGCACGCACATCCAGCGGCTGGTGGATGTTAAATGCAGTTGAGGGCGCACTGACGCTTCTGGAGGCAGAACCAAGTGATGAATCCCGGATAGAGATCATCAGCCAGGAGCTCGAACCGGTAGAGCTCAATCAGCAACTTCGTTCGGCTCTGGCCTGACAACCCATACACATTATCAGTGGCATGCCCTCTCACCCCGTATAAGGTGGCAAGAGGGCATTAACACTCAGTCAATCAGCGTATTCTGCACCTGCAAAGTGACTGTATCGGTGTCCACCATCGCAGTGTAGATAGTGTAGGTACCGACATTGGCACCCGCTTGCCAGTCACCAGCATCCAGGTTAACCGAGTCGGCATCATCCCCTCTGATGGTCAGCTTGTTATTATCGTCTGTCATATCCAGCACCTCCTGAGCAGTGAGTGTGCCGATGCTATTGGTGCCCATGCCGGTCAGATCGATCGATTCGATATTGGACAGTTTGTCACCCAGATCACTGCCGTTAACGCTTTCGTCAAAGCGGAGCTGAATCGTATCCTCGCCACCGAAGCCGTCGATGCCCTCTCCGGTCCAGAGCAGGGTGTCATCGCCGGTGGTGGAATACTGCTCTGTCACACCGCTGGTACTTATATCTTCCCAGTCGGCCCAGGCAGAAGAATCTCCGCCGGCCGTTTCTGCAGTCTGCGCTCTGACCTGCACGTTGTTTAGATCACCCTTTGCCTGCACAAAGCTCAGGGTTTCCGCCTGTTCCGAGGTCAACCCGCTAAGGGTATAGACTCCCGAGGTTTCATTGTAGGAGACCTTCTCGGTACCGCTGATCAGGCTGCCATCCACATAGAAAGCTGCATGTTCGCCCATGCCGGAGAACTCCAGCGTCAGGCTTTCGGTAGATCCGTCACTAACCCCGACGGATACAGGGTCCTTGAGTTCATGGTTAAGATTAAGATTAATCTTATCGCCTTCTTCACCGAAACTTGGTGTGGGCGCCAAAGTCACACCATTGGCCTTAGGTGAAACCGTGAGGTCAAAGGTTTTTTCAGTGACACTCTCTTCAGTCAGCGCGTTTTCACCGGATGCTACCTGAAGCTTCAGGCCGCTGACCGTACCACTCCAGTACTGGGGTGGCATAATACCGATATAGGCAGGAATTTCCCCTTGCCCTAGCAGCCAGCTGTTGGCCGTACCGTCACCACCGGCGTTATTGGACAAAGCGGCCTCGGTTGCGCTTTCGGCGCTGTCACCCACATAAACCAGGAAGCCGTTGGGGACATTACTCAACAATACCGCACCAAGCGCTTCGGAGCCGTCGCTATCCGAAAGCCCGTTATCCGTCACGGAGAGCTGAATGACGTTGGGTTTGTCTTCTTCCGCTAACTGGCTGGCATTTTCCGCGCCACTGGCACTATCTACAGTAAAATCGTAGCCGCTATTAACCGGATTGATCACACCGGTCTGTACTGCTGTGCCAGTTTTGATTTCAGTCGAACCGTCTTCCTGGCCTTGCGCCCAGGCCGAGAGGCTGACTGAGCCATCCACATAATTCGTCGACGGGCTATAGGTCAGTTCCACAGAAGAGTTCACGTCCGTCACATCGATAACATAATAGTCACCATCCGTAATCCCGGCGACACCACTGACCGAAGAGGTACTCAGGGTCGTTCCACCCTGTTTAAGCACACCTGTACCATCAATACCTGACTCATCCAACTGCAGGTAGAGTTTCCCATCCACCAGCGTCCAGTTGGGATTATCGGCCGCATTGGACAGATTAACGGTAAATACCAGATCGCTGCCTTCATCCACCGCCGGTGCGCTGACACTGATCTCTGGCTTATCACTTACTGGCTGAACGTCAGTAAAGCTTGCATCAACAATTTCTTCATCTCTCAAACCACTGGGCACATAGGTGGTCAGCTTGGCATCAAAATCGAAGCTGCCATCGTGCTTATTCCAGTCAGCAGGCGGAGTTACCGTAATGCTATCCATAAGGGCTTGCAGTTCGCTGTTACCCCCGGTGCCTGAAGCAGTCCACACAGTTTTACCACCGATAACGGTTGATTCCATACCGTTCACAACCGTGCCTTCCGGCAGGTTGGACAAGGTAATATTGAAACCGTTATCGGTAACACCGTCTTCAATCTCGCCATTGAAGGCTTCGATAAGTTTAAAGGCGATATCCTCGGTGGGATCAAAATCGGTTTGCTCCCAAATCTCTATTTTGGCTGGTAGCTGACTGCCCTCACCATCAGCAAAGCTTGTAGATAACCTGATAGTGGCACTATCGCTCCGCAGCTGAGCATTATCGTCATCTTCCGTGGTGACAGTAATAGAGATTTCGTGATCAGTCAGACCTCCCGCTTCCGACTGTACTTTAAGATTAATCGACGGAGTCAGTGCTGAACCAAAGCTGTCATCGGTGATATACAGCCATTGGCTACCGCCGATAAAATCTGCCCCCTCAACGATGACACCTTCCGGCACATTATCGAGCAAGATACGAATCAGCTTCTCGCTGCCATCATAGTCACCGCCATTGATACCATCATTGGTGATATTCAGATTAATGCTTACATCACCAGGTGAGGCCATAGAAATATCACCGGACGTCACCGTGAGATCCGGCTGGTCGGTTACAGGAGCCACACTGACGCTGTAGGTTTGATCCCCGGACATTTCGGATACCGCTGCAACCGTGGCATCGTCACCCGGGTCAGTCACCTCGTAACGCACCGTGAAGCTGCCATCGCCGTGCCAGTTGTCATCGCCCTTGAGGTAGATATTATCCATGGCGGTGCTGTCCAGCTTGTACCAGCCGTCCTCAAGTGTTACTCCAGACTCGGTACCATCAAGCTCACTACCTGATGCGCCATAGGTCAGGGTATAGCCCGTCGCACTATCCAGATCATCCTTGCTGATCCAGACTGCGGTGATGGTCTCCCCGGTTTCACCGTTCTGCTGCTGGGCGCTGAAGTCCAGTTTTGCAGGCGTATCCTCTACCGCAGCAGTGTTCAGGTTCATGGTCGCTTCCGGCGACGGCGTGATTTTGATCTGCACACTGTGCTCTGCCGTGAGCGAATCACCATCGTTCTCGGTGGTCACCGCCGCCAGGGTGAAGGCGGCAGAGGTACCACTGAAGTTGGCTGGGGTGGTGATTTTGACACTGTTCAGATCATCTTGGGTGAATACCCATTCTCCATTGCCCAGTGAGGTTGCACCTTCAACGCCGAAGCCTGCTGGTAAATCCTTTAGCTTGAAGCTAAGGGTTTCCGAGCCATCGGTATCGGTCAGCGAAGGCGTACCATCCAGCAAGGCAGTCAGCATTACACCACCTTCCGTATCGACAGTTTCTTCCTCGAAGCCTTGATCATCGGGGGCGTTGACTGTCACATTCGCCGGGTCTGCATCCCCTTTGGGGGTGACATTGATGGACAGCTTGAACGGAGGATTGGACACACTCTCATAGTCCGTACCATTCACAGTCAGAGTGTCCACAGAAACCGTCTCTACATTCAGAGTAAATGGCTTGTTGGAGTGCTCCGGCGGCGTCAGGGTCATATTAGCGCCCGTATCCGGATCAAAGTCTGTAATTTTCAGACTCCAGGAATCGCCGCTTTTCACCACCTCGTATCCAGTTCCATCTGCCATGGTGCCACTGCCACTATCAGCATTGAAGGTTTCAGTGCCATAGGTGATCACAGCACCATCAGGTATATCACCGATGGTGACATTAAAGGTTTCAGAGTCGTCGGAACTACTGGGCCGGATGGACAGCGGTACACTTTCGTCTTCATTACCGTTAACTCGGGCCGTAACGGTGGTGGTCGGAGTATCGGCTGAAGGTTTGATCA
Organism: Marinobacter sp.; assembly: GCF_041595835.1. Classification (GTDB taxonomy): domain Bacteria; phylum Pseudomonadota; class Gammaproteobacteria; order Pseudomonadales; family Oleiphilaceae; genus Marinobacter. Next base: position 341 of record NZ_JBFHJO010000043.1, on the reverse strand, counting down.
GAACATTAGTCAATTCGGCATGGCCGCTGACCGCCTCGACCGTTTCTCCACCATCATCATCGGTATCCACAGTCACGGCTTGCACGTTGATTCTGAACTGGCCGGAGAAGTTTTCCGGAGCCTTGAATTGCAGGCTATCCAGGTACTCGACCGGTACACGTACGGCATCGCCACCGAAGGTTTGAGTCACCGTGTTACCTGACCCATCAGTGTAACTGAACTGCGAGCCCGCTGGGTCTGTTTGATTACCATTATGGGCTGTCAGTTCAGGGGTCAGTGCAGCAAATAGCTGCTCGTCATCTTCAACATTCCAGCCGGTTTCCAAATTGAAGCCACCCTCT
>NZ_JBFHJO010000042.1:0-23133 GCF_041595835.1 Marinobacter sp. | reverse complement strand
TCCTCGTTAGGGTAGAACAAGTAACCGGGCATGAATATCCGTGGTTTAACGGGGTTATGAATGCCGAATTCCGCTAATACGTTTCGGGTTTCAGGTCGCTGTGCCATCTGGCTCTGATGTAAAAGCAGATGTTGGGTTTTCAGGTCAAGCCGGTCTCTCGCATTGGGCCCATACCACCAGGTTGGTCTGTCCTCGGCCGTAACTCCCAGGTAGTATTTTATGGCTATTTCGTGGTGTTCCAGTTCGCCCGACTCTGGGTTTTTTACCACAAAGTCCAGCTCTCCGATGGTCTGGCCACTTTGTCGTATTTGTTGATTTTTCAGAATAACCTGCCAGCCCATCAATTCACTTAGCATAACTTCATAAAGTCGCTCGAAATAGTGGCCGAGACGCTTTTCCGCTGGTTCTGACAGACGTTCGGGGCTGGCATCTGGATTGTTGTCCCAGTGTGTCAGGATTGCCTGGTAGTTCTCGGGGAGAAATTGATCAGGATAAAAGCTGATAGGGGAGGCCAGTAACTGAGGAGCCTCACACATCCATGCAAGGTGGCGTATGGCGTGGGTTTTAAGGCTGTGCAGAAAGAGGGAATCTGAATTTGTGCTCATGGACTCAGGATACCCTAAATACAACGGATGTTGAGAGGTGCCAGGAAGCAGAGTCTCTGACGAAAATCTTTCGAAAGTGTAATCAAGTTCGGCTGCCCGCGTGTGATCCCGGCCTGCGCCTCCTGTTTTGTGGTTTGTTACATTTCTGAAGGTTGATTCGGGTTTGGTCGGTAATGTGTTGACGGGCCGATAACGAAGCCTGAACAAGCATCATCACTCAAGGAGAATACTGTCATGGAAGATTGGCAAGGATGCCTGGAACCCCAGTGCCAGCATGCATTGGTTGTGGCACGAAAGCATGTCGCCAGCCGGGGTGGCTCAGTAATTACTGCAGAAGACTTTCTGCTTGCACTGTTGGATATTGTTGGGCCTATAGCACCGTTCCTTAAGCGCGAAGGCGTAGATTTTGATGAGTTGGTTCGAACGATTCAGGGCGAGCAACCGATTATTACGGAAGTCCACGGAGACGGGGATTTGTCGTCCCAGTTGATCTATTGGATATCTGCAACCCGGGAGGTGACCGAAACCTCGTGGTTGAACTGGTCCCAGCTTTTGCGTGGTTTGGTGAACTGTGCTGAGCGTTTGCAAGATAAAGCCTACGTAGCCGTTCTGGAGGTGGTTGGCCACTGGCCCGATGAGCCAGACGAATGCACGCCTTCAATTGCCTCGGGGGAGCCGTTGGTTGTTCCGGTAACAGTAACCGCGCAAAGTTGGCTGGAGTTAGCAGAGGACGTGGTGGTTGCTCTTTCGTCTGACAGGAATGGGCTTATCTGGATTCAGGGTGAGCGTGGGAGTGGCAAATCCGCATGGCTTCGGTTGCTCCTTGAAACTCCGGGGCTGTATTGGGTTCAGATAGACCTCCGCCGAGAGGCTGAGGTTATGGCGTGTGATCACCCTGTTGTGCCACAGCGCAGTGGTCATCAGTCTCGGTGGCCAGTCCTTGTGCTGGATAATGTTTCACCCCCGGAGTTGTTAGAGTTGATGCTGCAGCCGAACGGTGTTGCAAGGGAGCTGGTTACCGGCTGGCAGGGGCCGATATTGATGCTGGCACCAAACGGTGGGTATGACCATGACGAAGAGCTCCGTGTGACACGTTTGTTGGGTCGGGAGCTAAGTGTTATGTGTATGCCTGATGCGTGCCCAATGCAGCGCCGTGCGATTCTCACGGCTCATCAGCCGTTGATTGAAAAGACTTTCAATATTGAGATTTCCCTTGCCGGCATAGACTACGCGGTTTCACGCCGGAGTCGTTGTGTGGTTTCGCCGGGAGGGATGCTGGAGTGGGTGCGCCGGGCGGCAGCTCGGTTGGAGTTGTTTGCTAACCGAGGCTCTTTGGAAGCCGCGGCTATAGCTGGCACGCAAGATGTTTTCCGGAGGCAGTCGATGGTGGCTATAGCCCGAAATGAAGACTGGAGTGAGTCAGAGCAGGGTATCAGAAATCTGGAAGTTGAGCGGGCTGCGGCGGAAGTGGTTTGGCATGAACGCCAACGCGCAGGCACCCTTCGGAAGTTGTCGGTTGAAGATCTTCGGCAGGAACTGGAACGATGGGTTGCAGCAAGGAGTGGGCCGGTTCACTATGTGCTGCATTGTGAGCAACAGCATGGAGATTCTTTGGGTGCAGGATCTGGAAATATATATTCGTGACCTTGAGCCGGGTGCCGTATCCCGGTGGATTGAGAGGCAGGTTGACGACGTTCAACTGGATGATGCCGATGTGGCTTCTGTTGCAAAGGGCTCTGCGGTCTTTAATGGCAGAAAATTGAGCATTACTTTGTATCCCGGGGCTTTTGGTAAGCGCTTTACGTCTGTCGTGATCGAAGGTGCTGAGTTGCCCTGGAACACTGACCTGGAGTGCGCCCGAAGTGCCTGGCGGATGATGGGAGGGGAGATTCGTTGCAGTTCCGGCGACTGGCAGGAAGGTGACTCTGTAGATGACGAAAAATGGTGGCGCCTGGACGACCGCGGTGAACAGCAGGTTGTGTGGAACTAATGCGAATCAGGAATGTAAAAAGGCAGCCGGTTCAGGCTGCCTTTTTAGTTTTCGCCGGCCTGCGATTACTCGCTCAGAATAGAGACGTTATCTGCTTGCAGGCCCTTGTCGGCATCAACGACGTTGAACCGAACCAGCTGACCTTGGCGTAGTACACGGCGGCCACGGCCACGAATGGCGCGGAAGTGGACGAAAATTTCATCGCCGCTCTCACGCACGATAAAACCGAAGCCTTTTTTGACATTGAACCATTTGACGGTGCCTTCTTCATCTCCTTCCGGAGTATTGTCGTCAAAGTCGTCTTCGTCGTCGTAATCGCTTTCCTGCTGGCTGGCACGAACCGGGCGGTTCTGAGCGCGAGTTGCCGGGGCTGACTGCTTACCTGCAACGAGAACGGCTACAAAACCCACGATGGCGAAAACAACAAACGCCATCAGATAGGCCATAATGCCGCCCTGGCTGCCCAGTGCTTCAAGAACTTCGCCCAGGGCGAGTAGCTTGAGAGGTTCCGGGGTGGCAGTCATTAACAGGCCCAGTACAAACGGTGCCGGAATTGCGATCAGGATAGCAACAAGGATCGCTTTGGCTGGATTACGCATTGGTTGATTATTCTCCATGATTTAACACTAACGATAAAAAGCCAGACATCGGGTAAAATGGCACGTCCGGCAGTGAACACCGCCACCGAAATCTATCTTCAGGATATTCGGTTATAGCGGTAAAAGGCGGCATGATACCAGATTAAGGAAAGGGCTGACCAAACCTCATGAGTAAAAACACTCTCGAAGACAGAATTGCGGAGCTGGAAATGCGACTTGCGTTCCAGGATGACGTGATTAACACCTTGAGTGATCAGGTGACAAAACAGGAAATGGACATTCGGGACCTGTGGGAGGCGAAGAGACTGATCCACCAGCAGCTTAAGGATGTGTCGCCTTCCAATATCCGCAAGGAAGAGGAAGAGATTCCGCCGCCGCATTATTGATTTTCGGAAACCAGAAGGTCAGGCATGCGCGGGTGGGGCACCAAACAGGCGGGGCAGATCCCCGCGCGCATGTCTGCCCCGTCGTTTCTTTAACTCAGAAGTTCTACCAGGATCTGTTCGTAAATTTCAGACAGTGTGTTGAGGTCCTCAGCTTTCACGCATTCGTCCACTTTGTGGATGGTGGCATTGATGGGCCCCAGTTCTACTACCTGCGCGCCGGTAGGCGCAATGAATCGGCCATCAGACGTGCCGCCTGAGGTAGAGAGTTCGGTTTCTCTTCCGGTTACGGTGCGGATAGCATCCTGGCTGGCGGCCACGAGAGCCCCCTTGTCCGTCAGGAACGGGCGGCCGCTGAGGTGCCATTGCAAATCGTAGTTAAACCCGTGGCGATCCAGAATGGCGACAACGCGCTCTTCCAGGCTTTCTGCCGTATTTTCGGTGCAGTAACGGAAGTTGAAGTGCACCAGGCATTCGCCAGGAATAATATTGCTGCCAACACCGGATTCAATGCGGGTGATCTGGAAGGTTGTAGGCGGGAAAAAGTCGTTACCGTTGTCCCAGAACTCCCTGGCCAGAGCATCGAGAGCCGGGGCTACCGTGTGTACGGGGTTTTCAGCGATATGCGGGTATGCAACATGGCCTTGAGTCCCGTGTACCGTCAGGTAGCCGTGCAGTGAGCCGCGACGACCATTCTTTATGACATCGCCTACTTCATGGGTGCTGGACGGTTCGCCGATCAGGCACCAGTCGATTTTCTCATTACGAGCTTCCAGAGTTTCCACGACCTTGACTGTGCCGTCATGTGCCGGGCCTTCCTCATCGCTGGTGATCAGTAGGGCAATGGAACCACGGTGGTTCGGATTCTTTTCTATAAAGCGTTCGCAGGCTGTTACAAAGGCTGCCAGGCTGCCTTTCATATCGGCGGCGCCACGACCATACAGGAAACCGTCTTTGATGACTGGGTCGAAGGGGGGGTGAGCCCAGTTTTTCTCCGGACCAGTTGGTACCACATCGGTGTGGCCGGCAAAGGCTAATAATGGGCCTTCTTTGCCTTTACGTGCCCAGAGGTTGTCTGTCTCGCCAAATCGAAGGTTTTCTCCGATGAAGCCCAGTGGTGCCAGGCGGGACATCATCAACGCCTGACAGCCTGCATCGTCCGGTGTTACGGACTGGCGGCGAATAAGGTCTTTGGCGAGTTCCAGAGTGGGGGATTGGGTCATAAGGTTGCTCGTACTCTGTTCCTGAGTATCCCCCCTCCCGTATGGGAGAGGGAAAGGAGGGGCACGCTTTTAGTTATTGGCGTGCAATTCTTCGTTCAGTTCGATCGCCGTTTTGTTGGTTTTGCATTCGACCGCGCCGGTTTGGCTGTTACGGCGGAACAGCAAATCGTTTTTACCCGCAAGATCGCGGGCTTTAATCACTTCTACCGGATCGTTGTTGTCATCCAGTAAGGCAACTTTGGTGCCCGACGTGATGTACAGACCTGCTTCTACCGTGCAACGGTCGCCCAGAGGTATGCCGATACCAGCGTTGGCGCCCAGTAAGCAGTTTTCGCCTACGGAGATTATGATATTGCCGCCGCCAGACAGAGTGCCCATGGTGGAGCAGCCGCCGCCAAGGTCTGACCCTTTGCCGATGATAACGCCTGCGGAGATGCGACCTTCGATCATGCTGGTCCCTTCGGTACCGGCGTTGAAGTTAATGAAACCTTCGTGCATGACGGTGGTTCCTTCGCCCACATAGGCGCCCAGGCGCACTCGGGAGGTGTCGGCAATACGCACGCCTTTAGGAACCACGTAATCGGTCATTTGCGGGAACTTGTCTACTGATTTAACTTCCAGGGTTCGCCCTTCAATGCGGGCTTGCAACTGGCGTGCAGGGAGTTCGTTCAGGTCGATTGCACCTTCGTTGGTCCAGGCCAGGTTTGGCAGCAGGCCGAAGATGCCATCCAGTTTCAGACTGTGGGGCTTGGCCAGACGGTGGGAAATCAGGTGCAGCTTGAGATACACCTCGGGGGTACTGGACGCGGTGTCATCATTGGCCAGCACGGTTACCACTACCGGACGTTTACTTTCAGACGCCTGCTCAGCTAATTTTGCCTGGTCTGTTTCGCCTAATTGGCGAAGTGAATTGGCGAACTGAGCCAGTTGCTCGGGGCTTGCTTCGATGGCTTGATTTCCGCCTTTGTAATTCAGCGCGCTCTCTACCACGTCGATCAGGTCTTTGCCTGGGGTCATGACAGGCTGCTGGTAAAAAACCTCCAGCCATTCGCCCTGGTTGTTCTGGGTGCCGATGCCAATGCCGAATGCAAAACTCATCTGGTGGTTTCTCCTGTTTGTTTATTTAGTGGGGCCACGCAGCCCATTCGTCCGCGTTAAAGCCTACAGAAATATTGTCGCCACGTTCTACAACGGGGCGTTTGATAATGGAGGTGTTCTCCAGTATGACTTGGTGGGCACTTTGGGCACACATGTTATCACGAACATCTTCGGGGAGTTTCCTCCAGGTGGTGCCTCGTTTATTAATGAGCGCTTCCCAGCCAAGGGACTTTTCCCACTCACTCAGTTTGTCACTCGAGAGCCCGTCTTTTTTGAAGTCGTGAAATTCGTAGTTGATACCATTCTCATCCAGCCACTTGCGGGCTTTTTTGACTGTGTCGCAATTTTTAATACCGTAAAGTTTCATGCCTTGAATCCTTTTACGAATGTAACGATTCGGTGGGCCGCTTCGACGCACTCTTCCAGTGGTGCCACCAAGGCCATGCGGACACGGTTTTCGCCGGGGTTGTAGCCGTCTACTGTACGAGAGAGGTATCTGCCGGGTAACACATGCACGTTCTGTCGGGCAGAGAGTTCCCGGGCGAATGTTTCGTCATCAAATGGTGTTTCCGGCCAGAGGTAGAAGCCTGCATCTGGAAAATCTACGTTCATTACCTCACGCAGAATCGGGACGACCGCCTCAAATTTTGCCCGGTAGGCCGCACGGTTTTCACGAACGTGGTCTTCATCATTCCATGCGGCAATGCTGGCTAGCTGGTTATGAACAGGCATGGCGCAGCCGTGGTAGGTTCGGTATTTCAGGTAGCTGGCGAGTATTTCTGCATCGCCTGCTACAAAGCCAGAGCGCAAGCCGGGCAGGTTGCTGCGTTTGGACAGACTGTGAAATACCACGCAACGCTTGAAGTCGTTGCGGCCAATGGCCGCACAGGTTTGGAGCAGGCCTTCGGGCGGGTTCGCTTCATCCGGGTAGAGCTCAGAATAACATTCATCCGAGGCGACGATGAAGTTGTGGCGGTCGGCCAGTTCAATAACCTTTGTCAGTGTTTCCCTGGTGATGACTGCGCCGCTGGGGTTGCCGGGTGAGCATAGAAAGAGGATCTGGCAGTTTGCCCATACCGACTCTGGAACATCATCGAAATTCGGCACGAAACCGTTGTCGGCACTGCACGGCAGGTAGACTGGGTTGGCTCCGGCAAGAAACGCGGCTCCTTCATAAACCTGGTAGAACGGATTCGGGCTGACCACGGTAGCCGGCTTGCCTGAATCCACAACTGCTTGTACGAGGGAAAATATGGCTTCGCGGGTGCCGTTCACGGGAACTACGTTATGGGCAGGATCCAGAGTGCCTTTGCAGAGCTGAAAGCGGCGACTAGCCCAAGCTGCAATGGCTTCACGCAGTTCGTTTGTGCCTTTCGTCGTGGGATAATTGGCGAGTTTGTCCAGGTTGTCGGTTATCACCTGCTTTACGAACTCAGGTGAGGGGTGCTTGGGCTCGCCGATACCCAGGGAAATGGGTGCCAAATGCTCGGGTACAGAAATGTTGGCTTTAAGCTTCGCCAGCTTTTCAAATGGGTAGGGGTGTAGTCTTTCCAGGTTGGGATTCATTGAATATTGTCCAGCATTTTGCAGAGGTGCTGTTGCAGGGCTTCGCATGCTTGCGGGTCGCTAAGAGGCTGGCCCTGTTCGTCAGTAATAAAAAAAACGTCTTCTACCCGCTCACCCAGTGTCGCGATCTTGGCGTTAGTCAGGCGGACCCGGTGATCCAGAAGCACTTGGCCAATTCGGGCCAGCAGGCCCGGCCGGTCGGGAGTGATGACTTCCACCAACGTTCTCTGGTTGATAGTGTCATTGGAGAAAGTCACTTCCGTGGGGAAGGCAAAGTGTTTGAGTTGTCTGGGCGTGCGCCTGTGAATGATGTCGGGGTAGTCTTCCGGGTCGTCCAGTTCTTCGATCAGGCGTTTACGTGTTCGTTCTTTGCGGGCAGGGTCGACACCCAACGGCTGGCCTTTCTCGTCAAGCACAATGTATGAACTGATGGAATACGGGCCTTCGCTGGAGTTGATGCGTGCGTCTACGATGTTCAGGTTTAGCTGTTCCAGTACAGCGGTGGTGGCTGCGAACAGGGCTACCCGGTCTCTCATGTAGATGATGATCTGGGAGTAGCCATCGGTTGGTCCGCCTCGGGTGTCACGAATCAAAACCAGGGGGTCTGGGTTGTCACCGTGCCGGATGATGGCAGCGGTCTGCCAGGCAATATCGACCGTAGAATCCTGTAGAAAGTACTCGTCATCAACCGTGTCCCAAATGCGGTCAATCTGCTCGTTGGTCATGTTCTGAGCATTCAGAATTTCCCGGGCCTCTTCTCTGGTTGCGCGAATCCAGGCTTGGCGATCGACAGGTGTGTCGATGCCCCGGCGAAGCGCCCCTTTGGCTTCAATATAGAGCTGGCGCAGCAGCGATGCTCGCCAGGTGTTCCAGAGTTTGGGGTTGGTGGCGCTGATGTCGCACACGGTCAAAATGTACAGGTAGTCCAGGTGTGCCTGGCTCGGCATAGAGCGAGCGAAGGCCTGGATAATGTCAGGGTCTGATATGTCTTTGCGTTGGGCTGTCATCGACATCAGCAAGTGGTTTTCGATCAGCCATGCAACTAACTGGGTGTCCCGTTCACTCAAGTGATGCCGTTCGCAGAAAGCTTCGGCATCAATAGCTCCGAGCTCTGAATGGTCACCGCCGCGGCCTTTGGCCACATCGTGATACAGGCCGGCAATGAACAGTGTGTCCATTTTGGGCAGGCGGTGAATCAAACGTGACGCCAGGGGGTACTCTGTACGGGCTTCCATGCCGGTCAGCTTAACCATGTTGTGGATGACTCGCATGGTGTGGGCATCGACCGTGTAAATATGGAAAAGGTCGTGTTGCATCTGGCCGATGATCTCGCCGAATTCCGGTAAATACCGGCCCAGAACGTTGTACTTTTTCATGGCCGAAAGCGTTCGATCCACAGCGTGCGGTGTGCGCAGCAGTTCCATAAACAGGCTGGTAACGGCCAGATCATTCCGGAAGGCATCATCTATAAGGTGCCGGTGTGCGCGCAGCGACCGAATGGTGGTCGCCCGGATGCCCTTTATCTCAGGGTGCTGAGCGATCAGAACGAATATTTCCATGATCGCGTAGGGCGCATAGGCGAATACCTGATTGTTGATGGCTTCTATGTAAAAGTTGCGCATCTGGAAGCGGTTATTCAGGGGGCGGATTTCGTCTTCCAGACCACTGCCAATAATCGCTTCGTCGTAATATTGGAGAATAACATCTGTCAATTCAGCGAGGGCCAGAACGGTGCGGTAGTACGATTGCATCATCAGCTCAACGCCAAGGCGTTTGCCTTCGTCTTTGTAGCCGAGCATTGCTGCAAGCACACGCTGATGATCGAATAGCAGCCGGTTTTCGTTCCGGTCGGCAATTAACTGTAAACCGTAGCGAAGCCGCCACAGGAATGTTTCGCCTTCGTGTAATATCCGGTGCTCCTCTTCAGTGATGATGCTGAAGCGGGCTAAGTCTGCCGTGTTCTGAAGGCGAAAGTGGCGTTTGGTTATCCAGCCGATGGTCTGTATGTCACGCAACGCACCGGGTGACCCTTTTACGTTGGGCTCCAGGTTGTATTCTGTGTCGCCGTATTTTTTGTGGCGGTTTTGTTGTTCTTCCCATTTTGCGACAAAGTAATCTTTGTCGGATTTTACATCATCCGAATAAACCTGATCGGTTAACTCTTGTCTTAAGCTGTCGGGCCCCGCAATGGTTCGGGTTTCCAGAAGATTAGTCAGGATCGTGATGTCTTCCATGGCTGCGGCAATGGATTCATCCATGCTGCGTACGCTGTGGCCAATATCCAGCTTCAGGTCCCAGAGCAGGGTGATGAAAGCTTCCAGGTCTTCTTGCCAGGCGTTCTCTGTTCCGCTACGGGTAAGGATGAGAAGATCGACATCTGAATGAGGGTGAAGCTCCCCTCGGCCGTAGCCACCAACAGCAATGAGGGCGATGTCAGACGATTTTGAAAAAGGGTAGCGGTTCCAGATTAACTGCAGGACAGTATCTACTGTCAGGGCTCTGGAATGAACCAGGGCTCTGACATCTGCGCCTTGGCGAAAGGCTTCCGCATCAGCGTTGTAGCTGCGCTGCAGTAACTCCCTTGCGGCGATAACCGGTGATGGGTCATTGCTGATGCGGTTTTTCAGTTCGTTGAGCTCCACTTAGAACGACTCTTCCGATCGCTTGGTCAACACTTCATGGCCGTCTGCCGTTACCAGAATAGTGTGTTCCCATTGGGCTGACAGCTTGTGATCTTTGGTAACGGCAGTCCAGCCATCTGCCAGCAGCTTTGTGTGATATTTGCCCTGGTTCAGCATGGGCTCGATGGTGAACGTCATGCCTTCTTTGAGTTCAAGGCCGGTGCCTGGCCTGCCATAGTGCATGACCTGGGGTTCTTCATGGAATACGGCGCCAATGCCGTGCCCGCAATAATCACGAACAATTGAGTAGCGGTGTTTTTCTGCATGTTGTTGGATGACATGGCCAATGTCGCCAAGACGGGCTCCGGGTTTGACCAGCTCAATGCCCTTGTACAGGCATTCCTGAGTGATTTGAACCAAGCGTTCTGTGCCGGGTTTTGGCTTGCCGACAACCCACATCTTGCTGGTGTCACCGTGATAACCATCTTTGATGACGGTTACATCGATATTGATGATGTCGCCGTCCTTGAGAACTTTTTTGTCTGAAGGGATGCCGTGGCATACAACGTGGTTGACCGAAGTGCAGATAGACTTCGGGAACCCTTTATAATTCAGTGGAGCGGGGATGGCTTGCTGCTCGTTAACGATATAGTCGTGGCAGAGGCGGTCAAGTTCCTCGGTGGTAACGCCAGGCTTGATATGCTCGTCAATCATCTCGAGAACTTCTGCGGCCAACCGGCCAGCTACGCGCATTTTTTCAATTTCTTCGGGGGTCTTTATAGATACCTGCATCTGACTTCCTGTTTATGAGCATTAGTCCCGCATTTTAAGGGGCCGGGGCATCAGGCACAAGGAAGGTATTTGGTAAAAGTAATGGCTTTGCGGCGGGGCTTTATGGTATAAACGCGCCCGCCGAAACGAAACCCGGCAAATTCACACACGTGTCAGCACGTTGTCCCAGGGTGCCGGCTCCTGCGAAAAGGAAGCTGGTTGGGGCAATTGGACGCGTGGAGGACTAACCCGAAGCTAAAAGGTAAATATCATGGCTCAGGTAAATATGCGTGACCTGCTCAAAGCAGGTGCTCACTTTGGACACCAAACCCGTTACTGGAACCCGAAGATGGGTAAGTACATCTTTGGTGCTCGCAATAAGATTCATATCATTAACCTTGAACAGACTGTTCCTGCGATGAATCAAGCGCTGGATTTCATTCAGCAGCTGACTGAAAGCAAGAACAAGATCCTGTTTGTTGGTACCAAGCGTGCTGCGGCAAAGATCATCAAGGAAGAAGCTCAGCGCTCAGGCCAGCCGTACGTTAACCATCGCTGGCTTGGTGGTATGCTGACCAACTATAAAACCATCCGTCAGTCTATTCGTCGTTACCGTGAGCTGGAAGCCCAGAGCAAAGATGGTACTTTTGACAAGCTGACCAAAAAAGAAGCTCTTGAGCGTACCCGTGAGATGGATAAGCTCGAGCGTTCTATCGGTGGTATCAAGGATATGGGCGGCTTGCCAGATGCGCTGTTCGTTATCGATGTAGATCACGAGCGTATCGCTATCAAAGAAGCTAATAAGCTGGGCATTCCTGTTATCGGTGTGGTTGATACCAACAGTAACCCTGATGGTGTTGATTACGTGATTCCGGGTAACGACGATGCTATCCGTGCTATCCAGATCTACGTTAAGGCTGTTGCCGACACCTGCATGGAGTCTTCCCAGGCTGCCGGTGGTGCTGACGAGTTTGTTGAAGTCAGCGAAGAAGCTCAAGGCGCTGCTCCAGCTGCCGAGTAATACTTGAACGGCACGTTTAAGTTGTAAGGCATGCCCTCTGTTTATCCGGGCATGCCTCCCCATCGATTCCGCATACGATTAAGAGGACTGAACATGGCTGCAATTACCGCTGCAATGGTCAAAGAGCTGCGTGAGCGCACTGGTCTTGGCATGATGGAGTGCAAAAAAGCACTGGTAGAAGCTGACGGTAGTGTTGATGCTGCTATCGAAGAGCTGCGTAAATCTTCCGGTTTGAAGGCTGCCAAGAAAGCAGGCCGCACCGCTGCTGAAGGTGTGTCTCTGGTTAAAGTGTCTGACGACAAGACCGTTGCTTTTATTCTGGAAGTAAACTCTGAAACGGACTTCGTTGCTCGCGACGATAACTTCATGAACTTCGCTAACGATGTTCTGAATGTTGCTTTTGAAAAAGACGAAACTGACGTTGCCAAGTTGATGGAAGGCGATCTGGAAGCCAAGCGTGAAGCGCTGGTTCAGAAGATCGGCGAAAACATCACTGTGCGTCGCCTGGTTAAAGTGGAAGGTCCGGTTGTTGGTGGATACGTACACAGTAACAGCAAGATTGCTGCTGTTGTAGCTTTGAGCGCTGGCACTGAAGAGCTGGCTCGTGATATCGCTATGCACGTTGCTGCTGTTAATCCGCGTGTAGGTAAACCGGAAGAAATGCCAGCTGAAGAGCTGGAAAAAGAGCAGGATATTATTCGCGCTCAGCCTGATATGGAAGGTAAGCCAGCTGAAATCGTCGAGAAGATGATGGGCGGCCGTATCAAGAAGTTCCTGGCTGAAAACAGCCTGGTTGAGCAGCCTTTCGTTAAGAGCCCAGACCAGAAAGTGGGCGATCTGATCAAGGCGGCCGGTGGCGAACTGGTTGGCTTCGTGCGCCTGGAAGTGGGCGAAGGCATTGAAAAAGAAGAAGTGGACTTTGCTGCTGAAGTGGCTGCTGCCGCTGGCGCAGGCAAAGCCTGATCTTGCTTCTCAGTGCTGCTGCTGAAAGCAGTAGTGCTACCTGAGTCTGCCACGTTAGCCGGGTTTACCCGGCTTTCGTGGCGGGCTTGTATCTGAGATACCCCTTTTTTTTACGTTATGATACGAGGGATATGTCAGATACAAGCCTGCAACGGGTTTGACACCGGATAGCCAACAGACGAAAAGGGGATCACCATGCCGACATCTTCAAATACCCAGCCCAGATACAAGCGTGTTCTGCTGAAGCTCAGTGGCGAAGCCCTGATGGGGGAATACGGTTTTGGTATTGATCCTAAAGTACTTGACCGCATGGCTCTGGAGATCGGAGCGCTGATTGGTATCGGCGTTCAGGTTGGGTTGGTGATCGGCGGGGGCAACCTGTTCCGCGGAGCTGCGTTGAGTGCCGCTGGCCTCGATCGGGTAACCGGTGATCACATGGGGATGCTGGCCACTGTGATGAATGGGCTGGCCATGCGCGACGCGCTGGAACGTTCTAATATCCGTACCAGGGTTATGTCTGCCATTCCTATGAGTGGTATTGTTGAGCATTATGACCGTCGCCGAGCGGTTCGTGATCTCAAAGAAGGCGATGTGGTTATCTTCAGTGCTGGCACTGGCAATCCCTTTTTTACGACTGACTCCGCTGCATGTCTCCGTGGTATTGAAATTCAGGCCGATGCCGTACTTAAGGCGACGAAAGTCGATGGCGTTTATAATGCAGACCCCCACCTTGATCCCAGTGCAGTAAAATACGATTACCTGACCTACGATGAGGTTCTGGATAAAAAACTCGGCGTGATGGATCTGACGGCTATCTGTTTGGCTCGTGACCACGGCATGCCGTTGCGGGTTTTCAATATGAATCAGCCCGGCGTTCTCACCCGGATTGTGACCGGTGAGAAAGAAGGCACACTGATTGAGTAACGAATTGAGGATTTTAATGTGATTAACGATATTAAAGCTGATGCCAGCAAGAAAATGCAGAAGAGCCTGGAAGCTCTCGGTTCTGCATTTAACAAGATCCGTACTGGCCGTGCGCACCCTGCGATTCTCGATAGCGTCATGGTGAACTATTACGGCCAGGAGACGCCGCTCAAGCAGGTGGCAAGTGTTAACGTTGAAGATAATCGGACGCTTCTGGTTGTTCCGTGGGAAAAAAACATTATCGGAGCCATTGAGAAGGCGATCATGATGTCAGATCTGGGCCTGAATCCGTCCAGCAATGGCGACGCAATTCGGGTGCCCATGCCCATGCTGACTGAAGACACTCGTAAGGAAATGGTTAAGCAGGCTCGTGCGGATGCTGAACAGGCCCGGGTGTCTGTGCGCAATGCTCGTCGTGATGCCAACAGTATGCTCAAAGATTTGCTGAAGGATAAGGAAATTAACGAGGATGATTCGCGTCGTGGTGAGGATGATGTCCAGAAACTGACCGATAAGTTCATCGCAGAAATCGAGAAAATGCTTAAGGCGAAGGAAGAGGACCTGATGGCGGTATAACCGCTTGGTCTATTCAGAGGAAGAGTTAGTGGTGGTTGGATGTGCCACTGCACAGAGGGTTTCATGACGGGACAAGTAACCGCAGAAATTCCGGTGGAGGCAAGTAGCCGCCCCCGGCACGTAGCCATTATCATGGATGGTAATAACCGGTGGGCTAAATCCCGCCGGTTGAAAGGGGTGGCTGGCCATAAGGCCGGGGTGGATGCGGTTAAGGCCGTTGTTGAAACCTGTGCGAAACAGGGCGTAGAGGTGCTCACTCTGTTTGCGTTTTCAAGTGAAAACTGGCGCCGCCCAAAGGACGAAGTAACGGCCCTGATGCGGCTGTTTCTGATTGCCCTTGAACGGGAAGTTCGCAAACTTCATCGCAATAATATTCGTCTGCGGATTATAGGGGATCGCACTGCGTTTAATCCGGTGCTCCAGGAACATATGGAGAAGGCTGAGGCGCTCACTCGTGATAACACCGCTATGACGCTGGTAATTGCGGCCAATTATGGTGGGCACTGGGATATTACTCAGGCAACGCAGGCCGTTGCAGAAAAAGTTCGTGCTGGCGAATTGGCACCGTCTGACATCACCGATGATCTTATTCAGCAAAATCTCAGCATTGGTGATCTTCCCATGCCTGACTTGTTGATTCGGACAGCAGGTGAGCAGCGTATCAGTAACTTCTTGTTGTGGCACCTGGCCTACACCGAATTTTATTTCTCGGAAGTGTTCTGGCCTGATTTTAAGGTTGAGGAAATGTTGAAAGCATTAGATGCCTACAGCCATCGCAAGCGTCGCTTTGGGCAGACAGATGACCAGCTAGCCTTTCGCGCCATAAAACAATAACGACATAGCGACTATTATCGTGCTTAAAACTCGAATTATCACCGCTCTTATCATGGCCCCCATTGCCATCGGTGGCATTTTTTTTCTGCCGCCCTTTGAATTTGCTTTGTTCACCGGTGCAATGATTGCTTTGGGTGCCTGGGAGTGGGCAAACATGTCAGGGATAGAAGGGCAGCCCGGCCGTGTTTCATACGCTATTGGCGTAGCTGTTTTGATGGCGTTGATATCACAGCTCGATGTGCCTTCGGTCGCGGTGTTGTGGCTCGCATTTGCCTGGTGGTTGGTATGCTTCTGGCTGGTGAGTCGATACCCTGCAGGCTCTGAATCATGGGGGGCTGTGCCTGTCCGGGCGATTATGGGGCTGTTTGTGCTTTTACCAGCCTGGGTTGGTTTGAATCACCTGCGTACCGGAGCTGTTCAATTTGGTGAGGTCTCCGATAGTCTGCTGGTTATTCTCTACATTTTCCTGATGGTATGGGTGGCTGATATTGGTGCTTACTTTGCGGGCAAGGCGTTCGGCAAAGCCAAGCTTGCGCCAAAGGTAAGCCCCGGAAAATCCTGGGCGGGTGTCTGGGGTGGTTTTGTAGCTGTTGGTATATTGGCTCTGGTGGCCAGTTATCTGGCGGAGGCAAACACACAACAAACCATGCTGCTTCTGGTTGCCAGTTTGTTCACGGGTCTGGTATCTGTGCTGGGTGATCTGCTGGAAAGTATGCTCAAGCGCTTTCGTGGCATTAAAGACAGTAGCCAGTTGTTGCCGGGACACGGGGGGATTATGGATAGAATTGATAGCCTTACGGCGGCTATTCCGGTCTTCGCCTTGATTATTACGTTGCTTGGCTGGCTGAGCACTGCGGCCAGTGTGTCCGTATGACCCAGCGAAGCGTTACGGTTCTGGGGGCTACAGGCTCTATTGGTCTCAATACCCTGGATGTGATTCGCCGGCATCCTGATCGGTTTTCGGTCTATGCCTTAACCGCGGGTACTCGGGTTAAGGAGCTGGCGGGGCTTTGCCGTGAGTTCAGGCCGGCTATTGCTGTTATGGCGGATGGTGGCGCTGCCCGTGAACTTGCAGATCTGCTGGTAGATCTTCCGGAAATTCAGGTGTTAAGTGGGGAAGATGGCTTGTGCCAGGTTGCTGGAGCAAGCGAAGCTGACACGGTGATGGCTGCAATCGTTGGTGCTGCCGGGTTGGCACCGACCCTGGCGGCAGTGCGTGCGGGCAAGCGGGTTTTACTGGCCAATAAAGAAGCTCTGGTTATGTCGGGCAAGTTGTTTATGGATGCCGTAGCAGAGTCCGGGGCCGAGCTGTTGCCTATAGACTCTGAACACAATGCTATCTTTCAGTGCATGCCTGCCGATAAAGTGCGTAACCCTGTCGCGGCAGGTATTACTCGCATTTTGCTTACCGCTTCCGGAGGCCCTTTCCGTACGTTTTCTGCAGAATCGTTGCGTACGGTAACGCCGGCTCAGGCTTGCGCGCACCCTAACTGGTCCATGGGGCAGAAAATATCGGTCGACTCTGCCACTCTGATGAATAAGGGGCTGGAGTTAATTGAGGCTTGTTGGTTATTCAATACGACGCCAGAGCATGTTGAAGTTCATGTTCATCCGGAAAGTATCATCCACTCGATGGTGGAGTATGCTGATGGTTCTGTACTTGCCCAAATGGGTAGCCCGGATATGCGCACGCCTATAGCCAATGGTATTGCCTGGCCTGAGCGGATTGAAGCGGGGGTTTCACCCCTGGATTTGTTTGCAATCGGAAAGTTTCATTTTGAGCGCCCGGATTTGCAACGATTTCCTTGTTTGCGGTTAGCTGCAGAAGCTTTTGCCATAGGCGGTACTGCACCGGCTGTACTGAATGCTGCTAACGAGATCGCCGTGGCCGCATTTCTGGATGGCCGGCTGTGCTTTACCGATATCCCCGTTATTATTGAGCGAACGCTTGCAGCGACCGAGGTTCTGGAAGCCGATAGTTTCGAAACCATCTTTGCTAAAGACGCAGAAGCCCGTAAGCGGGCGCGTGAACAAGTCGGCCTGCTGGCTTCCTGATATATTCGTACGTTTCGTTATGCTGGGGCCAAGCCAAACACCGGAAAATTTATGCAGATAATTCAAAGCGCGCTGGCATTAGTGCTGACTCTCGGAATCCTGGTTACTCTGCACGAGTACGGGCACTTCTGGGTGGCTCGCCGTTTGGGGGTTAAAGTACTTCGGTTTTCGGTAGGTTTCGGGAAGCCGCTGTTTTCGTGGTATGACCGTCACGGCACCGAGTACGCCATTGCAGCTATTCCTCTGGGCGGCTATGTCAAGATGCTGGACGAGCGGGAAGGTCCTGTCCCCGATGAACTCAAAGGTCAGGCTTTTACCTCCAAACCACCATCCCATCGTATTGCTATTGCCGCCGCAGGACCGTTAGCCAATTTCATTTTTGCCATTTTTGCCTACTGGCTGATCAGCGTGGTTGGTGTGACGACCGTAGCTCCGATTGTGGGTGATGTTGCGGCAGGAAGCGTGGCCGAACGTGCAGGTTTGCAGGAGGGCATGGAGATTCACTCGGTTGACGGCCATCGGGTGACGTCTTGGCGTGATGTGAATATGCGCCTGTTGGAGCGCGCAGGTGAACAGGGTCAGGTATCTCTTGAAATTTCCAGGAATGGTGCCCGGGGAATTGTTTCCGGGCCACTTAATGGATGGGGGTTGAGTGACGATGCGCCGAACCCTTTGGCTGAGTTTGGTATAACTCCCTGGCGGCCTGAAGTGCCTGCCGTATTGGGTCAGGTCACGGACGGCGGGCGCGCTATGGCTGCGGGCTTGCAAGCCGGCGACAGGGTAGTGTCTGTCGGGCATGAGCCTGTAGACGATTGGTTTGCCTTGGTTGACCATATCAGGAATGCTCCAGAGCAACCCTTGATGCTTACGATAGAACGTGACGGCAGGCTTTTGGATGTGGGTGTAACACCTGCGTCCCGCACGCTGGATGACGGGTCGGTGATTGGCTTTGTTGGTGCGGGTGTTGAGGCCATTTCATGGCCGGATGAAGTCCTGCGCGAAGTTCAGTTTGGCCCCCTGGCTGCAATTCCAAATGCAGTGCATGAAACCTGGGCCGACACCCGGCTTACGCTGGTGGCTATGAAGAAAATGGTGACGGGGCTATTGTCACCGACTAACCTGAGCGGTCCTATTACCATCGCACGGGTTGCGGAGGCGAGTGTTAGTTCAGGGTTTGAAGATTTTATTCGTTTTCTGGCCTATCTAAGCGTGAGCCTTGGCGTACTGAATTTGCTGCCAGTACCTGTATTGGATGGTGGGCATATTGTTTATTACACCATCGAAGCGATTCGCCGAAAGCCCTTGTCTGAGAAGACTCAAGAGCTAGGGTTACGAATTGGTATGGCTTTGATCCTTACTTTAATGGTGTTTGCTCTTTACAACGACCTGATGCGGTTGTGAGAATTGCGGGCTCCTTACCGCACATTAACCAGGCGATATAACTGAATGAGACGTTCTCTTCTAGCTGTAGCTGTTGGCCTCGCGATTACCGCAACCGGTATGAAGCCAGCGTTGGCGGACGAATTCACGGTTGCGGATATCGAGGTAGAAGGCCTGCAGAGGGTTTCTGCCGGTTCGGTATTTTCCGCGTTCCCAGTCAATATGGGGGAGCGTATTGATGAAGCTCGCCTGGCTGCGGCGATCAAAGACCTGTTTCGCACAGGTTTGTTTACGGATATTGAAGTCAGTCGAGATGCCGGTGTCTTGATACTGTCTGTTCGTGAGCGGCCTTCAATTTCGTCGATTGAAATCGAAGGCAACAAAAATATTGAAACCGATATGTTGATGGATGCATTGGCAGGTGCGGGGCTGGAAGAGGGGCAGGTGTTTCGTCGGGCAACGCTTGAGCGCCTGGAACTTGAAATTCTCCGGTCCTATATCGCGCAAGGGCGCTATAACGCCAGAGTTAAAGCCTCAGCGGAAGAGTTGCCCAGAAACCGTGTGGCCATCCGGCTGGACATCAATGAAGGTTCAGTTGCCGCTATTCAACATATCAACATTGTCGGCAACGAGGATTTCAGTGACGAGACATTGACGGATCTCTTTGAGCTTCGCAGCAGCAGTTGGTGGAACTCTCTCACCAACAAAGATAAGTATGCCCGGGAAAGGCTCAGTGGCGATCTCGAAACCCTGCGTTCGTTTTATCTGGATCGCGGTTATCTGGACTTCAATGTGGAATCCAGCCAAGTATCGATTTCTCCGGACAAACAGCAGGTGTTCATTGCCATGTCCCTCAACGAGGGGCCTCAGTACACAATTTCTGATATTCAGCTACGTGGCAATCTGATCGTTGGAGAAGAAGAACTGCGTAAGTTCATTCCTGTGAAAGAGGGGGATGTGTTCTCCCGTGCACAGATGACGGCAATTTCCGAAGCGCTGTCGTTTCGCCTGGGGCGTGAAGGGTATGCCTTCGCCAGTGTAAATGCGGTTCCAGAGCCTGGTGACGATAACACCGCAGCGGTAACGTTCTTTATTGAGCCGGGTAAGCGAGCATATGTGCGTCGCGTGAACTTCAGCGGTAATGTATCTACCAAAGATGAAGTGTTGCGCCAGGAAATGACCCAGATGGAAGGCGGTGTTGCCTCATCTGACCGTATTGAATTTTCTAAAACTCGCCTGGAGCGGATGGGCTTTTTCCAGACCGTGGATGTTGAAACACTGCCAGTACCCGGTTCGGATGATCTGGTGGATGTAAATTACACGGTGCAAGAGCAGCCTACAGGTAGCTTGTCTGCGTCTGTAGGTTTCTCTCAGAACTCGGGCATAATTCTGGGCGCCTCGGTATCAGAGAATAACTTCTTTGGCAGTGGTAAGCGGGTGTCGTTCGGTGTGAACTTCAGCGATTCCGTCAAGAGTGCCAACGTTTCGTATATGGACCCATACTACACCGTGGACGGTGTAAGCCGTGGGTTTAGTTTGTTTGCCCGTGAAAGCGATTATGAGGAAGAGGATATTTCGTCCTACCTGCTGGATGAGTATGGTGCCCGTATGACCTTTGGCTATCCGACCGATGCCATTACACGCCTGAATTTCGGGGTGGGTGTCACTCAGTCGGATATCAAGAAAGGGATCTTCTCTGCGCAGGAAGTTGAGACGTTTATCCTTGATGAGGGGGACTCCTTTACCAATTACTTCCTGTTCGGTAGTTGGCGCCGCAGTACTCTCAACCGTGGCGTTCTTCCCTCCCAGGGATACAGTCATTCGTTGTCGGTAGATGTGGCGGTTCCTGGTAGTGACCTGACTTTTTATAAGGCCAGCCATAAAACAGACTTTTACTTCCCGCTGGTAGATTCCCATAGCTGGGTGCTCCGGGCCCGGACGGAAATTGGTTATGGTGATGGTTATGGCGATCGTACACAGATGCCGTTCTTCGAACACTTCTATTCCGGTGGCTACGGTTCAGTGCGGGGCTATCGTGCGAACTCCCTGGGGAATCGGGCTACTAATCAGCCGACTGATTATTCAGATCCGGATCCGTTCGGGGGTAACCTGCTGACGGAGGCCGGGCTTGAGCTGATTTTCCCAACGCCATTTGCAGGTGATTCGCGAAGTATGCGCACCTCATTTTTCCTCGATGCCGGCCAGGTGTTTGACTCTGAGCGAGACTTTGATCCGGAGTTGTCGGAAGTGCGTACGTCAGCCGGTGTGAGTTTTCAGTGGATAACGGCTGTTGGCCCGCTTGCATTCAGTTTGGCCAAACCGCTTAATGACAAGAGTGGCGATGACACTCAGGTGTTCCAGTTCTCTCTGGGACAAACCTTCTGATGCGTAATATAAGAATCAAAAGATGATACAAAGGAGAGTTTTGATGAATCGTATGTTAGCTGTAATTGGTGCCCTTTTGTTGGCGATTTCCTTCCAGGCTGCTGCCGAAACTCGCGTTGGAGTTGTAGATCTTCGTCAGGCTCTGTTCTCCTCCAACGATGCTCAGGCGTTCAGCGAACAGCTGCAAAAGGACTTTGCGGACGATGAAAATAAAGTCCGTGAAGCGCAGGAAGCTGCTCGTCAATTGAAAGACCGCCTTGAGAAAGACGGTGCCATGATGAATGAAAACGAGCGAACCAAACTGGCCACAGAGTTTCAGGGAAAAGTTCAGGAATTTAATGTTCTGAAGCAACGTCTTGATGCTACGGTTGCTCAGCGCAAACAGCAGTTCCTGGAAGGTGCACGTCCGGAAGTGGATGCGGCTGTGAAAGAGTTGTTGGACGAGCACGGTCTGGACTTGATTCTGCCTAGTGAAGCCGTGGTCTACGTTAAGCCTGAGATGAATCTGACTTCTCAGCTATTGGATAAACTGAACAAGTAAAAGATAAGGCCTCCCCCGGTCCCACGTTTTTGGAGATGATAATGGCACAGAAGTCCTACCGTCTGCAGGAAATTGCTGATGCGTTGGGGGCCAGGCTCCGGGGAAATCCGGATGTTCAGGTGTCTGGCATGGCGACGCTACAGGCAGCCGGTCCTGATCAGATCACCTTTCTGGCGAACCCTTCTTACGGTAAATACCTGAAAGAAACTCAGGCTGCTGCAGTGATTGTTTCGCCGGCTACGGCAGACCAGGCTCAGACCAATGTCCTGTTATTGGATAATCCCTACTTGGGGTATGCTCGCCTCAGCCATTGGTTTGATCCCGCACCGGTGGCATCTCCTGGAATTCACGCTACCGCGGTAATAGCTCCCAGCGCTACCATTTCTGCCTCTGCCAGCATTGGGCCTCATGTGGTTATTGAGGAGGGGGTTCGTATTGATGATCAGGTGGTTATTGGCGCGGGTTCCTGTATTGGTGCCCGTTCTTGTGTTGGTGAACAGTCAGTGCTAAGCCCTCGGGTAACCCTGGCTCACGATGTTGTGGTTGGTAAACGTTGCAGCATCCTGAGTGGTGCTGTCATCGGTGGGGCAGGCTTTGGTTTTGCTAACGAAAAAGGTGAATGGCACCGCATTGCTCAGTTGGGGGGTGTTGTTCTGGGTGATGATGTTGAAGTGGGTGCTAACACTACCATTGATCGAGGCGCTCTGGATGCCACGGTTATCGGTAACGGTGTGAAGCTCGATAATCTGATTCAGATTGGTCACAACGTCCAGATTGGGGACCATAGCGCCATGGCGGCAATGGTTGGCATTGCTGGAAGTTCCAGAATCGGAAAATACTGCGTGTTTGGTGGCGCCTCCGGAGTAGCCGGGCATCTTGAGATTACCGACCAGGTACACCTGACCGGTATGACCATGGTGACCAACGATATTTCGGTGCCAGGGGTGTACTCATCTGGACTGCCTGCGGACAAAAACCGGAAATGGCGAAAGAATGCGGTGCGTTTCAGGCAGTTGGATGCCTTGGCGCGGCGGATCAAAGAACTCGAAAAGAAATTAAAGGGCTGAGGCCGATCAACATGATGAAAATCGATGAAATTCTTGAGTACCTCCCACACCGATACCCGTTTTTGTTGGTGGACCGGGTAACCGAGGTCGAAAAGAGTGTATCGATCAAAGGCTACAAGAATGTTTCGTTCAACGAGCCGTTTTTCACCGGGCACTTTCCGGAAAACCCGATCATGCCTGGCGTATTGATTATCGAAGCTATGGCCCAGCTTTCCGGAATTCTTGGTTTTGTGACGGTGGAACGGAAACCGTCGGATGGCGTGATACAATATCTGGCTGGTTCCGATAAGGCACGTTTTAAGCGCCCTGTGCGCCCCGGAGATCGTTTAGAGTTAGAGTCTGAGCTTGTGTCTGCCAAGCGTGGTTTATGGAAATTCAATTGCCGGGCATTGGTCGATGGAGACGTTGTGTGTGTGGCAGAAATACTTACCGCTGAGAGAGAAGTTTGATGGCGACAAATGACTGGTCGGGTGTCCATCCTCAAGCGATTGTGGACCCATCAGCCAAACTGGCGGATAACGTGACAGTAGG
>NZ_JBFHJO010000041.1:0-23320 GCF_041595835.1 Marinobacter sp. | reverse complement strand
GTGGAACGGTAACAGGCTGCGGAATGCTGTTCCGTGATGCCCCGAACAGTGCTTATGCACAGGTAACTTACGGCTATAAAACGCTTACGGAATACCTGATTGAGGGGTTGGCAGAGTCACCTGCTGACGAGTGAATAGTGGGCGGCAAGCGAGATTGCCTGCCGCTTTTTTAACAGGCACAAAAAATCTCCAGACACGAAGAGTGGTGTTTGGGGCAGGGTGCGATATTTTCTGGGGTTTTGCCATTTCCTGAAGGAGGAAATGGTGCCGAGGAGAGGACTTGAACCTCCACGGGGTTGCCCCCACTAGCACCTGAAGCTAGCGTGTCTACCAATTTCACCACCTCGGCAGGTGATTTGCAGTTTTGCTGTCAGTTTGTTGAAAACTTAGCGTTTCTGCCAGAGTTGAAGGAAGCCCCTCAACCGATGGCGCGTACTTTAATGATTCCTTTTGAGGCTGTCAAACGTTTTGGTAAAAAAAATTTTGCTGTATTTGTGCCTATTAATCGCCCCTTACCATGGAGGTTTGTAGCTGCAGCGTTATACTGTGGTAATTAGTGAATTTCGCCGCGCAGAATGCGGCCTGAACAACAAGGATCCGAATGGTTTCCAGAAAGAAAAAAGGACGGGACCCTCACGCTGAACGTGAAGCCCAGAAGTACGATAACCCCATCCAGAGCCGGGAGTTTATTCTTAATCACCTCAAAGAACGTGGTGCTCCGGCTACGCACGAAACTCTGTGCCAGGAATTGGGGCAGGAGTCGGCAGAAGGTATTGAGGCATTGCGCCGTCGCCTGATTGCCATGTGTCGTGACGGGCAATTGATCTGCAACCGTCGGGATGCGTTTCTGCCTATTGAAGAGGCGGATCTGGTGACGGGCAAGATCGTCGGGCATCGGGATGGTTTTGGTTTCCTGATACCTGATGACGGTAGCTCCGATCTGTTTATGACCGCGCGCCAGATGCGCCAGGTCTTTCATGGCGACAGGGTGGCCGCCCGGGTGGATCGTGTAGACGATCGTGGGCGTCGTGAAGGCGTTATTGTGGATGTATTGGAGCACCGTACGGAACAAACGGTTGGCCGATTCTTTAAAGAAAGCGGCATTGCTTTCGTCGTGCCTGAAAATGCCCGGATTAATCACGAGATACTGATTCCGGATGAAAATGTGGGTAAGGCCGTGCATGGCCAGTATGTTGTTGTTGAAATTTTGCGCCAGCCTACAATCCGTACCCAACCGACGGGCCGGGTGATCGAAGTTCTGGGTGAGCACATGGCTCCTGGTATGGAGATTGATGTTGCGATCCGTTCCTACGATATTCCCCATAGTTGGCCGGCTGCAGTCGGTGAACAAGCGGCTTCGATCCCGGCTGAAGTTGCTGAAGAGGACAAGGTTAACCGGGTCGATATTCGTAATATGCGGCTGGTCACTATCGATGACGAGACTGCTCGCGACTTTGATGATGCGATCTATTGCGAACCTCGCGCCCGAGGTGGCTACCGGCTGGTTGTGGCGATTGCTGATGTGTCTCATTACGTCCGCCCGGGTTCACCGTTGGACGAAGAGGCTGTGCAGCGAGGTAACTCCGTTTACTTCCCGGATCATGTGGTGCCAATGTTGCCGGAGAAGCTCTCCAATGGCCTGTGCTCATTGAATCCGGGTGTTGACCGGTTGTGCATGGTGGCGGATATGACCATCAGCGCGGCGGGTAACATCAGTGGCTACACCTTTTACCAGGCGGTGATGCGCAGTCACGCCCGGCTGACTTATAACAAAGTCAGCACCATGCTTGAACATCCAGACACTGAGCAGGGGTACACGCTCAGTGCTCACTACGCAGATTTATTGCCGCATCTGCACAATTTATATGAGCTCTATAAGCTTCTTCGAAAAGCAAGGACTGAGCGTGGTGCTATCGATTTTGAGACAACGGAGACAAAAGTTGTCTTCGATGCGAATCGCAAGATTGAAGAAATTGTGCCAGTACATCGTAACGATGCACACAAGATTGTGGAAGAGTGCATGTTGTGTGCAAACGTGGCAACAGCGCGCTTCCTCAAAAAGCACAAGATGCCTGCGCTCTACCGGGTGCATGATGGTCCTTCCGAAGAGCGTTTGGGTAAACTGAGGCTGTTTTTGAGTGAGCTGGGTCTTCAGTTGGGTGGTGGTGATAAGCCCACTTCTGGAGACTATCAAAAATTATTGGCTGAAGTTGCGGACCGGGCGGATGCGAACGTCATCCAGATGGTGATGTTGCGTTCATTGAGTCAGGCGGTGTACAGCCCGGAAGAAAGTGGTCACTTTGGTCTTGGCTTTGCGAGTTATACCCACTTCACTTCTCCTATTCGTCGCTACCCGGACCTGATCGTGCATAGGGCGATTAAGTCTTGTATTCACAATCCGGAAATGCAGAAAGATGTGGTGTCACCAAAGGTGATGGACGCCGAGTTGGCAGTTTATCCCTACGATTACGCCAAAATTGAAAAGCTTGGTGAGCATTGCTCGATGACAGAGCGGCGAGCTGATGATGCTACCCGCGATGTTATGGCCTGGCTCAAATGTGAATTTTTGAAGGATCACGTTGGCGAAGAGTATGACGGCGTTATAGCGGCGGTTGTGCCCTTTGGTTTCTTTGTGGAGCTTTCGGATATCTACATTGAAGGCTTGGTGCATGTATCGACCCTGAGTGGTGATTACTTCCATCACGACGCGGCCAAGCATCGGATGATTGGTGAGCGCACTGCAGTAAGCTTCCGCTTGGGGGATGAAGTGCGGGTCAAGGTTGTTCGTGTGGGGCTTGAAGATCGTAAGATTGATCTGGAGTTGACCAGTAAGCCGAAAAAACGAACAGCCGATAGGGATGCCTTGGATATTGCCAAGCGTGAACCTCGTAATAAAGGTGATCGGGCTGGCAAAGGCGGTAAGCGTGGTAAGCCGGGGAAGCCCGTCAGTGCTAAAGAAAAGTTAGCGGGTGAAGCTGCCCGGGAAGCATCCAAAAAAGGCGCTAAAGGCAAACCGGCGGTCGCGAGCAAAAAGCGGAAGAGCCGGAAGTAATCAGCTGCACAGGAATTGATCGCTAGTGTCTCAGGAATATGTATTTGGTTGGCATGCCGTGGATGCAGTGTTGAAACGGGAGCCGGAGCGATTGTTGCGGGTTTGGATTCAGACTGGCCGGCAGGATAAACGAGTAAAGTCGGTAACAGAAGCGCTGGATACCCTTGGTGTTCGCTGGAGTGTCGTGCATCGCCGGGAGTTGGATGAGCGGGTTTCCGGAGTGCATCAGGGTGTGGTTGCTGAAGTGTCCGAAAGTCGTGAATGGACAGAGGCAGACTTGTTGGCCCAATTGGCAACGAGTAACAGGCCACCTTTTCTGCTGGTTTTGGATGGCGTGACAGATCCTCATAATCTGGGGGCCTGTATGCGTACGGCCGATGCTGTCGGAGTTCAGGCAGTGATTGTTCCCAAAGATAAATCGGCAACTCTTACGCCAGTGGCCAGAAAAGTGGCTTGTGGTGCGGCGGAAACCGTGCCGTTCGTGAGAGTAACGAATTTGGCTCGTTGTCTGAGAGAGCTAAAAGATATGGGGATTT
Organism: Marinobacter sp.; assembly: GCF_041595835.1. Lineage (GTDB taxonomy): Bacteria > Pseudomonadota > Gammaproteobacteria > Pseudomonadales > Oleiphilaceae > Marinobacter. The sequence continues at coordinate 19,732 of NZ_JBFHJO010000041.1, read as the reverse complement.
GGTTGATAGGCACTGCTGGCGAGTCTGATGCCAGCCTTTATCAGGCGGATTTCAAAGGTCCGGTTGCTTTGGTCATGGGTGCAGAAGGTAAGGGGATGCGTCGTCTTACTCGTGAGCATTGCGATCAGTTGATTAATATTCCGATGCTAGGCCATGTGGACAGCCTGAACGTCTCGGTTGCTACGGGTGTTTGCTTATACGAAGCTTTGCGCCAGCGCATCGGTTAATCCTTGCACGACACCTCCCTTGGGCATAGAATACGTCACCCCTTTTAGAAGGGGTGGTTTTGTATTGCCTGTAATTAGGGAAGCGAAATCTGGCTTTTAGTCAGGTGTTTATCGTTAATGCCTTGTCAATAAAGCAAAAAGAAGCCGGCAGCTTAGCTGTCACCTCCTTGCTTTCTACGCTTGGGAGCAGCACCACAAGGTGTTCTCTGAAGACGAAAGCTGTTTAACCCGTAGGGAGAACTCATGCGTCACTACGAAATCGTATTTATGGTACATCCTGATCAGAGCGAGCAAGTGCCCGCGATGATCGAGCGTTATACCGGCGTCATCACTGAAGATGGCGGTCAGGTACATCGCCTGGAAGATTGGGGCCGTCGTCACCTGGCATACCCGATCAACAAGATTCACAAGGCTCACTACGTGCTGATGAACGTTGAATGTTCACAAGCTGCGATGGACGAGCTGACTCATAACTTCCGCTTCAACGATGCCATCATTCGTGAGCTGATTTTGCGTCGCGACGAGGCTGTGACTGAACTGTCTCCGATGAAAGCCGCTGAGTCCCGTGAGGACCGTCGTTCCGGCGGAGATGATCGTCCACGCCGTTCAGTAGAGTCTGACGAAAGTCAGAACACTGATTCCCAAGGCGAAGAAGAGTAATTCACCGGAGTTAGGAGTTAAGTTATGGCTCGTTTTTTCAGACGTCGTAAGTTCTGCCGCTTCACGGCAGAAGGTGTTAAAGAGATCGATTACAAGGATCTGGACACCCTGAAAGGCTACATCACTGAAACCGGCAAAATCGTGCCCAGCCGTATCACCGGCACCAAAGCACGTTATCAGCGTCAGCTGGCTACCGCAATCAAGCGCGCCCGCTACCTGGCACTGCTGCCGTATACGGATAGTCACGACCACTAAGCACTGACAGACAGGACCCGGGACCATGCGTGCACTGGCACAGTATGTAATGCGCGGTCCCATGCAGGCCGGCGGGGTTGCAGTAGTCACGACTACTGTTCCTTTGTTGTTCTGGGTAGGCGCAGCAGTTACTGCCTTAGTCATTATGCGACTAGGGATTCGGCAGGGGTTAACAATTGGCCTCTGGGCATTTTTGCCAGCATTGGGTTGGGCCACATACGGGCAGAATCCAACGGCTCTGATCGTTCTGTTGCAAACGATGCTGATGGCATCGGTCTTCAGAGCAACGCTGTCCTGGGAAAACGCGCTCTTATCCGGCGCCTTTCTGACGATATTGAGCGGGCTGATGTTGCCCCTTATGTATCCGGCACTTCTAAATGAACTTGTTCAGATAGGTGTCGATTTTTACGATCAATACAACGCCGAAATGGTTCAGGCTCTGGGCGGCGACCTGGAGCGGATCATTCGAAGCGCGATGAGCGCCAGCATGGTGGGATCGTCTTTCGCAACTGCGATCGGCATGACCATGTTGGCGAGAGCCTGGCAGGCAGGGTTGTATAACCCGGGTGGATTCCGGCGTGAATTCCATGCCATCAGGCTGTCGCCGGCCATTGCGATTGTTTGCGCTGTAACCATGGTGTCGGGCCCGTTACTGGGGCTTAATCCGGTGCTGTTGGCCTGGGCCGCAGGAACTCCGCTTTTTGTGGCAGGTTTGGCTCTGGTTCATGGTGTTGTTGGTCGTAAGCAGTGGGGCGGACAGGCACTGTTTGCGTTTTACGTTGTACTGGGTCTGTTGGGTCTGAATCTGATGATGCTGTTGTTGGTTCTGGCTTTTGTGGATAGCTGGCTGGATTTCCGGGGGCGTATAGTACCTGCCGGGCCGGCTGAATAAAGCACGAAGAGGTTAACGAGATGGAAGTTATTCTGCTCGAGAAAGTAGCAAACCTTGGCACCCTGGGCGACAAGGTAAAAGTTAAGGCCGGTTACGGTCGTAATTTCCTGCTGCCGTATGGCAAGGCTGTGCCTGCTACGGAAGCAAATGTAAAGGCGTTTGAAGAACGTCGCGCTGAGCTGGAAAAAGCTGCTGCTGAGAAGCTGGCAACTGCCCAGTCCCGTGCAGAGGCTCTGGAAGGCGCTGCCTTCACCATTACCTCCAAGGCTGGTGAAGAAGGTAAACTGTTCGGTTCTATCGGTGTTCGTGATATTGCAGAAATCGTTTCTGCAGGCGGCACTGAAGTAGAGAAGAGCGAAGTTCGTTTGCCGGAAGGTCCGCTTCGGGCTATCGGTGAGTACGAAATCGAGCTTCACCTGCACACCGACGTTGAAACTACCATCAAGCTGGCGATTGTTGCCGAGTAATCGGTTGTCAGCAGGCGGTTAGTTCAGAGGCATCTGAAGCTCTGGTTTTAGATGTCTTAAACGGGCCCGAGCCGGAAACGGTTTCGGGCCCGTTTGTTTCTGGTATTCTTGTACTTCTGTTTTTTCATTTCTTACGTGTCTGGTGTCTATGGCAACTCCCACTCTTAAACCTGCATCGATTGATCCGGAAACCAGTCGCATCAAGGTTCCCCCTCATTCTGTTGAAGCGGAACAGGCTGTGCTTGGGGGCCTGATGCTGGATAACCGGCGCTTTGATGAGATCTCAGAAATTATCTCGGCTGCCGATTTCTACCGTCAGGATCATCGCCTGATTTTTGGAGCGGTGGAGCGTTTGGCCAGCGAGAGTGAACCACTGGATGTGGTTACGCTTGCTGAATTCCTGGAGCGCGCAGGGGATATCGAAGATGCCGGAGGTCTTGCTTATCTGGCAGAGCTGGCTGAGAAAACCCCGGGTGCCGCAAATATCGCAGCTTATGCCGATATTGTACGAGAGCGCTCGATCCTGAGGCAGTTGGTAGAAGTGTCGGGCAAGATTTCCGATTCGGCCTTTAATCCCCAGGGGCGAAAGAGTAACGAAATATTGGATGAGGCTGAGCGAAGCGTCTTCCAGATTGCTGAGGCACGCACCAAAGAAGGCTCTGGGCCCAAGGGGATCAATCCGATTCTGGCGACCACATTAAGCCGAATTGAAGAGCTGTTTGAGTCTGGGGAACAAACGACAGGCCTGACAACTGGATTTCGTGATTTGGACGACCAAACTTCGGGTATGCAGCCTGCAGATCTGATAATCGTTGCCGGTCGGCCGTCTATGGGTAAAACCACCTTTGCAATGAACATTGTTGAAAATGCGCTGATCAGTACCGGCACGCCGATACTGGTTTTCAGTATGGAGATGCCCGCGGATGCTCTGGCGATGCGTATGTTGTCATCTCTGGGGCGCATTGATCAGACCAAGGTACGGGGTGGTAAGCTCGAAGAAGAAGACTGGCCTCGTCTGACCTCGGCCGTTAGCCTGTTGAAAGACAAACCCCTTTATATCGATGATACCCCGGGGCTGAGCCCTACGGAAATGCGCTCCAGGGCTCGCCGGATTGCCCGTGAAAACGGGGGGAAAATCGGGCTGATCATGGTCGATTACCTTCAGCTGATGCGCGTGCCCGGAAATACTGAAGGCCGTACCGCGGAAATTTCCGAAATCTCCCGGTCTTTGAAGGGGATCGCTAAAGAGTTGAGCTGCCCGGTCGTGGCGTTGTCCCAGTTGAACCGAAGTCTTGAGCAGCGGCCTAATAAACGCCCGGTCAACTCCGACCTTCGGGAGTCAGGCGCGATTGAGCAAGATGCAGACGTCATCATGTTCGTATATCGGGATGAGGTCTATAACGAAGATACTCAGGACAAGGGCATCGCTGAAATTATTATCGGTAAACAGCGGAACGGCCCCATTGGCACCATACGCTTAGCCTTTATTGGTAAATACACCAAGTTCGAGGACTTGGCGCATGGAGATTACGGCGATTACGGTGATGACTATTAATGCCACGTTCTACTGTTGCGAGAATTAATCTGGAGGCTCTGAGGTACAACTTCAGAGTTGCGCAAGCCCGGGCCGGAACTGCGCAAGCCATGGCGGTTGTGAAGGCTGATGGGTATGGGCACGGTATTCGCTCTGTGGCGAAGGCGCTGGCAAGCCAGGCCAGCAAATTTGCGGTGGCTTGCCTGGAAGAAGCGCTTGAAATACGTGCGGCGGGCCTGGATCAGCCGGTGGTTATGCTACAAGGGGTTCATAGCCCGCAAGACCTGGACGTATGTCGGCAGCAGGGATTCGAGCCAGTATTGCATAACAGAGCCCAGCTTGAGTGGCTGACAGCCGCTAGTGCGCCCTTGTTCTGGCTGAAAGTGAATACAGGGATGAATCGCCTTGGTTTCAGGCCTGATGATTTATCTTTGGTGCTGGGGGAGCTTGAATCTGCCGGGTGTCGCATACCTGTGCAGGGCTTTGTGACTCACTTTGCGTGTGCAGATGACACGACGAGTCCTATGACCGTTGAGCAGACTCGCATTTTTGAACGTGCTACTGCGGCCTGGCCTGAGCTGATGCGAAGTGTGGGTAATTCTGCTGCCCACTTTTTGCCCGGGCAACCGCTTTATGACTGGAGCCGTCCAGGGATTATGCTTTACGGCGCGTCTCCGGTGATTGGCACGACGGCGAAAGAATTAGGACTGAGGCCGGTGATGACGCTAGAGGCCCCCTTAATTACCACACGAGTGGTCGGCCCGGGAGAGTCTATTGGGTACGGTTCAAGCTGGGTGGCAGACACCGAAACCCGGATGGGAATGGTGGCAGTCGGTTATGGTGACGGGTATCCGCGCCATGCGGGCACGGGAACACCTGCTGCGGTCAGAGGCCAGCGTATACGCCTCCTGGGCAGAGTTTCGATGGATATGCTGGCTGTCGACCTATCACAGGTGCCTGAGGCAAAAGAAGGCGACAGGGTAGAGTTGTGGGGTGAGCAGGTGAGTGTAGACGAAGTGGCTTCCTGTGCTGGCACCATTGGTTATGAATTGCTGACAGGGGTTACCGCAAGAGTACCTCGGGTTTGTCAGTAATCAACGGTCCCGGTCTTATTGGTTGGGGGATCACTGTGTATCTGGTTCGTGAATGATTTCCTCGATAAACTCGAGGATAGCAGCCAGGCTTGGCTCATCCAGTTTTTTTAGTACCTTGTGAATAACCATTTTGCTCCCCTTGAGCATGCTGCTGATTCCCATTTTTGCCATGCCCATTGTCATGCTGCCAGCATTCAGGCGGCGCAGGGGTTCCAGAAAAAAGAAATCCAGGCCTTGATCCGTCAGTTCTATAATCAGATTGTACAGCTTATCGACGGCTTCTTTGTCTGCTTTACCATGCGCCTTTAGCTCGCTGACGGTATACAGAGCCCTGGTTCGGAGCTCATCTGGGATCGGTGCAACAATGTGGCTTTGATGTTTCAGCATGAAAAATTCCGGTGTTGTATGCTCAGTGTCAGCACAATTTCTTGGAATTGCGTGGCCACCGTTCTGGTCGCAAGTAAGTTGTGAGATAGTTTGACGAATAGTGCAGTAAAATGACCGTTTGGGCCATTGGCCTGAACGTTTGATCGCAGCCGTCATATCAGTGAAATCCGGAGGCCTTGAATTCCTGTGCATGTATTAGTTGTTCACGATTACGGTTTGTTAGGTCGGGTACTTCTTGATCGTTTACGTGCAACGCACCTTCGGGTCAGCCCGTTGCTGGTGAGTGATCCGGCAACGGTAGACCTTCACGCGTTGGCCAGCTGGATCCCTGAGGACACAGACCTGATTGTGAATGCGCTATGGTTGGTAGATCCTGAGTTAGCTGAAAGTGACCGGGAAGCCACCCATGAAGTGGCGTTTTCGCTGCCATTGGCGCTGGCGGCTCATGCGCTTGAACACAATATGGCGATGCTACAGTTGTCATCTTGCTATGTGTTTGATGGCCGGAAGCAGGATGCTTATATCGCCTCCAACCCGGGGCAGCCCATCAATGAACTTGGGCGCTGGCAGTGGGAGTGTGAACAGGCTCTGCGAAGCCAGTTGGCAAGACACATTATTCTGCGAACCGGATGGAGCCTCGCCCGTATTGCAAAGAAAGTGTACGAAAACAGCGCCAGTTCAGAAGCCGTTTCTTTGCCTGGTCGCTGCCTTGGTCAGCCGGTTGCAGTGAAAGATCTTGCAAGGGTAATGGCTGCAATTATTTTGCAGCTGGACTGTGGAGCTGAAGCCTGGGGGACATACCAATACGCCGGTGCGGAAGAGATCTCTTTGTATGAACTCGGGCTCTCTATTGCCGGTATGCCAGGTATTCCTGAGGGAATAAGAGTGGTCGATGATGTACCGGACTGGGGGCATCTTGAACCCGTTAACAATACGATGGTGTGCACAAAAATCCGCAACACTTTCGGGATCAAGCAGCAGCCCTGGCGTAGCTGGCTGGCTGAAGAGTTTGCAATGGTCAAGGAAGCCGGTAAAACGGAGGGCGAGCCAGCCGCGTGACAAGCGGCCGGCTCTGATTTTGTTGAGTGGTTTTATCTGCAGGTTTGCTTAGCAAAATCCCGGGTGACCATCTGCAGTGCTTCAACATCTAACAGCTCTACTTCACGCCCTTTCGCGCGAATGATTCCCTGGTTCTGAAAACGGGTAAACACACGGCTGACTGTCTCAACGGCCAGGCCGAGGAAGTTTGCGATGTCGTTACGGGGCATTGGCAGGCTGAAATTGGTGGCTGACATGCGGCGGCGGCGGAACCGGCTGGAAAGAGAGAGCAGCAGGGCTGCAATACGCTCTTCTGCTGTATTTTTGCTGAGCAACATGGCCAACTGATGGCTGTTCTGAATTTCCTGGCTCATCAGGTGGTACATGTGATGCTGGAGTTCCGGAAGCTTGATTGTGAGCTCTTGCAATTTATCAACCGGAAACTCACAAAGACTCGTGCGCTCCAGAGCCTTTGCTGTGCATGCGTAGGTTTCGCCACTCATGCTGTCGAGGCCTACAAGTTCACCTGGCATAAAGAAGCCCGTGACCTGTTCCTCACCCCCCTCAGTGATGATGGATGTTTTAATTGAACCGCTTTTAACCGCGAAGCAGGATTTGAAGGGCGTGCTCTGGTCAAAAATATGCTCGCCACGGTTATAAATTTTTCCTTGCTGAACAATATCTTCAAGTCTGTCCAGGTCGTTTTCTTCGATTGCCAGAGGCAAGCAGAGATTGCTCAAGCTGCATTGGTTGCAGGAGGCTTTGAGCGGCGACAGTTGGTGGAGAGGAATTGCCTGAGCCATAGTTAATGGACCATCCGGGTTGATCGATGACGGCCCGCACAACTTAGCGTGCGGAGCGAAAGGGTTCTGTGAAAACCGTTAAAACAGGGGAAATTTCAAAATCCACTGTCCTTTTCGTTGATCAGCGTCAAGTATAACAAAAGAAGGTGGCATTATGTCGCACCATCTGACTACAAGTGTTTTTTCTTAACCTCTGGATTTAGCATTTTTCTGTTTGCGAGTTTGATCTTTAAGAGCTTTTTCAGCAAGCTCCGCTTCTTCTCGCGCTCTGGCTTCTGCCAGTTCTTTTTCGATCATCGCAGGTGTTTCCAGTGAAATACGGCCAATCGTGCCGGCTCTGAATTCATTGATGAGTACTTCTGAGACTTTATGTAGATCGGGTACGCCGCCACGACCCAAAAATTTCCGTTTCACGGCAATGGCATCCATGAGCGCCAGCCCGTCTCGGGGTTGCTCGCTAAGGCCATAGCGGGACATCGCCAGATCGGGGTAGGTCTCTACGAGGTAGTCGGCTTCAAACATAGCGACATCTTCGAAGTCGAGAACTGCACTGCGTATGGCTCCGCTGATGGCCAGGCGGTAACCACACTGCTCTGGTGACAGCTTGGGCCAAAGAAACCCGGGGGTGTCATACAGCAGAATGTTGTCCTGCAGCTTGATGGCCTGCTGAGCGCGGGTTACCGCTGGCTCATTCCCGGTTTTTGCCGCAGGTCTTCCTGCCAGCGTATTGATGAGTGTGGACTTTCCGACGTTGGGGATGCCGAGGATCATCACCCGTAAAGCACTCTTCTGACGGTCGTGACCGGGTGTTAGCTCTTGTGCAAGTTTCAGAATGTTCAGCGCTTCCTGGCGCTGGTTGTGGGTCAGGGTGATGGCTCGCACGCCACGCTCCTGTTCCAGCCACTCTAGCCATTGGCCTGTAATTGCCGGGTCAGCCAGATCCCGCTTGTTAAGCACTTTGATCAACGGCGTATCGCCACGTAGTGAAGGAACAAGGGGGTTTTCGCTACTGAAGGGGAGTCTGGCGTCTACTACCTCAATGATGAGATCCATCTGGGGCATGACTTTTTTGATCTCCTTTCGGGCCTTGTGCATGTGCCCGGGAAACCAGTTAATGGCCATGATGTCTGCTCCGTATGGTATGGAAAGTCGCCATTATGCAGGGGAATGACTAATTTTTCACATTGCTTAGAGGCTTGATTGGCGCGGTATTAACAAGGGGGGATGGATAGTGCGTACAAAAAGAAGAGGTGTTGGGGTGAAATTCTGAGAGTGAATGATTTAGGGTGTCAGTCTCTGAGGCGTAAAACTCACAACTCAGTGGTGTGAATCGGCCACTGAATATACGGAGAGTACTATGAAACTTAAGCATTTTATTGGCACTGCACTGGTTGCTCTTAGCCTTTCGCTTCCGGCTTTTGCCCAACAGGGGCAACCTGATAAGGTCGCTCAACTGGCGGAGATGGTAGGGCTGTCTGCTGACCAGCAAACAGAAATCCGGGGTATTATCAGTGAAGTGGAAGGTGAGCTTGGCGAGCTTCGCCAGAGCGCCCAAACCTTACAGCAAAACCTGCAGGCTGAAATTAAAGCGGACTACGACGAGAAAAGTATTCGTTTGAATGCTGAGAAGCTTGGCGATGTGACCGGTGAAATCGCGGCGCTGTCTGCGTTGATGCAAGCCAAGGTTGATGCTGTATTTACCGATGAACAACGTGATGAGCTGGATCGTAAAATGCGGGAGATGCAACAGCAGATGCAGCGCCACATGCAACAACGTCAGATGCAGCAGTCCCAATAAGAGAGTGCGAGGAAGCGCTCTCTGCACTTCCTCGGTAGTCTATCGGGTATGAGGATGTATGCTATTCCACATTCTTGACAGGGATCTGCAGGGCTTGGGTGGAGTCAGGCACGTTTGGTACGGCCAAGCCCAGGTTATTCTTGTCGAACACCCGGTCAGCGCGGTAGCTGGAGCGGACCATAGGGCCTGAGGGTACTTCCATAAAGCCTTTCTCAAGACCGATTTCCCGAAACCGGTTGAATTCTTCTGGTGTGACGTAACGTTCCACCGGCAGATGATTCCTGGTGGGGCGCAGGTATTGGCCCAGAGTGAGAATATCCACGCCGATGGCGCGAAGGTCATCCATGGTTTCAAGTACTTCGCTTTCTGTTTCGCCAAGCCCCAGCATCAGACTGGTTTTGGTGATGACATCCGGGCGGTATTGCTTGGCGTGAGCGAGAACACTGAGGGTTTTCTCGTAACCCGCTCGGGGGTCGCGCACCCGGCTGGTAAGGCGTTTGACGGTTTCCACATTCTGGGCGAAGACATCCAGGCCGGAATCCACCACTTTCTCGACATTACTCATCACGGCATCAAAGTCCGGGGTGAGGGCCTCTACAGCAACCTCCGGGGTGCGTTGTTTAATGGCAGACACGCACGCCGCATAGTGCGCCGCGCCGCCATCGTCGAGGTCATCCCGGTCCACAGACGTTAGCACTATGTAACGAAGGCCCATGAGCTCTACAGACTTGGCGGTGTTTTCCGGTTCATCAGAGTCCAGCCAGCCTTTCGGGTTGCCTGTGTCGACCGCGCAGAACTTACAGGCGCGTGTGCAGACCGAACCCATCACCATGATGGTGGCCGTGCCGTTTGTCCAGCATTCCCCTATATTGGGGCAGTGGGATTCCTGGCACACGGTACTCAGGCGATGCTCAGAAACATTACGGCGCACTTCGTCATAGCGCTCGCCACCAGGCATCCTCGCCCTCAGCCATTTTGGCTTGCGCTCCTGAGGTTTCTCTTCCGAACTTGAAGTCGATCGCTTTACTCCGTCTTTGATGGCCGAGAAGCCATGTTCGTTACGGAATTTGGATCCACTGCTAATGCGGGGTTCTGCGTTGTCGCTCATTGGCTCGGGAGCTCTCGAATCAAAGTAGGAAGAGCTATAAAGGGTAATGGGCGAGGCGGGGAGTTACAAGACGGATACGGGCAATCACGGGGTAACCGGGCACGACTTTGGTCGTACCCGGTTGATTTGGATCAGGCTTGGGATTTTTCCAGTGCCTGAGTAATGTCGGCAATGATGTCTTCGACATCTTCAATACCGATGGATAAACGGATCAGGTCTTCACTTACACCTGCGCTCTTCAGCTCTTTTGCGTCCAGCTGGCGGTGTGTGGTTGTAGCCGGGTGGCAGGCCAGGGACTTGGCATCACCAATGTTCACCAATCGCAGGATCAGGTCCAGAGCATCAATAAACTTGGCACCGGCTTCCCGGCCGCCTTTGATGCCAAAACTCAGAATGCCTGAGGCTTTGCCGCCACAGATCTTTTCACAGGTTGCTTTATATGGGCTGTTTGCCAGGCCTGCGTAGTTTACCCATTCAACGGCAGGGTGTTCCTGCAGGAATTGGGCTACTTTTTCGGCGTTGGAGCAGTGGCGCTCCATGCGCAAAGCCAGCGTTTCCATACCTTGCATAATCAGGAACGCATTAAATGGTGACAGTGCAGCGCCGGTGTTGCGTAGCGGAACTACTCGGCAGCGGCCAATAAATGCAGCGGCACCAAGAGCCTCTGTATAAACCACGCCGTGGTAAGAGGGGTCGGGCTGATTCATCATCGGGAATTTGTCGGCGTTGGCTTTCCAGTCAAACTTACCAGAATCCACCACAATACCTGCGACGGTTGTACCGTGACCGCCAATGTATTTTGTCAGAGAGTGGATGACGATATCCGCACCATGCTCGAAGGGGCGGCACAAGAGCGGCGTGGCAACAGTGTTGTCAACGATCAGCGGGATGCCATGCTTATGGGCAATTTCGGCCCATTTTTGGATATCGACGATGTTACCGGCCGGATTACCAATGGATTCGCAGAACAGTGCGCGAGTCTGGTCATCGATGGCATTTTCCAGAGCCTCGAAATCATCATGCGCTACCATTTTGCAGGTGATGCCCTGATTCGGAAGAGAGTGGGCAAACAGGTTATAGGTGCCGCCGTACAGCTGGCCGGTACTGACAATGTTGTTGCCAACACGGCAGATGGTCTGCAGGGCGTAGGTAATGGCCGACATACCGGAGGCAACGGCCAGTGCGCCAATACCACCTTCGAGTGCTGCCATGCGCTCTTCGAGAACCGCATTGGTGGGGTTCATGATACGGGTGTAAATGTTGCCTTGAACCTTAAGGTCAAACAGGTCTGCACCGTGTTGAGTGTCATCAAAGGTGTAAGACGTTGTCTGGTAAATTGGCGTGGTAGCGGCTCTGGTGGTCGGGTCGCTCTTGAAGCCTGCGTGCAGGGCGAGAGTTGCTGGTTTCATCACAACATTCCTTGCTGGTGGATTGTTCGTTATTGGTTGAGGCAACCGAGTATGCCACAGGGCGTGGAGTCATCGAATAGCTGAGCGCGTTTTAGAGCTGCGATCGGTGTCTTTTACCGTGCGGGCCCTTCAAAACATGACGGTTGTCGCGTTAGACCATTGCGCCATAGACCAGGGCCCGGAGCTCTTGTCGGATGGGGTAAGAGGATGATGGCATCAGTTGAGTCATGAATATGACCACCAGATCTTCCTCAGGATCTATGAAGAAGTTGGTGCTGGCCAGCCCGCCCCAGCCAAACTCCCCTTCAGAACCTATGGTTTGTGATTGCGTGACGTTGGTTTTTACCGAAAAACCCAGGCCAAAGCCGCTGCCTTGGTAGGGGGTTTCGCTGAATCCGCCAATGGATAGGGCCGGGAGATCCTGATTACCCGGTAGATGGTTTCTGCGCATGAACTCAAGAGTTTTGCGGCCGATAATACGTTGCCCCTTATACTGGCCGCCCTGGCAAAGGGCCTGGGCAAACTTGTGGTAATCATCGATGGTTGAAACCAGTCCGCCACCGCCAGACAGGAACCGGGGTGGCTTCAGGAATTTTGAGCGCGCCGGATCGTCCTGCAGCTTCATTTTGTCACCAGGCTGATACAGGTAGCAGGACGCAAAGCGATCCTGCTGATCGGGGCGCACATGAAAGCCTGTGTCGGTCATGTCCAGTGGTTGAAAAATGTGTTCATTAAAGTATTCATCGAGACTCTTGCCCGAAAGCACCTGAACCAGATAACCCAGTACATCGGTCGACACAGAATAGTTCCAGGCCGTACCGGGAGAAAATTCGAGCGGAAGTTCTGCCAGTTTATCGACGAGCTTGTCCAGAGTAAGAATAGTGCTGCCGTCCAGTTTCAGTTGGCGGTAGGCGGCGTCTACTTCTGTTCTTTCGGTAAAACCGTATGTCAGGCCTGAGGTGTGGGTCAGCAAGTCCCGGATTGTCATCTCAGTGGCGGCAGGCTCAGTTTTAAAGTCCGGATAGCTGCCGCTCTTGTAAACCCGCATGTTGCGCCAGGACGGAATGTATTTGTGCACGGGGTCATTCAACAGAAATTTGCCCTGTTCATACAGTTGCATCATTGCGATGGAGGTGACGGGCTTGGTCATGGAATAGATGCGGAACAGGGTGTCTCTCTGCATGGGGCGGTTGCGCTCGACATCCATTAGTCCCTGCGCCTGAATCCAGACAATTTCGCCATGACGGGCTACGAGCGTTACCCCGCCGGGAAGTTTTTCCGGCTGGATGTAACGTTCATTGAAATGGTGAGAGATTCGGTCAAGGGCATTGACAGATAAGCCTGACACGATGGATTCGCGCATAGAAAAATTCCAGAGGATGTAAAACGAAAAAAGCCCGAACTCCTGTGGTCGGGCTATACAGAATACTGCGGTCGCTGGCTGGAGTCGAACCACTTGTTACCAGAAGGTTTGTGTCGGTTGAGTTGGTCAGGGCTCTTTGATTTTCGGAGAAGTCGTGTCTGGCTGATCGTTGTCGGGAAAGATTGTGTCGTAACACCAAGTGAACACGAATGCATAAATCAGGTAGAACACCATAAACGCAATATCCATGACCAGAGCTTCCAGCAGGCTGACTTCGAGCCACCAGACAATAATGGGCAGAAACACAAGCATGAGCCCGAATTCAAAACCAATAGCATGTAGAAAACGAACCCTCAGGGCTTTTCGGGTTGTACCGGTCAGCCGTTTCAGGCCGTGATCAAAGGCCAGATTGTAGATGTAGTTCCAGAAGGTGGCGATGGCTGCCCCAATGGCTGCCAGCACGCCGGTTTGCCCTAGGTCGAGGCCAAAAGCGAAAGCGGCCAGAGGGGTGGAAAGGAGAAGGCCAAAGATCTCAAATGAAATGGCTTGGCGGATTCTGTCTTTAGTCGTTCTCATAGCAAGGCTGCCATGCAAAGCGGGTCGTCCCGCACTAAGCTCCCGGAATGGGTGAGGCCGTCCTCAAAACAGAAAAGGGCCACCGTTTACACGGTGGCCCTTCGAATACTGGTAGCAAGGGGCGGAGTCGAACCGCCGACCCCAGCATTATGAGTGCTGTGCTCTAACCAACTGAGCTACCTTGCCAAATCGTTTTGGGGATCACCCCAAACGAGGCGCGTATTTTCGGCATTTGGCCTCAAGCTGTCAAGGCTTGGATGCCAATATTTCCCGAAAAGTTACACGTTAAAGCGGAAGTGGATGACGTCGCCGTCCTGAACGATGTATTCCTTGCCTTCCAGACGCCATTTTCCGGCATCTTTAGCACCGGCTTCGCCTTTGTACTGAATGAAATCGTCATAACTGATGACTTCAGCACGAATAAATCCGCGCTCGAAGTCAGTGTGAATAACGGCAGCGGCCTGAGGGGCGGTGGCGCCAATCCTTACAGTCCAGGCACGAACTTCTTTCACGCCAGCAGTGAAATAGGTTTGCAGGTCCAGAAGTTTGTAGCCTGCGCGGATTACGCGGTCGAGGCCGGCCTCTTCCATGCCCATTTCATCCAGAAACATGGCTTTTTCATCGTCTTCCAGTTCGGAGATCTCGGCTTCGATCTTGTTACAGATCGGCACAACGGCCGCATTTTCCGACGCAGCAATTTCCCGAACCACGTCGAGGTGCGGGTTGTTTTCGAAGCCGTCTTCGCTAACGTTGGCTATGTACATGGTGGGCTTGATGGTCAGCAGACACAGCTCACGGATTAATGTCAGCTGGTCTTTGTCGAGGTTCATGCTGCGCACGGGCTTGCCCTCATTCAGGACAGGGAGCAGCTTTTCGAACATTTCGAGTTGAGCTTTAGCTTCTTTATCGCCGCTTTTAGCGATGCGCTGAACCCGTTTGATCGCTTTTTCTACGGTGTCCAGGTCGGCCAGGGCAAGCTCGGTGTTGATGACCTCGATGTCGGATGCAGGGTCCACCTTATTGGCAACGTGAATGACATTGTTGTCTTCGAAGCAGCGCACTACGTGGGCGATGGCGTCTGTCTGGCGGATATTGGCCAGGAACTGGTTGCCAAGGCCCTCACCTTTGGAGGCGCCAGCAACCAGGCCGGCGATATCCACGAACTCCATTGTTGTGGGTACCGTGCGCTCGGGCTTTACGATCTCCGCGAGTTTGTTTAAACGTGGGTCCGGCATGGCCACTACGCCGGCATTCGGTTCGATGGTGCAGAACGGGAAGTTTTCCGCGCCGATACCGGCTTTGGTCAATGCGTTGAACAAGGTTGATTTGCCGACGTTAGGTAGGCCGACGATGCCGCAGTTAAAACCCATGGAATGCCTCTGCTGGAACTAATAATTTGCGCGGATTATACCGGTGTATCGGTATAGGTGCGAATAAGGAGTTGTGTTGTGTTCAGGTTGCTGGCTTGAAGCTGTGCAGGCGGTTCATGGCGGCTGCGAGATTGCCGTTTGCGGCATCGGGCAGTACGCGCATGATTTCATTATTTACTGCATTGAGGTTTTCAGTTTCCTGCTTACCGAGTCGGCCGAGTACATAGCCGGTTACCTTGCGGCTATCACCGGGGTGGCCTATGCCAATGCGAAGTCTTTGGAAGTCTTTGGTGCCCAGATGTGCAATGGCATCGCGCAAGCCGTTATGCCCGCCGTGGCCGCCACCTTTCTTAAATCTGGCTGTGCCAGAGGGGATGTCGAGTTCGTCGTGGGCAATAAGGATCTGCTCAGGAGCAATTTTGAAAAAGTCCGCTAGCGCCTTGATGGCCAGGCCGCTGCGATTCATAAACG
Organism: Marinobacter sp.; assembly: GCF_041595835.1. Taxonomy (GTDB): domain Bacteria; phylum Pseudomonadota; class Gammaproteobacteria; order Pseudomonadales; family Oleiphilaceae; genus Marinobacter. The sequence continues at coordinate 4,280 of NZ_JBFHJO010000041.1, read as the reverse complement.
TACTGGGGTTGAGCAGATGCAGGTCTAGGCCCTGCCATTGAATGCGGGCATATAAACCGTGGTACTTCTTTTCGGGGCGGAGCGTCTGACCCGCATCGCGGGCCAGAGCTTCGACGAACAGGGCGCCGGCATTATGGCGGGTATTCTCGTAGTCAGCGCCAGGGTTCCCCAAGCCAACCACCATGACAATATCCTGTGCCATATGCCAGTCCCTCCGGAGTAATTACTCCTCGTTGCCTTCCTCAGCTTCAGCGTCTTCGGCGTCATCGGCCTTAACACCTTTCGGCTTTTGGATAGCTACAACAGCTTGATCATGCTCTGAGTCGTGCTGCAGGGCAGGAATGCGAACGCCTTCTGGCAGTTTCAGATCGCTCATGTGAACAACCTGGTCCATTTCAACCTCAGACAGATCTACTGCGATGAACTCAGGCAGATTCTGCGGCAAACAAGCAATTTCAATCTCAGTCAACAGGCGGAATGCAACGCCACCGAAGGTTTTGATTGCCGGAGCTGTGTCTTCGTTCAGCAGGTGCAGCGGAACGTGAACAACGATCTCCTGGTTCTTGTCAACGCGCAGGAAGTCAGCGTGGGAAAGCAGCGGCTTGTATGGGTGGCGCTGCAGATCCTTCAGGATCACGCTTTCTTTTTTGCCGTTCAGCTCAAGGGTCAGAACGTGTGAGAAGAAAGCCTCATTCTCCAGGGCTTTTTTCAGTTCGTTGTGCCAAATGGAAATAGAAACGGCTTCTTTGCCAGCACCGTAGACGATAGCTGGGATTTTCTTTTCCTCACGACGCAGGCGGCGGCTCGCACCTCTCCCCTGATCGTCACGAGGAAATGCTTCAATAACAAATTCCTGGGACATGGTATGTACCTCAATCGTCATCTGAACTGCCCGCGACCAGGCGTTTGAACAGATGATGTTTCTGAATAGCCTCAGAATATTTTCTCAGGCTGACTAAAAGAGTCGGGAGCCGTGTAGGGCTCCCGACTCCGATGCTGTTTCAGCGTATTCTAACCTGTTGGGTTGCCTGCGTATTTCCGGGGATTCCGGATCACATGTTCTCGAACAGGGCGCTGATAGACTCTTCATTGCTGACGCGGCGAATAGATTCTGCGAGTAGGCCAGCCATACTGAGGACGCGGATTTTATCACACTTCTTCGCTTTGTCACTCAGTGGAATGGTGTCACAAACAATCAGTTCGTCGAGTTCGGATCCGCTGATATTTTCGATCGCCGGGCCGGACAGTACCGGGTGGGTGATGTAAGCCACAACCCGTGACGCGCCACGGTTTTTAAGTGCTTCGGCGGCTTTGCACAGAGTGCCGGCAGTATCAACGATGTCATCCACCAGGATGCAGGTTTTATCTTGCACGTCTCCAATGATGTGCATGACCTGAGACACGTTCGCTTTCGGGCGACGTTTGTCGATGATGGCCAGGTCGGCATCGTTCATTCGTTTGGCCACGGCCCGGGCACGGACAACGCCGCCGACGTCTGGAGATACAACAACGAAGTTTTCGAAACGTTGCTTTTCGATATCTTCGAGCAGAACCGGTGTTGCATAGATGTTATCTACCGGAATATCGAAGAATCCTTGAATCTGGTCTGCGTGCAGGTCGAGAGTCAGTACGCGATCTGCGCCGATGCTGGAGATCATGTCAGCCACGACCTTGGCGCTGATGGCTACCCGGGTTGAGCGTACCCGACGATCCTGACGCGCATATCCGTAATAGGGGATAACGGTGGTGATGCGAGAGGCGGAAGCGCGACGAAGTGCGTCGGCCATCACGATCAGTTCCATCAGGTTGTCGTTGGTGGGGTAGCAGGTGGGCTGAATGATGAAAACATCATGGCCACGTACATTCTCATTGATCTCGACGGTGGTTTCACCATCGCTAAACCGGCCTACAGTGGCCTGACCCATGGGAATATGGAGTTTTTTTGCGATTGCTTTGGCAAGTTCAGGGTTGGCGTTGCCAGAGAAAATCATCAGTTTTGACACGACGGCATCCTTCTCATTATCGGCGTTTGATTCAGAAGAAGCGGGAGAAAGGTGGCTGGGGTGGCAGGATTCGAACCTGCGCATGACGGGATCAAAACCCGTTGCCTTACCACTTGGCGACACCCCAGTATCGTGCTTTTTTGGCATCATTCTAGCTCTGTTAGCTTTATGTGAAGTGGTGAAATATTCACCCCTTTAGCTACGAACCCCTTGATGCCGGAGGGTTTGCTTTCCCAGATAATCCGGGCTGCGGATTCTGTAGGGAAACGTCCAAAAATGCAAGCCCCGGTTCCGGTTAATCTTGCAGGTCCGAATTGTGCCAGCCATTCCAGGCTTCGGTTAACCTCAGGATACAGTTTTCTAACTACATCCTCGCAGTCATTTCGGTACCTCGAGGCGTCTCCCTCAAAAGCGGGGCGTATTTTCAATTTTGGGGTGTCTCTTGTCAAGCCTTCTTCGGAAAAAATCTTTCCGGTATTAATTTCGCAGTCTGGTTTGAGCACGACAAACCAGTCTTCAGGAGGGTTTGCAGGGGTAAGTATTTCCCCTACGCCTTCACCAATGGCCGCCCGTCCGCGCACGAAAACCGGTACGTCGGCGCCCAGAGTAAGTCCGATTTTTGCCAGTTCATCTTCAGAGAGGTTGAGGCGCCAGAGTTTATTTAGGCCTGCCAGAGTGGTTGCTGCGTTGGAGCTTCCACCACCGAGGCCGCCGCCCATGGGGAGGCGCTTGGTCAGTCCGATGGTTACCCCCGGGAGTTCGTGGCTTGAGTGAGCTGCCAGAGATTTCGCCGCACGGACTATCAGGTTATGGTCGTCGGGAACTCCGGGAATAGGGTTTTCGAGGCGTATACCCGGTTGCTCAGGCGTGAGGGTAAATGTCAGCTCATCGCTGTAGTCGAGGAACTGGAACAGTGTCTGGAGCTCGTGGTAGCCATCAGGACGCCTGCCGGTGATGTGCAGGAACAGGTTTAGTTTTGCCGGCGAGGGCAGGGTGATGCTGGTTGTCACGTTTTTAGTCCTCGCGTTGCCAGTTGCTGATCACAACCCGAACTCTTTTGTCTTCCTTCAGAGCGGTAACTCGCGCGGGTAATTCCGGCAGGTTTCCGGCCGATGGGTGCCAGCGGTCGTAGCGTATTTCCCAGCCGTCCTGTTTGATGAGTGCCAGCTTGTTTTTATCGTCAAACAGTAACCGGAAATCACCTTCTGGGGCCGGTAATCCTTTGATCCACCAGGTTAGATTGTCTATGGGTAGTTGCCAGCCAGTAGCAGCTTTGATCAGGTTTTCCGGCTCTGAGGACTGATAAATGTCGCCGTTGGCCATTGTAAGATGTATGTAGCCCGGGACGCCTCTGAGCTGGGTGCTGCCCATACCCAGAAACGATGAAGACAGTGCAAGCTCGTAGCTCTCACCCTGCTGTTGCCAGCGATTTATAATAGCGGTTCCACTATCGGATGGCTGTTTTACGGCGAGTTTTCCGGACAGCAGCCAGTGGTTGAATCTGGTCAGCTCGGCGGTGTGAGAGGCCCAGTTTGCCGGTGGCTGGTCGGTCATTCCGTTGGGCAGGGGCTCAAGTTGTATGGTGGTGCAGCCTGCCAAAGAGAGCAGGCAGGCCAGCGCCAGGGGGAGCCGACAGGTCATTCATGGCTCCCGGTTGTGGTCAGGCGTTCTACGGTTTTTGTCAGTATGTCGTGGTCTGGGTCAGCCTCCAGCCCTTTTTGCCAGATAATACGAGCCTGCTCTTCTTCTCCGATGCTCCAGAGTGCTTCACCATAGTGGGCCGCCACTTCAGGGTCAGGGTAGACTGCCCACGCCCGTGACAGGTAGTCCAGAGCTTCCATCACCTTGCCTTGCCTGAACAGTACCCAGCCCATGCTGTCCAGAATGGCTGGGTTTTCCGGATCGAGGGTCAGGGCTTTCTCTATGTGGCGTTGTGCCTCGTCCAGGCGGTTGGTACGTTCAGTCAATATGTAGCCCAGAGCGTTCAGGGTGACAGAGCTGTCGGGCTGTATTTCAAGAATGGTGTTGAGGTCCTGCTCAGCTTTGTCTGTCTGGCCCTCCGAGTCCAGTAGCATGGCGCGGGCATAGCGGGTTTCGATATTTCGGGGGAATTCTGCGAGTGCCGCATTGGCCGCGATCAGTGCTTGTGGTTTTTTATCCTGATCAATCAGTAAGTTGACTTCAAGCAGCCAGAGTTTCTCTGCTTGGTCCGGATTGTTTGCTCTCAGTGACTGAAGGTAGGTTACGGCCTCGTCCAGTTCTCCTGCCTGAGCCTGC
>NZ_JBFHJO010000040.1:0-24279 GCF_041595835.1 Marinobacter sp. | reverse complement strand
AGTGAGGAAGATGATCATTATGATGTTGTACTTGCATGGAGCACCTCGTTACCAGCCATTATCTGATGCGGCAAAGGTCTGCAGTTTTTGACGTTTTGCCGTGCTTTGGCAGAGGTGTTGCGAAAGGTGTGCCAGTTTTGGGCGTGCGGCTCAAAACTGGTGCCTCAAGACCCCGTCAATTTGGCCATTTTTTGATAGGTTGTCTGTGCTTGATGATGAAGTTTTTCCTTTATTAACAAGTATTTAGCATGAATGTTCTGGTGATTTCTTAATGATGAATCGGCAAGGTTCAGGGCTTGTTGAGCGAACCCGGGAACTTGAGCATCGACAACCCGATCAGGCATTTCAAGTTCCTCGTAAAGGTCGAATAATTTCTCCGTTGTTGCCAGTCCAATGCTCGGGGTGCCTAATCCAATCGGGCAGACATTGGCATGGAATCGCATACCAAAGGTCAGTTGGGCGCCTTGGTATAGGCGGAATATCGTTTGTTCTGATCCCATTCCGTGGAGTAACGGCGCCACACTCACTCGCCAGCGGCGGATGGCGTCGGGAAGCCTTTCCATTAGATCTCGGATGGGAGACAGGTCACTATATATATGGGGTGTCAGAACAATTTCAATTTCTGGGTATAGGTCGCAGGCCTGACACACTAAGTCCATTACTTCATTCAGGAATTCTTCATAATTGAGCTTTCCTTCAGTGCCAGGAAAACGGCGCTCAGGACGATCAATTGCGAGGTTGATAATCCAGTAGGTTTTGTGTTGCAGGCTTTGGGGCAGCGGAACTTCACCGGGTACAATAAAGAAACCTGGATCAGGGGTCACAAGGATGTGGTTAGAGTATTTTTCGCCGACATATCGTTTAAGGTACTTGCTAGAACCATCGTTGCGCACGGAAACCAGGCACATGGGGTGTGCCAGTGCGGAGTCAAGAAACTGGCGGAAATGGTTGACGGACTGATTACTGACTCCGATGTTTGGGTCGCAACCGACAGCATTGAAGAATAGAGGCTTAGTGACATTTTTTAGCAGCTGGGGAGGCAGGTCGATGGTTGTTCCTGTAGCGGATTTATCAAGCCAGAGTTCGAAATAGTTGCCCCCTCCGATTACCGTCAGGTCTTTATCATTGATATCGTTGATCAGTTGCTCATTCCAATGCCAACGATCAGCCGCTTCATAGTTGAGATATGTTTTTCGGATTTCACGTTGTTCGACGAAAGTTTCCCACTTACAAGCTGTCTGAATCTGTGAGTAGAAACCATTGTGGCTGGCGTTGTCGCCTATGTTCCCATTAAAGCTGGCGATGTGTAGGATGTTCTTTCGTAGCTGCCGCAATTTTTTTCTCCTCTGAACTTTCTGAGATTGGGCTTGGCGTGTTGCTTGTGGGGTTATTCTTTGATCTTTGGCCTATGATAGGAAACAACACTTGGTCGTGCTTTTGTTTGCCGTGAAATTTTAAAGGGAACGCCCATGAATCTGGTTATCATACCTGCTAGAGGTGGCTCTAAAGGTCTTCCGGGGAAGAATATCCGAGATCTTGCTGGTAAACCTCTGATTACTTGGACTATAGAGCAGGCCTTGTGCTCAGAATCACCGGATATGGTCGTTGTATCGACGGACGACAGTGACATAGCCAGAATATCCGAAGCGTCAGGCGCTACCGTGATAGCACGGCCTCATGATATCTCCGGTGATGAAGCCTCGACAGAATCTGCTGTGAATCATGTGATTCAATCTCTGGCGGAGCAGGGGATAGAGCCTGACAATATTATTTTACTTCAGTGCACTTCACCTATTCGCTCAATGGTAGATATTGATGAGGCCTTTGGATTATTCCGTGAGCGAAAGGCAGATTCGTTACTTTCGGTCGTACCCTGCCATAAATTTCTATGGGAACGTGGCTGTGACGGCTTTGCTGTACCTGAAAATTATCAACCGGGCAGCCGGCCCCGCCGTCAGGACCTGACTAACTCGTTTCAGGAGAATGGGTCAATATATATTTTTTCGTTAAGTTGTTTCCAAAAATACCAAAGTCGGCTAGGGGGGCGGATCGAGTTGTATGTGATGCCAGAGGAAACTGGTTATGAGATTGATTCACTGACGGATTTCGAGATAGTCGAAGCACTTATAAAAAAGGGAGCTCGGTAAATGTTTGTTGATCGAAATGTAGATGAATATTGCGTCAGTGAACGACTTCCGATGTCACGTGCGCTGGAAATGCTTAGTACCAGTAAACACAAGATTCTCTTTCTGGTGGACGATTTTTTCCGGCTTAAAGGTGCGTTCACGGATGGGGATTTTCGGCGTTGGATAGTGACTCAGGACTGTATTGATATTCAGGTGCCGGTTCAGCACTCGGGTAATAATAAGCCAATATTTGCCTATGACTTTGAATCTCGGGAGCAGCTTGCGGAGAAATTAAACCGAAAGGTTCAATTTCTACCTATCGTGGACGCGGATGACCACGTGGTTGGCGTGGCATCGCTCCGTTCAAATAAAGATATCATGATTGGTAAGCATAGCCTTAACCCGGACTCTTCCGTATTTACGATTGCAGAAATAGGTAACAACCATAATGGGTCAGTAGAATTGGCAAAACAACTTGTTGATGAAGCGAAGAAGGCCGGAGCAGATTGTGTCAAATTCCAGATGCGTGATCTCGAAACGCTTTATGCCACCGATACCTCAGAGATAGCTGCCGAAGAAGATTTGGGTTCTCAGTACGTGCTGGATCTACTAAAGCGTTTTCAGTTGAGTGACGATGCTTTTCGGGAAGTCTTTGATTACTGCCGAGACCAAGACATAACCGTACTCTGCACGCCTTTCGATAAAGTCAGTGTTGATAAGCTGGTTGCTTACGGCATGGATGGATTCAAAGTGGCTTCGGCTGATCTGACCAATCATGAATTGTTAACGTACATTGCCCGAGTTGGCAAGCCTATGCTTGTCTCAACCGGTATGTCCACGGAACAGGAAATTTACGAAGCTGTGCGGGTGTTGATGCAGGAGTCAGCCAACTTCGTACTTTTGCACTGTAATTCGACTTATCCTGCCCCCTTCAAAGATATAAACCTGAATTATATGAGTCGTCTGGCGGAAATTGGCGATTGTCTGATTGGTTATTCGGGGCACGAACGCGGATACCATGTGGCTGTTGCAGCAGTAGCGAAAGGAGCAAAGGTAATAGAAAAGCATTTCACGCTGGATCGCAATATGGAGGGCAATGATCACAAGGTTTCGTTGCTGGCTGATGAGTTTCGTCTGATGTGTGAGGCAATTGAACAAGTTAGCGTGTCGCTGGGAACGAATGAACCCAGAAATTTGTCACAGGGTGAAATGATCAATCGTGAAATTCTTGGGAAGAGTATAGTTGCTGCAGAGGATATTGAGTCCGGTCAGCGGGTTAGTCCTGAAAGTGTCACGATAAAAAGTCCTGGCAAAGGTTTGCCGCCGAACAGGCTTGAAGATCTTGTTGGCAGAAAAATGAGGCGCTCGGTAAAGAAAGGGGAGTTTTTCTTCGAGTCAGACATCGGGGGGCCGATCGTTATGCCGAGGCCATATAAATTCAAGCTCAGGCATGGCATTCCGGTTCGTTTTCATGATTACGCGTCATTGTCAACGTTGAGCAACCTTAGGATGGTTGAGTTCCATCTGAGCTATCGCGATCTTGATATGGAACTTGACCAGTTTGTGTCGCGCTCAGAGCAGCTAGGTTTTGCGGTTCATGCGCCAGAGCTTTTTGCCGGCGATCACACGCTGGACCTTTGTGCCATTGATGATGATTACAGAGCTAGATCTATTCGTGAGTTGCAGCGGGTTATTTCTGTTACCAGAAGGCTGAATTCCCTGTTTCCCAACCAGGAAATGCCCAATATTATTGTCAATGTTGGCGGTTTCTCCGGAGATGAGTTTCTGAATCAAGACCAGCGAAAAGTTCGTTACGAACTTTTGTCAGACAGTCTGGAGAGGCTTGATTCCCAGGGTGTTCAGATACTTGCGCAGACTATGCCTCCTTTCCCCTGGCACTTTGGGGGGCAGCGGTTTCACAACCTTTTTGTTTCAGCGGATGATATCGTGGAGGTTTGTCCTGATCTTGGTTTGAAGGTTTGCCTGGATGTTTCCCATAGTAAACTGTCATGTAATTATTTTGGTTGGGATTTTGATGAGTTTGTAAGGCGCGTTGCACCGTTCACAGCTCATGTTCATGTCGCAGATGCCAGGGGTGTTGATGGTGAGGGGCTGCAGGTGGGGGAAGGTGATATTGACTTCGTTAGTCTAGGCCGACAACTAAAAACGCTGGCGCCACAAGCAACCTGGATTCCGGAGGTGTGGCAGGGACATAAGAATGGTGGAGAGGGGTTCTGGCGGGCATTTTCGTACCTGGATAACCTGCTATAAGCCCTGCGGCATAATTGCTTCTGCAATGATAGTGTCGGTTAGATCCATTTTCCCTAATATACTTTGCCACGATCTGTCGAGCTGGTTGTCGCAAAGCTGGGACCAGGCTATGTGTCCACCGCTAGAGCCATTGGCTAGCCAGTACAGTGTATTTGCCAGAGGGTAACGTTGTATGCCGGAAACTGCTTCAACTTCCAGTCCTGCTGCCTGGAGCATTGCGGTAAGGCTTACCCTGGTGTGAAGAATCAGGTGTTCGCTCCAAAATGTGTGCTCTTTGAAGGCGCGGCAGTTGGCTTTGCTAATTAAGAAGTCTCGGGCATGAGGGACCTCAATAATTAACCTTCCGCCTGGCGTCAGCTTTTTCTTCAGCTCGGCGAGTATGTCTAAAGGTGAGTTGAGGTGCTCGAATACGTGAAATAGCGTGATCACGTCGAATTTTGAATCTGGAACACTGTCAATCCGTCGATATACCTTATGGCCAAGCTGTGATAAAAAGCTGGCTGTGGTTTCTTGTGGTTCCACTGCTGCATAGTCGGCAGCCAGTAGGCCGAGGCGGTCCAGGACAGCTCCTGAGCCTGCACCAAAGTCCAGCCAGTTTTTTCCACGAATGGTGTTCGCAAAGCTTTGGACGCGCCTTTCGGTGTCATTATTGGTAGTAATTATCTCTCGCTTATGGAGGCCATACTGGTGAGTGGGCGCTTTTTTATCATAGTGAGCCAGATCTATATGATCTGTTCTTGAAAGGAATATAACTCCACTTTTCTGGCACTGCAGAACATTGATGTCTTGCCTGTCACGCACGAAAGGCTGTATTTGTGTAACCGACTGGGAGTTGCATACGCCGAGGTCGCAGAGAATATCGAATATTGGGTTGTCAAAGGACATACGGTAACCAATCACTGCGTTGCGGTGGTCAGGGTGACTTGATGGATATTAGTCGAATTTTACCAAAAGTGTAGGCACTAGAACTTCATCCCCATAAGAATGATTTTGGCAAGCCAGCCAGAAAACGGGCACTGCTTATAGTTATTACGCCCATTTTCTTTCCGGCTGGCTTGACCTTATGCAGCATTATCCTTGGAGTAGCTGCAGGACTTGCTGTGGTCTTGCATTGGCTTGTGCCAATACGGAAAGACCAGCTTGCTGCAGTACCTGTGTTCGAGCTAGTTCTGCACTTTCTTTTGCGAAATCTGCGTCTCGTATTCGGCTGTTGGATGCTGACAGGTTTTCTGTTGTTGTGCTCAGGTTTGCAATGGTTGACTCGAATCGATTTTGTACCGCACCCAGGTCAGCTCTCAAGCTGTTAATTTTCTGGATGGCGTAGTCTAAATTGACCATTGCTATATCAGCACCATTTTGAGTTGAGATGTCGACACCATTTATGGTTGCTCGTTCTGCATCTCCGGCACTAAATCCAAAAGGACTCCCGTTCACGGTAACGCTGGCTCCGCCCGCATCTGTGCCGCTGGCTGTAATGGTTATCCCTTCAAGTGCGCTGCTGTCTATTATGCCATCTAGCTCTGTAGAAAAAATCAGGCCGTTATTTGTTCTGTCGAGGTTGGCCGTGACGCCGGTTAGAGATGATGCAGCGTTGATTTTGCCAAGGATTTCTTCGAAGTTGTTGGCGGCATCAACGGTAATTGATACAGCAGACCCTCCATCCAGAGCGGGAAGACTAATGGTGAAGTCCGCTGTACCGCCTTCTTCGAACAATTGATTGAGACTTACGCCGGAGCCGGTAGTGTCGTTTGCCAGGTCTTGCGCGTGGGCCACAAGGGCGCCTAGTTGTTTTCCTCTAGTGTCTAATCCCTCGATGGAGATAGTTTCACCCGCATTGGCTCCCACCTGAAATGTCTGGGTCGGTAGTGAGCCGTCAAGCACCCGAAGACCGTTAAAGGATGTTTGGCTAGAAATGCGGTTAATTTCTGAAATGCGCTGTTGAACTTCAGCGTTTAGTGCTTCCCGGTCAGTTTTGCTATTAGATGCGTTGGCAGCCTGCACTGACAGTTCCCGAATGCGCTGTAGGTTCGCGGTAATTTCATCTAACGCGCCTTCAGTCGTCTGAGCTAAGGAAATCCCATCATTAGCATTTCTCTGGGCCATGTTCAGGCCTGTGATCTGGGATTGAAACCGCTCTGAGATTGCTAAACCCGCAGCGTCATCTTTTGCTGAGTTTATGCGAAGGCCTGATGACAAACGTTGTAATGCAACGTTGGCGTCCCCCTGTGAAGCTGTCAGATTTCGCTGGGCATTAAGTGATGCAATGTTTGTGTTAATAATCTGAGGCATGTCTTCGTCTCCCTGCTCAGGAAAGCCACAGAGCGTTTTAGGGATCTCTGTTGGCAAATATCAGTATTTTTCACTTGTAGTTGGTTAAGCGATAACCGTGCCAGGTTTTTGTGTTTTCTTTGTGTCTATTGAAAAACAATAACTTATGGTTTTTTTGGGTGAATTTTAGGCGTGATCGATAGGGGGGGATACATAGAGGGGAAAATATTTGCCGTTTTTTTGACTCGTGAAGGAGGCAGGGGCTATGGCAAACTGTCGATAGTGTATCGTATGAATAATGTGTGGGGATTTTGGGATGGCGAAGAGTAGAAAGCAGGGAAAAAGCACGGCGCAGGATGAAGGGCAGTTGTATATGCAGCGGCTTGAGCGAAATCTTGCTTACTTTAAGCGCCATCGCCCAACACTATACAACATGTTGGCACGCATGGATCTTGAAAGAGTTGAGTTAGTGGTCACGCCAGGTCGGGCTGATGTCGATATGGTAGTGAATGGTCAATCTTGTTATCGAGGGCATGCCAAAGGATATTCAAGGGATGAGGCGCGCCAGATGTTGAGAGACAATGCAGGTAGAACAAAAATTCGCACATTCCCTCCCGCTGGGGTAGCGTCCTATTCCCAGAAGAACTTCGCATCTAGTTTGTTAAGGAAAATTATTGCAAAGAGTCCCTTGGCTAACTCAAGGTTTGAAGGGTACTGCAGGGGGGACTTTTTCCCGTCACTGGTATTTCTGGGGTGCGGTTTGGGTTACCACATCGAAGAGGTGCTCAATAGAGCTGAGGTGATTAATGCGATTGTCGTTGAGCGCGAGCCAGAGAAGTTTGCGGTCAGTTTGTATACTGTTGACTGGGACAAGATCCTGAAAAGCTTTAGAAAAGCAGGAAAAACGCTCACTTTTGCGGTGGGTAAGGCTGGTTCTGATGCTGAGATCAAGGCGCTTGTGCACAGGCATATGGTTAAAGACCTCCCATTCTACCCATTCTTTTCTACTTATTATAATCATTTGGCCGATGTCGAAATGGCTAAGGGCGTACTGGCTGCAAGTGAGGATCTGGCCGTTCTTGCTACTAACTGGAGTAACTACGACAACGAGTTGATACGAATCGTTAACACTGTACATAATGCGCGATCTGGCATGACCTACCTGGCGAATCTTGGCAGGAAACCGATTCCGTTTCCAATGGCGGTGGTTGGCAGTGGACCATCTCTGGATGGCAGAATGGACTCTCTGAAAAAAATGAGAGATCAGCTTTTCTTAGTGAGTGCGGGGACGGGCCTGAAACCGCTATTGGCGGCCGGTGTTACACCGGATCTTCATGTAGAACTGGACCCGAGTTACATTATTTATCAGCTCCATAAAGAGTTGCCGCAAGAAGTTTTGAAAACCATACCTTTGCTAGCCGTTAATGAAGTGAATCCTCTTGTATGCGGCTTGTTCAAAAGTGTTACCTATTTCTTTAAGTCGGATAATATGCTGCCTAAGCTTGCCGTTTCAGAAAGCGAAGCGTTTTCTGGCTGTAATCCAACGGTAACCAATGCGGCAGTAGCAATAGGCGAGGCTCTTGGCTTTAAAAAAATCTATCTTTTTGGTACGGATTATGGGTTTAAAGATGAGTCCGTTCATCATGCGCGGCATTCCGCCTGGGGGGAAGAGTATGCGGAGCCAATTCGTCGGCGTGAAGAGCGCATGAAAACCGAAAATAAGCCTTCCAGGCGAATCTTTGAGGTAGAAGGGGTAGATGGCACTTCGGTTCTCACTAGAAATGATTACTATACGGCAAAGCGATCGTTAGAAGATTTTTTGAGTAACGCGATATTGGGCGCATCTTCTGAGTTGCGGGTTTACAATTGCGCTGATGGTGCGGTTATTGATCATGCGACCTGGATGTCTTCTACCGATTTCGAAGGCAGTCTGTCTGGTGCGAAAGTGCAAGTGTTGGATGTAGAGGAGTTGTTCGCCAGTCATAAAAAGGAATTGCCGAGAGGGGCTTATGATATTCCGGTAGTCAAAGTCCACCATGAGCTAAAAAGAGTTTGTTCGAAATATCAGGCAATACTAAAAAAAGCAAAATGCTTTGGAAGAAAGGATTTGTGCTTACTGGTCAACCAGCTTCGCGTTGAGGCTGTGACTGTGTGCCCGGATATAGGAACCCAGGTCGTGCGCCCTGAGCAGCTATATTGTGCGCAGCTTCTGAAAGGTTCGATGTTGCATTTCCTGGCGGCCGGCCTTTGCCATGGTATGGCTTGTGGTGACCATGAAATAAAAGAGTTTATGCAATTCTGGAAGGGGTGTTTTCTGGCGTTCCTGGAAAAGGTCTCGAGTCATTATGAAGCAGTCATGTTGAGTGGTCGTACACTTGATGATGACCCATGGGTCAGGCGTAGTCGTGCGGATGATGACCCGGACTTTGATGAAGCATAAATTTGGGTTTCGAGATTGCCAGTTACATTTTGTTACGGGGTTGGGCAAAAAAAAATTAAAGGTTCGAGTGTTTGCGCCGTTAAGCCTAGTAACAGGGCGCGGTACCCCCAAAGTGAAACGGGGGCCAAGCCTTCACCATCAAAACTAAGGTTTTAAGGAGAAGCATAATGGCTCTCGGAATCAACACTAACGTTGCCTCTATCTCTGCCCAGAATCAGTTGTCTCGGTCCCAGGGTATTAGTGATCAGGCGCTGCAGCGTTTGTCTTCTGGTCTTCGCATTAACTCTGCTAAAGATGATGCTGCGGGGTTGGCGATCTCTACTCAGTTTGATACGCAAATTCGTGGTCTGACTGTCGCGCAGCGAAATGCAAATGATGGTATTTCGATGGCGCAGACCGCAGAAGGCGGCCTGAACGAGACAGTTAATAACCTTCAGAGAATTCGAGAGCTGGCTGTGCAGGCTGCAAACGGCTCTATCACTGATGCAGATCGGGAATTGTTACAAAAAGAAGTAGCCCAGCGAATTGCGGAAATTGATCGTATTAGTGAAGAGACCACGTTTAACGGTCAGAAGGTTTTGGATGGTTCTTTGGGGACTGGAGTGTCTTTCCAGGTTGGTTATGAGGCCGGTCAGACTATTGATGTGAATTTTAGCTCTGACATGGCATCTGATGCCTTGGGTGCAACGGCAGCCAGTGCAAAAGTAGATCAGATTGATATCGGTACTGCTACCGGTGCATCGGCTGCACTTGATGTATTGGACACCGCTCTGGGGCAAGTGAATGAGTTTCGCTCTGATTTGGGTGCGGTTCAGAATCGCTTTGAAAGTACTATCAACAACCTGGCGACCAATATTGAAAGTGCGAGTGCTGCGAATAGCCGGATATTGGATGCTGATTTCGCATCTGAATCCGCTAAGCTGGCCAAGGCGAATGTGTTGCAACAAGCTGGCATCTCAGTGTTGGCACAGGCTAACGCCCGTCCCAACCAAGTATTGTCCCTCCTGCAGTAATAGGGCCAAAAGTTAGAGGAGCTAAGGCCAGCCTTTCGTGAGAAGGGCTGGTTTTCGTGTTAGCGGAGCGGTCTATGAATGACATGAAATTGGACGGACAGAGCTTTATGAAGCTTGTGCAGGCAGGTGACCAATCTCCTGTAGCTCGACAATCTCAATTTGTAAACCAGGATGTTGCTACTGACTCTGCTGTTAGTTCGGGCGCTCAATCGGTTCGCTCTAAGGCGCAGACTGACGAGCTGGGTAATGCTGTAACGCGTCTTAATGATTATGTTCAGAATATTCGGCGAGATTTGCAGTTTGAAGTTGATATGGAGCGTGGAGAGACCATTGTGCGAGTTGTCGATAACGAAACTCAGGAAGTGATTCGCCAGATACCTGATGAGGTTGCACTAAGGTTGGCAGAAAACTTGCAGCATGATGAGCCGTTGACGCTGTTCGATATGAAGGTTTGAAATGTACTTGTCTGCCAGAAGAACTTGGGCTCTGGGGCTGTACAGGAGCCAGGAACACCGTCGCACTCGTAAGGTCCGGCGGTGTTTTTGAGTTTGAGCTATACTTTTTTCATAAAAACAGCTTTAAGCGGCAAAGTTTTTCCGCTCGCTGCCGATAACTGGTACACGCGGATAGATATAGGCAAAGTTTAGCCCCGACGGAGGCACAATATGGCATCAATTACTTCACTGGGAGCAGGTTCGGGGATTTTTAGTTCTGACCTGGTCGATAAGCTGGTTGAGGCTGAGAGTGTTCCTACTGAAACTCGGCTGGACAGTAAAGAACAGTCAATACAGGCCAAGATTTCTGCTTTCGGGGCTTTAAAAAGCGCTCTGGAAGGAATGGAAGCGCCGCTTGAGGCTCTGAACTCTGGTAAGGCGTTTGAGGCTTATACAACCAAGGTCTCAAATGAGGGGGTTGTTGGTGCAACGCTAGCCGAGGAAGGAGTGTCGCGTGGTTCCTATACGCTGAATGTCACTCAGTTGGCCCAACGCCAGTCATTGGCGTCCGCCAATTATGCAGATAAAGATGCCACTACTTACGGTACTGGTACGCTAACGTTTACGATAGGTGGCTCAACAACAGAAGTTACCATCGATGATGGTAATAATACCCTTGAGGGTATTGCCCGAGCGATAAATGATGCAGACGCAGGTGCATCAGCCGGAGTGGTGGATACTGGTTCGGGTTACCGTCTAGTGATAACGTCGGACGAAAGCGGCACAGCTAATGCGATTAACGTAACGGCTGCCGGTGATGCCGGGTTATCTCAGTTTGCTTATGATGGTAACGGTACGGGCCTTAGCGAGACCGTAGCGGCATTGGATGCAGAGCTGGAAGTGAACGGTATAGCTATCACACGGTCATCTAATACTGTCGAAGATGTTGTTGAAGGTGTCACCTTTGATTTGAAGTCTACAGGCGTATCAACTGTTGCTATCGCTTCTGATCCTGATGCAGTGACTGAGCGTGTTCAGGCGTTTGTTGATCAATATAACATTCTGCAAGACGTGATTAAGAGTGCGTCCGGCTATAATGCCGGAACTGAGAGTGGCGGAGTGTTGATGGGTGACTCCACTATTCGAACTCTGCAAAATGATCTGCGAGGATTGTTGACGAGCATTCCGGTCGGTTTGCAAGATTCGCCGGTGCGTATGCTGGCGGATATTGGAATTACGACAAATCCCGACACGGGGAAATTAGACTTCGATACCGGGGAGTTTAAGGAGCAGCTTTCTAATAACCCGGATGATGTTAAGGCATTGTTCTCAGGTGACGCTGGTATTGCATCCAGTGCTCTTGAGTCCGTTGAAGAGTATGTTAAGTCCAGTGGGCGGTTGGATAATCGCACTGAAGGACTGAATAAAACTCTGGACGATATTCAGGATCAGCGCATCCGTTTGGCTGATAAAATTGAGTCTTTGCGAGCTCGGCTGGTTATGCAGTTCTCTGCCGCAGACTCTTTAATTGCTCAGCTTCAGAGTACCGGCAGTTACGTTACTCAGCAGCTCGAAGCACTTTCGGCGCAAAATAGTCAGTAATCGATTGGGCTGATTTTGGGTAGTTATTGAGAGGTTATTTATGAATGGTTTACAAGCGTATCAGCGTGTTAACACCCAGACCAGCATCACCGATGCAGATCCGCATAAGTTGATTCAATTGCTGTATAACGGGGCGATTGAGCGAATCAATATGGCTAAGGCCAGGATGCAGGCGAAGGATTATTCTGGTAAGGCGCAGTTGATTGGTAAGGCAATTGAGATTGTGGGTGGCTTGCGCTCGTTCCTCGATTTTGAAAAGGGCGGTGAGCTTGCTGCCCGGTTGGAGGCCTTGTACGACTACATGGAGCGTACACTTCTGGAAGCGAGTGCCAGGAACGATATCGCCAAGCTGGATGAAGTGCTGAACCTGCTGCGTTCTGTGAAAGAAGGCTGGGACGGTATTCGTGAAGAAGTGATTTCACAGCAGCAGGCTGTCTGATCGGGTTTTCCGTTATTCGTTTTGCTCGCTGAATAGGGTTTGAGGCGTGTGATCCTCAAGCCCTAAGTGCTTTGCCTGATAGCCAATTCCCGCTCTCTCCCGTACAATACGCCCCTTCTTTTTCAATACATCCATTCTGTTCAGTCTGGAGCAAAGTATGTCTGATATTAAAAAGGTGGTGCTGGCCTATTCCGGCGGCCTGGATACTTCCGTTATTGTCCGGTGGTTGCAGGATACTTATAACTGTGAGGTGGTCACGTTTACTGCCGACATCGGCCAGGGCGAAGAAGTAGAGCCGGCGCGTGCGAAGGCGGAAGCGCTGGGTGTGAAGGAAATCTACATCGAGGACCTGCGCGAGGAATTTGTGCGCGATTACGTGTTCCCGATGTTTCGCGCTAACACCATCTATGAGGGCGAGTACCTGTTGGGTACATCTATTGCTCGTCCGCTGATTGCTAAGCGGTTGATTGATATTGCCAACCAGACTGGCGCCGATGCGATTTCACACGGTGCCACCGGCAAGGGTAATGATCAGGTTCGTTTTGAGCTGGGTGCCTATGCGCTGAAGCCGGGTGTGAAGGTGATTGCGCCTTGGCGTGAGTGGGATTTGAATTCCCGTGAGAAGTTGCTGGCCTACTGTGAAGAGCGCAATATCCAGGTAGAAATGAAGAAGGGCAAGAGCCCCTATTCTATGGATGCCAACCTGCTGCACATTTCTTATGAAGGTATGAACCTGGAAGATCCCTGGTCAGAAGCTGAGGAAGAAATGTGGCGTTGGAGTGTGTCGCCGGAAGCGGCGCCAGACACACCGACTTACGTTGAGCTGACTTACCGCAAGGGTGACATTGTTGCTGTTGATGGTCAGGAAATGAAAGCTCACGAAGTTCTGGAAACTCTGAACAAGCTGGCGGGTGAGAATGGTATTGGTCGTCTCGATATTGTTGAAAACCGCTATGTGGGCATGAAGTCCCGTGGTTGTTATGAAACACCGGGTGGTACTGTAATGCTTCGTGCGCACCGTGCCATTGAGTCTATTACTCTGGACCGTGAAGTGGCCCACCTGAAAGACAGCCTGATGCCGCGTTATGCCGAGGTGATCTACAACGGATACTGGTGGTCTCCTGAGCGTGAAGCGCTGCAGGCACTGATTGATCAGACCCAGGAATACGTGAACGGTACTGTTCGCCTGAAGTTGTATAAAGGTAACGTAGACGTAGTTGGCCGTAAGTCTGATGATTCTTTGTTCGATGAGTCTATCGCGACCTTTGAAGAAGATCACGGTGCTTATGACCAGAAAGACGCTGAAGGCTTTATTAAGCTGAACGCACTGCGATTGCGTATTGCGGCCGGTAAAGGGCGTAAGCTCTGATAACGGCCTTTCGCAACAAAAACGCCCGGCACAATGCCGGGCGTTTTTGGTTATACTCTGCAGAAAAGATCAACAACAAAAGCAATCGCTATGACCCCCTTAGGAACCGCCTCTGTAGCAGCTCTCCGTCAATACGTTCGTTGTGCCGAAGCCAAAGCTATTGCGGTGGCCGATCTGCTCTGTCAGGCAGGGCTCTCTGAAGATATTCTGGAAACTGATGACGGCCGTATAGATGGTGAGCAGTTTCAAACCTTTTTGCACTTGCTGGCCGAGCGTTCCTCCAATCCTATTCTGGGATTGGAGACCGGAGACTTTGTGCAGCCGGGTTCATACAGTGTCCTGGGTTATATCTCCATGAGCTGTGCCACGCTGGGTGAAGCTGTCACGCGCATTGCACCTTATGAGAAGCTGGTGGGTGATATGGGGACCACTCGCCTGCGCATGACTGGTGATGAGGTGACCCTGGTTTGGCACTGCAACTATGCGGACCCACTGGTCAGGCCTCATCTGGTGGATAATGTGTTTGCGTCCTGGGTGAACTATGCCCGCTGGCTGGGGGATGTAGAGCAGGCGGCGCCCCTTTGTGTAAAGCTTCAAAGAACGTCACCGGGCCCTGAGTTGGAACTCGAATATCAGAAACGCTGGAATTGCCCCGTTACATTTTCCGCAGAGGAAGATAGCCTTTCGCTTAGCAAGGCGCTTCTTTCTTCAAGGTTACGCCAGCCGGACCCTATGCTACGGAAAACCCTGGAAGCCCACGCATTGTACCAATTGGCAGAACTTGAAACCGGCACAGATCTGACGGCAAAGGTCAGGCGGGCCATACATCAGCAGTTAGCCAGCGGTATTACTCGCCAGGATATGATTGCAGAAGACCTGGGGATGACCAGTCGAACGCTTCAGCGCAGGCTCAGCCAGGAGGGGACTTCTTATCAGAAGTTGTTGGATGAGGTTCGCCAGAAAATGGCAGAAGGTTATCTGCGGGATTCAGAGATGAGTATTCCGGATATCGCGTTGCGGCTGGGGTACAGTGAAACGACGTCATTCCATCGGAAGTTCAAAGCCGCAACGGGAAAAACGCCTGGAGAGTACCGGAAAAACAAGGTGGGTTCTGTTTAGGGGATTAACGGTGGTTTTTGTCTGGCATAAAAAAAGAAAGCCAGCTCATGGGGGCTGGCTTAAAAATTCGGAAAGAACGAAAGTGCCTGAAAAATCCGTTGATCCTGAGGGATGTACCCATATGGCGGCGGAGGTACTACACAGCTCCTCCGCCATGGGTGGGTACTGCTTGATCCCACAAATTCAGAATAAGGCTTTCCGTGCTTTTAGTCTGTTTGTGATGTGTGTCTCGGTGTTACTGTTTGTATTGGCTATGCACCTTCCCGTAACTCGGGGGTGGTTTCGGTGAAACGGCGGGTCTCGTAGGCGTCTACCAGACCTTGTACGGCTGACCGTTCCATGTCTTGTACCGTTGGTGTGCCGTCTTCAGCACTTGCCCGACACAGCACCATGCCGGCTTCTACTGAGATATAGCCTGCCGTGGTTTTCAGCGCCTTATGGTTGATTCCATCGAAGATCCGGCGGAAGGCGGTGGTGGTGCAATGGTCACTGTTCGGGAAGTAAGACACGATGGCAAACTGGTTGTCACCCACCCGGCACAGGGCATCGATGGGGCGAATCAGGGTGCTCAGGCGGCGGGCAATGCCAACACAGAGTTCGGTCATCACGCTGGGTGGGTGTTTTCGTTTCAGTTCCTGCCAGTTACGGATGCCACACATCACGTAAGCTGTTGAGCCGCCGCGAGATTCCGCATGGCGCAGGGTTTTCTGAAGGCGCTGACGGGCATACTTGGCGTTGCACAGGCCGGTTTCCAGATCAATGATGTTGCTGGATTCCAGCTCCCGGTTATTTTCTACCAGCAGAGCATTGGCCCGCAGAAGGGTATTCTGGCGGTCGGCCATGCGGTCGGCCGCAAAAATACGCGGAATCAGTTGCTTGGTCATGTCTGATTTGTAGATGAAGTCGTCTACGCCTCTGTCGAACGCCTCAGACATTGCTTCTACACTCTCTCTGGCGGTCAGCAGGATAACGTAGGTGTAGTGGTTGTCTTGCTCATCCTGTTGGCGCACATGGTCTGCAAGCTGAAGACCGTCCATTTCAGGCATCAGCCAGTCTGCAATGAGTACGCTAACGGCACGCTGTTCTATCAGCTTCAAGGCTGCGTGTGCGTTGTTGGCGACCCGTATGTCACGGTAGCCAGCATTGCGCAGGGTGCGGCCTACAACCATGCTGCTGAATTTGGCGTCATCTACTACGAGAATGGGTAGGTCTAGGTTTGGCATTGTTTATCTACTTCTTACCAGTCCATTGTCAGATGCGATTGGTCGCCGCTCTTGCTATGCTTTGGCGGTTTCTAACATCCAGTATTTAAAATGTCGCGACAGTATACCCCTGGCGGCCTTTGGAGAATAACGACTATGCCTTCTTTTGACATTGTTTCAGAAATTGAAATGCACGAAGTAACAAATGCTGTGGATCAGGCCAAGCGTGAGCTGGGTAACCGTTGGGATTTCAAAAACGTGGATGCGGATATCGAACTGGAAGATAAACGCGTTACTTTGAGCGCCGAGCAAGAGTTTCAGCTTGAGCAGTTGGTTGAAATGCTGAGAATGGCATTTGCCAAACGTAACCTGGATGGCAGGGCTCTGGCGGAAGACGGTGAAAGCAAATCCGGTAAGCTGGTGAAGCAGCACTTTGCCTTGAAACAAGGTATTGAAACGGATATGGCCAAGAAGATCGTGAAGATGATCAAAGATAAGAAAATGAAGGTTCAGGCCAGCATTCAGGGTGACAAAGTGCGTGTGACCGGTAAAAAACGAGATGATTTGCAGGAAGCGATCGCTATGCTGCGCGAGGCAGAACTGGATATTCCTTTGCAGTTTAATAACTTCCGCGATTGATGGATGCTTGGGGCCGGGCGGTTGAGTCCCGGCCCCATTGCGTGAACCAGGAGAATAAACTATTCAAATCGGCAGCCTTCTGACTCTGCTCAGGGAATCGCTCTATACCTACACTCGCTGGCAAGCTATTGCCATGCTATTTCTCGGTTTTTCTGCCGGGTTACCCTTTTTGTTGGTGTTTTCCACGCTGAATGCGCGGTTGGCGGATGTCGGGGTGGATACCGCCACCATTGG
This sequence comes from Marinobacter sp., assembly GCF_041595835.1. GTDB lineage: Bacteria > Pseudomonadota > Gammaproteobacteria > Pseudomonadales > Oleiphilaceae > Marinobacter. The sequence continues at coordinate 7,123 of NZ_JBFHJO010000040.1, read as the reverse complement.
ATTCTTCAGCTGGCTGGGGATTACTTATTCTATCAAGGTGTTTTGGGCACCGGTGGTAGACCGGGTTAAATTGCCGTTGCTGGACCGCTTGCTAGGTAAACGCCGGAGTTGGATTTTACTGGCTCAGGGTGGTATTGCGCTGGGTTTGTTCCTGATGGCAACAGTGGATCCGGTGAAAACCCCGGAAGTGATGGCTTTGTGTGGGTTGTTGGTGGCGTTTTCTTCAGCCACTCAAGATGTGGCTATTGATGCCTACCGAATCGAGATTGCCGAGGAGCGCTTGCAGGCTGCCTTGGCAGGCACCTACATTTTTGGTTACCGGTTGGCCTTGTTGGTAGCTGGTGCCGGAGCACTTTATCTGGCGGCGTTTTGGTCATGGGAAGTATCTTATCTGGTGATGGCGGGATTGGTGGGCGTGGGGGCGCTGACGGTGCTGATAGCACGAGAGCCTGAGGTGAACCACTATGCCGCCGCTCAGGATATTGCACACAAAATTGAAGAAGAAGCCGCTAAACATACCCATTTGCCACCCCGCATAGCCCGCTTTGTGGGCTGGTTTTATGCGGCGATTGCCGGGCCGTTTCTGGACTTTTTCCGGCGCTATAAAGAATTGGCTGTTGCCATTCTGGTTCTGGTGGCAGTTTATCGGATTTCGGATATTGCCATGGGTGTGATGGCTAACCCATTTTACCTGAATTTTATGGGGTTCAGTAAAACCGAGGTGGCAGACGTTACCAAGGTATTTGGTTTTCTGATGACCATTGTCGGCTCCTTGGTGGGTGGTGTGCTGGTGGTTCGCTACGGTGTTCGTCGAATTTTGCTGGCTGGTGCCATTCTGACGGCAGCGACGAATTTGCTGTTTGTCTGGCTGGCTCAGAATCCGCCTGACTTGGTTACGCTGGCGGTGGTTGTCAGTGCAGATAACCTTAGCGGTGGTATTGCCAACGTGGCGTTGATTGCCTGGCTTTCAAGCATGACCAGTGCTTCATTCACCGCAACCCAGTATGCGCTGTTTAGTTCCCTGATGACCTTGCCCGGCAAATTCCTTGGCGGCTTCTCCGGCATCGTAGTGGCGGATTTCGGTTATGCCGAGTTCTTCGCGGTGGCCGCTGGAATGGGTGTTCCTGCTATTTTCCTCGTGCTCTACATGATCAGGCACGGCGCCAGGCTCGACGCCCTGGCACCCAAAACTAAATAATTGGGGTCAGGTCCGGGACCTGACCCCAATTAGGATGAACAGCTGATGTTTAGGTGTTTACCCCAATCCGGGGGGAGGGCCGCGTAGTGTTGATAATCAGGCTGCTCGTCAAACGGATTGGCCAGAACGTTCAGTAATTCTTTCATGGGGTCGTAGTTGCCGTTCTGGGCTTCTACGATGACTTGCTGGGCCAGATAGTTGCGCAGTATGTATTTGGGGTTGGCTTTGCGCATGGCGTATTCCCGCTCGTCGTGGGCGCGGGTTTCTTTTTGCAGGCGGGCCTCATAACGTTCCAGCCATTCATCTGCCACGCTACGGTCGGCAAACAGGTCTCGTACCGGAGTGTTTCCGTGTTTGTGCAGGTTGGAAATGCCGCGGAAGAAGTGGGTGTAGTCCACTTTGTGTTCGTGCAGCATACTGAAGGTATCCATGATCAGGCTGAGATCGCCTTCGTCGTTTTCTTCCAGCCCGAGTTTGGCGCACATATTGTGCCTGAAACGTTCGTTGTAGGCGCTTTCGTAACGACCCAGGCATTGGCGGATGGAGTCTTCTTCCATGATCGGAAGCAGTGCGCTGGCCAGATACTGGCAGTTGGTGAAGCCCATTTGTGGTTGTCGGTTGTATGCGTATCGGCCGCTTTGGTCGGTGTGATTGCAGATGTAACCTGCGTCGAAATCGTCGAGGAAGGCATAGGGGCCGTAATCGAAGGTGTCACCTATGATGGACATATTGTCGCTGTTCATGACCCCATGGCAGAAGCCAACAGCTTGCCAGTCTGCAATCAGCCGTGCGGTTCGTTCTACGACGTCTTCCAGCCATCGGGCGTGACGTTGCGTTTCGGGCAGGTTAATGAGATGCGGGAAATGAAGGCTGATGACGTGTTCTAAAAGGGTTTTCAGCGCTTCAGGCCCTTCATGGTGAGCGGCAAATTCGAAGTGGCCAAAGCGGATATGGCTCTTTGCCACGCGCATGAGAGTGGCGGCGGACTCAATGGATTCCCTCCGAACCGGATCTTTCGAGCTGACCATAAACAGGGCCCGGGTGGTTGGAATGCCCAGACCGTACATCGCTTCTGAGCATAGGTATTCCCGAATGGTTGATCGCAATACGGCCCGCCCATCGCCGAAGCGGGAGTAAGGTGTGCTGCCAGCCCCTTTTAGGTGCCAGTCCCAACGTGTGCCGTCTGGTGCTACGGTTTCCCAGAGCAATAGGCCGCGGCCGTCGCCCAGCTCCGGGTTATAGACGCCGAACTGATGCCCCGTGTATTTCATTGCAATCGGATCCATACCTTCCAGTAGTTCTGTGCCAGCTCCGATTCCGGCCCAGTCCTGTTCATTCCTCACATGAAAACCCAGGCGGGTGGCAAGCTTGTGGTTGAAGCACACTACTCTGGGTTCGGTCAAAGGCGTGGGCTGTACCCGGCTATAAAAGTTGTCTGGCAAATCGAGGTATCGGTGTTCCACTTGGAAGGCATTGTTGCTCATACATTGGCCTGGTTATTGAATCAATAAAATCTGGCTGGACGAAGACTCAATAACAGAGTGCAGAGTGGAGGTGTCGAATGCAACCGAGACTGGTTGTTTTTACGGATTTGGATGGCACTTTGCTGGACCATCACAGTTACAGTTGGCGAGCGGCGTTACCTGCGCTGGAGCGCCTGGCAGCGAATGGGATTCCTCTGGTGCTGAATTCCAGTAAAACCGCAGCAGAGATTCGGGTTTTGCAACGCGCTATGAGTCTGAGAGCACCGTATATTGCTGAGAATGGTGCGGTGATGGTGATTCCGGCGGGGAGTCTGGATAACAGTGAAGAGGAGGTCGTGCATTTTGGTGTATCTCATCAAGAGTTAATGTGCACACTTTTAGTGCGGCGGGATGAGGGTGCACGGTTCCGGGGCTTTTCTGACCTGTCTGCGAGTGAGGTGGCGAAGCTGACCGGACTTACAGAAGAAGACGCGGAGCGGGCAAAACAGCGTTTAGGCACAGAACCGTTACTATGGGACGGAACTGATGCAGAACTGGTGCAATTCCGCGCGGCGCTTGAGCTTGAGGGCATACGGTTGGTGCAAGGCGGGCGCTTCTGGCACGCCATGGGCACCTTTGATAAAGCAAAGGGGGCCCGGTTCTTGCTGAAGCGTTATCAGGAGCGCTTCGGTAACGAAACGGTGATTAGCATCGCTCTGGGTGATAGCCCGAATGATCAGCGAATGCTGGAAGATGCCGACATTCCGGTAGTGATTCGAGGGGTGAACAGTGACCAACTGCAGTTTTCGCCCGCCCGGCACGCTATGCGCTCCCTGAACCCCGGCCCTGAGGGTTGGAATGCCTGCGTACTCAACTTGTTAGTAGAGTACGGTTATCAGTAAAGGAGAGCCGCCATGGGCGACTTTTACCAGAACGGTATAGTGACTACCCTGCATAACCTCGTACGTCGGCCGGTGGAAGACCTGGAGGCAGACTTGATGCAGTTTCGCAAAACCCGGCCTATGTCGTTGGTGCTGCCGTCTCTGTATTCGGAGCTGGAAGGCCCGGCGCTGAAGAATATTGTTCGGGAACTCACCAAAGTCCCCTATCTGGATGAGGTGGTGATTGGTCTGGACCGGGCCAATGAGGAGCAATACCGGCATGCTCTGGCTTATTTTTCAGAACTGCCGCAGCCGTTCAAAGTGTTGTGGAACGATGGCCCGAGACTGCGAGCATTAGATTTGAAGCTGCGGGAACAAAATCTTGCGCCGACTGAGATGGGTAAGGGGCGGAATGTTTGGTACTGCTTTGGTTATGTGCTGGCCTCCGGCGTGAGTGAATCGGTGGCGCTGCACGATTGCGATGTTCTGACCTACTCCCGGGACTTGCTGGCACGGCTGATTTATCCGGTCGCCAACCCTGGCTTCAACTATATGTTCTGTAAGGGCTATTACGCCCGGGTGGCCGACAGCAAAATGAATGGTCGGGTCAGCCGGTTGCTGGTCACACCCTTGATTCGCGCCCTGAAAAAAGTCTGCGGGCCCAGTGATTTTCTCGACTATCTGGACAGCTATCGCTATCCGCTGGCCGGTGAGTTCTCTTTCCGTACGGATGTGATTAACGACCTGCGCATCCCCAGCGATTGGGGGCTGGAAATCGGGGTGTTGTCTGAAATGAAGCGTAACTACGCCACTAATCGTTTGTGCCAGGTGGATATCGCGGACATCTATGATCACAAGCATCAGGAGTTGTCGCCGGAAGATGCGAGCCGCGGATTGTCCAAAATGAGTATGGACATCGCCAAAGCCCTGTTCAGGAAACTGGCCACCAATGGTGAGGTGTTCTCTAACGAAAAATTCCGCACCATCAAAGCCACTTATTTCCGCATTGCGTTGGATTTTGTGGAGACCTATCAGAACGATGCAATAATTAATGGCCTGAGTTTTGATCGCCACAAGGAAGAAAAAGCCGTGGAGTTGTTTGCTCAGAATGTGATGCATGCGGGCGCTTATTTTTTGGACAACCCTATGGATACGCCGTTTATTCCTAGCTGGAACCGGGTAACCAGTGCGATGCCGGACATTCGCCAACAGCTGCTGGAGGCGGTCGATCTGGACAATCAGGAGTACAAGCCGTGACTCAAGCGTTGGAAAGCCGGTTAGTGGCCATGCTGGAGGTGGTTTATCCAGCTTTAGATTGTGAGTTTCTGGCTGACCAGCTGTTAGCGGCTATGGCGCTTCAGCCGGATGCTGAAGCGCCGTCTCCGGAGCTGCAGCGTTGGAGTGAATCCGATGTGGCGTTGATCACCTATGCAGATACCATTCAATGCCCACATGATAAACCCTTGGTGACTCTGAAGCGGTTTTTGGATGGCTACCTGAAGGATGTGGTAACGGCAGTGCACATTCTGCCTTTTTTCCCCTACAGCTCGGATGATGGTTTTGCGGTGATGGATTACCTGGCCGTCAATGAATCCCACGGTTGTTGGGAGGATGTGGAAGCGATCGCCCGGGATTACAAACTTATGGCAGACCTGGTCATTAACCACATGTCTGTTCGGAGTCGTTGGTTTGAGAATTTCCGCAAGCGGATAGGGCCCGGTAAGAATTACTTTGTTGAAGGGAACCCGAAGGAAGACTTGAGTAAGGTGGTGCGGCCCCGTACTTCGCCTTTGCTGAATCCGGTTCAGACCGATGATGGGGTGCGGTATGTATGGTGTACCTTCAGTGAAGATCAGGCGGACCTTAACTTTGCCAACCCGGAGGTGCTGATCGAGTTTGCTGGTATTATCCGTTACTACCTTGAACGGGGTGTGATGATTTTCCGGCTGGATGCCGTGGCGTTTTTATGGAAAGAGCCGGGCACGCCGTGTATTCATCTGCAACAGACTCACGAGTTGATCAAGATTCTACGGTTGTTGATCGAATATCACACCCCGGAAGCCATTGTGATCACTGAAACTAATGTGCCGAACCGTGAGAACCTGACCTACTTCGGCAACGCCAACGAAGCTCACGCCATCTATAACTTTTCTCTGCCGCCGCTCCTGATCAACACGCTGGTGACAGGGAACTGCCGACATCTGAAAACCTGGTTGATGAGTATGCCACCAGCTCAGGTGGGAACTACTTACCTGAATTTCATTGCTTCCCACGATGGTATTGGGTTGCGACCGACCGATGGGCTGCTGGAAGATGAGGAAAAACAACGCCTGATAAATACTCTGGAATCATTCGGGGGACGGGTATCGTTCCGTCGCTCTGCCGATGGTCGTGATCAGCCTTATGAGCTGAATATTGCATTGTGGGATGCCCTTAAAGGTACCGCCGAGGGAGGTGTAGACCACTGGCAGTTCCAGCGCTTTCTGTGTGCTCACACCATTATGCTGGCACTGGAAGGCATTCCTGCCTTTTACATTCATAGTTTGTTGGCAACCGGTAACGATTATGACCGGGTGGAGCATACAGGCCGGCTGCGTTCCATTAATCGTGGCCAGTGGCAGATGGACAAACTTGAGGAGGTTCTGGCCGACCCTCTCAGCCATCAAAGCAAGGTATACCGGGAGCTTAGGCGCTTGATCAACATCCGCCGGGCCCAGCCTGCATTTCACCCCAACGCCACTCAGTTTACCCTTCACCTGGGGTTGCAGTTATTTGGTTTTTGGCGACAGAGCCAGCGTCGGGAGCAATCCATTTTCTGTATTTATAATATCAGTGCAGATGTGCAACAGGTTGCCCTGAGCGACATTAATCTGATTGGTACGGATCAATGGACGGACTTGATTTCCGGGCAGCCCATTGATGACCTTTGTGGTGTGATCATGCTTAAACCCTATGAGTGCGTCTGGTTGTCTAACTGAGCAGGCCCAGGCCCTATGTGAACCAATGCACGTGGGCCAGGCCTGGTAGTTTGTAATTCTGGTATCGGTGGTTATAATCGGCGCAGACTCAGGATGAGTCAGTTGTCACTCTTAAACTTCAGGGATCGAAGTCATGCCCCAGGCAAGCGGATTGCAGTTCACCGCCCGTGTAGGCGAATTCCCCCCGGATCATTTTGTTGTTGTCGGCTTCGTGCTGACCGAACGGCTGTCTGATCTGTTCCATGGCCGGGTGCAGCTGGCCAGTACCGACCCGGACGTGCAAGCCTCAGATATTCTGGAACAACCGGTAGACCTGGTGGTGTGGCAAGACGGCCAGCCCCAGCGCCGTTTCACCGGTGTGGTGAATGAATTTGTCCGAGGCAGCACCGGCCACCGCCGCACCCACTACGAAGTGGTCATCCAGCCGCCGTTATGGCGCCTGGGTCTGATGCACAATAGCCGCATCTTCCAGACCCAAAGCACCGACGCCATCGTGCGCACCCTGCTTGAAGAACGGGGCATTGTGGATTCTGTCTTTGACCTGAAACGCCCCCCGGAAGAGCGGGAATACTGCGTCCAGCACCGGGAAACCGACCTGCAGTT
>NZ_JBFHJO010000039.1:0-25428 GCF_041595835.1 Marinobacter sp. | reverse complement strand
TCTGAAACTTGATCCAAGTCTTCAAGTTTATCATCGACATGTCGTTAAAATAGATAATAATCAATGTTTGGCGGAAGCCCGAATATAAAAAAGCCATGGGATCCTTTCTGAGAGTGCTGTGATGTTTCTAACTGAAAAGAAAGTAAAAGACGTAATCCAGAACATGCTGGCAAATGGAGTGGTCGAGCGCTATCCAGCCTGGGCTGAACCATTGGCAGAATACCTTCGGGCAGCTAACAGCAGTGGCCTGGCGGTGGCGAATGGAGCGGTGGACGTTTCCAGACATATTTCCATTCTTGGTCAGGGAGCCCTGGCGTTTGATGAAAGAATTCATCATCTTGTGAGTAATATTCAAACGCTATCGGCCGCTATCGAAGAAATGTCTGCCAGCGCCTCCGAGGTGGGGAGTCTTGGCCAGAACGTGCTTGAACAGGCGTCCCGGGTTAATGGCTTCACGGCTGAATCCATTGAAGCTTTGGAAGATATGGAAGCGCGATTGGCGGAGGTGGATATTGCATTGACTCAGGCCAACGAAGAAATGCGTATGCTGGCGGAGCAAACCCGCAGCATCGAATCGTTGACCAATACCGTCAATGAAATCTCGGACCAGACTAACCTTTTGGCACTGAACGCAGCCATTGAGGCGGCCCGGGCGGGTGATGCCGGGCGGGGGTTTGCTGTTGTTGCAGATGAAGTGCGTCAACTCGCAGCGCGAAGTTCCAGTGCGGCTCAGGAAATCAACGGTATTGTCACGGAAATTATCTCCCGCTCGGGAAGCGTTCAATCTCGGTTGGGTAATTCCGTACGTGCGGTTCAAGCTTCTGGCCAGAGCCGGGAGCGTGTCGCGGGCGTGGTCCATCAATCCCGTGAGTCGTCTAATCTTAACTATGATCAGGCCACTTCGATTGCGGCGGCCGCCGAAGAGCAAAGCCAGGTAGCGGCGGATATGGCACAGCAGGTGAGCGCTAACTCAGATGACTCTGATGCTCTGGCCAGCATCTTCGCGGATTTAATGAAAGCCATCCGGCCCTTAAGGGAAGATACCAACGAAATCTTTAGCAGCATTCGGTTAGGCAGCCCTTGCCTGATTCTGGCCAGTGCCAAGCGAGATCACGTCGTGTGGGTTGATAAACTGATTCGCTATGCGGTCTTTAATGAAAAATCAATCACCGAAACCGAAGTTAAAGATCATACTCAGTGTCGGCTGGGGACCTTCCTGGCAAGCGAAGGTGCTAAGCCGATGCACACTTTGCGATCGGCTGAGCGCCTGGTCAAGCAGGTTCACCCTAAGGTTCATTCGATAGGGAAAGAACTCTATCAGGCGGCAACGGACTATCATGCCCAAAGGTTAAGCAAGGAACGTTATAGCGCGCTTTCCCAAGAGCTGGTTGAAGCACTAAAGGCATCCTCTGATGAAGTGGTCGACCTATTGGACGATATGATTGCTGAAGTACTCAAAACGGGTGGCTTCGGTTGTTAGGAGGCGGGCTTGTCCTGAAGAAGTTCATCGATTGGTTGCGGGACACCGAAGTAGAACCCTTGGAGAAAGACCTCCGGGTGTGTTGACGCCAGGAAGTTTGCGTGTGTTTCAGTTTCTACGCCTTCCGCAACAACTCGAACGCCCATGGTTTCCCCGATCCGGACGACCATTTCTACGATTTTCGCAGCCATAGGATCGTGTGGTGCGGACAGGACAAAACTCAGGTCAATCTTAACTTCGGATATCGGTAAGCGCTGCAACCGTGACAGCGACGAGTAGCCGGTTCCGAAGTCATCCAGAGAGAAGGTGCAACCAAGGCTACGGATGGCCTCCATCTTCTTCACAACCAGCTCTAGGTCGTGAGCGGCCACATTTTCTGTCAGTTCCAGAATTAGCCGCTCCGGGGGAAACCCAGACCTGGCTAATTCTGCCGTTACTGTTTCTACAAAGTCATCTTCAGCAAAGTGTTTTGGAGAGATGTTAATAGAGCAGTGTAAGGTTGGATACGCCCGGTGTAGGGCCTTCATTTTTTTTAGGGTTTTGTATAGAACCCAACGCTCTATTTTTATGATTTGCCTGGAGTTTTCTGCATGAGGGATGAACTGTTCCGGGCCCAGAAGGCCTCGCTCTGGATGGTTCCAGCGGATCAGAATTTCTATACCCCAGAGCTGTCTGTTGGGGAATAGCTGTGGTTGTGCGTACAGCACTAACTCATCTTTTTCAACGGCCCGGTTTAGCTCGGCTTCCACCTGTAATTGATACCGGATCTTATCGATCATGGAATCTTCGAAAATCGCGATAGGCCGATGGGCTGTCTTGGCACTGCGGTGAGCCGTTTCAGCATGGCGAAGAGCGGAAGATGGAGAATGGGAGCTTTTCGTTGGGTATAGTGCCGCACCAACGGTAACTTCCAGATACAGGTCGGGGTTATCGCCGTATTGAATGGGGTCGGTCAGGTTTTCCTGAATGCGTTCGTTGAGTGTGAGAACGGTCCGGTAAGCGTCGTCAACGGACCATTGTTTAGGTGCCAGGACAATGCCAAATTCATCGCCTGAAAGCCTGGCCACGGAGTCATCAGAGAAAGCGGCTTGCCAAAGGCGTTTGCCAAACTCTCTGATGACATGGTCTCCGCACTGGAAGCCGTAAGTTTCATTAATGTATCGGAAGTTGTTGATATCAATAACGATAACTGCGGTCGAGACGTTCCCGCGATTGCAGAATTTTAGTACAGTACTGAGCTGGTTCAGGAATAGGGCCCGATTCGATAAGCCTGTAACCGGATCCCTCCAGGTGAGCTCTTCCAACCGCTGTTTGGTTTCTTTTAAGTCAGAGATGTCATTGAACACGGTAACGTAATGGGTGATCTCGTTATCGTCAGATCGAATGGTGCTGATTGTTCGGAGTTCTGGATAGAGCTCACCGCTTTTCCTGCGATTATAGAGCTCGCCAGACCAGTGATCGTGGTCGTCCAGGTATGAGCGCAGATTTTCCAGGGTGGGCTCAGGCTCTGGCGACCTGTTAAGGATGTTGTCACTAAGGTTGAGCACCTCTTCTCGAGAGTAGCCCGTGATACGGGAAAAGGCCGCGTTAACTGCCACGATTTTATATTGGGCGTCGAGCAGAACAATGCCTTCCGACGTTGCCATAAAGACGTTTTCGAAAAGGCTGCTATCCGGGGCCGTGGTGTTGGGTTGTTCCAGCTTGTGTTTGATGCTCTGGTTGAGGGCGATCATATGATCACGCATGGCATTCAGGGAAATATGCGTACGTACTCTCGCTCTGACCGCAGGCAGCCGGACCGGCTTATGGATATAGTCTACGCCGCCTGCTGCAAAGCCTTCCTCTTCTGACTGAGCATCACTCAGGGCGGAGATGAATATCACGGGTATGTGCTGTAAATCGTGGCGGGTTTTGAGGTTGCGGCACATCTCCAGGCCATTCGTGTCAGGCATCATGATGTCCAGGAGGATGAGGTGGGGTTTGTCGTTTTGCTCCAGAATATCCATGGCCTCTGCCACACTGGTTGCGATAATGAGATCGTAGTCTTGGCTGAGGGCATTGGTTACCACTCGGATCGTTGTGGGCTCATCGTCAACCACCAGAATCGTTGGGTGAAAGTCCCCCTGAAAGAAGTCGTTTTCATACAGTTCGGGTAAATCAAAAAAGTGGTCTGACACAATTCCGCCCTCCGTGTTCTTTGGCCTCATATAGATGCCTGTCCGCGGTTTCAACGAATTCAGCTGTCTCCGATGAGGTTGATGGCTGTGTTGACGCGCACCCCATCGACACTGTGAACTCTGGGCAGTGCCTGGCCAAATCAGGGGAGGGCTCCAGATTTTTACGTAAAACTTCGGCGAGGCGTTTGGCTGCTGAAATGGTTGTATTCAGATCAGCGCCATAAATTAGTATGGCAAACTCATCACCACCAAGACGTACAACGACCTCATCTGCCCTTGAGAAGCTTGAGCGCATGGTGCTTGATAATTTTTGCAGGCAGATGTCGCCCTGGTTGTGGCCATACTGATCGTTAATTTGCTTGAAATTGTCCAGATCAATCAGTATCAGGCCTACGGGTAGTTTCTGTCGTTTAGCTCTTCTCCAGAATAGGTCAAGTTGCTGGTGGAATAAGCGCCGGTTGCCGATGCCGGTTAATGGGTCTATCAATGCCGCCGCAGCCAGCATGTCAGTTTTGTGTTTTAGGTCGATAAAGGTGGCAACTTTGGCGCTTAAAATGATTTTGTTGAAGGGTTTCAGTACGTAATCTGTTGCCCCATGGCGGAAGGCATTTTCAATATCCCGTGCTTGATCCGATGAAGAAATGCAGATAATGGGGACATTTGTATATGCACCAGAAGATTTCAGCTCTTTCAGGAACATGAGCCCGGAGCCATCGGGTAAATAGAGGTCCAGTAGGATGATATCGATTTCGTCTGACAGCAATCGTCTTGCTTCGGCAAGGCTTTTGCTGATGATCAGCTCGTAGGTATCTCCCAGAATACCAGCCAGGCTGGCAATGCCAACGGGTTCATCTTCTACAATCAGTACCGTGGCGGGGCTAGTTAACTCCATTGGGCTACCTGTTTTTGTTTTCACGGTCGATCATCCCCAGAAGTTCGAGAGCCTCTGAAAAGTTGTAGGTGTCGAGAGCCTGTCGAAGCTGCGAAGCAAGGGTGCCTTTGTTAGTTTTACGTAGATATTCCAGTACCTGATCGATATCGCTGTCCGGCGCAATGCGGTTAGCACTTAGTCTTTGTGTCATGCGTGCAATGATGTGATTGACCGGTTCACTTCGTATCTGGCCGGTTGGTTCCAGTGATTCTTCTGAAAACGTCATTTCGGAGAGCTGGCGGGTATGTTCTATTAGTGTTGTCAGAAGCATGTCAGGGCTGGGTTCAGATTCTCCGGCGTCTAGGGCTTTATCGATTTGCTCGCAAAGCTGTACTAACTCCAGATTGGCGATATTGGAGGCAGCGCCTTTGATTTTATGGGTAACTGCATGAGTGATTTTCGGGTCGTTAAGATGCAGGCTGTTTTCAATGTCGGTTTGCATTTGTATGGAGCTGGCCAGAAAACTGCGTACGCATCGATGGAAAAGGTCGGGGTCCATTCCGAACATCTTCTGGTGAAGTGGGCGAGAAATAAAATCCGGTAAGCGGTATGCGTCTGTTTGCTCTGACTTGCTGTCAGAGGGGGGAGCTGACAGAGCAGTGACATCTTGTTTGAAAAAGCTCTGAAGTAAGCGCTGAATGTCTCTTGGGAGAACCGGCTTGGTGAGAAAATCATCCATGCCTGCAGCAAAAGAGCTGTTGCGGTCATGCTCGGAAATTGAGGCTGAAAGGGCTGCGATAATGGGCTGGTGAAGATTCTTCCGGGAACGAATCTGTTGAGTGATTTCCTGCCCGGTTTCACCATCCAGATGAAGATCCATCAGAATAAGGTCGAACTTTTGAGCCAGAAGTTGCTGCATCGCCTGGGCTCCGCTGTGGACGGATTCAGAGGCCACTCCAAAGGACTCCAGATAGCTTTCGACGATCTCGCAGTTAAGCGGCATATCATCAACGATCAGCGCTTTCAGGTTCTGGAATGAGGGGCGAGGGAGCGGAGTATCTTTGTCTGGCTGATCTGGCGCTGATTGATCTGAGTCGCTCACACCCATGGCCTTTTCGTTTTCATCCAGGCCCACCGGAACCATGAGCGTGAACCTGGAGCCTTCATTGACACGACTTTTGAGTGTGAGTGAGGCTCCCATTAGCTGAGCAAGATGGCTGCTGATGGCAAGCCCCAGACCTGACCCGCCATAAACACGACTGGTGGACTCATCGGCCTGACGAAAGTTTTCGAACACCCTTTTCTGATCCTCTTCCCGGATTCCAATGCCGGTATCTTCCACGCTGATCTCAAGTGTGCCGCGGGTGTCATCGGTCTTGTTGAATCGGATGTCTACGGTCACCTGCCCTTCGTGGGTAAACTTGATGGCATTTCCAACCAGGTTGCAGCAGATCTGAGAAATGCGCATAAGGTCGCCGGTAACACAGCGGGGGGTAGATGGGTCGATATTCACACGCAGGCTTAGCCCCTTTTCCTCCGCAGCAATGGCAAATAACTCTACGCTGCGTTGAACAAGCTCCTCGATTTCAAACGACTGGTTGTTGATTTTTATATGGTCCGCTTCGATTCGGGACAGGTCCAGAATGTCATTCAAGAGTTGGAGCAAAATTTCTGATGCTGAAAATGCCTTGTTCGCCAGGCGTTGTGAGTAATCGTTGAGTCTGGATTCTTTTAACAGCACCAGAATGCCAATGATGGCGTTCATGGGGGTTCGGATTTCGTGGCTCATGTTGGCCAGAAATGCCGTTTTTACTCTTACTGCAGACTCCGCTTCCTGCGTCCGCAGCTTCAGTTCAGCGGTTTTTTTTATGACCTCTTGTTCGGCTCGTTGTTTGCCGTTAGACAACAGTAGAAATGCTGTCAGGATCAGTCCATTGATGATCAGACCACTGATAAGGATGGCAACAGGCTGTTTACTGACGTTGTATTTTTCAAAAAGCTGTGTGGTTTGAACATCAAACTGCCATTCACGGCCATATATTTCCAGTGGGTATGAGGTCTGAAACATGGGGGAGGTGTCATAGTTGTCTTCAGCGGTTTCGCTGAATTCACTATAAAGCTCTTGGTCGCCATCCCTGATACGGAAGTGCACCAGTCGGTTAGTGTTTTTGAGGGTCCCCTCCATAAGGCTGGCAACAATAAAGGGGGCGTACACCAAACCTGCGAAATCTGTTTCGTTCGGCGTGCTTAGAGACTCGTCAGAGCTGTTATAAAAAGGATGGTAGAAGAGAAAGCCAGGTTTTTTTTCATCGTCCTGTACCAGGGCAATGGGGCCGGTAATCTGGGTTTCGCCGGTACGCATGGCTTTTAATGCTGCCGTGTAGCGGTTCGATTCGTGGGCCATATCCAAGCCTATGGCGGCTTCGTTGCCGGCTAATGGCTCAAGATAAGTAATGGGCCAGTAGTCAGTTCCTTTGTGGGGTGGGTGGACACGAAAATCGGGTCGGCTCTTTCGCTCTTCCAGAAGATAGGGGCCAAGTTCAGCCTCGGATATTCTTCGAATGACGCCAATGCCACTGATTCCGGGTAAACGGTCCTGTACTGCGAGTGCTTCAGCAAAACGCTGCCACTGAGCCAATGTCACTTTTCCACCGTTTGCGCGAATGGTGCCAACTCCAGATATCAGCGCAAACTCATACTTTTGCATTCTGTCGGTCAACAGCTCATTCAACTGTTTAACCCTGTGGTCAAACTGGTCTCTCGCTCTGGCTTCAGCGATTTGGGCGAAAATCTGCCATACAGTTATGGTCAGTAATAAAGACAGGCAGATAACTACCCAGTGAAGTTTCGTTATCTGCGCTGCTGCACCCCGAAGTTTTGGCATGGGCGGATCAGTTTTTGTTGTATGGGAGCAAAGAGCTTCAAACTCAGATTAGTTGAGGGTTATGGATAGTTCCAGAAAGACAGCAAGTTACTTGCTGAGGGATCTGTGCTTCTTAGTTAAGTTGTTTGCGGTATTCTCCGGGAGACATTCCTGTCCAGCGTCGGAAGGCACGGGTAAAACTGGCGGTATCGGTATAGCCTAGATGGATCGCCAGTTCATCCAGCTTCATATCACTGCCACTAAGAATCTGTGTGGCGGCCTGGCTGCGCTCTTCTTCAACCAGAGCGCGAAAGCTGGTGCCTTCCTGATCCAGTTTGCGTCGAAGGCTGCGCGGAGACATTGCCAGCGTCTTTGCCACTTCATCCAGTGTGGCTACCAATCCCAATGGACCAAGTATTTGTTGCCTTACCAGACCAGCAAGGCCACTGGTTTGTCGTTGTTCAAGCTGAAGCCGGCATTGGTCGTCTAACATGCGAACGAGGCGGGCACTGAAGGTTGGAAGTGGCCTGTCTGCTGCTTCGGCCGAAACCAGCATGGCATTACGTTTACTCTGGTAGCGGGGAGCTATTCCCATGGTCTCTGCAATAAAGTCCGCATGATCGGGAGGGGGGCCCTGGAATTCTGCCTCGCAGATGGTTAGGCCGGACAGGCTAAGCTCTTTCACCAGGTTCACGCCAGTTGCCAGATCCCGTTCCAGGAGGAACTGGCGCAAATGCGGGGGTATAGGGGCTGGGTCCAGCCCTATCCCGAAGCAGCCATCTTCTTCAAGCGTATACATCTGGCAGTAAGCGGTGCTCAACGGTAAATAACGTAATGCGGTTCTGGCAGCATCCCGCAAGGTCCGACAGGTGCGTAAGGCAAACCCCCACACTCCGAAGGTGGCCACGTTATATTGCAACCCGAGCCTGAAACCCAGGGCCGGGACGTCCGGGAGGGCCAGCATAAGGTTTTCAATCAGGCGTGTTTCCTGTTCCCGGGTGATCAGCACTTCGCCGTCTGACAGGTCGACTCGGGTGATGCCGGTTCCGAGCAGACAAGTGTCAACGTCTACACCATAACTGGCGGCGAAATTGATCATGACCTGACTGATGGCAACGGGATGAAGCGTCGATTCTTGTTTTAGCATCGGCAAAGTTTAGCTGTTTGGGGGTTTTCATGGTACCTGGCCGAAAGGGTCTGGTGATTGGCCATAGATGCCCTTTGGTGAGGTGTTCCTGACGATTACATTGCAAAAGTCTCTGAACCCTACGTATGAGAGCTGAATTATGTCGAAGGATGTACAAACGCCTAATCGTGAAGCCGCCGAACTCGCCAAAAAATACATGGGCCATGTAAGTTGGCCAACGATTGTATTGGTTGTGCTGGTGCTATCGGGTTTTGTGATTAGTCTGGGCCTCTATGCTGAAGGGTTGATGAGTGCCTGGATCACTGTCCTGATTCTGGCAGCACTAACCTACATGTCTTATACGCCACTGCATGAGGCTGTTCACGGAAATATTCACGGTAAGTATGAGCACCTGCGCTGGCTTAATAACGCATGTGGCTATTTGATGGCACCTTTGATTGCGATTCCTTACGCATCGCATCGAATGGAGCATTTTACTCACCATCGCTATACCAATCAGGGGGATAAAGATCCCGATTACATGATTCGCGGTATGGGCAAAGGTGCTATTGGTGCGCTGGTCACTGTTGCGAAGTTTCTCTGGTTGCAGAATACGTTTTTTATAACAACGCACTGGCAAAAGGCGACAGTCAAAGAGCGGGCTACCTATTGTGCAGAGGTCGCTGTGTCGCTGGGCTGGAGGATGGTCTTTATCATGTCGGTGGATGTTGCGTCGGCCTGGTGGGTGTTGTTATCCGGTTACTTCCTGGGTGGTTTGTTCACTGCTTACTGGTTTGCCTACCGCCCTCACATTCCTTATCAAGAGTCTGCCCGGTATCGCAATACCAACAGCCTGATTATGCCTGTCTGGATGAGGCCGGTCGGCTGGTTCTGGCTGGGACAAAACCTGCACTCTGTTCACCACCTGTTTCCACGAGTGCCTTTTTATAGGTATCACGCGTTGCATGATGATATTGAGCCGATCCTGAGAGAACAGGGTACGCCCATTGTGGGAATCTTCAGCCGCAAGCCGGTGCCCGCCAAGAGGCATTGATTGAGGTCGTCTCTGACAGTGGTTTGTGATCTTTCCCAACATTAATGCGCACTCTTTCTGAGCCTGGGTTGCTTTTTTGGTGCACGTTTGAGTTGAGCAAACACCGCCGAGCCAGGGCATTTCGAATTTTGGTGTAAAAACTGATCGGATTGGTTGTTATTTAGGCGGCGCAGGGCTCTTGTCAGCCGAAAATACATTAATGGCACACTCTATGCTGATCTCCGAATCAGGCGCGTATCAACGTGCTTCTAATTCATTCGGAGGTTTGAGTATGCACAGATCAAGTATAGCCGCCGCTGCGTTCGCAAGTGTTCTGCTTTCAGGCGCAGTGCAGGCGACTGAGGCTTTTGTGCCAGAGGTTCTGACCGTGGAAGAGCGGATTAAGCCTGGCCCCAATCTGTTTGTTCTGGATCAGAGTTGGGATGGCTCGAGCCAGACGGTTGTTTTGTCGAGAGATGACCTCAGCATAAAAGGGAATCTGAGCTTTGGCATCGTTGGCCAAATGGCCGTCAACAGTGATTTCACTCGCCTCTACAGCTTGTCTCATTACGCAAAACGCATCATGTCCGGGCCAACCGAGTCCGTACTTGAAGAATATGATATTCCGACCCTGACCACGTTGCGTGAAGTGATCGTGCCGAATAAAGCGGCTCAGGTGGCTCCCTCCAATGCCATTCTGGCCATTTCACACGATGACAATTACGCGTATGTGCAAAATGCCACACCCGCCACTTCCGTAACGGTCGTCGACCTGAAGGACGGAAGCGTTCTGCAAGAAGTCCCGACGCCCGGTTGTTACGGAATCTACCCGGCTATGGATTCGGTGAAGTTCACCACGGTCTGTGGCGATGGACGGTTCCAGAGTTTCTCTTTGGGTTCCAATGGCCAGTTTGGCTCTCCGGAAAGCAGTGAAACCATCTTTGACCCTGACCAGGACCCGATTTTTATCGTGGGTAAGCGTGCAGGTGAGAATCTTCTGTTTATTTCTTTCAGTGGCGATCTTTATCAGGTTTCAGATAGCGATAAAGCCCCTCGTTTAGTCAGCAAAAAAACGGTGGCGTCTATGGGGGATGGGGCGTGGGCTCCAGGCGGTGTGGACGTGATTGCCTACAACGAAGCTAACGACCTGGTGTTCGTCACCATGCACTCTGAACCATACGATGGCAGTCATAAGAATGGTGCAGATGAAGTGTGGGCAGTAGACCTGAAATCCGGTGAGGTACACGGGCGTACTGCTGTCAAACATCTGGTCTCGTTGTCGGTAACAGATGGCGAGCAGCCGGTGCTGTTTGGTCTGGATGAGGACGGCATGCTCTATCGGTACGAGGTGCAAGTTGATGCAGACTTTGCTCTGGAGGAAACCAACTCAGTTGAAGGTGTGGGCGGCTGGGCCATCTTCTCGCTGACGGAGTCCTGAGAATGGTTTTGGCGTATCTGGAAATGAGTGTGCTGACGGCAACAGTGGTGCTGGCTCTGCTGTTTGCACACGCGGTTTGGCACAAGATTTCGGATTACGGGCGGTTTCTGGGATATGTCATTGACTATCGTCTGGTACCGGAATCGATGGCCGAGTTTGTTGCCAGAGCACTGATCGCGGCTGAAGCCATATTGGTTCTGCTGTTGCTCTACCCGGCTACTTCCTGGCTGGGAGCTGTCGGGGTCGGAGCTTTGCTGTTGCTTTATGGCTGCGCGATGGCGGTGAACCTGTTTCGCGGGCGCAGTCAGATTGAGTGTGGCTGTGGTGGTGCATCCCACCCTGTTTCCTGGTTGTTAGTCATACGCAATCTGATGTTGGCAGGCATGGCTGCGTTGGTGGCGATGAATGCTGTGGAAGTGTTGGCTGCAAGTGCGTTGGCGGTGGCTCTTGGCGCGGGTATCGGGCTCTGGCTGGTCTACAACCTGCTAGGAAAGCTCGCGGAGAATCAACGGCTTCTCACCACTGCTGGCAAATCGTGAATTTCAGAGGGTAATACTGTGGCAATTTTATCGTTTTCTGTTTTTGTACTGGCGGTGCTGGTGGCAGCACTAATACTCGGCTTCTTTGTACTGGCCCGCCAGATCGGCATTCTGCATGAGCGAGTTGCGCCGGTGGGGGCAATGATTAACGACAGCGGTCCTAAAATTGGTGAAACATCACCGGTCTTTAATCTGGACAGCCTCACCGGGGGCAAAGTCAGTATTGGCAACCCGTCTAAAACCCATACGCTGGTGTTCTTTCTGTCCCCAACATGCCCGATCTGCAAAAAGCTGGTACCGGCTTTGAAGTCGATCAGCGCGTCCGAAGCAGATTGGCTCTCAGTGGTTCTGGCTAGTGACGGTGATCAGCTCAGACATGAAAAGCTGATTTCAGAGCAGGGGCTGGAACATTTTCCTTATGTTCTATCGGAGCACCTGGGCGTGACATACAAGGTCTCACGTTTGCCGTTTGCTGTGCTGCTGGATGAACAGGGTGTGGTAAGAGCAAAGGGATTGGTGAACTCCAGGGAACAGCTGGAGAGCTTGTTCAATGCGTTGGAAACCGGCTATGCATCCATCCAGGATCTGGTCAGCAAAACTGCTAATTAATGAAAAATCGGGAGGACATTATGTCCAGCATGATGAATCGTTTATTTAACCTGGTTGATAAAGCGTCCGAGAAAAGTACCCGGAAAGCGGCTCAGCAATATGGGCGCAGATCGTTCCTGGCCAAAGCGGGTACGGTGTTTGCCGGGGCCATGCTGGCTCCGGTTCTGCCGTTTGATCGTTCTTTGGGAGGCGCTGCATTTGCCGCCACTGTGGAGGATGAAAATGACTGTAGCTACTGGAAACACTGTGCGCTGGATGGAAATCTCTGTTCAACGTCGGGGGGTTCTTTAACCTCCTGTCCTGCGGGCACAGAGGCGTCGAAAGTGTCCTGGATTGGTACGTGTCGGAACCCTAACGACAATAAAGATTATCTGGTTTCGTATAACGATTGCTGCGGCCGGGCAACGGTGCCCAGCTCAACCTTCTGTTTCACCAGTAAAGGAGAGCGCCCAGGCTATCGGATGGCTCTGCACAATGACATCAACTGGTGCATGGCCAATACCAATAAAGGCTACCACTGCACGGTATCGGTTGTTCTTGGGGTGGCGGATGCTTGATTCGCCAGTAGGTGTTAAACGATTTCTGATCACAGGGAGTTAAGACGATGAGCGGGAAACGGATGGGGTGGTTGTTGATATCTCTTCTTCTGGCCGGGCAACTGTTGTCGCAGGTCACCGCTGCGGAACGGTCGGCTGCGGCCAACTATGTATTACGTTGCGCAGGTTGCCATGGCATGGACGGTAAGGGGGTTGAAGCGGCTGGAATTCCTACGTTTCCCGGTTTCGTTGATGAGTTTTTCAACGATGAGGAAGGACGGCTTTATCTGATGCACGTGCCGGGTGTTGTCGGTGCCGGACTGAGCAACCACGAGATTGCCAGCGTAATGAACTTCGTGGTTGATCGCTGGGGTAAGCCCGGGGTGGTCGTTGACCACTTTACGCCTGAGGAGGTTGGCCGATTACGCCAGCAACCGGTTAAGGATGTTGTTCTTCTCAGATACAGTATCGCGGACCGGCTGGCCGGGGAGGGAGTAGCTCTGCCCGAGTACACCTGGCCATAGCCCTATTTCTTTCTCCGGTTTTCGGGTTGGTTTGCGGCAAAGCGTTCCGCCATGGCTGTAATGGTTAAGCTTGGGTTTACGCCAATATTGGCCGGCACGCTGGAGCCATCCACCACGAATAATCCCGGGTGGCCATGTACCTGATGATTGGTGTCAATCACTCCATCCTGTTGTGAATGCCCCATGGGGCAGCCACTTAAAATATGCGCGGTGGTGGACATGCCGCCAATGGATTCGGGGAGCATGTTCATCGGCTTGCCACCACTGACCTTTGCAAACTCTCGTGTTACCTGATTGGCGATAGGCAGGTAACTCGGGGCTTCGTTACCCGGGTTGCGACTGCTACGCAGGGTTTTCACCGGAGACCACCAGCGGCGCTTCAGTCCGAGCTGGATGTGATTGTCCAGATCCTGCATGACCGTGAGAACCGTGATGCGTTTTTCCCACTCTCTGATGAACGCATTTTGTGCCATCAGAAGAGGGGATCCAAGCATGGCAAACAGGGTTTTGATAGCACGTAACCTCGGGTTTTTGCCGTCGACCAGTGGGCCCATATACAGGCGCATAAAACGTGAGCCTTTATCCAACCGGTTTTGGGTGATGTGGGTATGTGTATTGGGGTGAAAGTCGGTAGAAATGGTCGTGCCGTCACTGACGTCATGGCCTTTGGGGTGCAATATGGCGGTAATGGCTTCCGAGTTAGTACGCACCACTTTGCCAAGTGTCGGCGAAACGTTGGGCAAGGTTTTGTGTTTGTCCCGATTGTTAAACAGCAACTCCAGGGTACCCACCACGCCGGCCGACAGGATGACGTGTTTCGCATTGATGGTGGACAGTGCTTTGCCTGAAACAGGGTGAACAAAGTTCACCTGATAACCTCCGCCTGGCAATGGCGCTATTCGTTTGGCTTGATGCTCAGCCTTGATCTCCACGCCCGCTTTTTCCGCCAGGTAGAGGTAGTTCAGGTAGAGCGCATTTTTTGAGCCGTGCATACAGCCTGTCGTGCAGCCCGAGCAAAACTGACACCCTGAGCGGGCCGGACCCTGGCCACCAAAATAGGGGTCGGCCCTTTCCTCCCCGGGTTTACCAAAGTAGATAGCGTTGGGTACTGCAGAAAACGTTTCAGCAGCTCCCAGATTCTCAGCGGTTTTTTGTAATAGAGAATCTTGTTCGGTACGACGAGGATTAGTGGTAACGCCCAGCATTCTGGACGCTGTTTCAAGATGAGGGGCCAACTCTGTTTCCAGGTCCAGCTTCAAACGTTTGAGGATGGGGTCCTGATAAAAGGCTTTTTTGGGCGGAAGCATCACAGCGGCCCAGACAATACTACCGCCGCCTACGCCGATACCACCGATAATGGTGACGTGTTTAAAAAAATGCTGAACCAGGTAGCCGGTGCACTTCAGCTTTGGCGACCACAGGTATCTGGAAACTTTGTTTTTTCCGGCTTCAATATCTTTTGGAGTAATACGCCGGCCTTGTTCGAATACCCCAACCTTCCAGCCTTTTTCTGCAAGCCTGAGCGCACTGACGCTACCGCCAAAGCCGCTACCGATAACCAGATAATCGTAATCGTGTTTGTGCATGTTTTTTGTTCTATTTGTTGCAAAATTGATCAATTGAATTTAATTTAACAGTGGTGTTAAATTTAATCAACAAGAAAGAAAACTCATGGATTCAACCCAGAAAGCCCCCTCTTATGCGCCTCTTCCTGATTCATTAAGCAAGATTCTGGAGTTGTATGATTCCTTGCCGCCGCCGACTACTTTGCTAACGGAAGGGCGTTTTTATGGACATTCCATCGGCCCGACCTGGCTGGTGGCCATGGGGTGGCCACTGCTGAACTTTGGCGCCATGGCGGGGTGGAAGGGTAAGCATTTCTATGAAGGTGGTCATGTGTTGAACATCGTTGAACGAAAAGCCGTTGAGTCGGAAATTCTGCCCATCAGCAGTTCGATTTTGCCGTATACGAAAGGCCATGGTAATGCCTTGAGGTTGTCTTACCCCAGTGACAGTCCCTTTCCCTGGAATCGCATCACCGATGAATTAAGGCCCCTGTCAGACGGTCGTTATCTGGGGGTGACAACTCTGGATATGCCCCTGATGAAGAGGCTGCCGTATCCGTTTGTGTTAACTCCGGCCTGAGCAGAATATGACGAAACGTGGTCGCCCTAAACGTACCGAAGGGCAGGTAGAAGACACCAGAAACTGCGTCCTTCACGCCACGAGAAGGGTGTTTGGATTGTATGGGGCTCAGGGGACCACCGTCGGCAAGATTATTCATGAGGCCAATATTTCGCGGCCTACTTTTTATCGATACTTTGACAATGCCGGGGCGGCGTTAAGCCTGGTGGTAGAAGCGGCTAATCTGAAGCTTGTGCAGGCGGTGGTGGAGAATGTTGAGGGGCTGGACGGGCTGCTGCCACTCTTTCAGGCCATTACAGACACCTACCTTGACTGGGGCAGGGAAGAGATTGATATCATCCACTCGATCCACCAGGACCTGTTAACACCGGGTTCTGTCGTTGCCGTCCACCGGGCCAAAACCATTGACCGCCTGTATCAGTTGGTGGAGTCCAAAGCCGGGAAGCACAGCAAGACACTACCGGATAAAGTTGTTCTGGAAACCATCATGATGGCCGGAGAAAACCTTGGCTACCATGCGTTGCTGCACCCTGATGAGGCCAATATCGAATCTTACCGGTCTGGGATTGTGAAACTGGCGATTGCGCTGATGGGAGATCAAAACGACTGGGTGCTTGCAGCCAGGAATCACATGCTGTTCAAGTGATGACGGAGCGTTGTCTGGCCCTTTATGAGATGTGGATCATGCGTTCAAACCTGATACTCTAAGCTGTTACTTTATCAGGAGATTTCAATGATTCAGCCCGAAGTCCACAATCTTGTCACTGATGCAGGCCATACGTTGACTGCACGGTTATTCACAACGGATTGTGAAGACGTTCGTGGTATCTGCATCATTGCTCCTGCAACGGGGGTTGCCCAGTACCTGTACGACGACTTTGCGCGCTGGCTGAACACTCAGGGGTTTCATGCGCTGACGTTCGACTATGAAGGCATGGGTTTGTCGCTGAACGGCCATGTAAAGGACAGCCAGAGCGACATACTGAGCTGGGCTAAATACGATTGTCCGGCTGTTCTGAAGTTTGCCAAAGATCACTTTAATGACCTGAGACTGATCTGGATAGGCCACAGTGTAGGTGGCCACATGATTGGCTATATGGGGCATAATCCCGATATCGATCAGGTTATTTCCGTTGCCTGTGGTACAGGTACCTGGTGGCATAACGCTCCGCCAACTAAGCGCATTGCCTGGTTTCTCTGGTATGTACTTGTACCTGTTACCGTGCCCTTTCTGGGATATTTCCCTGGCGACCGCCTGAAAGTTATGTGTAACATGCCCAAAGGCGTCATCATGCAATGGCGGCGCTGGTGTTTGGCTGAAGAGTATGCTGTAGGTTGTGAAGGTCGCTGGTTGCGGGAACGGTTTGCAAGCGTGCATACGCCAATAACTGCCATTGAGTTTTCCGATGATGACATGATGTCACCCACCAACGTGCGAATGCTTCATGAGTTCTTCGTCAATGCTCCGCAAAAACATATTCTGGTAACACCGAAGGACGTAAATCAGAAGCGTATTGGCCATATTGGCTGGCACCGTAAGCGCTATCTGAAACTTTGGGAAAAAATATTTGCTCCTATTCTCAATGACAGGAGCATGGCGCAGGCCGGTGGTGATGATTAGACAAACAGAAGTCCTTCAGCTCCGAACAGGCCGCTTGCAACCATTAGCCGACTCTGGTGCTACTACTGGTATTTACAAGCAGTGTGTTGATACGGCTTTTCTGAGCAAAGATGGTCTGGAGCAGGATGAGCACGGGGATACTCGCCATCATGGTGGTCCTGAAAAAGCTCTGCACCATTTTGCTGCCGATCACTACGCGCTGTTGAAGGAACGGTTGCCTGCGTCGGCTGCTGGTCATTGTTACCCCGGGGCGTTTGGTGAGAACCTGGTGACACAAGGTCTCACGGAGACTGAGGTTTGCGCGGGTGACATCTACAAGCTGGGCGGGGCCATTCTGCAGGTTTCCCAGCCAAGGCAACCCTGCTGGCGATTGAATGCCCGATTTGAACTCGCCGATATGTCCCGACGATTGCAGAACACCCATAGAACTGGTTGGTACTATCGGGTGTTGCAGCCGGGTCAGATTTGCCGGGGCGACCTGCTTATTCTGGAGCAGCGCCCGAACCCTGAATGGTCTCTTAGCCGAATATTGAACGTGCTTTATAACGCAACCCTCGATAGCGAGGCACTTGCGGGCATGGCTGAGTTGAGTCAGCTTTCACTCAGTCTCCGGACTTTAGCCAGGAACCGGCTGGAAACCGGACAGGTAGAAGACTGGGAGAACAGGCTGTTTGGGCCGAAGTGAGACTGGCCTGCCAGTGACCTTCATATGACCGTAATGGATAAACAGGAGAACGTATCATGAAAATACTGGCTATCAGTGGAAGCATACGTAAGGGCTCCCTTAATACCCAACTGTTAAAAGCAGCCGCAGAGTGTGTTGATCAGGGAACGTCTGTTGAGCTATTCGATCTTGCCGATATTCCTTTTTATAACGGCGACCTTGATGGTGATACCAAGCCCGCGGCGGTACAGGCGTTGCAAGAGGCTATCGCCAATGCTGACGGGTTGCTCATTGCTACCCCGGAATACAATTACAGTGTCCCAGGCGTATTAAAAAACGCCATTGACTGGGCCTCACGACCAGCCTTCAACTCGGTGTTGCGCGGTAAGCCCACGGGTGTGATGAGCAGTTCAATGAGTACGATTGGCGGGGCCCGGGCTCAGGTTCATCTTCGCGATATTCTGCTGGCAACGCTGACGCCGGTTTACCTGGCTCCGGATTTTGCCCTTGCTTCCGCTCATACGGCCTTTGACGACGATGGCCAGCTGGTTGATGAGGGCACCCGGAAATTTTTACAGAAGTATATGACGGGCTATATCAACTGGGTAGCCAGCCATTGACGCATGAAATGCTTATCGGGAACCGCACTTAGCCGCCACCAGGGATGGTCTGGTTGAGTGCCCCGGGCGGTGTTGACCTGACCGGGGCACTTAATCACAGGCTAGAGAATTACGCCTTACCCGTTAGTGTCATAAACTCACGCAAAATGTTGCCGATTCTGCCGGAGTATTTTGGATCACGTTTGGATATTTCGTCGACTACCTCGAGAGACTTTGAGCGGAGCAAAGCAACAGCCTCGGCATTCATCTGAACGATTTCTCCTTTGTACTCGGTCTGGAAGTCCTGCATTCGCTGCAGGTCTCTCATCATGAACATTCCTGCCGCTTCGAGATGGGTTGCCAGAACCGCATCCTCAATCACTTTCTTGAAGTCTGATCCCAGTTTATTCCAGGCTTTCAGAGAAACGAATACTTCACTATTCTGATGGGAGGCCAGATTCGGTTGAATAATATATTTGGTGACTTCCTGCAGGTTCATGCCCCATCCGGCAGACACACCGCCCCAGTGTGCACCATCGACTACGCCGGTCTGTAAGGCTTGGTAGAGTTCGCCGCCAGTGATGGATACCGGAGCCGCCCCCATTTTTTCAAAGACTTGTGCGGAGCTGCCGTTTGATCGAACTTTGAAACCTTCAAAATCTTTGGGCGTTTCAAGGCGTTTATTACTGTAGAGGGCCGTACCACCATTGGAAATCGGACCTACCTGATAGACCCCGCGTGTTGCGTAAGCTTCGCGAATGACTTCAAGAGCTCCCATGTCGTGCAGGAAAAATTGCATTTCCTCGAGGGAATCCCAAGTGCCAAAGTTGCCGGTAAGGTGACCAGCCGCCGGAATGTCGCCTACCCAGTAGGCGGGATAGATCAGCGCGCCGTCCAGCGTGCCCCGGCGAACTCCGCGAAGGACATCGCCTGTTGAGACTATGGAATTGGGTTGATGTGTTTCAATCTCCAGTTCGCCGTTGGTTGCTTCCTGAATACGGCGTGCCAGCCCGTTAAAAATCGGATCGTAGTACCAGTTTCCGGTGGGCCAATGGGTTTGGAACTTCCATTTAATCTTCTTTGTCGGCGAGGCAATGACTGCTGGGGCTGATAAGCCTGTGGCAGCGATTGCAACAGCTGCAGCTGAGCCGGTGGATAAGAATGCACGACGATTTATTGTCTTTGTATTTTTCATATCACTCTCTTTTGCTGTGTTAACAGGTTTCACGATCCAGTGAGTATGTTCACGCCTTCCGTAAGGATGGACGGGAACGCCAGGAGAAAAACTCCGAAAAGAATCATTAAGACGACATAGGGCAGCACACTTTTATAGAGATCAAGAATTGACGTCTGTGGGCTCAGGGTCTTGAGGTAGAAAATGTTGTATCCGAAGGGAGGTGAAATGTAGCCCACACAAAGATTGAGCTGAAAGATCACCGCGAACCAGATAGGGTCAAAACCAAGCTGGGTGACAACGGGCATGAAAATCGGCATGACCAGCAGGATAATGCCGATGGGGTCCAGGAACATGCCAAGAATGAAACCGGCAACTTGCATGGCTAAAACCAGAAGCCAGGGAGATATGTCCAGTGACAGCAAGAATGACTGGACGAAATTGATTCCGTTGGCCGCTGAGTACACAGAGACAAAGGCACTTGCGCCAAAAATGATCCAGATGACCATACCGCTCATAGTGGCCGTTGAGTAACTGACGTCTTTAATAAAACTCCAGTCAAGCTCCCCGCGTATTGCGATGGCCAGAAGCACGGCGGCGGCCCCGACAGCGGCGGCTTCTGTTGGTGTGGCTATGCCCAGGAAGATGGAGAGCAGAACGATTGAGATGATGCCCACTGGGAGAATAATGGCACGCAGAGAGCGGATTTTGTCTGCAAGAGGGACACTTTCGGTGGTTGCGGGTGCCTTTTCAGGTTGTAGATTGGCCTTCACAACGACATAAGCCAGAATCACAGCCAACATGCCCAGGCCGGCTATCAGGCCGCCCATAAAGAGTTTGCCGATCGAAAGTCCGGTGCTCATGCCGATGACAATCAGGGTAATGGACGGCGGTATCAGGATGCCGAGAGTCCCTGCGGCCCCGATCGTGCCGAGGACGAATTTTTTATCGTAGCCATGCTTTTCCATGGCAGGCATGCCTACCATACCTGTGGTCAGTGTCGACGCCGCGCAGCTTCCGGTCATTGCCGACAGAAGTGAGGCAAATCCAGTTGTGCCCACCAGAAGCCCGCCGTTAACTTTTCCGGACCAAAGATAAAACGCACGATAGAGGTCTGATGCGATCTTTGACTTGCCTAAGGAGATGCCCATCATGACAAAAAGGGGTATGGCGGCCAGGGAGATAGACCACATGTTTGCGAAGGTGGCGGACAGAATCGGGAACAGTCCGTCTGTACCATGCATGATCACCACGAAAATGACGGCCACGGAACCGAGAGCGAAAGCGAGCGACACGCCAGCTAAAATGAACACGAGTAGCAGGCCAAACATGCCAGCGGTTAGTAATTCTGGTGACATGGAATTACCCTTTAATTTGTTGTTTTGGTTTGATGAACTCAATACCTGAGGCAATGAGTCCGCTGATTCCCTGGACCAGGATCAGCGACGTTCCGATAAAGAGGGTCAGATTTACCGGCCACATTGGGTGACGCAAAGCACTGTCATCCAGTTCATTGAATTCCCATGCGTCGATGAAGTAGAACCATGCCTCGTATGAAAGAGCCAGCGTCCAGATCACAAGCGCGAGGTAGTTGAGGATATTTGTAAAGGCATTCCACCGGGGCGACCGGGTGTCCAGAAGAATATCCACTCGCACATGCCCCCCTTTGATAAGGGTGTAAGCGCCAATCAGAATGAAATAGCCCGCAAACACCCGTTGGGTATAGCCGGGTGCCCAAACGGACGGCGCATTGAACACATACCTGGCGATGACTTCGTAAACGACGATAGCCATACCGAGGAAGACGAAAAAACTGAATACTTTTCCGGTGATCAGATTGAACGTTTCAATGATTCTTAGAGGATTCATGGCGTTCTCTATTGTTATATTCAGGCCAGTTCTGCCAGGACGTCGCGAGACATCAGGCCCACTGATAGTGGTTGAAATTTTCTCGCAACATTTTCTTGCTCACTTTTCCTGTTGCGGTATGAGGCAAGGTGTCAACAAACTCACAGGCATTCGGAATCCACCATTTGGGAACTTTCCCTTCCAGGTAGCTCAGAAGCTGGTCAGAGGTTAATGTCGGATAATTGTCATCAGGCACAACGATAAGAAGCGGGCGTTCGCTCCAGTGTTGGTGAGCTACGCCAATGACGACGGCCTCACGAACGCCTGGGTGTGACATGACGACATTCTCGATTTCGATAGAGCTGATCCACTCCCCACCGGATTTGATGACATCTTTAACCCGGTCGGTTATGCGCATGTAACCGGAAGGGTCAATGGTTGCTACGTCACCCGTATTGAACCAGTCATGCTCACGGGGTTTGCCGTAATAGGCGCTGCAAGCCCAGGGCCCCCGGATTTCGAGAACTCCGGTTGTCTCACCGTCATGGGGCAGGCTGTTGCCGTCTTCATCAACGATTCGCATTTGGATGCCAAACAACGGTCGGCCGGACTTGAGGCGCTGTTCTGCCTGATCTTCTTTGGGTAACTGGTCGTGGCTGGGTAGATAACGGTTGTAGCTCCCGATGGGGCTGAGTTCTGTCATGCCCCAGCCATTCTCCAGCGTGACACCATGGCGATCCATGTCCTGATAAAGCTGCAGGGCGCCTGCGGCACCACCGATAACGCCCCGTTCAAGGCTGGGGATGCTAGTGCCTGAGGCGTTGAGGAACTGATTAATACCGCTCCACAAGGTCGGCACAGCCAATGAGAACGTCACTTTTTCCTGATTGATAAGATCGGTGATGGCCGCGGCATCTGATACGTGCGGTCCGGGCAGCACCAGAGCCGCGCCAGCCATCGGGGCACTGTAGGGCATGCACCAGGCATTAACGTGGAACATAGGAACCAGAGGCATCACGACATCTTCAGACGTCAGGCCGAGCTGGCTCGCCATATTTTGTGACATGCACTGCAAAACGATACTGCGGTGGCTCCCAAGCACGCCTTTGGGGTCTCCCGTTGTTCCGGAGGTGTAACAGAGGTTACTGGCCCTGTTTTCATCCAGGAGGGGCCAGTCGTAACTGTCTTGCTCGCAGCCCAGCAGGTTCTCATAAGCCTGCAGATCAGGTAGTGAACTTTGTGGCAGCTCGTTGGCTGAACAAAGCGCTATCCAGTGTTTTACGGAAGGAAGCTGATCTTGCATCGCTTCGATCATGGGTATGAATTGGGGGTCGATGAACAGGGCTTCGTCTTGTGCATCGTTAATAATAAATTTGATTTGTTCGGGAAACAGTTTCGGATTGACGGTATGGCAGATGCGGCCAGTGCAGGGGATTGCGTAGTGGAGCTCGAAGTGCCTATGGTCGTTCCAGGCGAGTGTGCCCACTCTGGCTTCTGAGGACAGCTCCAGATGATCCAGAGCGTTAGCCAGCCTGGCTGTCCGGGCAAAAGCATCACTGTAGGTAAGCCTGGAGATGCTTCCATCTGCTCGACGGCTGATGAGCTTGGTGTCGGCGGCAACCATTGCCGCATGGGACATGATCGTTTTGATGTTCAGGGGAACATCCATCATTAAGCCTTTCAAAACACACCTCCGGTTATTATTTTTTTTGTGCCCATGCGTCATCACCGGGCGACCAATAAGTTTGTATTACCTGAGATAGCAGAATGCATGCCAGTTTGGCGCTGCTCGCTGATTGCAGCGCCTGGCGGGGAATGGGGGTTATGATCGGGCGGTTGGCAGGTGTATTTCGTGTTTCATATTTGAAATCTGTGTTTCATTTTTTGATTGGATGTTTCACCTTTGATTCTGAGATTGGGAGCGGCGAAGTCTGCGCCAAAGCGTAGAGCGACTAATGCCGAGAGCCTTGGCGGTTTTGTTCATATCACCATTGTGGGCGTCGAGCGTCTCCCGGATGAGTGTGATCTCGGCCGCTTTGCCAAACGTGTGCAGGTTCTCTTTCGGCGTTTTTAATGAGGGGGCTTGTTCCGTTGCAGAAGGGAAGAGTTCCGGAAACAGCGCATCGAGTGGTTGTGGAGCGTCAGGGAAACGGCTGAACAAAAAGGCGCGCTCAATAATGTTCTCAAGTTCCCGGATGTTTCCTTGCCACTTATGCTTCATCAGCTGAGGCATAAGCGTGTTCAGTATTTCAGTTGTGGCCTGTTCTCGGGTGGTATCGCCTTGAGTGAGGTTTTTTGCAATCAGGTTGGCAAGGGCTGGAATATCTGAAATGCGCTGGCGCAGCGAGGGGATAGATATTCTCAGGGTGTTTAGTCGATAGAACAAATCTTCTCGAAACTGGCTGCTGGCGATTTGTTGTTGCAGGTCTCGGTGTGTGGCTGCAATGACCCGGATGTTGATGGGCGTGGGTTCTGAGGCTCCCAGGCGGAGAACCTGGCGTTCTTGCAGTACCCGTAGCAACCGCGTTTGAAGGTGAATCGGCATGTCGCCAATTTCGTCGAGAAATATGGTGCCGTTGTGCGCGGCTTCGAACAGGCCGGGCTTACCGCCCTTGCGACTGCCGGTGAACGCTCCGTCATCATAACCAAAGAGCTCGCTTTCGAGCAGAGTTTCCGGGAAAGCTGCACAGTTGATCGCAACGAATGGCATCTGTTGTCTGTCACTTGCGTTGTGAATGCTTTGCGCGAAAAGCTCCTTTCCGGTTCCGCTTTCTCCGGTAATCAGCACGGTAGAGTCGGAATGGGCGTAAAGTTTCGCTAGGTGAACAGCCTTCTGAAAGGACGGATCCTTGCCGATCAATTGTTCAAAATTGTACCTGGCTATGAAGTGGCTGGGACGGCTTTGAGAGCGCAGTCGCCGTTCTGTGCGCTGGATCTCCCGAATCTCCTGGCACGTCAGTATCGCTCCATCTATCTGGCCATTTTCTATGATCGGCAGGACGCTGATCGCCAGGCGTTGATGACCGCGAGAGCTCAATTGGCTTTCAATGGGTTTTCCGGTTTGCAGTACCCCGTCAATATCAATGTCAGGGAAGTGTTCCGTCGCACGGTCACCGATGGAGACAGGCTGGAGAGGTTTTAGCAGGGAGTTCATGCTGGTATTAACAGAAAAGACCTTGCCTGTGGCGTCCAGCGCAATGACCCCCTCATTCAAGTGCTTGAGTACAGCATGAATGCGCCGGTGCTTTTGTGCTTCTTCTGCACGGCTGTGACAAATGGCCAGTGCATCGTCGAGTGTCAGTCGTACGGCGTCTGCGTTGATAGCAAACACACCTTCTGCCCCGGCAGCCTCCGCCAGCTCGACGACGGTGGGAGACCCGATGATTACGTGAATCCCCTGATCAACAAAGGCCCGGATCTTTTCTCGGGCATCCTGCAAAGAGGTGTAGATCGCCTGCGATACTTCAACCGTGAAAAGCCCGGACATTTCTTCCAGTTCTTTCAGTGTGCGCTGGTGGGTGAGAATGCCCGCTTTGGTGCCGCGTTCTTTGGCGAGGTTAATGGCGCGAATTAAGTCGTACTCACCCATCCTGAACGACAAAATGGTGATGGAGACCTTTTTCCGTAAAAATTCTGCTGATGCGCTGGAGCAGATCAGGATGTCAGCACTTTGTTTTTGTTCGATGGCTCTGGCTGTAGAGAGAAGCTTATCGACGGATGTCTCAACGATTTGTACGTCTGCCTGTTGTTCGTATCGCGGCAGGATTTCATTCAGCGTCCGCGTCAACTTGCTGGGCTGGCCATCAAAAGTAAGGTGGCTGATCAGGGCAGTGATGCGAGGTTTACGATGTTCTGAGGGCATGGCGACTTCTTTTTTATAGGGATATATGGCCTATCGTAGCTGCGACAGCTGCATTTCAAAAGTGAAATCCTATGTTTCATGGTTGAGAAGCTTCGAGGCTTCTTTCCATCCCTGATATTCCCTTCAAATCTTATCATATTGATTTTATTGGCATTAATTCTAGTTTTCCTTGTTGGCCCAGAGTTTGCTGATCAGCTGGTTATGGAACTGAAAATCATGGAATCATTGCTTCAAAAAGAGAGTATCTAATGGGTATTGCACAAAGTGACTCAAGTTCACTGTCTCGTATCGCGGGAGACTGCTGGGGCTGGCAGGAAAG